>OZ246418.1:746193-808089 GCA_965231155.1 uncultured Candidatus Saccharibacteria bacterium | reverse complement strand
ACGAGCGCAAGCTTAAAACTCAAAGGAATAGACGGGGACTCGCACAAGCAGTGGAACATGAGGTTTAATTCGACGTTAAGCGAGGAACCTTACCAGGGTTAGAAATCTTAGTAGTAAGCCGGCAGAAACGTTGGCCCTCCGCAAGGACTACTAGGACAGGTGTTGCACGGTTGTCGTCAGCTCGTGTCTTGAGATGTTCCCTTAATTGGGGTAACGAGCGCAACCCTTATCCGGTGTTACAAGTGTCACTGGAAACTGCCCCCGTTAGAGTTCGAGAGCCAGCAATGGTTCGCGGTTTCTAACGGGGGAGGAAGGAGAGGATGACGTCAAATCAGCGTGGCCCTTGATACCCTGGGCGACACTCGTGTTACAATGGTCGGGACAACGGGTTGCCAAACCGCAAGGTGGAGCTAATCCCTTAAACCCGACCCCAGTACGGATTGGGGGCTGCAACTCGCCCCCATGAAGCCGGAATTGCTAGTAATCGCGGATCAGCCACGCCGCGGTGAATACGTTCTCGAGTCCTGTACTCACTGCCCGTCAAGTCAGCAGAGCTGGGAGTAGGTGAAGACCCATTTCGGTGGAGCTAGCCTAAGCTTAGTAATGAGGACTAAGTCGTAACAAGGCACGCGTAGCGGAAGCTGTGCGTGGAACAATTAAACTATACAAAAAATTTATTTTTTGTTAGGCGATCTCAACTTTCGAGTTGAGCAAGCCCTTCTTTAATCTTTTCAAGAAAGATGGAAGGCGATTGGGATAACTAAAAAGCTCTTTTAATTCATGGAAGTCACAAAAGAATAATTCATTTTGTTTTTTTGTTGTTTCCCGATATACTGATTAAGAGTGGAACACCACCTCGTGTGGTGTGTTGTATGTATTACCTAACGAGAACTCATGATTGAAACTGTCAACGTATTCATTATTGAAGACGACCGTTTTCTCTCGCCTCTTCTGCGAAGTCGGCTAGAGAAAGAGGGCCTGACTGTCAAACAGGCGTTTGATGGCGAGGAGGCGCTTCATATGTTGGAAACGATGCGGCCTCAAGTAGTGATTCTCGATCTGATTATGCCTCGCATCTCCGGACTAGAGCTTTTACAGACTCTGGCCTCAGATCCGCAGTATAATCGGATACCGGTAATCATCATGTCCAACCTCAGTCAGGATAGCGATGTTGAAAAAGCCAAGAGTCTGGGAGCGGCGGGATATTTCGTAAAAGTTCATGCCTCACTTGACGAAGTCATCAAATTAGTGAAACAATTGATGGCCAAGGCCTCCTAAGGCCCTGAAATCACCTATTTATATAAAAAAACATGATTGACGCAAAAGTATTAGAACAAATCAAAGCCGGAGCCAGGATTCGTGTCCACGAGAAAGAAGGTGGGCGTTTTGAGGGTCTGGTGATTGCCCGAAAGCATGGCAATGAGGTTGGTGGTACCTTTACCGTCCGCGCCATGGTAGCCGCCGTTGGCGTAGAGAAGGTCTATCCAATCAACACCCCAATGATTACCAAGGTGGAGATTATCTCTAGCCCAAAGAAACCACATCGTTCGAAACTTTACTTTGTCCGGGATATGTCCGGCAGTCGTATTAGGAAGAAGTTGGGTGTTTCGCTCTAATTTCTCACTAAAACGGTCTTTATAACTTTGTTTTACTTTTGGGGTTTCTGCCCTTAAAATTAAGGCATTCCGTGTTAGCCCCTTACTAATCCACTTTCTCACTTTTTATTTTTTTAATCCACCTATGGATAAATTTTATGTAAGCAAGGAGCGTCTCGAGGAGTTGAAGGATGAATTGAATGATTTAATCCACGAAGGCCGACGCCGAGTGGCTGAGCGCCTAAAGCGGGCTAAGGAGTTTGGCGATCTCTCTGAGAACTCCGAGTATAGCGAAGCTAAGGATGAGCAGGCCGCCGTTGAAAAACGGATCATGGAGCTTGAGGATGTCATCAAGAATGCTTCTATTATCAAGAAGACCACCGGAGGCGAAACCGTCTCTGTGGGCTGCACCTTTACGGTCAAAACAAATGGCAAGAGTTTCACCTATCATTTGGTTGGTTCCAGCGAGTCCAATCCAGCCGAAGGTATGATCTCGAATGAGTCACCAATGGGCAAGGCCTTTTTAGGACGCCGTGTGGGCGAGGAGGCGAAGGTGATGACGCCGAAGGGGGATATTACCTATACCATCTCCAAGATCGAGTAAATCTTGCTCGATTAAATAATCATCTGCTACGTTATATCCTTTTCTCCTCAATCGCCGTACGTTTGTACGGCTCTTTCCGGTGCTCGGATAAGCCTTGTACCTGATCATTTTCTCGAGCAATCTTTCTGGCTTGCGAACCTTCATGAAAGGCGTATGCTATGGGCATATGTCTGATATGCTCGAAAAATTTTGGCGTGAGAAAAAACCCATATTAGAGATAACCGGTTTTATTTTTGTCGTAGGATCATTCTTTCTAGGTATCCCGTCAGCAGAAAATTCCGATGCTAATAGTGCCCTCGTGAATCTCAAGCTTTTTTGGTTTTCACTCATGATACTGGTCACTTTTATTTTAACCAGTACTTTTCTTTCTTTTATTAATAAAAGTGTTAAGGAAATGTGGTTTGGTAGCGGACTCGCATGGGGACTAGTTGCAGTTGATATTTGGTTTTCAATAAACCTTTGGAATTATTTTATTGCACTGTATGAAAAGCCGTTAAATACATTTGTGCAAGATCATTATCCTCTTGTTTTAATTTTTTCTTTCATTTTTATATCCAATAAAATAGATACTCTAAAAGAAAAAATCTCCCCCTTCATCTACGCGGCAATTTCGGGAGTACCTTTAGCAGCCTTGGCCAGCATCCTTCCCATCTATGTGGGAAGATTTTGGAACTTATTCCAAAATCTTGAAAGTTGGGGGGTAATTTATTTAACTTTGTACTTTATTTTTCTTTTATTTTCTTACTACAAAATTAGACTTCAAAAACCTCGTTAGTTCTATGAAGAAGCTGCCGACATGGACTACAGGAATAATTACTCTATCAATAACGGGGTGCATACTTATCCTTTTGATTTGTTGTGGCCTGATCAACCCTAATGAGATCAAAGATATTGTTTACGAATGGCAAGAATTAATCGGAGCATTAATTGGAGCAGCCACTCCTTTGGCCGTATTTTTTATAACAACCTGGTATAGAAAAAAGAATGATCAAGAAGAGTACTTGCTTTTATTAGAGAAGAATTTGGTCACAGCAATTAATAATTTAATAGAAATAGACACCATGCTCCACACATTCAAAGATAATAATTTAAAACGACTTAAGGAAAGAGTAGAAAAAGAGAATGCTTTAGGACAAATCTCTGTAGGTCAAGTTTTTGTACCCCTATCATGGACTTTTACTTTCGATAAGGACTTATTTAAACAAACCACCGGAAGCGCATACTTAGAAAACCTCATGTTGCAAGTGATTAGTATTTCTCAAGAGATGCCTATTCTCTTAGAAGATATTAGTAGACAATTTGATAGAACTTTGACACTCAATACTCAGATCGGCCTTATGAAGTTAAATACACCAAACGTTCATAATCAAACCTTGAGAGATAATCTTTTAGAGTTTGAAAATTTTTTAGATCTTCAAGTTTTTGGCAATAATATTCCTGTTTACCTCAGAATACTTGTTCAGGCAAAAGTTGCGATCCGGACAAGAATAGATATGGGAATTAGGAAGTGGAAAAAAACATTCAGCTTCTCAAAACCTTTCTCTGTAGAAACTGCACAAAAAATGACTGAATACTTTAGGCCAAACATCAATCGAGAAATCAATGAGTTAAAAAGAGAATTCAAATCTAAATTACTACTGATTGGCGAAGATCCCGTACTAATAAATTAGTAGACATTCGGGGGGTGAGTTTTTGCTGGTTCGGTATGTTAAAGCTTTATGATAAAGGATTTTTGCCGCACCCTTCGTCCTTCCGGTTTGACAATATTATAATAATGCTTTATAAAAAAATTAGCGTTTGAAGCGATTCAATTCGCAAACCCAAAAAGAGAGGACAGCTCGATGAAGAGAAATCTCGATTCGTTGCCGGTTTTTCCGACGACCTACGCCGAGAAGGTGGTGGATCACGCTCATGAAAAGGGGAAGCGCGGACGCCAACCCTCCATGCCATTCCTTGACGAGAAGAATCCACGGAAAGCTCTGAAGACGGCCACGGCCACAGTTGCGGCGCCTGACGGTGTGATCCGGGATTGTCTCCGAAACCTTCGCGAGCACCTACCTGGTCAGACTGAGGTCATCTACAAATTCGGGGAATTCCTCGCTGACTACGTAAACGGTGAACTCGTTCCGCACGGGTTCATCATGGGGGCGACACTTGCTCTTTACGACCTCGAGAATGGCGTGAATGGTTTCACCGGCAAGCCCATCAATCATCCATTGGTCGGTCAGTCGCCGTTTGTGTACCTCATCATCCAGAAGTACATTTCCGAGATCGCCCGAGCGATTTTTCCGGCGGATTTCGCCGGGATTGTCCAGGAGGTGGTCGACGAGATCAACGAAGAGATCGCCGGACAGAAGAAGTAATCAAGGCTTTGCGAAACAATCGCAAGGCCTTTTCTTTTTATATTGAATCGATTTTCATCATACCCTTCGTCCTTCCATGAAACTCCAATCGTTGTCAGTTTTCCTGATTGCAACGGAAAAAACGTGAAGCTTAGTGTTCCTCGGAGTCTTCACGAACAGATCAAGTATTGGGCCGAATCGGGCAAGCGCGATCAATGAGACATCTATCGGGAAGCCTGTTTGGCTAACGGCAACTCCGGCGAAGGAGTTGCTCGCTACATGGCCGAGCACTATTCCTGCTAATCAAAGTCGCTAGGTATCTACGCGGCTTTTTTATTTTCCGGTTTGACCGAGAGAGGCGTATGTGGTTCGGTTGGTTTGGTATACTTACTAGTATGAAAAAAATACTTATTATCCTGGTAGTTTTATTAATTTTAGGAGCTGGTGTTTGGTATTACACTTCTCGTCCAGCGATGCCATTGGGTCAGTCCCCAGTTACTCAATCTGATTGGCAGACTTACCGAAACGACACGTATGGTTTTGAGTTTCAGTCTCCGAAAGATGCGAAGGTAGGAGGGTATGATCCTAATGGTTTTGTATCCGCAACTTCTCAGAGCAAGAACCTAAGTGTTTACTATGCTTCAAGTGGGATATCAGAGAGTGGATCAATTATTGATATTGATGAAGCCATTGTCACCGCAGATTCTCCAATTACTGGTACGGAAGCCACATTTGCAGGATTGAGTGCTATTCAGAATCAGAATGCTTATTTCATACAGCGTGGAAGCAGCACTCTTAGAATCTATGTCCGTCCGACAGAGGATATGGAGGTGACGAATCAGATCATTTCCTCCTTCAAGTTCTTTTAAGCTCGAGCTACAAAGATACTTACTACTATAAAGAAGAACTCAGGAGGAGCGGTCTATCGCCTGGGAGTTTTGACATCTCTCAATTTATAATGGAAGCTGTAGCCAGCAAGAGAGGAAAATATGAAATTCACGATCGTCCGTCACGGAGAGACTGAGGATAATTTGGACCGCAGGCTGGCGGGAAGGGTCGATAAGTCTTTGAACGATCGGGGTAGGGATCAGGCGAGAGCGTTGATTCCTCAGCTTCGGGGGAAAGGTTTTGACATCATCTTTTCCTCACCGCTAGCTCGTGCACGGGAAACCGGAGAAATTCTTAGCCCAGCACTGGGTATTCCGATCGAATTTCACGACGGACTCCAGGAACGAGATTTCGGGTTTCTGGCCGGCAGGAGCTGGGAGGAGATGCAGATCCTGAGTGGCGCGTCTTTCGACCTAAGGATCGCTGATGGGGAGCAGGAATATGACTACCGGCCCTATGGAGGGGAATCGATAGGAGATGTTCGGGCTCGCCTCGACAGTTTCATTGCTTATGCGAAGACGCAGCCCTTCAAGAAACCCCTTGTAGTTTCGCATGGCGGAGCGATGAGGTGTCTTTATTATTTCTACGGAGGGTTGGAGAGGATGATTCATATCCCCAATGCTTCAATTCACGAGCTTGATCTATAGCCACTAGAAAAACTAGTGGCTTTTTTATTTTGATACCCTTGGGCAGGGTTTCTGTTATTTGATATAATGGAAAAATGAAATCAAAATACGCTATTCCGTATTTTGCGCCCCTCCTTCTCATTCTTGTGAATGCTTTGTTCTTTCCTGATTTTGCAAGAAGTTGGTTGGGGACTGTGGTTGTAATTTCCTTATTTTTGATTAGTTTTTATTTCCTCTCTCCTTTTTTGGAAGGGCTTCCTTCAAAAAAGAAACAACAGTTGAAAACAGCGAAGTTTCTTAGCGATAAGATGATTTTTGCTCTTTGGATTTTTGGGATAATAGGCACCTTCCAACCATTTATATTGGGAATCAGTATACCTCTTGAAAGCATTGTTTCTGGGATTGCATTATCTACAATAGGTGCTCTTGTTTTTTGGAAGTTTAATCAAATTAGGAGAAGTTTTTAGACATTGTTTAATCTAATATGTTTTAGAATAAAGATGATCCACCGATTAATTATTTTGTAATTGAAAATCCCAGCGACGATCTCGCCGGGGTTTTTATTTTGACACGCTAGGAGAGAGGTGATAGTTTCAGCGGCAGAACAGGAGGGTGATCAATGGACACTCGACGTATTGAATTCAAAGTCCAGCGGGACGGAGAAACTGTGACTGGTTTCAGTCTGACTGGATGTGGACAACATGAGGCGGAGGCGTTTTGCGTTTCCTTTCCAACCGCCATCAATCTTGGGAAAGGTGACGTTAAGTTCGAGGAAGGGTCCATCACTTTCGTTCACGGTGGAGTCTTGATGGGTGAGTCGGAGAGCGGAACTGGGGTTTGGGGGTTTTCCTCTGCGGGAAAGTACTCCTGCCCAATCAGTGCCGAGGACCAGAAAGCGATCGAAGATCTATTCGCCTCTGGAAGTTTTCGTGTTCGTCGTGAGTTTGGGTTTGCGAAGGGATTTACTTTGTACCGTCAGTAGTATTGCCCCGCGATAATCTCAACGGGCTTTTTTTATTTCCTTTTTGACACTTTGATATTGGAGTGGTAGTTTCTTGACAGCTAAGGAGGTCTGCGATGGGTGCAATTTCTGACTTCTACGCGAACACTGGGAGTACCAGCTGGAATCTTTCGAGCGAGAAGGATCCACGCTGGAACTGCTCCGGTCCTGGTGGCGAGGATGCTATGTGGGTCAAGATCAGAGCGCTTGAGGCAGAGTTCGGTGAGCTGCCGACAGATCTCAAGTTCTCGGCTTTCAAGGACTAGTCATGAAAGTCAGAATTACTGGTCTGCCGCGGGCGGGCGATCCGGAGGCTCAGCGGAAGTTATTCATTGGGATGGAGCTCGATACAGTCGAGCCTGACCCCGATGAACCGATGGAGCAGATTTCGGATAAGTACTACTGGGTGAGTTATGAGCAGGTGGTTGCCCAGATGACTCCGAAGGATCCGGATTACGCAAACTTTTTTCGGCATATGCGAGCGACTCCCGGAGGAAGTCAGGCGCCGGGACTTCTTTTCGAACGCAACGTGTGTGAAGTTATCAACTAGATCTCCAATTGGAGATCTTTTTTTATTTTGGAACTCCGAGTATGCTTCTATGATGCAAAAAGAGATTGAAGCTACATTTGTTGGTGTAAATCACGATGTTTTGCGGGAGAAACTCAAGAGTTTAGGAGGGGAGTTGGTTTATCCCGAGCGATCAATCCGCCGAACTATTTTTGATTACGAAGATCTTCGGCTTGATAAGAAAGCGGCCTGGGTGCGGTTGCGAGACGAGGGCGATAAAATTACACTTACTTTTAAGCAGCGAAATGCGGAGACCATAGACGGCATGGTGGAAATTGAAGTTGTAGTTAGTGACTACGAGAAAACCAAAGCCTTGATGCTGGCTATTGGACTTATTGTGAAATCAGAGCAGGAGACAAAGCGCGAATTGTGGAAACTTGATGGCGTCGAACTTATGCTCGACACCTGGCCCTGGCTGGATTCGATTATCGAAGTCGAAGGGAAAGATGAGACGGCAGTACAAGAGATATCATCTCGATTGGGACTTGAATGGAGCGAAGCAATTTTTGATAGTACTGACGGTCTTTATTTAAAAATATTCGATGTGACGAGAACCGAGATATCAACCTGTCCAATTTTGTTTGGTCCTGTGCCGGAGTGGCTCGAATCTCGTCGACGGAAATAAAAAAGCGAATGAGTTTATCATTCGCTGGGATTCAGGCGGGCAGAGGGATGTTTCTCCGCCGATATTCTGAGATATAGACGTCAACCAACTCCTGTCCTTCGTGGAATAGGGCATCGTTCGCGCGTCTATCCAGTTCCTCGAGAGGAAGAGTTTCGAGCTCTCTGGCGAGAGCTCCGAGATCTTCGCTCTTTCTGGGAAGAACTTCTCGCTTTTCGAGGAGCTCCGGACAGTCCGGGGACAGGAGACAGAAGGAATGGTCATCTCCATGCAAGACAACTGGCCTACCGATCATGTTCGGTGCTTGTCCGACGATTTGCAGTGGTGTCGTGAATGGAACGGGATCTTCTTCGCGCCAAATCTTCCTGACTGGGTCGTGTCGTGCCAACCAGGTGAATTCGACTCGAAGACTCCTGCCATCGTATGTGATTGTGGAGATCTCTCCCCACAGTTCCAGTGTGTTGTTTCTCCCCGACGTGGCGAATTGTCCGCCGACGAATTGGGCTAGAAACTCGTTTCCGAATTCCATTGCCCCTCCTTTCTTGAAACTGATTCACTTATACGAGGAATAATCAATTTAGTCAATTCATTTAGTTTTGGTAAGAAAGTGGAGTATACTTTACCGTATGAAAAAATTTATTGTTCTCTATATGATGCCGGCAGCGGGGATGGCGGAGTGGATGCAGAAGCCTGCGGAAGAACGGAAGGAGGCGGAGGAAAAGATGCAGAAGGAGTGGCAGGCGTGGGCTACTGAACACAAGGATCTTTTGAAAGAAACTTCTGGTGCAGGTGCAACTCAGAGAGTGACCAAAGAGGGGGTCGCGAGCGTGAAAAACGACATAATGCTCTATTCAATTATCGAAGCTGAATCACCAGAGATCGCAGCTAAGGCATTTGAGAAGCATCCACATCTTGAGATTCCTGGTGCGTGGATTGATATTATGCCTGCGAACTCTATTCCGGGGATGTCAGGTAATTAGTTTTTACTTTGAATATTGTTTATAAAAAACCAGTTTATAGGCTGGTTTTTTATATTGACAAAGTAGAATTATTTTGCATAATATTTGACAGCAACTAATGTCTAGTCGGTTCGGAGCCCGACAGAAGGAAAGTCAGGTATGAAAAAGTTGAAAACGGTCGGGGACTACCAGCGCTTTGCTCAGTTCCTGGATGCTGGGGGCTTCCCTCCAGGGATGAGCATCGCTGACGCGCGACTTCATTGGGCGAGTATGCCCATGAGCCGTCGGGCGCAACTTTCCCGTCAGTATCCGGGGGTCTGTCAGTTTCTCGCACCGCAGACCTTCCCCTTAGAGAGGGATGAGTACGAAGCGCTTCTTATGAAGCTGGCGAAAGAGTTGGGTTGTTCAACGACCAACATTTCTGTTCTTGGTCAGTGGTGGACGGAGGCGGGTAGTGATACCCAGGTCCGATTCGGGCCAGAGTTTAACCTCGTCATCGATGTGCTCGAGGGGCGCATACCCCCGCCGTACGTTCGTCCATTGCCGACTCGCATCGCCGACGCTGATGCCGCCTAAACTCCCATCTCTCTGAAGGCGACGGTAGTACATTCAGAGTGGTAATCTTGCTACTAGTCTCGCAGAACATCGCGAGACTTTTTTATTTATTAAAAATCCGCTAGAATTCAGGGACTTATGCCAGATTCTCACCGATTCAATCTATCAACTATGAAGAACGGCAAACCCTGGGCTTCGGCGGTCGCCGAGGAGGTTCTTGCACGGCACAAAGATGAAGATCTCTATACCGTGGCGGCGGGCATCAGTCCTTCGGGCGTGGTGCACTTTGGAAACTTCCGCGACGTCATCACCGCGCATATGGTTCGTGAGGCGCTCAAAGAAAAAGGTAAGAAAGCCCGACTGATTTTTTCTTGGGATAACTTTGATCGCTTGCGCAAAGTGCCCGCAGGTGTGCCAGAAAGTTTTGCCGAACACATTGGAAAACCACTTTCGAAGATTCCCGATCCATTTGGCGAGTTATCTTCCTACGCCGAACGGTTCCAGCAGCCGTTTATGGAAGCCATGCAAAAACTTGGTATAGAGATCGAATATCGGAATCAGACCGAACTTTATGAGAGCGGAACATATGATGAGCACATCAAGTTGGCAATGAATGAGCGACAAAAGATTGCCGACGTCCTCCTTTCCTTTATGACCGAAAAAGCTATGAAGGAGAAAGGAATTGATGCTAATGTCTACCGCGAAAATTTCTACCCGATTTCGATTTACTCTCGGTTCACGGGGAAAGATTCGACCAAGATCTTAAAATACGATGGAGATATGACCGTGACTTATTACTGTGCTGAAGCCAAGAAAGAAGACACGGTGGATTTAAGGAAAGATCATATCGCCAAGTTGAGCTGGAAAGTTGACTGGCCAATGCGCTGGGGCTACGAAAAAGTTCGTTTTGAACCTGGCGGAGTTGATCATGCCTCTCCCGGAGGCAGTTATGACGTGTCCTCTCGTCTGGCGGAAGATATTTTTAAAATTATTCCACCGATATTTGTTGGCTACATGTTCGTGGGAATCAGGGGATTAGGTGCGAAGATGTCAGGTTCAAAAGGTAATGCGGTTTCCCCGCTCGATTTACTTGATATCTATGACCCCAAACTTTTGTTGTGGTTGTATCAGCGCAAGGATCCAGATCAGTCGTTCGAGCTAGCGTTCGATTCTGAAATCTATCGACAGTACGACGAGTACGATAAAGATCATGGCATCAATCAAGCAGTTTCTTTTCGCCAGTTAGTTGGTTTTGGTCAGATCGTGCAGTGGCAGGAGGACAAGTTGGCGACCGTCTTAAGGGAACTCGGACTGGACTATGACAAAAATATAATTTCCCAGCGACTTCCATTGGCTAAAAACTGGTTAATGAAGTACAACCCCGATGAAGTGGTGGTTCTGAATGATCAACCGAACAAAGAGTATTTTGAAGGAATGGATGATAAACGAAAAAAATTCATTCAACGTTTACACGAAGAACTTACGGCCAAACCGGAAGCCAGTATTGCCGACCTGGAATTCTTGGCCTATCAGATACCAAAAGATCAGAACATGAGTGAGGCAGAACTGAAAAAAGAACAGCGAGAGTTTTTTAAAGATGTCTATCACCTACTTATCGGAAAAGATACTGGTCCTCGGCTCGGAACTTTTCTTTGGGCCGTTGATCGAGCGCAAGTACTCAAACTCCTGAGTTTAAAATAAAAAAAATAGTATTGTTTCAGACTCGCCTAAGTTCTTGTTGTCGTTTACAATTAAACAGTTATGGCAGAATCAAAAGTGCAACCCCCACGGCCACAGCAACTTTCTGATGTGCGTCCACCACAAGCTCTTCCCGGAGAAGGAGAACTGGCGCCGATTTTACTCAAGCCAAAAACTCCGAGTGATGCGGTACCCGAACTACGTCCAGCGACGAAAGTAAAAAAGACCATTCCAGAAATGAAACGGGCATTTTTTTTACTAGGTTCTCTGGTGACGGTTCTCGTGATTGGCTTTGTGGTGATGCGTTTCAGTCTACTGGGAGAACGAGCAGCTCAAGCGATTGTTGCCGCGCGAGAGATATCCACACATAATTTTTCCTTTGCGCTGCCTTTTGGCGCAGAGACATCAGTGAGTGGTGGAACTGATGGTAGCAGTGAATCCTCCGCGCCACCATCCGTTGGCTCATTGATAAAGAAAGCCAACCTTTCTGATATCTGGACATTTTTTGTTCGTGGTGGTGAGGTGCTCGATCGTTTTCGAAGTACTTTCGAGAACTACAAGTCGTTAGCTACTGAGACCTCCGACTTGTTTGATCGGATGCCTGGGATCTTTTTTGAAAAAGAACCAGGGCCTTTGCCGACTCTCAAGAAAATTCAAGCTCAACTGGCAAGTTTAGAAGGGAATAATAAGGAGCTATCCTCTGCCTTAAGTTCTGTGCGTGACGCCTTGCCTTTAGATTTTTCCGAATATCTCGTATTAGGAGCAAGTCTTAATCGAATGTCGGATCTCTTGAAGAGTGGTATTAGCTGGCTAGAAAAGCCTCATCGCGTTGTTCTGGCCTTCTATAATTCCTCAGAGATGCGTCCCGCGGGAGGATTCTTTGGAAGCTATGCTGAGGTGACATTAGAAAATGGTACCGTGCAGGATATTCAAGTTCGAGATGTGACGGAGGCTGATAAGGAGTTCTCTGAATCAATTGTTCCACCAAAACCATTGCAGTATATTGTGAAGAACTGGCGAGCTGCTGATGCCAACTGGTTTTTTGATTTTCCTCAGTCCGCATCTCAAACGTTAGCCTTTTTAGGTAAGTCGGATTTATATAAGGCTTCTGGAACGCAGTTCGATACCTTCATCGCCATCTCGCCTCGGGTGCTTGAGGATATTTTAGCGACCACAGGACCAATTGAACTCGAAGAGAGAAAGTTAACCCTCACCGCAGAAAATTTCCTAAGAGAAATCCAGAATGACGTGGTGAAGGAGCGTGCTGCCTCAGCAGAGGCACCGAAGAGTATTCTTGGAGAGGTTGTTGCGGTTATTCGCGAACGACTTCTTAATTTATCAGAACAAGAACGTTCTGATCTTTCTGGAACTTTCGTGGATTGGATTCGGTATAAGGATATCCAAGTGTTTAGTCGTGATCCAGAACTGCAATCAATCATTCGGTTTGCTGGTGCTGATGGCATGGTTACTTCGGAGGCGCCAACCCAGAATAATGACTATCTGGCCCTTGTTGATAGCACGATTGGTGGAGAGAAGACCAACTATGTGATGAGACGAACTGTTTCTTTGCGAGCCCAGATCGAAGCTGACGGTCGAGTCAGTCACAATCTGACTATTCTCCGCAAGCATGCTGGCAATAAAGAAACAGAACGATGGTACAAGGTCCCGAATCGCAACTATTTCCGAGCTTTGATTCCGGCTGGGAGTCAGATCTTGGGATCGAGCGGTTTCACTGAGCGTACTCCTTCTACTCGATCATACGGGAGTGAGTTCGCGCTCGATCAGACATTAAGCGCGTTCGAGGCAACTTTCAAAAATCTTATCGCGATGCCAGCTATTCAGACTTTCGAGGAGTCAGGAAAGATGGGTGTCGCCGGTTGGAATGTGACCGAAGCAGGGAAGGAAACAAAAGTGGTTTTGGATTATGAATATCGACTTCCGCAACCAGTGGCTGAGGGAATGCCGTATACCTTTGTTTTTGAGAAGCAGGCCGGAACTGAGGGGAGTTATAACTTCGAAATTGATGCTCCAGTAGGCTACCACTTCAAAGAGAATCAACTGCCGATTTATGAATATAAGACCGAGGATATTCCAGGCCGTGTGACTATTAATCTCACGTTAGAGAAGATCTAGTATATATTTATCTCGTCTTAGTTGATTCGAGACCTCCTCAAGTGCTATTCTGAGCCTATATCGCCATAGGCGGTTTTTGTTTGAATATGCTCGAAAAAATCAGGAACTTTGTGATTATTGCTCATATTGATAGTGGCAAGTCGACCCTCGCGGATCGGCTCTTAGAGACGACCAAGACCGTGGAAGCTCGTCTTATGAAGGCGCAGTATCTCGACCAGCTTTCTTTAGAGCGAGAGCGGGGAATTACCATTAAGATGGCACCAGTCCGGATGAACTATGAGCTGAACGGCGAACGATATGCGTTGCATCTCATCGATACACCAGGGCATTCCGATTTCTCGTATGAAGTCTCGCGTGCGCTGAAGGCCGTCGAAGGTGCGCTTCTTCTCGTTGATATTACTAAAGGCATCCAGGCTCAGACCTTGGCCAACTTTCGGTTTGCCAAAAATTTAGGGCTAAAGATTGTCGGGGCCGTAAATAAAATTGATATGCCTTCGCCAAATGCCGAGAAAATTATCTCGCTCTTGGCTAAGCTAATTGACCAGAGACCGGAAGATATCGTGCGGGTTTCCGCAAAGACTGGAGAAGGTGTGGCGGAGGTTTTACAAAAAGTGGTGGAAAATGTTCCATCGCCAGTAGTTGTGTCTGATAAGTTGCAAGGATTAATTTTTGATTCTCTCTACGATGATCACAAAGGTATCGTCGCTTTTGTGCGTATTATGGGTGGAAGGATTCGTCCTGGTGACAAGATTACTCTCGCGGCCACTGGAAAAACATTTGAAGTAAAAGAAGTTGGTACATTTAGTCCGCGTCTTACTCCGGGCAAAGAACTCTTGGCCGGTGAAATCGGCTATGTGGCCACTGGTCTCAAAGAGCCAGCTGCCGTGACTATTGGTGATACCTTGATCTCCCCAGAATCTGGCTCAGGAGCTTTACAGGGATATCGTGAGCCCTCACCAGTCGTCTTCGTATCGTTCTATCCTCAGGGACAGACCTCGTTTGAGGATCTTCGCCAAGCCTTGGGGCGGTTACGTTTGAATGATGCCGCCTTAAGTTTTGAGCCAGAAACAAATGAAGTACTTGGTCGTGGGTTTAAAGTTGGTTTTTTGGGACAGCTCCATTTTGAAATCACCGCTAGTCGGTTGGAAGATGAGTTCCATGCTGATTTTTCGACTAGCTTGCCTTCAGTGGCCTACCGTATTATTGAGAAAGGAGTCGAGCGAATTATTAAGCAACCGGCCGAGTTTCCAGAAAAACCAGATAAAGTTTTCCAGCCGATGATTCAGTTGGATATAGTCACTCCCGCTGAGTATCTGAACGGCGTCTTGGGACTGACTAAGATCTATAGCCTTGAAATTGTAGAAACCAAGAATTTTGGTGACGACTTGCTTCTCATTGGCAAGATGCCGCTGGCCGAGTTGATGCGTGGGTTTGATAATACGATGAAGTCGGTTACAGCGGGCTATGCTTCGTTCCACTATGAACTCATCGAGGCTGAAGAGGCTGAGGTGGAGAAGTTGGAAATTTTAGTAAAGGATGATGTAGTGCCAGCACTATCTCGAATTGTGCCACGCAAAGATGCCGAACGAGAAGGTCGGGAGATGGTGGAGCGCCTGAAGGATTTACTGCCGAAACAGCAGTTCAGTCAGCCGATTCAAGCCAAAGCCTGGGGAAGAATCATTGCGCGGGAAACTATCCCGGCCATGAAGAAAAAACTTGGAGATTTCGGAAAAAATGGTGGTGACATTACTCGTAAGATGAAGTTATGGAAAAAACAGAAACGCGGTAAGGAAAAACTTCAGGAATCAGGAAGGGTCACGATCAGTCCAGAGGTTATCCGCGAGATTCTGAAGAAGTAGGGGGGAGATGAATTTGTCAGACTCGATATTTTCAGAGACTTCGACTATTCTTTTATAGGTAATGATGAGAGCAATTGCTATTGTGGTCTTTACTCTAGTCGCTGGTTTTTTAATTATGCAGGTAGCGATTTTTAAGAGTCGTGAAGAGGCCCTGAATCAAGAATTTCAGACTACCAAGGAAAAACTGGAGAAGGCGACTGTTGCCCGAGATGAACTGAAAGAAAAATTAAGAAATTATGATCAGCCAGCGAACATTGAGCAGGCCGTTCGAGAACAGTTTAATTACCGTCGACCAGATGAAAAAGTATTAATTATAATTCCTCCTCATGAGAGCACGACTCCGAGAACTAACTAGATTATATCGTCGGCCTTTCCTCATTGGTTCGAGCATCTTGCTCGCCCTCGTTATTATTATTGGCTACACTGGTTTTTATCCGATCGCTATAGTGAACGGTGAATGGGTTACCGCCAGAAAGTTTAGGCTACATCTCAGTGCTGCAGAAAATTATGAAAGTCAGAAGCAATCGACTTCAACGATTAACTCTGTACTGAAAGATAAAGATCTTGTTGTTTCCGTACTCGAAGGACTGATTGAGGCACAGTTCATAGAAAGGGGTGCTCGTCTTGAGTTCGCTGATCGCTTAGGATCACTGAGAGCTCAGAGGTTGAGTGATTTTATGACTCAAAAGGCAGTAATGGAAGAGGAGGGGAAAAAATATGGATTCAATCTTGATCAGTTTAAGAAAGAGATTTTAGAACCCCAGGTTACTCGGGATCTTTTTTCGGGTCGGTTATTTCTAAAATCAATGCGACTTGAGGATTGGTTGTTAGAGCAGAAAAAGACCACCTCAGTCACAATATTCTCCCAGGTGTTCTACTGGGATGGACGCGAGGTAAGAGTGCGATAATTGCTGAATTTTCGAAAAAACCGTAGAGTAATTTGGGTTTGTAACGCGGGGTTAGTACAGTGGTAGTACGATAGCTTCCCAAGCTATAGACGCGGGTCCGATTCCCGTACCCCGCTCCATTTTTCGCTCCGTGCGATTAATTATTGCTTCTTCTTGAGAAGGCTGAGGGCAAAAAGAACAGCCGACACACTGACGATTGTTGGGCCGAGTTCAATCTGGAAGTTGTGACTAAACAGGAAGCCGAGAGCGACAGATAAGATAGCAGATAGCGCTGAGGCGGAGAGAAACGCATCGAGGGTGTGGGTGAGTTGTCGTCCAATGGCTGCCGGGACGATGATCAGCGCTCCCACCAATAACGCACCAAGGAACTGTAGAGCGACGAGAATTGTTAAGCTAAAAATTAGAAGATAGAGAAGATTGAGGCGATTTACATTGATACCGCTGGTAGTTGCAAGCTCGGGAGAGAAGAGACTCAGGATTAACTCGTCTCGATAGGCGAGAATGAAACTGATAATCACCATCACTGCAAAAAGCCCAAGCATAAATCCGGTGATATCGATTGGCGCAAAGCCACCAAAGAGCGCTTCGATTAATTCTTCTTCAGGAGTGAGAAGGGTACCGATGGCGATTGATCCCACAAAGATAGTTCCTATGGCAGTTTCCGTAGAGAGACTTGATGATTTCTGAAGTTGCCAGACAAGGAGGGTGCCAAGGAAAAGAGATATGCCTCCGCCGATCAAAGGATTTGCCTGGAAAAGAAACGCTAATCCCAACCCCGGAAGGGCGATATGAGAAACCACATCACCAGCCAGACTCATTCGCTTCATGAGCGCGAAGCTACCGACCAATCCGGCGGCCACAGCCACGGCCAGCGCCAGGACAACTGAGTATATTTCGCCGTTTATAATCATTTTGTTTTTTGATTCGTTATCTTCTTTGTTGGGTGGAGGTGATCGTAATAATCCATCGGTGCCCCGAATGCTTGTTTTAGATTTTTCGGATCAAGAACTTTTTGCGGCTCGCCGAAACAGAGCATCTGCTTATTAAGGCAGAGGACTTTGTGGGTTTTGTGGTAGACCATACTCAGATCGTGAGAGACGATGATCACTGTAAGGTGGTACTGACCTTGGAGGCGATGGATGAGTTCGTAGACATGTTCCTCTGACGACTGATCTAAACTTGCGGTCGGTTCATCAAGAATGATGACCTGAGGGTTACCGAGCAAGGCTAAGGCGATCAACCCTTTTTGAAACTGACCACCGGAAAGATGACCGACTGGAGTTTGAAGAGCCTGAGGGGTGAGACCGACTGTTTTGCAAGTTTCGAGAACTTCTTCTTTCTGAATACCAAGAACACGCGCTTTGGCTTCGAGGAGGTTTGTGAGCGTGATGGGGAGGTGACGGTCGGCGTCGATTTTCTGAGGCACATAACCAATTCTTATATCTTTCGCCCAGGCAATCTCTCCTTTATAGGGGAGTAGTCCGAGTAGTGATTTTATGAGAACACTTTTTCCCGAGCCGTTGGGTCCAATGATTGCCAAGCTTTCTCCTTTGGCGAGGGTGAAGCTGACATCTCCAAGAACGAGATTGTCTTCGAATGTTACGTTGAGTTTTTTTACGGTAAGGACAGCTGGCATGATGGAATGAGTATACCCTATTCTTTTTTAAATGAGAAATATTCGCGGAAATAAAATAAACAAGATCTACTTTAATGATTCACCACGAGAAGTGTATCTAAACGACCTCTTCCCCTTTGCTATCCCTAATTATTTCTAGTAATTGATCGTGGACCAGACCGTTGCTGACCAGAATTCCTTGGATATCGTGGTCGTAACGCTGATCCTCTCCCCAAAGATTGGTTACTTTGCCACCAGCTTCTTCGACTAAAATCTTTAAAGCCGCGGCGTCATGTGGTCTATCTCCAGAGAAAATATTGGCTACGAATTCACCACTTGCCACCAGAGCGCCCATGTAGATAGTTGAACCAACAGTTAAAACTTTCATATTTCTTTTTGAGAGTTCACTGCGGAGTTGTGGAAACTTATATGATAGTACAGGTGGCAACTCTAATCCCATCACATTTCTACTAAGAGTGGTCTCCGTAGAAACGTGGATAGGCGAGTCGTTCAAAAATGCACCACCATCTTTTTCGGCTGTGAAGAGACGGTCGATAAACGGGTCATAGACTACGCCAAGGAGGCTTTCTCCATTTTTTGTGAGCGCAAGCGAGAAAGCGCAAGTGGGCACTCCATGAGAGAAGGGAGTTGTCCCATCAACTGGATCGCAGATCCACTTAAACTCCTGACTTTCTTCAAAATCGCTCTGTTCTTCGCCAATGATCCCATGATCTGGAAATCTGGATTTCACCTGATCAATAATCAGTTGGTTAATAGCAATATCCGTGGCCGTAACCGGAGAATCAATTTCTCCTCGCTTCCATTCCTTGGCCATTCCTAACTTAAAATTAGTGCGGATAATTTCTCCGGCCTGACGAGCAAGATTAGTCGCGAAAGTTCGGTATTCCGGGGGTAGTTTTTTCTCTAGACGGCTTGGCTGTTCCATTATTGACCTATAGTATAATTTATTGTATTTATAGACAAGCCACACGATTCTGTCGTGCAAAAAAGTGTTTCTTGGAGGTCGTCTATGGTCGAGTTCATTGCTTTGGGTGGAGCCCTCGATCCTCGAGGAGTCCTGCCCGGAATTGGAGGGAGCGCTCATCTTCTGCGGTGTGGTGATGTGGGGGTGCTGTTCGACTTCGGTCTTTACCCAGACCGGGTTGAAAGAGAAGAGCGAAAAATCATCACAGCCCCGGAACTTTCCCCAAAAAGGATTATCCGGAGAGCCGACTTACCAATCGAAGGTTCGTCGGAGTATCTGGCGCTTGCCGGTCGGGATCATCTCCCGACGTATGATGTACTGAAGAGTCTGAAACGGCTTTACGTCGTGGGGACGCATCCTCATGTTGATCACATCGCGGCGTTTCCCTGGCTTGGAAGGAAGTTTCCTGAGGCGCAGTTTTTCATGACGCGGGGAACACATCAAATCAGTGAATGGATCTGGAATGATGGGATCCGCATCGCTCGGAGTCGAGGACAGAAACCACTCTTCGAAGAGGAAGATGTACAGTGGCTCTATCCTCGAATTCGCTACGTGAGCGAAGGGCAGATCGTTGAACCAGAGTCCTGGCTTTCGATTCAGTTCTTCGGGGCTGGACACATTCGAGGGGCAGTGAGTGCTTTGGTGACAATCCAGACAGGTGGTTCGCCGGTCCGTATCTTCGTCACCGGAGATATGAGTCGGAGTTCACAGCAGACCGTTGCCCCGGCCGAGATGCCGAAGGGACAGTCTGTTGACTATCTCATCACTGAGTCGACCTATGGTGGTCGTTCAGCGCCACCTCGGTTCGAAGTCTGTGACTATCTTGCAACTGAAGTCGAGCAGTGTCTCCGAGGAGGTGGGAAGTTTCTCTTCGGTGCACTGACCATCGGTCGGTCGCAGGAGATCCTGGCAATCCTCGAAGCCTATGGAATCACCGAGAGGTGGCCGGTCTATATCGACGGCGCCGCTCGGCATGTTACCAAGCTCTATGCCATGGGCGTGGAAAAAGAGGAGCGTCGACTCGAGCGTTACTTCATGCGGAGTCACGCAATGAGAGAGCGTGTCCTCCGAGACTCCCAGCCGGCGGTGCTCATCGCTCCGCACGGCATGTATAGTCATGGGTATTCGCGCGGGTATCTGAAGCGTCTTGCTCCAGATCCTTCGAATCGAATTTCTCTGACCGCCCATCAGGATCCATGCTCGACCGGTCACCATCTCTCAAAGATGCGACCTGGAGATAGCATGATGATTGATGGGGAAGAGATTCGAGTGAACGCTCGAATTCTTAGATTCCATCTCTCCGCCCATATGGATGGGCAGGAGATCCTCCAGACAATTGAGGAGGTGGTTCCGAATGGACGTGTACTGACGGTCCACGGAGATAAAGAGGCGATGGAGGACATCGTTTCTGAATCCCCAAGACCGACAACTGCCGTTCAGTTAGGAGAAGTTTATACGTTATAAGCCTGCGATACATTGTATTGACAGGCTTTTTATTTTAGTTTATAATAATAAACAGTCAGAATTGCCACAACTGAATACCTAACCGTGCGAAATAAAAGGAGGAAAACGCACACGCCAGAAGTTACGCAACCCTAGGACTTCGCTCTCAAAAGCGAACCTCAACCATCGAAGGAGAACGTCATGTCGAAAGTCACATCTCTGCGTGCAGCAGCAATTACTGAACCGTCTGCGGACAACCAAACTGCCCGTCCGAAGAAGACGATCAGTCGTTCCAGGGTTCCGAGCAGGCAGGACCGGAAGGAGATCGAGGAATCGGTAGCTGACAATCTGCTTGTCGGACGCGAGGAGTTCGAGAAGAACGCCGACCAGCTCGGACTAGAAGATGCCGAAGTCCGGGATGCCTACTTGCCGGAAATCGCGCAGTGGGAAAAGGATGCGGGAGGTCAGATCTGTGAGTACTTCGATCCCCGCAACCCGAACCCACCGACGATCGCCCCGGCCGAGGTCGCGATCAAGCGAAACTTGATGGTCCTGAAGTTCATGACCGCGGCCATCGAGATGTACCCGGCGAACGTGTTCGGGTTGCGACAGTTGGCCCATCTCGGCACGGAGTGTCTCAAGTGGCTTCGCCCGGGAGACGTCTCCTACGTCAACCAGCCCTTCCTTCAGGAAGTGTTCGAGGTGTCGCCGACCAACAAGCACCTGACGGTCAAGTTGCCGGTTCTCGGTGGCAAGGCGAAGCGCTTCATCTCTCACTGTCCGGGTGGCGACCTCGTCATCCAGACGTTGAAGGCGAAGGCCGATGTCTTCTGGAACGCCGAGTTCGAGAAGATCAAGGCCGAACGTGATGCCGAGGAAGCTCGGCAGAAGGCGGAGCGCGAGAAGTTCCGTGCGGGCTTTCAGCCGTTCGCGAAGAAGGCAACGGCAACCCTGTTCGACGCCTTGAAGGCCGAAGCGGGGAAGGTCGCGTTGTACGTCCCTGGCGAGAAGGTCGGGGTCGCGTACCGGCAGCCGTTTGGGCTGCTTGTCGAAGTCCGGAAGACGGAGAAGGGAGCGATCGTTGCCCCCTTGGAAGCCTTCAACATCGACTACACCGAGATCGTCCGATCTGGGACTTGGCTCCCCGCCAAGTGGCTGCGCTTCGAGGCGCCGGCCATCAGCGCCCTGCCGCCCGCGAAACAGCGTCTCGCGGCGCGATTCCACCGCGACCTGCGTCGCGCTTTCATCAATCTTACGGAAAGGAGGAACTAGGGGTTTCAGATACAACCCCACCCCACAAGGCCTAGCCTGGAGCAATCCAGCTAGGCCTTTTTTCTTTGTTTTCTATTCAGTAGTAGGAAGATTTCCTATTATTGACATTTGCATAATAAATGCTATAATATATTCAGATCATCGAGAAGTGCTCAACTAGTTAAAAGCGGCATCAACCCTATAGACAGGCTGCGGCGTAGAGTCGTAAGCCAGAAGGAGTCGAGTCATGAAAGGTACCGTAAAGATCGCCAACAACACCAAGGGCGTTTTCTTCATCGAGGGCGACGACGGTAAAACGTACTTCGCTCACGAGTCGAAAATCCGGCAGTCTCAGGGGCTTCGTTTCCTGATGGCTGGCTGGAAGGTCGAGTTCGTCCCGAAAGAAGTCGAAGGCAAGTGGCAGGCCATGAATGTGGCTCCGCTTTCCGAGACTGGCGTAACCCGCGCCACTCCGGACCAGCGTGGATTCTGCGAGTCCCAGGAATTCATTCCGATTCACCTCGATGTTCTGGGGCGGATGCGGGTGGGGACGGACATCCTCACGCCGACCGTAACGGCCAAGACCGAGCAGGGGGCGTTTCGCGCCTACTACGTCGGCGGTAACCGTTTCCGCGGGTTCGATCTCGGACTGCCGGCGTCGACCAACGGCTGTGCGTTCGTCGTCCTCGACCGCAACAAGAAGGCGCAGACCGAGGACAAGATTCCCGACGCCAAGTTGGGGAGCTACCTGGTCAAGGTCGAGTCGAATGGCAAGGTCGTGATCTGGAATCTCGGAGTGAGAATCCAGAACGGCACTGCCCACTACGTGCTGTTGGAGCGGCGCTTCATGAGTCAGTACGACTTCTCGGATCCGTCCGAGGAATCGTTGCTGGCACAGACGCCCACTTCAGGACTCGACCGCGACAACAACGGCTTCGTCCCGGGGATCCTCGAAGGGATTCAGCGGATGAAGTCGGCTAGCGTCGAGGTGGCGGCCTAAGCGCAGTTGAGCGCAAGAGAACGGAGAGACTCTTTATAAACTCTCTCCAAAACCATTAGAGCTTCTTTCCTTCGGGATCGAGGCTCTTTTTATTTCTGTAGTCCGAAACTACGAATCAAAGAGTACTCACCAAGATTCTGCGAACCCGGCTGACTTTCGTAGAGGCCAAACTCGGTGAGTGGAAACAAAAATCGTTCGGTCTCAAACATATTTAACTCATCAATATTGAAACGTTCTCCCGGTCGGCCAATCGTGATGTGTGGTGCGTATGGTCGGTTATCAATCTTTCCAATCCGTGCATTTAAAAGTGCTTCGGTCATACTGCGATGAAGATTAATCATATCGTCATTAAGCTTTACGCCAATTCGCAATCGGCCATTTTCAATAGAGAAATGTCGTGGGATAAAATCAATCTTTCGACTTGGCGCATTTTTTGCTACCGACTCGCCAAGAGCGATGACTTTTTCTAAATCAAGATCGGTCACTTCGCCGATAAACTTCAGTGTGATGTGGAGATTTTCTGAAGGATAAAGAACTATCGGCAGATTTTTAGCATTGAGTCCTTCGATTAACTTCTCGGCCCTCTCCTGTGGGACGTGGAAAGAGAAAAATACGCGTTTCATGTGTCATGATAATAAACCAAACATAGACAAGAATCAAATATTTCGTTATAATCCAGAAAACAAAAATGGAGAAGTATACCACAATTGTTCTACCCAATAGGGCGCAGCCAGATACGCTGATCGCTGTTTTTTTGCTGAAGAAGTTCGGCGAGAAATTTTTTCCGGGAGTTTCGACTGCAAAAATGGATTTCTGGCAGTTAATGCCGGAAGGAGAGACTGAAGAGAAACTTCGCGCTCAAGGATATTTTCTGATTGATATCGGAGCTGGTCCTTTCGATCATCACGCTTCGAAGGTGCAGACAACGGCGACCGATCTTATTGCCGCCGCACTAAGTCTCACCGACGATCCCGCCCTCGCCAAACTTTTCGAGTATGCGCGTCGCGATGATTTCTACGGTAAAGGAATTATCTCTACTGATGCGTTAGATCGTGCGTTTGGTCTTTCTGGGTTGGTGGTAGCTCTGAACCGTCATTTCGCCGAGAACCCATCTCGTGTGGTGGAACTTGTTTTGCCTTTTTTTGAAGCACACTATGCGGAGGAGTATCGAAGAACGAAAGAACTTCCAGAAGAGTTTGCGAACAAGATGTTGAGCGGTGAGGCCGAAGAATTGACCGTTCACCAACGTGATAAGAAGTTAAAAGTAGTTCTCATCGCTTCAGACAATAGTAGTCTAGCTGGCTATCTTCGTTCGGGTCAGGGGGGCCGTTACGATGTGGTAGTGCAGAAGCTTTCTTCTGGTCATGTAAATGTGCTTACTCGACCAACGAAGAGAATCGATTTGCGAATGCTCGCCGCGAAAATTCGCGCCGCTGAGATGCAGTATCAGAAAAAGATCTATCCTCTCGATATGCGACAACTGACGAGTCGCGGAAGAATTAAGGAAGTACCAGACTGGTACTATGATCCAGCTACGAACTCCATCCAGAATGGCGGACTAAACCCAGTTGGCGTAAAACCCTCCCAGATTCCCCATGAAGATTTCCTGAAGGTATTGCAAGAAGGGTTAGCTGAACTTTAGCTTCGGAATTGTCATTCCGGCTTTGTTCAGCGTAAGATAGGAGCATGATGCGTTCCTCCACTGAAGAGATTAAGGCCAAGTTGGATATCGTTGATGTCCTCCGCGGGTATCTGACGGTTATGCCGGCCGGCAAGAATTTTAAGGCGCTCTGTCCCTTCCATCACGAAAAGAGTCCTTCTTTTAGCATCTCTCCCGATCGTCAGACCTGGCACTGCTTCGGCTGCTCTTTAGGTGGCGACATTTTTTCTTTTGTGATGCGTCACGACAACTTGGAGTTTGGCGAGGCCTTAAGAGTTCTGGCTGAGAAAGCAGGTGTGGAGCTGAAAAAAATGAGCCCGGCGGACTATGAGCAGTTTGGACTTTTGTATGACATCAACGATGAAGCGCGCCGATTTTTCAAAAATCAGTTGCAGACTGCGGAGGTGGCAAAGGTATATCTCAAAGAGCGTGGACTGAAAGAAGAAACGATTGATGAGTTCGATATTGGTTGGGCGCCGAATAAGCCAGAAGCGCTGACGCTTCATTTGGTGAATCTTGGTTTTCGTCAGGAAGCGTTGATTCGTGCTGGTTTGGTGTTTCGCAATGCCAACGGCATGCATCTCGATCGATTCCGCGGTCGAATTATGTTTCCGATCTTGAACCAAGTGGGAAAGACCGTTGGCTTCACTGGCCGGATTTTGCCACAGTTCGACACTGGCGAGATGGGTAAGTATGTGAACTCTCCCGAGACACCAATTTTTGTGAAGTCTCGAGTTTTGTACGGTCTCCACAAGGCTAAGTCAGCTATTCGTGAGCAGGGAAAGGCGATTCTGGTTGAAGGTCAGATGGACTGTATTATGAGTTATCAAGCTGGGGTGAAAAATGTGGTAGCCACTTCGGGAACGGCGATGACGTTGGATCATCTAAAACTTCTCCATAAACTCACCGATCAACTGATTTTGAATTTCGATAGTGATGAAGCGGGACTCCAGGCCGGGGAGCGGGCTATTGACTTGGCGCTCGCAAATGACTTTAATGTAAGAGTTGTGACGTTCGCGCCCGGCACTTTTAAAGATGCTGCCGAAGCGGTGCAGAAAGACCCCCAGGGGTTTCTCACCCTTATCAATAACGCGGCGCCAGCGATTCAGTTTTACTTTGACCGTTATCTTCCTACGAGCCATGGTGGCGCGACGGGGAGTGCTCATATATCCCAACTGAAAAAGGGAGTACGCCTTGCTCTGGCGAAAATAAAAAATCTTTCGAGTCCGATTGAACGTGAGGCTTGGCTACGTGAACTGGGTCGTCGAGTCAGTATCGATCCTACTACCCTTTCCGAAGAGATGGCTCAACTTTCTTCGGTTTCGACCGAAAATGAACGGAAGGTAGAAGCGGTGCCACTGGTCGCCATCAATCTAAAATCTCTTTCTCGTCGAGAGCTTCTGAGTATTCACTTGTTGTCAGGAGCGATTACGCTGAAGCGACTAGAGATGATTAAAGAGAATCTACGTTTTTTGCCAGAAGAGTATCAGGGAGTGTTTGCTCTTTTAGAAAAAGGGGAGAAGTACTCGACCGATCCCGGATTGGATGAACTTTTAAATACGATCTACTTCCTGCCAGGCGGTGAGGTAAGCGAAAAAGAATTCGCAGAGTTACAGAAAAATTTAAAACATGAGTTTCTGAAGGAGTACCGAAAGAAATTGGAATGGGAGGTGAAGAATGCAGAACGAGATGGGGACGAGGTCTCGCTTCGAAAAGCACTAGAAGAATTGAAAGAGTCGTGGAGTATATAAAACGTAACGGATTGTGAAAGATAGGACATCTTTTATATCTTTCACAATCCGTTACTAAAATGTTTCCTCGCTCGTGAGTTGTTAAAATAATGAAAATGAAAAAAAAGAATAAAAAGATTGTGAAGAAGAGTGCGGTGAAGAAAATAAAAAAGCCGGCCAAAAAGAAAGTGGTTGTCAAAAAGAAAAAGGCGGTTAAAAAGCCGGCCAAAAAAGTAGTCAAAAAAGCGACCAAGAAAGTTGCCTCAAAAGCTTCTAAAAAATCTTCTAAGGGAGGTGGGAAGCTTGATGAGCAGGCACTGACCGAACTTATCGAACGCGGTCGTCCTCGTGGATTCGTCACCGATAACGAAATTCTTTTTTCATTTCCCAATATTGAGGACAACATTCTTCTGCTTGACCAGATTTACGATCGCCTCGACAAGGCAAATATAAAAATTATTGAGACGGGAAGTCTTTTGGATATTACTTCGAAGGAGAATGAAGTAACTCAGAAGGAGCTAGAGAATGCGTCGCGTATTGAAGGAGATGTGCCGGACGCGGTCCAGGTCTATCTTAAAGAAATTGGTCGTACACCACTTTTAACTAAAGACGAAGAAAAAGATCTGGCTAAGCGCGCTGAAAAAGGCGATGAGGATGCTCGCCAGGCCTTAATGAAGGCCAACTTGCGTCTCGTGGTTTCCATCGCCAAGCGATATGTGAATCGCACGCCAAATTTGAGTATTCTGGATTTGATTCAGGAAGGAAATATTGGTCTCTCTCGTGCCGTAGATAAGTTTGATTATCGCAAGGGTTTCAAATTTTCAACCTACGCCACTTGGTGGATTCGTCAGGCTATCACCCGTGCCCTGGCTGACTTCTCTCGTACAATCCGTATTCCAGTGCACATGGTGGAGACAATGTCGAAATACACTCAGGCTCGTCGCGCCTTACTTCAGGAGCTTGGCCGCGATCCGCTGCCGGAAGAAATCGCCGTGGAGATGGGTATCGATGTCGAAAAAGTTCACCAAATTCAGAAGATTTCCCAAGAAGTGCTTTCTATCGAAGCGCCAGTTGGCGACGAGGAGGATTCCACGCTTTCCGATTTTATTGCTGATGAGAAAAACGTCACTCCGGCTCAGAGTACCGCTCGCTCACTTTTACAGGATCTGATTAAGGATATTATGAACGATTTATCTGAGCGCGAGCAGAAGATTCTTTCCATGCGTTTTGGACTCGAGGACGGTGTGACTCATACTTTAGAAGAAGTGGGTAAGGTATTTGGCGTCACTCGCGAGCGTATCCGACAGATTGAAGCCAAGGCTTTGGAAAAGATTCGTGATCACCGTCACGCCAAGGCGCTCGAGGGATTCGAGAATCTTACGTAGACACCTCCTGAAAACAAGGACTTCCTTTATTGTTTTCAAAAGGTGTCTACTCCACGGGAGGGTAGTAGGGGAGAATGTTGACCACATTTCTTTTTTGTGGCATTTTTTTGGCAGCACAGGAGGCCATGATGTTTGTTTTTGGATACGTGAAGGATGGCGAAGAGGAGCAGTTCTTGCTTCTTCGACTGCCGTCTAGTCAGAAGCAGAGAGATTACTTTGTGACCTGGGAGAGAAGGAGGATGGGCGCCCATGTTTGTCCGCGACAGGACGAAACTATGGATGTTCTATTTCTTCTCTTCCAACTTCCGATTGAAGAGACGACTCTGGGCGAGATGATTCGAATCGCCTGCTGGGAGTCATTCCAGCGAGGACAGTCAGGGGAGTCGTTATCAGAGGATCAGCAACGATTTTCTTTTTCGTTGCCAGAGAATCCAGTCATCACTTACACCCTAGGTCAACTTCTTCGCTTCTCCTCAATGAGGGATGACGTCAGTCCGGCGAACTATGAGTGGGGTGGCTCTCTTGGTAGTGCCATCGAATATCTTCGCTATGAAGCCTGGCAATTCGGTCGGGAAGTGTTCATCGCCGTCAACCCTGAGATTCCAGTTTCCTTGCCCCAGTAGCTTACTACTCGGGGTTTTTATTTTCTTAAATTTCGTTATATTCTGTACAACATGACACTGAACGAAGTACGGAGCAAATATCTTGAGTTTTTTAAAAAACAGGGACATCAGATTATTCCTTCGGCCTCTTTGATTCCCGAAGGGGATGCCACTACGCTTTTCACTGGTTCGGGGATGCAACCGCTCCTGCCATATCTTTTAGGCGAGACGCATCCAGGAGGAAAACGTCTGACTGATTCGCAGAAAAGTTTTCGCGCTGAGGACATTGAAGAAATTGGCGATAATCGTCATACGACGTTTTTTGAAATGCTCGGAAACTGGTCGCTTGGCGATTATTTTAAGGAGGAACAGATTCCGTGGATGTTTGAATTTTTAACTAAAGAAATTGGTCTTGATCCGAATAAGTTGTACGTGACCTGTTTTATTGGCGCCCCGGAGTACAACATTCCGAAAGATACTGAGGCGGCCGCGCTCTGGAAAAAAGAATTTGAAAGGCAGGGGATTCCGGCTTCGGAGGCAGACATTGGCTCGGAGGCTGATGGATATACGCGAGGGATGAAGCCAGGTGAGCGCATCTTTTTCTATGATGGATCAAAGAACTGGTGGAATCGTGGAAAGACCGGACCGGCAACGACGCCGATCGCCGATCCATGCGGACCAGATTCAGAGATGTTTTTTGATTTTGGCACGCCGCATGATCCAAAATTTGGAGAGCACTGCCATCCTAACTGCGACTGTGGTCGCTTTATGGAGGTTGGTAACAATGTCTTTATGGCGTATCGCAAAGAAGCCGAAGGAAAATTTGTACCACTAAAATCAAAAAATATTGATCATGGATCTGGGTTAGAGCGTATTACTGCGGCTTCTAATAATGATCCTGATGTATTTCATCTCGATATCTTTCAGAAGATGCGAGAACGACTGAAGAGTTTTTCTGAGCAGACCTTTAAAGATGAAGATACTCGGCGCATTCGAGTTATCTTAGATCACCTTCGAGGAGCGACTTTCTTGGTCAGTGATGGCATTCTGCCTTCCAATAAGGGACAGGGGTATGTCTTGCGTCGTTTGATACGTCGAGCTATGGCGCATGGACGTATTTTAGGGCTTCGATCTGGCTGGGTTGAATCGCTCGTGAAGTCAGTTGCCGATTCTTATAAGGAGGCTTATCCAGAACTGAAGGTGAAAGAAAAAGAAATTTTAGATACCCTCAATGCTGAATACGAAAAGTTTTCGAGAACTCTGGAACGGGGATTTGGGGAATTTAAAAAACTTGCCACGATTACGGGGAAGGATGCCTTTGACCTTCATCAGTCATATGGGTTTCCATTTGAACTTACAAAGGAGTTGGGTGTGGAAGCCGGAAAGGTGGTGGATGACTCAGATTTTAAAAAAGAATTCGAAAAACATCAGGAGATTTCGCGGGCTGGTCAGGAGAAAAAATTTGGGGGACATGGCTTGCTTCTTGATACCGGAGAAATTAAAGCGCGCGATGAGAAGGAGTTGGTGGTTGTGACCCGTCTTCACACCGCCACGCATATGCTCCAGCAGGCCCTCCGTGACGTGCTTGGCTCAGAAGTGAAGCAGGCCGGTTCGGATATTACTGTTGAGCGAACACGATTTGATTTCACTTTTTCTCGGAAACTTACCCCAGAAGAGATTCAGAAGGTAGAGGCACGAGTGAATGAAAAAATTGAAGAAGATCTTAAGGTGCAGAAAGTAGTCATGCCAAAAGCTGAAGCCGAAAAAACGGGCGCTTTGTTTTTCTTCAAGCAAAAATATCCCGATCCAGTGAATGTCTATTTTATGGGAGATACGTTAGAGACTGCCTGGAGTAAAGAGTTTTGTGGTGGACCACACGTCAATCACACCGGCGAGGTTCTGAAGTTTAAAATTGCCAAGGAAGAAGCCGTCGCGGCTGGTGTGCGGCGTATTCGAGGAGTGGTGGAATAGAATCTTTCTACTGAGTCTTGGCGAACGCCTTCACGATCGGTTCCATATCGCCGTCGAGGATTTTTTCGATGTTGTGGAACTTCTTGCCAATCCGGTGGTCCGTAATACGATCTTCAGGAAAGTTGTAGGTGCGGATTTTTTCTGAGCGATCGGCGCTCGAAACTTGCTCTCGCCGGATTCCGCCGATTTTCGATTCTGCTTCGAGTTTATTCATCTCGAAAAGTTTGGCACGTAAGACGTCCATGGCTTTTTCACGATTGGCATGTTGCTGACGCTCGGTACGAGAGGAGACCACGATGCCAGTTGGTTTATGAAGGACGCGGACCGCACTTTCAATTTTGTTAACGTTTTGCCCGCCTGGTCCACCAGCCCGAGAAAAGGTTACTTCGAGTTCGCTATCTTTAATGTCTACCTCTTTGGCTTCCACGATAGGGAGCACAATCACTGAGGCAGTTGAGGTGTGCACGCGACCAGCTCGTTCTGTTTTGGGGACACGCTGGACTCGATGAACGCCCGACTCTTGTTTTAAAGCTTCATACGCGCCATCACCAACAACCTCAGCAATTAAGGTTTTAAATCCACCCTGAGTATTTTCGCTTGAGTCGATTACGTTGAACTTCCAGCCCTTCATCTGGCAGTAGCGCTGATACATTCTTCCTAAGTCGCCTGCAAAAAGTCCCGCCTCATCACCGCCGGTTCCTGCTCGAACTTCTAAAATGATCTTATTCATAGTTGTTCCCTATTTTAAACCACAAACTTCCTTCTGGCCAATAGGGGTATATTCAGTTTGCTATTGCCTTATTTGAAGACTCCTATGCTATAATCTATCCATATGAGTGAAGCACCACTGGTTTTAGTGGTAGATGACGAAGCTAATTTCCGAGAGATTATATCCGCTCAGTTAGGTGCGAGCGGTTTCCGAATCGCGACAGCCGAGAATGGTGAACAAGCCTTAGTTCATGCCGAACAGCTCAAACCAGATCTGATTCTTCTCGATATGAAGATGCCAGGTATGGATGGCGCTGAAACTTTGGCCAAGCTAAAGAGTAAAGATGAGGTTAAGGATATCAAGGTAGTTTTTCTAAGCAATTTTGGCGATCTTCGTGAAGCTGGCCGGGAAGTTGATGTCCATTTTGCTAAGGAGTCGGGAGCCACGGATTACATTAATAAATCAGAAATTGATACCAAGCTCGTCTCCCGAGTTAAGGAGATTCTTGGCTAAATTCTATGAACGATATAAAAAAAATTCTCATCGTTGATGACGAAGCTACCTTTCGAGAAATTATCGGCACACAGATGAAATCCTTGGGATTCGAAGTGACGACTGCGTCGAATGGTTTCGAGGCGGTTTCACAGGCGGAGAAGATCCAGCCCGATCTGATTCTAATGGACATTCATCTTGGAGATAAAGAGACCGGCACCGATGTGGCGTTGACGCTGAAGCAGAATTCTAAAACGAGAAACTTAAAAATTTGTTTCCTAACTAGTCTCAAAGAGCCCTGGCCAGGCGTGGGTGGAGATAATGCGAAGGTGGCTAAGCAGATCGGTATGGAAGATTATTTAGACAAAACGAACGATCCGCAGATTATCGGACAGAGGGTGAAAGAAATTCTTTCCGTCTAGATATACAACTTCATTGCTTTCCGTACTGCGGAAAGTGTTTTTCCGGCGACTTCGCGAGCGCGTTCGCGTCCATTAGCAAGAATTTTTTCAACGGCTTTTTTATCTTTCTCGTACTCAGCACGTCGTTCTCGAACTGGCCCAAGGAACTCTTCAAAGACTTCATTCAGGCGTTCTTTGATAATAACGTCACCAACCTTACCGGCTTTATACTGCTTCTTTAGCTCATCAACTTCTTTCTTATCCGAATTGAAGGCATCGTGGTAAGCAAAAACAATATTTCCTTCAATGTGGCCAGGGTCTGTGGCGTGAATTCGCGTCGGATCGGTGTACATTTTCATAACCTGCTTGCGAACAATTTCTTTCGGATCGGAAAGATTGATGACGTTACCTAATGATTTACTCATCTTCTCTTTGCCGTCTACACCAGGCATCCGAGGAAACGCCGAGAGCATCGCTTTTGGCATGATTAATGTATTTCCATAGAGCTTGTTGAACTTACGTACAATATCGTGAGTCTGCTCGATCATTGGTAACTGATCCTCGCCAACCGGCACGAGGTCAGCTTCAAAGGCAGTAATGTCGGCGGCTTGGCTCACTGGATATACAAAAAATCCCGCCGGAATTTCTTTTTCAAAACCACGCTGACGAATCTCATCTTTAATTGTTGGATTCTGGCCAAGTTGAGCAACCGTGACGAGATTCAAATAATACATAGTCAGTTCTGCCAGTTCGGGAATCTGTGACTGCACAAAAATCGTTACTTTCTCCGGATCGAGTCCAACCGAAAGATAATCGAGCGCTACTTGCGTCACATTCTGACTGACTTTTTCGGGAGTCTTGAAGTTATCAGTTAAAGCCTGAACGTCGGCAATCAAAATAAACTCCTCGTACTGATCCTGGAGTTCGACGCGATTTTTGAGCGAACCGATATAATGGCCAAGATGGAGTGGTCCAGTTGGTCGATCACCAGTCAAGATTCGTTTCTTTTTCATATGTGACAATCCTATCATGCTTCGCTTCGGTTGAAAATTTCAGGGTTTATCCATATAATCCTCAAGACCAGTATTTGCGCGGGTGGCGAAATGGCAGACGCACTACCTTGAGGTGGTAGCGCCCGTAAGGGCATGGAGGTTCGACTCCTCTCCCGCGCACCAAAGATTATTAGTCGATGAAAAATTTGAAAAATAAAAAAGAAGAGTCAAAGATTGGGAAGTTTGAGACGGTTTTTGATGGCTCACTTTTTAAAGTTCGAGAGGCAGAAGTGGTGTTGCCGAGCGGTCACAAGGGTAAGTTTGAGGTAGTAGTTCGCGCACCATCTGTCACTGTGATGGCGCTGGACGATCAGAATAAACTTTTACTCAATCGCGAGTATCGTCCGATATACAAGAAACGTGTCTGGCGTTTACCAGGTGGCACAATCGAGAAGGGAGAGTCGGCTCGCGTTGCGGCACAGAGGGAACTTCGCGAGGAGACCGGACTAAGGGCAAAGCAGTTAAAGTTGTTTCACGAAACAAGAATGGGGCAGACACTCGATTGGCAACGATACGTCTTTTTAGCCCAGGAACTTTCTTCTTCAAAGTTGCTCGAGGATGAGGACGAAGATATCGAGATCGCTTTTCTGAATTTGAAAGAAGCTATGCGTCTGATCGAGAAAGGAGAAATCGGACACGATCTCACTGAATATCTCATTTATAAACTTGCTCATACTTCGTACTTGCGGTAGTGGTCAAGTAGAATAACTAAGTGGATTACATTATCGGCATTGATGAAGTCGGACGGGGTCCCTTAGCTGGTCCTGTCATGGTAGTGGCGGTGGCGATTCCTCGCAATTTTCGGTTGAAGAAAAATTCGAGGGATTTAAGGGACTCAAAGCAGCTTTCTACTTCTTCGCGAGAGGGCTGGTTTGAAATTTTTCAGAACTATCCAGAAGTAGTTTTTGGCGTGGCCAGGGTATATCCAAAAAGAATTGATGCTATAAATATTTCCGCGGCCGCCAATAGAGCAGCCTTACGAGCGTATGAAGTCGTTTTAAAAAAAGATAAAAAAATAGAGAGGAGTCATAAAGTTCTGCTTGATGGGGGACTTTATCTAAAAAATAAAAAATATAGTCTTGGCTTGGGAGCGAAAACAATTGTGAAGGGTGACGAAAAACATTTGCCTATTATGATGGCCTCGATCATCGCTAAAGTCACAAGGGATCGATATATGACCCAGTTGGCAAAAAAATATCCAGTGTATGGGTTTGAGGTGCATAAAGGATACGGCACCAAAGCCCATATGAAGGCTATTAAAAAATTTGGTCCTTCCCCGACGCATCGCTTGAGCTTCTTGCATTAACCCCAGTGAGGGCTTTCCTTATTTTTTCCGTTATGCCTTTTGGATAGGGAAAAAATAAGTGAAGACGGAGTAAGTTGACCTATCCCAATAATTACGCTACTATAATTCCTATTAAATAAGGCATATAAAAACCCATGGGAGGAGTACCAATTAAACATCATACCAAAGGTAAAGTAGGCCGACGCCGATCGCATATGGCCATGAAGAAGCAGAGAGTCTTCGTGTGCCCTCACTGCAACGGTCCGAAGCTCGCGCACCGAACCTGTCCGCAGTGTGGCAAGTAGATCGGTTGCCAATGATCTAACCCTTAGTACCTACAAACTTTCGCTCTTTTTACAACTATGGCTACCCGGCACCTTCTCCGCGCAGTAATTCTCCAGACTCTTTATGAGTGGGATTTTTATGGTGGGAAAAAAGATATCACCGAGATCTTAGAACGGAATATGAAGGATTTCGCACCAGACGTTGATGAGCCAGAGTTTGCCTGGAAGATTCTGAAGGGAGTAGCTGAACATTTAAAAGATGTCGACGGAAAAATCGGTGAGGTAGCACCAGAATGGCCCCTGGATCGTATTGCCGTGATCGACCGTAATATTCTCCGTCTTGGACTTTACGAGCTGATGTATGCGAATCCAGAAGAGGTTCCACCAAAAGTAGCCATCAACGAATCGATTGAGTTGGCCAAAAACTACGGAGGTCCTAATGCCGGACGTTTTATTAATGGAGTTTTAGGGACGGTTTATAAGGAGATGCAGGGAGAGAAAAAGCAATAAAAGTAATTTTCAAAATGAGTTCTAGTAAAACAACAACCGACACTACGGCGCTCGAAGAAAAACTGAATGTAAAATTCGTCAACAAGGATCTTCTTCGAGAGGCTATTACGCATCGTTCTTATTTAAACGAGAATCATAGTTGGCCGTTTCGTCATAACGAACGGTTAGAGTTTTTGGGCGATGCGGTGTTAGAACTTTCCGTTTCCGTTTTGTTGTTCAAGAAATTTCCAGATGCTCCTGAGGGGCAGATGACGATGCTACGTGCTGCTCTAGTGAACTACCAGCGCTTAGCGAAGGTGGCCAGCGAAATTAATCTACATAAATTTATTCTGATGTCTCGGGGTGAGGCAAAAGATAGTGGTCGTGCACACGAAGTAATTCTGGCCAATGCCTTTGAATCAGTGGTGGGAGCAATCTACCTCGATCAAGGATTTAAGGTGGCACATTCATTTATTGAACAGGTGGTCTTCACACATCTTGAGGAAGTTTTGAAGACAAAAAGCTATAAAGATCCGAAGAGTGAGTTGCAGGAAATCATCCAGGAAGAGAAGAGGCTCACACCGACCTATAAGGTTTTAGAGGAGCAAGGGCCGGCTCATGATAGAATATTTAAGGTGGGAGTTTACTTTGGCAGTGAGTTTATCAGCGAAGGCCAGGGAAACTCAAAACAGGAAGCAGAGGTTGATGCGGCTAAGAAGGCATTAGAAGAGTACAAAACAGAAGAAACTACTTCATAGAAGAATGTCCCGACTCCTTAAATCCCTTGAACTGAATGGTTTTAAATCATTTGCCCAGCGTACGGTCCTGGAGTTGCCAGAGGGAATTACAGCAGTTGTCGGGCCGAATGGCTCAGGGAAGTCGAATATTATTGATGCCATTCGTTGGCTCTTGGGAGAACGAGAAGCGCGTAATTTACGGGGTGCTAAAAGTGAGGATCTGATTTTCGCTGGCACCAAAGAAAAACCTCGCATGGGCTTAGCGCAGGCTTCTTTGCAGTTTTCAAATGCCAATCAGTTTTTTCCGGTTGATTTCGAGGACATTATCGTCACTCGTCAGGCCAGTCGTGATGGCAGTAACCAGTATTTTATTAATAAGGCTGAAGTTCGCCTGAAGGACTTGATAGATTTTTTTGCTCAGTCTCGTTTAGGTGCTCGAGGATTAGTGGTCATCACTCAGGGCAATAGCGATATGTTCATCCGAGCTACACCACTCGAACGACGAGGGATGATCGAAGAGATTCTAGGGCTACGGGAGTACCAGCTCAAAAAAACCGATGCTGAGCGACGCTTGGTAAGCGCTGAAGCGAACTTAGAAAAGGTGACCGCACTTGTTCAGGAAATCTTGCCCCACCTCCGTTCGCTCAAACGACAGACTGCACGTTGGGAGAAGCGAGGTTCTTTAGAGGCTGAACTGAAATTATTAGAAGATCAGTTTTTTAGTGTGCAGTTCCAGAAACTCAAAGAGGAGGAGAAGAAGATCCAGACCGCACTCGATGAGAGAGAAAAGGAACGAGTCATTCTTGAATCTCAGCAGAAGACGGCTGAGCAAAAATTAAAAGATACTGAAGCACGAGAGCCAGAGGAACGAACACGGTTACAGGAAGTGAAGCGTCGTATTCAGATTCTCCTTGAGGATCGTGGGCGACTGCAAAAAGATCTCGGTCGCTTAGAGGTTCGTCTTGAGGATCATAAGGAACTTCCGCAAGGTACTTTGCCTTCTCATAAGGAGCTCGCCGAGGTGGTAGTCCTTGTTCGACAGGAGCTCGAGAAAGGTCTTTCTGGAGATTTTGAACTATTAAAGACTGTCGTCGGAAAAGCGCTCAAGAGCATTGATAGTCTCTTCGCCTCTTCTCAGAAAGTTGAACCAAAACACGTTGGCTTCGAGGAGGATTTAAGAAAGATCGAGGAACAGCTCGCCAAACTCTCTCAGGATCTCAGTCTTCTTCAGAAAGAGGAACAGGAGCTTGAACAGGGGCAGTCTGATTTTTATGGAGCCTTTAAATCTGCAGTGAACGAAGTGGAGACGGCCAAGAATCGTTTCCAGGCGTGGGAACGTGCCGGGCAGTCTCTTTCTCTAGAAAAAGAGAGAATTAAACTACACGAAGATGAGCTCAATCGACACATCGAACAGGCTGGACGCAAACTCCATGAGTTTCAACATGGTCAGGTTATTGATAGCACTTTCAATCTTTCAGAAGCAGAGTATCGGATCCTGAAGCTTCGAGGCGATCTGGCGAGTATTGGTGAGATTGATGAGGCTTTAATTAAGGAGGCAAACGAGGCTGAGGAGCGCTACACCTTTTTGGAAAAGGAATCGGCAGATCTTGAGCAGAGTAAGGCGGATCTCCGTCAACTAATTGCCGAGCTTCGTTCTAAGATTAGGAATGAATTTGATACCGCATTAGTGAAAATCAATAAAGAATTCGCTACTTTTTTTGAGCTCATGTTTGGTGGTGGTCATGGCAAACTTTATGTAGTGAAGAAAGAAAAGAAGAAGGCTCACGAGGAGATGGGTGATGAAGGAGAGGAGAAAGGAGGCGTTGAGGCGGCTGTCGAAGAGATTATTGCGGATGAGCGGAGCGAGGAGGGTTTGGAAATCGACGTGAAGCTTCCTCGGAAGCGAATCACCTCACTTGAGATGTTGTCCGGTGGCGAACGGAGTTTGGTCGGTATTGCGGCCTTATTTGCTCTTATCTCGGTCAGTCCACCGCCATTTTTGGTCCTGGACGAGATTGATGCACCACTCGATGAACGAAATGCCCGTCGTTTCGCGGAGTTGGTGAAGAAGTTTGCTCATCAGACTCAGTTTGTGATCGTGACGCACAACCGAGCGACCATGGAGGCCGCCAACGTGCTCTATGGCGTTACTATGAATCCGGATGGTACCTCGAAGGTGGTGTCTCTCAAGCTCGAACCACGTCAGTCGGAGGCCATTCCGACCCAAGGTTAAAATCCAATAGTTGCTTACCACCTAATCGAGACTTTTGCTTCTCTGGAACCTTGGGGAGAGCGACGGCTCGAGCAGAGCGAAAACTCAGCAGGGTTTTACGCGAGTTCCAGAAAGCAAAAGTCGAGACCCCTTGCCTTTTGAGTCAGAATCAGTTATGGTATTACATCTTTTTATAAACCTATGTTAGCTATCAAATTACAGCGAATCGGCAAAAAACATCAGCCAAGTTTCCGTGTGGTGGTGGCCGAGCGACGTTCAAAAATGCAGGGACCACCGATCGAAGATTTGGGATCCTATAATCCTGAAACCAAAGCTTTCGAAGTGAAGAAGGACAGGGTTTCTCACTGGATGAAAGTAGGCGCTCAGCCAACCTCGACTGCTCACAATCTTTTAGTTCGTTATCGAGTGATTACCCTGCCGAAGCAGGTGGTAAGAATCGGTAAAGCCAAGAAGACAGCCGAAGCCACTGCGTAGTTTTTCCTTAAATTTAAGCCACTCAATCCGAACCAGTAACTCCGAAAAGGTCGAATATCTTTTCTTCATCCGGTCCAGTCGGTGTGGGTAGGAAGGAAGAAGATACTTACCAGAAATGTCCGATCAAGAATTTTTAACGATGCTCGCCAAGTCTCTCGTTGATCATCCTGACGATGTCACGGTTGATCGACGAGTTGATGAGATGGGCGTACTCCTTACACTCAAAGTGAATCCTATGGATATGGGACAGATTGTCGGACGTCAGGGTTCGACCGCGAAAGCCATTCGTTCACTCCTTCGTATCGTAGGGATCAAGAATAATGCGCGAGTCAATCTGAAGATTGACGAACCAGAAGGTGGTCGTGGTCCACGCCCGGAACACGCCGAGTAGAAGTTAAGTGAAAAGAGTTTTTGTTTAGAAATCACTCCAACCCAGGTTGGGGTGATTTTGTTTTATGAACGGCACGAGAGGCGAGATACGAAGAAATAGGCACTGCGAGAATCAAAGCCAAGCTTCCCATAACACTTCTGATTATCTCTTCACCGATCATCTCCCGATTTAAAGTGACCCAGAATGGTTCATCGAGAAGGGTGAGTGCGACAAAGAGTGGTAGAAAAGCACCGATATAGGCAAGAAAGAGGGTGTTTACCAGCGAGGCGATATGCTCACGGCCAATCGACAGACTTCGATTGTAGAGTTCTCTTTCTGTCAGATTTGGATTCGCTTCGGATAATTCGTAAACAATATGAGTCTGATTAATAGTGGTGTCATCAAGGACACCTAGGGTTCCAAGAATGATAGCTAAGACTAAAAGTCCCTGTAGGTTGATAGGGCTTTCCAGGCCGAAGTTGAGTAGGCGCGCCTCCTCGCTTCCCAGTCCAAAAAGATTTGCTCCCCAGACGGAGAGAATCGAAAGTCCAAAGGAGATAGTAAGGGTGATGAGTGTTGACTGAAGGCCAATGGTAGTTCTTCGATTGAAACCATGGGCAGCATAGATGGAGAGACAGGCAATGAATCCAGTTCCAAGGAGTCCAACGAGATAAGGATTGTAGCCGGCAAGAAGCGAGGGGAGAATTATAAAGATAATAGCCAGAATACTGATACCAAGGCCGACAACGGCTCCTAGTCCTTTTTTCCCACCGAGATATCCAACAACGCCAAAGAATATCAAAATAATAAGAATGATACTCGGTAGTCGAAACTTATCAGCAACATAATAGGAGACTTCTCCTGCTGCTTGAGTCTTCATAATCAAAACGTACTCTCCGGGATGCATCTGGCTAAGAGTTTTATTGGCGAAGTCCCCTCCGAAAGGAATTTCTACCTGTCGATTTTGATCTGAGCCATAAAGGAGGACTACGGTAGCAGTTTTGAGACCATTGTCAGCGTCGGTTCCGTCTATAGATGAAGATGGAGATGCAATTTTTACTATCTTACCAATGAAAAATTGATTCGGAGGGAAATCCCGAGCGATAGTTGCTTCTTGATTAAGTGCTTCAGTAGTGATCGCGGAAGTCTGAGTAGGGGAGAGGACTAAGAAGAGACTCAGGGCAAACAGGCAGAAAGGTAATAGAAATGTGAATTTTATTTTCGACATGATTTACAAATTCCAAAAAATTCTAGCGAATGTTTTTTTATGAGAGAAAAATGTTGGGAGTTACGTAAGACTCTTTTTTCCATCTCTCCGGCATCTTTGTGCTCGACATCCTCGGTGCGATTACACTGAAGGCAGATTAAATGATGGTGGTCTTTCTGATCAGCGAGTTCGTAGTGCGCATGACCATGGTGCCATTCGATTCTTCGAATCAGGCCGATTTTTTCCATAGCCGAGACGATCCGGTATACCGTTGCCTGATTCACTTCATCTTTTTTAGTTTCCCCGAGAATCTCCTGGATAGTGAGCGGTTCTTTGGCTTTTTGGAGTATTTCAAAGACCGTCAACCGAGGACCAGTGATTTTATAGTGTTTTTCCTTGAGGATTGCGGCAATCTCCTGTACGTTCTTTTGTTTCGCCATTATGCCTCTTATTATGCACAAATTGAGACCTATTGACAAATGCGAATGATTCGCGTTAAGTTAACGAGATGGAGACCTCACATACGTCCCTGGATATACGAGGAGTAGTGGATTTTTCTTTACAAGACTACAGGCAGGACCTGGAGAAGATTATTAAGTTTTTCAATGAGTATCGCTTGTCCCAGGAGAACGTTTCTCATCCTTTGATTTTAAAGAATATCCACAAATTAGAATCACTGGCGAGAGATCATGAAAAAGTATCCATTGCATATTTAATGCCTTGGTTTGATTCTTTGGCGCATCAATCGAGAAGAATATATGGGCAGTGGGAAACCCTTCTCGAATTCCAAGAGGCTAATCGTTTAATTTCGTATCCTAAAAAAAACTTGATAGAAAATCAGCAAATAGAAAGAACTTTGCGATTTGCTCGCGAGGAAGGCATGACAGCTGGTCTTCACAAGGAATCACGCGTGGCTTTTGTGGGAAGTGGGCCATTTCACGAATCTGCGATTGCTATACACTCTGCTTTTGGTTGTAGAGTTTCTTGCTTTGATTATGATGAGGAGGCGGTTAAAGTATCGCGTCAGCTAAACAGAAATTTTGGACTAGATGACTCTATTGAAATTCATAATAATATTGCAGAAAAGGTGTCCTATGATCAGTTTGATACTGTCTGGATGGCAGTTTTAACAAAAAACAAAGGCGCAGTATTGGATCGTATTTTTACCACGGCGCCAAAAGCCAAAGTAGTCTGTCGGACCGTTCGGGAGAGTAGAGTATTGCTCTATGAGGGATTAGAGCAAAAAGTTCTTGATCGATATGAGGTAATTGAACGTGTTCAAGCTTCTGATCGGACTACGATCATGCATTCTTTGGTTCTGAAACGATAGACTTGCAAACGCGAAAGATTCGCGTTAGTATAAGCGCAGCACACACTCAGTGAAAGGAGAATACGAATGGACGTTCTTGGCTTTGTCGGCCCTCCGGGGTCTGGCAAAACGACGCTTGCACGGCACACTTTCAAGTCCGGAGTACTTTTCGGTTCTTGGAAGTATGTCATCAACGACGACGGGAGTTCGGACACGATCGACGGGGCGTTGCTCCGTGATCTGGCCGAAGTGCTGCCGATGGCCAATGGTTGCTTCACCTGCAGCGACGAGGGCGAACTCCAGCGCCTCCTCTTGGAGCTGGACAAGCAGGGTGAGACGGCGGGAATCGTACTCGAGGGGTTCGGGTTTGTCTCGGGCAACGAGACGCTCACGTTCCTCAAGTCATGCGGCATTGCATTCCGCATTGTTGCGCTTCTCGACGTCGAGAACTTCGACCGCAACCGGAAGGTTTTTGGGGAGATCATGAGGAGTCAGCTCCAAGCGGCAACCGCTGGTGTTGGACTCACCAAGTTCCCCGAGGATATTTTGGAGATCGAAGATCCTCGACTGGCTGCCATCATGGAGTATGTCGAGGAGAATGCTCCGGGACTTCCGGTTTTCCTGATTCCACGGGAGACGGGTCTGCCGGGGTGGGTACTCGAGTCTGGGCATATCCATGGGGCCGGCTGTGACCACGGTCATCACCACGATCATGATCACCACCACGGCTGTGACCACGATCATCACCATGATCACGATCACCACCACGGCCACACTCCCGCGGGACACGGGGCTATTCCGTACCACTGCCGCCTGCTCCCCGGGACGACCTACGAGCAGGTGTGGGAAGTTTTTCGAGGAATGGAACGCCTCGGCATCACCCGAGTCAAGGGTGCCATCCAAGGTTTTCAGTTCCAAGTCACGTTCGATCAGTGGGAGAGAACCATCCCCGATGATCGAGCCTTCCTCACGTTTTATGCACTCGAGCCCGTCGAAATCAACGATCTCCCCGGACTATCCCAGATTGCCTTTTTGGAGTCTCGGGATCCGGTGAGGAAGTCGACCAAGGAGATTCTGCGGTCGGCGAACGTTCCAATCCAGGAGACTCGGGAGACGGTGGAGCAACTCTACGCGCTCTTCCCGACGTCGGTCATCATCAACCGATTCGGACGCCTCATCACACATCCGGAGATTCTTCAGCTCCTGAAAGAGGTGACGAGGCGACCGGAAGTGAAGGACGAGATGTTCAGCCAGGCGATCGCTCGGTGTACCGGGTACTGGATCGAGGCGGGACGGACACTCTGGCGCCACCACGACCAGTGGGATCCCAATGATCTCGCGAATAACAAGCGAGAGCTCGGGATTTCGCTCACCTGGTGGGCGATGAAGAACCGAGAGGATCTCGATTCGCTCATGAGTGACGTGATCGAAGTTTTGCCCGCGCTCATGGTGGCACAAGGGTACGCAGGTCTCACTACTCCTTTCTCCGATGAAGAGAAGGGGTGGTGGCAGGCAGAAGAATTTTGGGAGGCAGCAAAGTTCTCCCAGGAATTCGACCCTGAGTCCTTGCCACATCTCCTCAAGGCTGCAGAGCACTGCGTGGCGCTGTATGCCGAAAAATATCCGGATTCACGGGCTACCCAGCGTTGGGCTGAAGCTCTGGATCAGGTAAAAGAAATTACGCAATAGACACCTTCGGGTGTCTTTTTTTACTTGAAAAAAATATTTTTGTGAGCTACAATCGTTCCCAATATGTCATTACTTGCCTACACCGAACTCAAAAAGGGAACGCTATTTATTTTAAACGGAGAGCCGTACGAGGTTATCGAGTCTAATTTTTTGCGTATGCAACAGCGTAAAGCGACGGTACAAACAAAGATTCGTAACTTGATGACGGGAAAGATTTTAGACCGTAATTGGCAGGGCAGTGATAACTTCGAAGAAGCCGAAATCGAACAAAAAGACGCCCAGTTTATTTATGCGGCTCGTGGTGAGTACTGGTTCCATCCGGTAGGTGATCCTAAGGCTCGTTTCTCGATTAAGGAGGAGGTGGCCGGTGATCCAGCCAAATTTTTAAAAGCTGGGACGATCGTAAAAACGATGATTTTTAAGGAGAAAGTTATTCAGGTCAAAGTGCCAATCAAGATGGATCTTTTAGTCAAAGAGGCTCCTCCGGGAATTAAGGGGAATACCGCTCAGGGTGGCTCGAAGGTGGTTACTTTAGAAAATGGCACTCAGGTTTCCGTTCCGCTTTTTATTGAGGAAGGAGAGACGATTCGGGTGAATACGGAAACAGGAGAGTACGTGGAGCGCGCCGGAAAGTAAAATTTATTTTTTCATAATGTGGCTCATGGTGTATTCTATGTTGCCATTCACTTTTTTGCCTGGATTAAAGATTCCTTTCGGATCTAGAATTTTCTTCACCTGCTTAAATAGATCGTAAATCTTCTTGCCGTACATTCGCTCAAGATAAGGAGTTCGAATTAAGCCGTCATTGTGTTCGGCCGTAATTGAACCACCGAACTCAAGAACCAGACTATAAACCTGTTCAGAAAGTTGCGGGATAATCGCCCGATCTTCGGGATTTTTGAGATCCATCAACGGGATGATGTGGAAGTTGCCATCGCCAACATGACCAGCCACGGTATAGATGAGTTGAGGATACTGATCGAGAATGGCATTTAATCGAGGGAGAAATTCAGAGAGTTGTTCTGGTCGTACGATGAAGTCGTCAATGAATGGTGCGGTGTGTCTTCCGCTCACATGCTTCCGTAAGAGGTTGAAACTCTCTCGTCTCATAATCCAGTACTTTTCTGCTTCGTTTCGGTTTTTGGTGATATGGGTAGGCAGATGGTATTTCTCGCGCACTTCCTTTTCTGCTTTTTTAAGATTCAGTCGTACTTCCTTCTCTGTTTCGCCCGTGAACTCGGCGATAAGAATCAGTTTTGGCACACCGCCAGTAAGCGTCATCCATAACTCAGGGAGAAACTTCAGCCCGAGGCTAATAAATCCTCCTTTCATCTGTTTAATAAGTTCTGGCAAGAAACGCATTGCCATCTTCAAAGTATGATCGTCAAACGACTCAAAACTTTCTGGATGATGTTTGAGGATTGTTTTTGCCAGTTCTCCAAGTGGTTTGAGATCCTTGAGGAAGATGACAAGGAGCTCAGATTTTGGCTTTGGTTTGACGAGTCGAAGACGGGCCTTAGTAACGAGTCCCAAAGTTCCTTGTGAACCGACGAATAGTTTTGTGAGGTCAAATGTTTCTCTGTCCCAAATATCCCAGAGGTAGTACCCCGCGGAATTTTTAGAAACGTGAGGCTTCGCTGCTTTAATTAAGTCGTAGTTTTTTTCGAGGAGGTCGTAGAGTTCACGATATATCTTTCCCTCGAAAGTCCTTGATCTTTTCTTCTTCGCCAACTCCTGTTTGTTCAGAGGTTCTAAAATATGTTCCTCTCCGTCGCTCAGCACTATCTCGAGGCGTTCCACATAATCCTCGGTTTTTCCATAGACCAGAGATTTTTCTCCGCCGGAGTTATTGGCGATCATACCGCCTAGGGTGCAGATATTTTTTGAAGCCGGATAAGAGGGGAGGAGTAATCCCTTCTTCTTCGCCTCAACTTCAAAAGTACGATAAAAAACTCCTGGCTCAATAGTCGCTCCGGAGTTTGCAATTTCGATGATGCGGTTAAAATGGGCAGTGAAGTCGATAATGATTGACTCGCTCAAAGATCCGCCACTCATATCGGTGCCACCAGATCGTGCCGTGAGAGAAAGTGATGGATTCTTTTTCTTTTGATCGTTCACGAAACTCACAAGATTTTTTAGGTCGGAGACATTTTTGGGTTTCACCACCAGTTCTGGTCTCACTTCGAAAATACTGGCATCGTGACTGTAGAAGTCTAAACCTTTTCGGTCGTCGATAATTTCACCGCGGAAAAATTCTTTAATCTCATCTACATTCATTGTCTTCAATTATACGTCACTCAACTTGAATAAAAAATCCCATGCGATTTGCAGGGATTGTGTAAAAGGAAAATAAAGAACGATGAGATTAGTTCAGGTACTGAGTGACTAGCGCCTGAACTTGCTGAACTGGTTGCCAGAGGAGGTTTTTCCAGCTACTCGCCTGACTCAGGCTTCGTTGAGTCATTTGAGCGGCTCGAGCAATGAGATCTACCTCCCCAGTCATTCCGCAAAGACCGACAAGAATACTGAATTCCTTGACGGCGCTCAAACGCAACCTACGACTGTCCCTCGACGAGAGTTCACCGATCTCGTCACTGGCATCATCGAGCATCATAAGTAGGACGCTTGATGTGTGACGTTTCTGCTGATCGGTGAATGTCAGCCAGGACTCCCGGAAGCATTCAAGGGATTTTTTTAGCCCCTTTTTGGTTCTGGCCTTCTGGACCAAAACCAAGACATCCAATTTGTTCATCAGACCCTCTCCTCTTCACCTCCACCGAGATTGATGGGCTAAGAAAAATTACACACCCGCAGAAAACATAAGTCAAGAGGAAGAGTCAAATAAAAAAAGCCCACATGACATTACGTCAGGGGCTTGATTTTGTTTCGGTAGTCAGCGAGGCGAAAGACCTTTCCGTCTGGGGTGAATTCTTTCAACCCCGTGAATCCCTCGATCGGGTCATAGTCAGTCGGAGGGCTGGGTGGCGGTAGTGCCACCACCATTTTCCAGTCACGACTAGACTTATCCCATTTTCCGCTGGCGATTAATCGCACTGTGTCTTCCTCCTTACCACGCGTTGAACTTGTGCGCCAACCCCATCGCGAGTGGGATTAAGCGTTCCAACCGTTACAATGGTCAGTTCGTCACCACGACGAATCGCTGCCTGAGCTCGAGCTTTCGCAATCTTCCCAGCAATAGCTGGGGGAATCCCGCGGAGAGAAGTCTCCTGGATCCCTTCGGCCAGTAGGTCGATTTTCCGGTTTCCAGACATTCTCCGCCTCCCATTGCCTAGTATGCTATAAATTTAGTACCATAACCATCCAATGCGGTCAACTATAAAAAATAAGAAAACTGTCTTCGTGGGGATGTCGGGAGGCGTGGATTCTTCCGTTACCGCCTATCTTTTAAAGAAGCAGGGCTACAACCTCGTGGGCGTATTCATGCGTTCCTATAATATCGATGGGTGTGCCGAAGAAGACGCCGAAGATGCGCGTCGGGTCGCTGGTCAGTTGGAAATTCCTTTTTACACCTGGGATTTCGAGGACGAGTATAAAAAACGTGTCGTTGAATATATGATCGATGGCTACCGCAAAGGCCTCACGCCCAATCCGGATGTCATGTGTAATCGGGAGATTAAGTTCGGTTTATTTTTAGAGAAGGCGTTATCGATGGGCGCGGACTACGTGGCCACTGGGCATTACGTAAGGGTTAAAAAAACAAAAATAAAGAATCAGAGTGTTTACAAACTTTTTGAAGCCAAAGACAAAAACAAAGATCAGTCGTATTTTTTGTGGACGCTGACGCAAAAGCAACTGAAGCACTGTATCTTTCCGATTGGTGAGTACCTGAAATCGGAAGTGCGGGTAATTGCCAAAAAGGCCAAGCTCTCAACTGCCGAGAAAAAGGACTCTCAGGGAATTTGCTTTTTAGGCAAGGTTTCTATCGTTGAGTTTCTCAAAGATTACATTCCAGAAAAGAAAGGAGAAATTATTACAACTGAGGGAAAAAAGATTGGCGAGCACGAAGGGGCGACGTTTTATACGATTGGTCAGCGACATGGCCTAGATCTGAAAAGTAAGAATCGTGAGTTGGGGATTCATGGTGAGGTGGACACCAAGGCTCATTATGTGGTTTCAAAAAGCGTAGAAACAAACACTCTTGTTGTCGCCGAAGGGGGGAATCACGAAGCACTTTATAAAAAAGAACTACTCTTCAGGAATTTCAGTACTACTTCTCTAAAGGTATCGATTCCTAAGACCGGTTTGGCAGTGTTCGCCAGGGTTCGATATCGCCAGAAGCTTTCTCCTGCCCGATTGTATAAGAAAGGAGAAGAGTTTGCTCTGACTTTCAAGGAGGCACAACGGTTTGTGGCCCCAGGTCAGTCGGCGGTTTTTTATGATACTAAAGGGCAACTTTTGGGCGGTGGCGTGATTGTTTGATATACTCGACAGATATGCAACTCACAAAATATTTCCATTCCTGTTTTTTGGTTGAGGAGGGGAGTGATCGTATCCTTTTTGACCCTGGAATATTTTCTTTTATGGAGGGCCGGGTGAATCCAGATATCTTCACTGATATCCAGGCCGTTTTTATCACACACAGTCATCCCGATCATCTCGATATCGAAGCCCTGAAAAAAACCCTCAGGAATAACCCTGGTGCGTTAGTTTTTACAAACTCTGACGTGCAGGAAGTTTTAAATAAAGAGAATATCGCGTGTACAATTTTCGAAAGCGAGGAGAAAAAAATTGGCAGTCTTCGGGTACGCGCTATTGAAGCCGATCACGAACAGCTTCTCATGCCGACTCCTAAAAATACCGCCTTCCTTGTGAATGAAACCTTCCTCACGACTGGCGATTCTTTGAGTTATTCGTTAAGAGAGCTCAAGGGCATTAAGGTGTTGGCTTTGCCAATCCTTGCTCCCTGGGGAAAGGTTTCAGAGATTGCCGAGTTTGCCCAGTCGATTCAGGCCCAGCATATTATTCCTTGTCATGACGGATTTGTGCTCGATCAGTTTCGTGAGCGACAGTACTTGATGTGGGAGAAATATTTCGATGGTGGCTGGGCCGACTTTAGACCGTTAGAGATAGGAGAGTCATTCCAATTTTAAAATTATGATTATTGTTTTTACTGGCAATGGGAAGGGAAAAACGACAGCTGCCTTGGGACAAGTTGTGCGGGTTTTGGGTCGCGATAAAAAAGCCTTGATGATCCAGTTCATCAAAGGACCTTGGAAGTCAGGCGAGGATTTTATTACCAAGAAAATTAGGGATCAAAAATCGAAGTTGGATAAAGTCGACTCCAGTTTGATGGAAGGACTTGAGAATCTCTATGGTTTTGAGATTCGGAAGATGGGCTTAGGGTTTGTTGGTATTCTTGGTGACTCCTTGCCACTCGAGGATCATAAAGCGGCGGCCAGGAATGCCTTGAAGATGTTCCGCGAAGAACTCGATCACTTTGATCTCATTGTGCTTGATGAGTTGAATGTCGCTTTATCATTGAATCTCGTAGAAATTGCCGAAGTTCTCGAGGCGCTAAAAGATGTCGCCGATGAGAAGTTGGTCATTTTGACTGGCCGGGGCGCACCACAGGAGATTATCGATCGAGCCGACCTAGCCACCGAAATGCGTGAAATAAAACATCCTTTCAACGACGGCCGTCTGGCCAAAATTGCTGTGGAATTCTAGTTGGGTTTAGTTAGGACATTTCTTACGGATCCGTTATAATTTTCACATGAATAATCGTAAGGGCTTTGCGTCAGCAGTGGGCATTCTAGTTCTTGCTGGTATGGTAATTTGCGTAGGAGGGATTTGGTACTATAAAAATTCTAGACAGAGCGCCCCTTATAATCGCCAGAGGGAAGAACAAAAATCAGTCAGCATTGGATCACTTCAGAATACTCCTACCGAAAAAATCTTTAACCAGAATCGCCCCGTTGTTCAAGGTTCTTCCACTGTTCCGACTAGTCCAAGTACTTCGACTTGGAAGTTGTATAGAAATAAGGAGTATGGGTTTGAGCTTTCATATCCGAAAGACCGATGTATTGTTGAGAGCGGAGAGATCAAACTAGGGAAAGAACAAATTGTAGCTGCGATTTTCCCTTGCGACTACCTTATTGATCATCCAAAGCCTCTCCAAGGTGGGCCGGAGGGCTATATTTTAGGAGATGAAGTGTTGATAGCGTTCAATCCATTCTCAAGCTATGCCCCTAATCGAGACTGTATCTCGTCAGTTTCTTCGGAGGGAGATGGAGAGTTAAGAGAAAAGGTTCAGATTGGTAGTGTGCATTTTTGTAAAACAACCTCAGTTTGTAGCCCTGGGAATGAATATCTCTCTTGTGGAAGCACTGACTTTAAGGCAACCGTTTCAGAGGGTTTAATTGTTTTTAGTGGGAGTATAGGAAACATTTACTCGGAAATTCTTGCCAGTTTCAGAATCTCGGAATAGGGGTTTACAAACTAGGCCTTTTCCTCTATACTCTGTCCCATATCTGTTTATGGAAACTACTGAACAAAACCCAGTGCTCGAAGCCCGCATCCAGGAGATGGTTGATGCCGGTGTTTTTTATGGTTGCCACAAGAGCAAGACAAATCCCAAGGTAAAGAACTTGGTTTTTGGGAATCGTGGAGGTATCGAGTTGATCGACCTCACGAAGACTGCTGATGCGATGGATGAAGCTATCGCCTTTCTGTCGAAGATTCGAGAGGCTGGTGGAGGTATTCTTATCGTCGGTACTCAGCCGGCTGCTCAGGAATCCGTCAAGGCGTTTATGGAGCAGTTCGGTTTTCCAGGCGTATTACGTCGCTGGCTTGGTGGTATTCTCACCAACTTTAAGAGTTTGATTGGTCGCAAGGATCACTTCATAAAAACTCGTACTGATTTTCAGGCAAATGCCTTTGAGCATCTGAAGAAAAAAGAGCGTTTGGATATCGAACGGGATATCATTCGCATGGAGGAACTCTTTGGAGGTATTGAAAAGATGACTGAGCTGCCAAAAGTTCTTATTGTAATCGATCCTCATTTGCACGTAACGGCAGTTAAGGAGGCGCGGTTGATGAAGATTCCGGTGGTAGCTTTTGGTGATACCATGAGCGATCCGGATATGGTTGATTATTTGGTTCTTGGAAACACCAAGTCCAAGATGAGTGTCGGTTGGTTCATTGGAAAGGTGAGCGAAGCTTTGGCCAAAGTAAAAGTAGCCGCTCCTGTTTCCTCAGTTCCACCGGTTTCTCCACAGCCTTCTGTTTCTCACAGTCCAGAAATAAAGTAGAATAGAGAAGTATCTCGGATTTTTGAAACGGCCATTTCATCTGGTCCGTTGTCTATAATTCGAGAGTGTCTAATATCAATTAACATAATTTTATAAATCCATGGCTATTTCAATGAGCGATGTGCAACGTTTGCGAGATATGACTGGTGCCGGAGTAATGGAGTGTAAAAAAGCATTGGATGACGCCAAGGGCGATGTGGATGAAGCTCTGAAACTTGTTCGCGAACGGGGATTGGTCAAAGTAGAAAAGCGTTCTGGTCGCGAGGCCGGTGCCGGTTTAATCGAGTCTTATGTGCATAATGGCCGAATCGGTGTTTTGCTCGATCTGCGTGCCGAGACCGACTTTGTTGTGCGTTCTGATGACTTCCAGCAGTTAGCTAAGGAGTTGGTGATGCATATCGCCGCTGCCGCTCCAGAAAATAACGAAGAACTTCTTGCTCAGCCGTATGTTCGTGATGAGAATAAAACTATTGATGCCTTGATTAAAGAGGTAGCTTCTCGCGTTGGTGAAAATATTCGCATTGGTGGTTTTTCTCGGATGTCAGTTTAGTTTCTTTTATACATACATTTTCAAATGCTCGTTTTTGTCCAGTTCGTGTTCACGCTGGCACTCATGATCTCCTTTGGAGGATTACTGTACCTGAGTGTTCGTGGCCTCTCGCGACTTGAAGACGAGATGATCTTCGTTCCCGAGCAATCCGGTTTATGGAAGCGATTAACAGCTTCGGGATTCTTAGAGAAACTTGATACTTTCCTCGTTCGTTTGATTCATCGATTTTTAAGGAGAGTTCATGTGTTTTTGTTGCGCTTTGATAATAACTTGACTGGCTGGCTAAAAAAGACAAAACTAAAGGGCGGTGAGGAGGGAATTCTCACTGAATTCAAGGAGATGACGGGCCGGGTGGCCCAAACTCCTCGCCGAGGAGATCTCCTTTCTGATATCCAGGAGATGGAGGATTAGAGGTAAGAAAATGCGTCGGTGGCAGAGCGGTCAATTGCCCCAGACTGTAAATCTGGTGCCCTATGGGCTACGTAGGTTCGAATCCTACCCGGCGCACAAATTTTATGGATAGCAAAAAAGATAATTGCATAGTCATTGTCCAGACTGTGATTTCGGGGCTTACTTTAGTAGTTGCTTTCTTTGCTTTGTTGGGAGCTCTCTATGTCGGTATTGTCCAAAACTCCATTAGTCAGAATTTATTAGATCGTGATTATGAGCCAAACTTAAGAGTTGACTGGGAGAGTCCTACCCCTCCGAAGACAGGTTTTAAATTCACAAATTTAGGGAAGGCCAAGGTTGATTTTTATCAATTCACCATAACCAAGGAAGATGTCGGGTCAGCTTTACAGAAAACGAGCATAAGTCGGGATGGTCATTCGAGTATACTTCCTGGGAGTACTATTTTTGGGGATATTAAAGGAGGTCAAACATTGGAGCAGATGATTAATCAAAGCGGAGGAATCGATAAGTTTGATCAATTTCGGGGGTTAACTTTTTTTAAGACATCAAATGGGAAGAAGTATGTCTTAAAAACTGAATTTCGAATAGACAATCGAGGCGGAGAGCTTTCATTGACTTGGGGTTCCGAAGTCTATATTCCATATGAATGGACTGAGAAGTAGCCCTCATTCCTAATTTTCCATTATTAGGTATCGGTATTTGAAACTCAATAAGAACCGAGGTAGTATGTGGAGTACTTGCCGATGTAGCTCAGTTGGTAGAGCAACACTTTCGTAAAGTGTGGGTCGTCGGTTCGATTCCGACCATCGGCTCCAGAATCTGTTAGAATACATAGTATGGATGAAATAAAAATCGGGAAATATCGCCACTTTAAAGGAGATATCATGGAGGTAATTGGCATTGCGTTGCATAGTGAAACACAGGAGGAGTACGTGGTGTATCATCACATCTCAGGTGAGCGAGCCAGCGAGAAACACTACTGGATTCGGCCGAAAGCCATGTTTTTGGAAACTATCGAGCGGGATGGTAAGATAATGCCACGATTTGAGTACATCAATGAATAATGATTTCAAAAAAGAACTAGACGAGTTGCAGGAACAGGCCCGCCGTGTAGGCGGGTGGCTTTGACCTTTCCACAAAAGAAAAACGAGCAAAAGAATTGGAGACCGCGATGAGTGAGCCGTCTTTTTGGGCGGACCGTATTGTAGCCGATCAAAAAATAAAAGAGTTAGGAGAAATAAAAGAGCTCCTCGATCAGTATCATAAAGTTGAAACGGGACTTGTCACACTGAATACATCACCAGAAGAGCAGTCGGTGGATCTTTTTCACGAGACCAAGCGACAGTTAAAACAACTTGAGCTTCGACAACTTTTTACGAAAGCTCACGATAAGGAATCGGCAACTCTGGCAATTTTTCCTGGCGCTGGAGGGGATGACGCTGATGATTGGGCGAGAATGCTTTTTGAGATGTACGAGAAATACGCCGCGCGTCGAGATTGGAAGACGGTACTTATCGACGACAACTCCAATCGTCGGACTATGGAAATCCAGGGGAGTTATGCCTACGGATATCTGAAGGGCGAGATTGGCGTGCATCGCTTAGTACGAATGTCGCCATTTTCAGCCAAGCAACTTCGTCATACTTCTTTCGCTTTGGTTGAAGTGTTGCCGGTCTTGCCGAAAATCGATGAAGAAAAAATTCAGATTCCAGAAAGTGATCTGAAAGTTGAGTTCTCTCGAGCTGGTGGTCCCGGTGGCCAGAATGTGAACAAGGTGGAGACCGCAGTGCGTATTATTCATATTCCGACTGGAATTTCTGCGGGTTCGCGTGTTGAACGTTCGCAAGCTCAGAACCGTGAACGCGCTTTAGCACTTCTGAAAGCCAAGATTTTCAAACTACTTGAAGAGAAAGAAGTAAAAGAGTTGGGAGAGTTGCGAACGACTATTAAGCCCGAGTGGGGAAATCAGATTCGTTCGTATGTCCTGAATCCGTATCAGATGGTCAAGGATCATCGTACCGAGACAGAAACAAGCCAAGTGGATAAAGTGCTCGACGGAGAGATTGATATGTTTATCGAAAGTGAGTTACAATTAAAAAACAGATGATTGCCTTCCAGAACGTTTATAGAATTTACAATAGCCATTCAGTGGCGCTCGAGGATGTTTCGTTCCAAATTAACTTGGGCGAGTTTGTGTGTTTAGTGGGAAAGTCTGGTGCGGGGAAGTCTACGGCTATATCACTTCTGATTGGCGAAGAAAAACCATCACGTGGGCGTATTTTTTTTGGCCAGTTCGAGGTGAATAAACTGAAAGACAAAGAACTGCCAATCTTCCGCCGTCATATCGGTATTATTTTCCAAGACTTCCGTCTTCTACCTATGAAGACTGCCCGAGAAAATGTTGCATTTGCTTTAGAGGTGGCTGGACGTTCTCAGTATGAGATTGACGAGCTGGTACCGCAGGTGCTGGATATGGTTGGTCTTGGCGATAAACTGAATAATTTTCCCCATGAACTTTCTGGCGGAGAGAAACAGCGTGTGGCTATTGCTCGCGCTATGGTCCATCGTCCAGAGGTGATTATCGCTGACGAGCCAACGGGTAACCTCGATCCTTTCCATACTTCAGAAATTATTGGCCTCTTGCAGAAGATTAATCAGTTAGGGACTACGGTCATTCTTGCGACACACGACAAAGAGGTGGTGAATGGCTTAAACAAGCGAGTCATTACCCTGGATCATGGCCGAGTGATTCGTGACGAAGAAAATGGAAGATATATTTTAGTCTAAAAAATTATGGTCACCGTCCTTAGCAGAATAATTCAGTATGGCTGGAAGAACTTTATCCGAAATGGATTACTTTCGACGACAACCGTTGCCATTGTTACTCTTTCGCTCGTGGTTTTCCTTGGACTCGTTCTCTTTAATGTATTAATTGGCCAGACGGTGACGGCCATTCAGGATAAGATTGATATTTCAGTTTCTTTCAAGAAGGTCACTCCAGAGGATGAGATTTTTAACGTTCAACGATCGCTTGAAGGATTACCAGAAGTAAGGTCAGTAGAATACGTTTCTCGTGCTGACGCGCTGAAAAAGTTTCAGGATCAGCACGCTGATAGTTCTGATATCTCCCAGGCCCTCCAGGAGCTGAGTGATAATCCCTTGGAAGCTTCTCTGAATATTCGCGCCAAAGATCCTGAGCAGTACAAGGTGATTGCCGACTATTTTGAAAACCCAACCTTGGGACGATTTGTCAGTCATGTCAGTTATGCCAAGAATCAGATTATTATAAATAGACTTAACGATATTGCCCGCAATATTAATCGTGGAGGCTTTTTAGTCACTGTCATTCTTGTTATTGTTTCCGGTCTTGTGGTTTTCAATACAATTAGGCTTGCTATCTATTCCAACCGAGATGAGATTGGCATTATGCGCGCGGTTGGTGCTTCAAATCGTTTTGTGCGAGGGCCATACGTGGTGGAGGGGATTATCGTCGGTTTTGTTTCGGCGATACTGAGTATTATCATCGCCCTGCCGGCCTTATCTTCTGTCGATCCCTATATATCCCAGGCGGTACCAGAAACAAGCATCCTCCGTTATTTCTTTGAGAACCTGCCAATTCTTGTCCTGTATCAGCTACTGACTGGCGTGCTCGTCAGTGCCATTTCTAGTTTTATTGCAGTCCGACGCTACCTCCACGGATAACAACTTTTTTATAGGAGAGCGTTTTTTTATTCTAACGAGCATATATTTTCGCTTTGTTTTTTATGCCCTTCAATAGGACATCCTTTCTAGAGGAGCAGTTTTTTCTTCCGACATTATGTTTCCACCAATGAGAACATATTTTATTTTTGTCGTTATGCCTTTGGGATAGGACGAAAATAAAATATGTTCGAAAAAGTTATGCACAATGTATATATTGTATATGTTATAGATATCAATTTATAATATACATAATATGACATACCACAAGTTGGTTAGAGATAGGATTCCAGAAGTTATTCGCCGAGATGGTGGCTCAGTTTCTGCACACAGGGCGATGGATTTTGAGTACTGGCCGAAGCTAAAGGAGAAGTTATTGGAAGAGGTTGGAGAGTTTAACCGTGACGAGACTCCCGAAGAGCTAGCTGATATTTTAGAAGTGGTTGATGCCATTATGAAATACAAAAGATTTTCTTCTGACCAGATTCGAGGAATTAAAGAGAAAAAGGCCGAAGAACGAGGAAGGTTCTATGACCGAATAATTTTAGATGAATCATAAAAATGGATACGAAAATGAATAATCTTACGGAAAAACAAAAAAAATTCTACGACAATCTTTGTCAGTTGATTGAGAAAAAAGGCGAGTCGCCCACAGTGGCCGAACTTGTGCGATTAATGAAGTTTTCTTCACCTCGGGCAGTCACTCAGTATTTAGAATCACTAGAGAAAAAAGGATTAATCGAGAGACGACGGTACGAACGTCGTGGCATTCGTTTGATAAGTGGAAAAGACGGCGAACCACAGACGGTAAATGTTCCTGTCATCGCTTCGGCTGGGTGCGATAACGTCAGTGTTTTTGCGCAACGGAACTTTGGTGATTATGTCTGTGTGGCCGTCGATCTCTTGCAGGGAGTCGATCGGGATAACGTCGTGTGTATTCGAGCAGTGGGTGACTCTATGCTCGATGCGGGTATAAAAGAAGGTGACTATGTCTTGGTTGAAGTGACGGAATCAGTTTCTGAAAATGATCTAGTAGTGGCAATCATTGAGAGTTTTGCGGTTATTAAAAAATTAGAATTTGCGAATAACGCTATCATTCTTAAGCCAGTTTCCTCGGACCCTCAGTATAAACCAATCATTGTGAATCGTAATTTCCGAATTTTTGGAAAAGTTATCGATGTTATTCGAGTTCAGCCCAAGGGCGAGCTTGAAATTATTCCGTTGTACGCTGGACCAGAAGAAGGTGCTCTTGATTACGAAGTTATCTAAACTTTAGTTGCTCAATAACGAAGCAACTGTTTTATCTAAAAGCCAGATGAGATTTCCATTTTTTGGCCTGGCCATACGTGCTGGCAGGATCTTCTCAGAAGTTCCATTTTCCAGTATTTCTTTGAGAACCGTGGCTTTTTCACTTCCGTTTGCGAGGAAGATAACATTTTGGGCGTTATTAATGAGTCTCATAGAAAAAGAGATGCGTTCCGAAGGTGGTTTTGGTGAGTTGTGAATAGCTAAGACAAGCGGTTCGTTTTCTTCTGGGGTATAGATTCCTGGAAATAGAGAGGCGGTGTGGCCATCAGGTCCAATGCCCAGGAAGATGGCATCAAGAGAGGGGATTTCTACTCCTGATATTTTCTTTAGTTCATTTTCGTATTCGTGCGCGACTAGCTCTGGTGTTGTGATCTGGGTGACTACCGGATGAATATTCTCTTGGGGGATACTAATTTTGTCCAAAAGTATTTTTTTGAGTGGACCAAAGTTACTTGCCTCATCACTTTCCAGCACAAAACGTTCATCACTCAGGAAGATATGTATTTTTGCCCAGTCTATCTGTGAAGAAAATGGTTCTTGGGCTAGAATGTCATACATTTTGAGAGGTGTACTACCACCAGAGAGTGCAACGAGAAAACGACCTCTCGACTGGATACTTTCTCGACTGATTTCTAAGAATAATTCAGCACCTTTCTTAGCTAACGCAAATGAGTCTTCGACGATGAGTGTTTTTGGGCTAGATTCCGACATACGAGCTATTTTAGCATATCTGTGATAGAGTGTATATTCATATATGTCAGAATCAAGCTTTTATCATCTTGGAATCGCTCCGAACGTTCTTTCTGTTCTTGATAAGATTGGCTTCAAAACGCCGACTCCTATTCAGGAACAGTCGATTCCCACGGCCATTGAGGGGAAGGATTTGATGGGCCTGGCGCAGACTGGCACAGGAAAAACCCTCGCTTTTGGGATTCCAATGATTCAGGCCGCCTTAGCGGGCAAGCGGGGTCTTGTGGTTTTGCCGACTCGGGAGTTAGCTATCCAGGTGCAGGAAACTTTTAGAAAGATCGGTGGGCCTTTGGGAGTTCGGTCAGTGCTTCTAGTGGGCGGAGAGGCGATGGGTCGACAGATTCAAGGCTTACGTGCCAATCCAATGATTCTTATTGGAACACCAGGCCGGATGATTGATCACCTTGAACAACGAACCCTTTCCCTTTCTGAAGTAAATATTCTGGTCTTGGATGAAGCCGACCGAATGCTCGATATGGGATTTGCTCCTCAGTTGAAAAGACTATTAGCTGGCGTGCCAAAAGAACGACAGACCATGCTTTTTTCAGCAACGATGCCGAATGAGATTGTGAATTTGGCCAAGTCTTATATGCAACTTCCAGTACGTATCGAGATTGCCCCACCGGGCATGACCGCCGCGCGAGTTACTCAGGAACTTTTCTTTTTAGCTCGACAGGATAAATCGAGATTGCTGGAAAAACTACTGTCGGACTATCGTGGTTCTGTGCTGGTGTTCTCGAGGACTAAGTTTGGCGCGAAACGAATTTCAGCAGGAATTCGAGCTGCCGGACATACCGTCACCGAGCTACACTCAAATAAGTCCTTGAACCAGCGCCGAGAGGCCTTAGACGGTTTCCGTAATGGCCGATATAGAATTTTAGTGGCAACTGATATTGCCGCTCGGGGCATTGATGTCAAAGGGATTGAGTTGGTGGTCAACTACGACTTACCAAGCAATGCCGAAGACTATGTGCATCGCATCGGACGAACCGCACGAGCCGGTGCTGCCGGCCACGCCATTTCTTTTGCCACTCCAGATCAGCGAGGCGATGTGCGAGATATCGAGCGTTTGATTCGAGTCAGCTTGCCACTAAAGCCAATTCCAGAACTGCCACCAGCTCGAGCAGTGGCGAATACGTTCGAACGTGCACCGTATCCAGCGAGATCTTCGACTGGTCGTCCCCATCGGACTTATGGACAACGATCCTCTTCAACCTTTCGTACTCCAAGGAAGTTTGGTGAAGATCAATCACCTCGAAGATACTCTCGATAACTACCTATTTCGTAGATGTAAAGTAAGCTTGACATTTAAAAAACCTTCTTTATACTAGGAAGAGTGAAAGAAGAAGTATCTAATAATCTTTATTCTGTGAGAGTCCATTCAAAAATGACTCAGGAGGACTTGGCGAAAGAGGTGGGCGTATCTCGACAAACTATCATTGCAATTGAAAAGGGGCACTATTTGCCGTCGATCTCTTTGGCATTAAGAATTAGTCGTTTTTTTAAAAAGTCGGTTGAGGATATTTTTTATTTATCATTATGAGAGAAATTCGAGGAGAGCTTTTTGTATCCTTAGTTTTAGTCTTACTTTTAGGCATAGTGTTTAATCCTTGGAGTATGGTTATGCCTGATTATGTGGTTATGGCATTGCTTACTGGGTTAATCGTATCTTTTATTGGATTTGCGGTTTTTGTATGGAGAGAGGGTAGTGGTGACGAAAGAGAAACGGCTCATCGGCTACTGGCTGATCGAGTAGCCTATCTCATCGGATCGGCATTATTACTTATAGGTGTCATCATTCAAGAATTTCGAGGAAGTTTAGATCCTTGGCTTATTTTTGTACTTGCTGCCATGGTGCTGGGGAAGGTAGCAGGCTTGTTATATGCAAAATCAAAGTTATAGAAAAATTAATCACTATATCAATGATAAAACCAAATCGGTGGAATATGTTTCTGGCTAGTGTATTTTTTGTATTGGGATTTTCAGTTGTTTTTTCGCTTGTTGGTGTGCTTTTGCAGACTATACTTTCTAATGTCGCTTACAGCGTGCAGGAGTGGTTGGGTCGAATCGGTGGAGTGATAATCATCCTTTTTGGGTTATTCACTATGGGTCTTATTACCCCAGAGTTTCTCACTCGTGATCATAAGTTATCAGTCAGAACCAACTTCGGATCACGTCATTTTTCAGCCTTTCTTTTCGGTGCGGCGTTTGCGGTCGGCTGGACGCCCTGTGTCTCGGCCGCCCTCGGAGCCATCCTGGCGCTTGCCGCGACTACGCCTGGAAGTGCTTTCTTTTTGCTTGTCGCCTACACCTTCGGAATTGGTATTCCTTTTCTCTTAGTTGGTCTATTCGCCGACCGAGCGACCAGTTATATCGAACGTGCGGGTCCATGGCTCGTCTGGGTTGAACGAGTATTTGGAGCGCTTCTCGTGATCCTCGGTATCTTCATCTTTGTGGGACAGCTGAATCGTATTGCAAACTTTGAAATTCTTGCCGATCTCCTTGGCAGACTGAATCTTGTATCTGGCCCTGGTGGCAACATCAGCTCCTTAAACATCGCAAATCTTGCGATCGCGTTCTTGGCTGGACTAGGCTCATTCCTTTCTCCATGTGTGTTGCCGTTAGTTCCTGGATTTCTTTCTTACCTTGCCACTACCTCCATTAAAGAAAAAAATGATGCAGAATAAAAATATCAGCCTCTTAATCGCCGGCGTATTTATTGTAGGAAGTATTCTTTATCTTCAGTCGGGAAAAATTTCTCCAGCAAAAATTTCTGGGACTTCAGACGCCGATGCAATTCCCGTTGAGGTCGCAATTCAAAACAGTACGGAGGGAGTGAGTCGCGGTGCTTCCATGGAGGCAAGTGCCACAACAAATACAGTTTCGAAAATATCACCGACATCAATCACTGCTTCGTTAGGCCGCATTGCATCGAAAAAGAGTAAGTACGAAAGGGCGAGAGAGATCTCGACTCCGGATGGATTCATTAACTTGCCTGAAGGGAAAACCGACCTCAAGCTCGTCGATATCGTTGGGAAAAAGGTGATCTTAGTTGATTTTTGGACATACAGTTGTATCAACTGCCAACGCACCACTCCATATCTGAATGCCTGGTATGATAAATATAAAGACCAAGGTTTAGAGATTGTGGGGGTGCATACTCCAGAGTTTGATTTTGAAAAGAACTACCAAAACGTCTTAGTTGCGACACAGAAAGCTGGCATCAAGTTCCCAGTTGTTCTTGATAATGACTACTCAACATGGACAAGTTATAAAAACCGGTACTGGCCAAGAAAATATTTAATCGATATTGACGGTTTTATTATCTACGACCATATCGGTGAGGGAGGATATGCTGAGACTGAGACGCAGATCCAGAAGGCTTTGAAGGAACGCCTTTCGGTTCTTGGATCAACAGATAGCGTGAAGACAGGGATGGTTGATCCTGGGATTAAAGCTTCTCCCGAGGCCCGGAGTTTGGAAACATATTTCGGTTCATCGCGAAATACAAATCTTGGCTCAGGAGTTGTCGGTCAGTCAGGCACCCAAACCTTCATCATTCCAGAAAAGATTGTCCCGGGCGTACTGTATCTTTCCGGAGTATGGAATATCTTTCCGGAGTACGCTGAAACGCCAGAATCAACTACCGATAGTAATCAAATTGGGCCAAACCATATAGAGTATCAGTATCAGGCAAAAGGAGTATATGTTGTGGCTGGTGCACGGAATAATCAGGTTACCGTTATTGAGGTTCGGGAGGATGGGAACCCTATTCCGATTGGAGCCGCTGGTAGTGATATCAGTTATAAAAATGGGAAAAGTTATTTGACCGTGAAGGAAAATCGACTCTACCGAATAATCGACAGACAAAATCTCGAGGAGCACCTTCTTGACTTCATTATCGATTCGCCAGGGTTGCAGGTGTATACATTTACCTTTGGATAACTACAATAATTGTTATGGATAATCATCAAATCGCAGTCTTTGGGGGAGGTTGTTTCTGGTGTACCGAAGCATTATTTGAAGAATTAAAAGGAGTTATTTCGGTGATGCCAGGATATGCGGGTGGCACGAAAAAGAACCCTACATACGAAGAAGTTTGCATGGGAAATACAGGACACGCAGAGGTGATTCGTATTGAGTACAATCCAGAAAAGATTACTTATACAGATTTATTAACTGTATTTTTTGCCACTCATAATCCGACTACGCCAAATAGACAGGGAGCGGATACCGGAACGCAATATCGTTCAGCAGTTTTCTATACCACTGAAGAACAGAAGGAAGAAGTTGAAAAGTTTATTCAGCAATTAAATGAAAATGGTCCGAGAGTGGTAACTGAGGTTAGTCCGTTAGGTGCGTTCTACGAAGCAGAAATGTATCATCAAAAGTATTACAAAAACAATAACGATGCGCCTTACTGTCAGATTGTGATTAATCCCAAACTGGAGAAACTTAAGGAAAGATTTAATGAGTTATTAAAATATTCGGGAGAAAAATAAATACATTAATTATTATGAAAGAAGATAAAGAACTTTCTAAGGAGCTCATTGAGGTGGCTCGATATGGTGGAACAGAAGCGCCATTTACCGGAAAATACTGGAATAGTCACGAGGAGGGAATGTTTAAATGTGCGATTTGTGGCGTCGAATTATTTTCTTCGGACACGAAGTTTGATTCTGGAACTGGCTGGCCAAGTTTTACGGAGCCAGCGAACCTAGAGCACATTGAACTCAAAGAGGATTCAACTCATGGGATGTCTCGAACAGAGGTGCGGTGTAAGAGTTGTGGGGCCCATTTGGGACATGTTTTTGATGATGGCCCAACCGACAAAGGAGGAAAGAGATACTGCATTAATTCGGTCTGTTTAGATCTCCAAAAAGAAGAGAAAAAACCCTTATAAAATCAGGGTTTTTTAGTGTGAAGAAGCATTGACATACACTTCTATATAGTGTAGAATGTGCCCAGCTCTCACTGCAACTAAATAAGAGAGAAAAAAACAAAAGACAGCCCTCAAGGAGGTGGGCAGGTATGAGAACTAATCTCAAGGCGGCCACCGCCCTGGTGGCAATGTTCTTTGTTGTTTGTTTCGTTCCGCGAGGAGCGAACGGACAGCAGGAGGAAGAAAAAGGAGATTGTTGCTCAGTTCACGACTCTCCGGGATGTAATGTCCCGAG
>OZ246418.1:0-746093 GCA_965231155.1 uncultured Candidatus Saccharibacteria bacterium | reverse complement strand
ACGCCATCGTCTTCACCGACGATGACAGCGACGAGGACGGGGACGATGACTCCGACGTTGACAGGAACGGCGATTCCGAGCGCAAGCCCGACAATCACCGCAACTGTGACGGCAACTCGGACATCTACGAGCACTCCGACCAGAACGGTAACCCCGACTGGAACGAGTGTGCCGACTTCGACTTGGACGGTGGTGCCGACGCCAAGCCCTACGGGCATACCGACGGCTACACCGATTCAAGAAAAAGGAGATTGTTGCTCAGTTCACGACTCTCCGGGATGTAATGTCCCGAGTTGTGAGCAGTGGGTCAACAGTGTCATCAACCCTGGTGGCACTTCGATCTGCTTTACAGTCGATCCGTTGAACCCGGACTGGCGGTTAAGTTGCGTGAATGCAGCTTACCGCAATCCGCAAGCTTGCCCGTGTGCCCCGACGTTCACACCGACGGGTACTCAGACAGGCACAGCAACGCCGACGAGAAGTGCAACGACCATCCCTACAGTCACGCCTTCGGCAACGCCATCGTCTTCACCGACGATGACAGCGACGAGGACGGGGACGATGACTCCGAGCGAGACACCCACGGCAACGGAAACGCCAACGTGGACATTCTCTCGGACGGCAACCCAGACTCGAACCGCAACGAATACGCGGACCGAGACTCCGAGTCGGACTCCGACAGCTACACCGTCAGAGACTCCGAGTGCAACCGATACGCCCACAGAGACCGTGACGCCTACCGAGACGCCAACTCGAACGACTAGTCAGAGTCGCACCGCGACAAAGACTGGTACGCCGACGAAAACGTTCACGGAGGTACCGACGGAAACTGAGGTGCCTACTGAGACGCCAGTTTTTACAGCGACAGTAACTTCGTCGCCTACGAGAACTGGAACATCAGTTTCCACGGCAACGCGGACCAGGACGCCAACTGCAACGGCAGTGGCGACACCAACCGCGACGGCTACGGCAACGGAGGGTGTTGAGATCTTGGGATGCATTTATGGCACCAAGATCGACGACCTTCACGTCGGGCTTCCAGGTTGGACGATCCATGTCCAGCGTTGGAATAGTGACGAGATTCTCACTCGCGTCACGAACGGTGTCGGGTACTACCTCTTCGAAGACCTGCCTCAGGGGGTCTACGAAGTGTGGTTGGAGCCTCAGTTGGGATGGGCACCGGTGACACCGTATCAGTTCACCGTGTCGGTTTACGAAGAGTGTGTCGAAACACGCTTCAAGAGTCGACAAGTGCCGTTGCCATCTCCGACGAGGACGTGGACGATGTCTTTGACAAAACGGCCGACGGTCACGTGGACACCCACGTTGCCGCCGACAGTGATTCCGACGCAAACAGAAGCACCGACCGAGGTGCCGACGAATACGCCGGTTTCGACATCAACCGTGGTACCGACTTTGACGTCGACAAGGACGCTAAGTCCGAGTCCGACGTTCACGGTCACAAAGTCTCCGACGTTTACACCGACGGAGAGTCGAACTCCGACCGATACACCGACGGAAACTCCGAGTCGTACGTCGACGTCTTCACCGACTTCGACCGCGACAAGGACTCTCATTCCGTCAGTAACACCGACCGCGACGCCAGTTGTGGGTTGTTGCCGGTATCGATTGGACCAGGCATCCACCTGTGGGCAAAGAACTGCTGAGTTCTGTAGCCTCATTGGTGGTGAGTTCCTCATGGGAGGAGTCTGCGACCAAAACGGTTACTGTGTGGTTGGCCCTTCGCCTACCATTACGGCAACCGCGACGGAAACTCCGTCTCGGACCTGGACGATCAGTCCAACCGCGACCGCGACGGCTACTGCCACAGCGTCGTTCACGGAGACGATTCAGACTCCAGCCACTTTGACGCCCACACCGGTTCGGACGCTGACACCATCAGCGACACCGACCGCGACGGCCACGGCAACTGCGACGCCAAATATGTGCGTCGATCAGCCCGTCTGTGTGGGAGATTGCGACATGGGATGCTATCCCGGAGAGCTCAAACCTGCGGTAACGCAGAATGAACTCCAGGTTGGCATCAACTTGGTCCTGGGCATCGGTTGGTTGCCGGACTGCTCCAGTTTTGATCCTGATCACGACAATCAAGTCGTCGTGTGGGAACTGGTAGGAGCGGTGAACAATGCTCTTTATGGGTGTGGAAATTTACCTCCCACGCCTAAACCAAATCCTCGGGGCTGTTGTAGCTTCCGAGGTGGGCCAACTGGTGCAAACCAGTGCACCGGCCCCGACAAGGAAACCTGCGATGACATTCCTGATGGAGTGTTCCATCGCGGGTGGGTCTGCTCGGTTTCTCGGGGGTTTTGTATGCCTCCAGGAGACTAATTAGCTCTTTTGTTTGAATCCCAAGCCCATAGTGGACCTTTCCACTATGGGCTTTTTTCTTACTCAAATAAAAAACCAGCTGAACGTAATCAGCTGGTAGGAAGAATCGATCGAACTGCTTGCTTGATGCTCGGGGTTAGTACGACCGAAGCAGTCATGTCACCAATGTACCCATGCCCAGGAGCGGGGATACAGAGATAGTCTTCCTGCCTCACGTAGCACCCACGCCGCGCAGCATCCGCCTGGAACTTTTCGAGGAGGAATCGATCCTCCTCACCGTTCGGAACTTGTAGGCCGAACATGGTTTTCAGAGTCTCTGGTTCGAGCCAGAGTTGCCCTTTCACCCTACTCATTCCTACGTGACTGATGTGCCACCGGACGAACCAGCCTCTTTTTGGTGTTCGTCCTATTGTCATCTTGAAGCAGTCTGCCTCAAGGACAACATCCTTGCCTTGCACGCGACACCTCACGGGACCGTTTCCAGAGGCAACAAACCACTCTGGTTTCATACAACTCCTTTCAAAACTAAACTGGTCATAGCTTCATCGATTTTGTATACAAAATCAAGTTTTTTCATTGACTTTATGAAACTGAAAAAGTAACGTTCATCTATAGTGAAATTAAAAATAGAAAGCAAGAACAAACCCGCTGGTGACCAGCCCAAGGCAATTGAGGCTTTGGTTTCTGGTCTCGAAAAAGGATATCGCGATCAGACGCTCCTTGGAGTCACTGGTTCAGGAAAGACGTTTACCATTGCCAATGTTATTGAACGTGTGCAGAAGCCAACGTTGATTATTGCCCATAATAAAACCTTGGCTGCTCAGCTGTGTAATGAGTTCCGTGAACTTTTTCCTAAAAACGCCGTCCATTATTTTGTTTCCTACTACGACTACTACCAACCAGAGGCCTATATGCCTCACAGTGATACCTATATTGGAAAAGAGGCGATGGTTAATGACGAGATTGATAAGTTACGTCATGCTGCCACGGCTGCACTTCTGACTCGACAGGATGTGATTATTGTTGCTTCCGTTTCTTGTATCTATGGGTTGGGTGCACCGGAGGCGTATGCGAAAAATATCTTCCACTTCAAGAGTGGTACGGAGATTGATCGAAAAGCGTTCTCTAAAAAACTTATTCAGTTACAGTTTACGAGAACCACTGCCGATCTGAAACGAGGTACGTTTCGTTTGCATGGCGATAACTGGGAGATTATGCCCCCGGATCGCGAGGTGATTTATACCTTCACTCTGAAGGACGGCAGGATAGAAACAATCTATGAAGTTGATCCGGTGTTAGGTTTTCAGCCAGGGAAGACGCCGGTTCTCGAGGAGATCTGGATTGCGCCGGCCAAACATTTTATTACCCCAGTTGAAGATCGAGAGCGAGCAATCAAGGCTATTCAGCAAGAACTCAAAGATCAGATCAAGCAGTTCGAGAAGGAGGGGAAGCTACTCGAAATTGAACGTCTTGAACGGCGGACTAAGTTCGATCTGGCGATGATCCGTGAGGTTGGCTACTGTCATGGTATCGAGAACTACTCTCGTCATCTTTCTGGGCGAGGCGCTGGAGAAGCCCCAGACACTCTTATTCAGTACTTCCCAAAAGATTTCCTCACTGTCATCGACGAATCTCACGTCACGGTTTCTCAGGTTGAGGGAATGTATCATGGTGATGCCTCGCGTAAGAAAACACTTATTGAGTATGGCTTTCGGTTGCCTTCGGCTGCTGATAACAGACCACTCAAGTTCAAGGAGTTTGAAGACGAAATTAGTCAGGTTATCTATACCTCGGCGACGCCTGGTGAGTATGAACGAAAAAAGAGCAAGCAGATTGTTGAACAGATTATTCGTCCGACTGGCTTAGTTGATCCAAAGATTACGATTTGCCCGGTTCAAGGACAGATCCCCGATGTGATTGAGCGGATTAAGGAACGAGTGGAGCGCCCGAAAGCCGACAAGGAACGTGTTTTGGTAACGACGCTCACTAAGCGTATGGCCGAGGATCTGACGAGCTATCTTGAGGAGCTGGGTATGAAGGTGAACTATATTCATAGTGATGTGAAGACACTCGATCGAATTAAGATTTTAACTGATCTCCGCCGTGGGACGTATGATATTTTGGTTGGGGTGAACCTGCTTCGCGAAGGGCTCGATCTTCCCGAAGTTTCTCTAGTCGCCATTCTTGACGCCGATAAGGAAGGCTTCCTTCGCAGTGAAACGTCGTTGATCCAGACGATCGGTCGGGCTGCCAGAAACGTCAACGGCGAGGTTATTATCTATGCTGATAATATCACTGGTTCAATCAAGCGAGCAGTGGGGGAGACGGAGCGTCGGCGAACTATCCAGCTGGCTTACAATAAAGAACATGGCATCACTCCCCAAACCATTAAAAAAGAGATTCGAGATATTCTCCCAACCAGCGATATTCTGAAAATTGAGACCGCCGTGCTTGAAAAGAATAAAAAGGCGATTGAGACATTGATAAAACAGAAAGAGAAAGAGATGCGCGAGGCAGCCAAGAATTTAGACTTCGAACTAGCAGCGCTTCTGAGGGATGAACTACGACTCCTGATGAAATCGACAAAAAAAGATCCCTCAAAGGAGGGAGACAAGAAAACGACCAGGAAGAAGATTTAATTATTCAAGGATGGCAATCTCGGCTTGGCGGATACCAATTCTATAGGCTGTTTCTTTGTCTTTAACCCAAAGATCAACAAAGTTCACTTTACGAGGGTGCATACGATCTTCAATAGTGAAGATTTTGTCACCAAAGACAGCTGGCACCTTGAACTTGGTACCGAAAGGAAGGAAGTTGGCTGCTGCCACACCGTCGCCGGTCTGTCCGCCAGAGGCAGTTATAAAAGGAGTGTCGTCAGTTTCTTCTGGGCTACTCGTGTAAGCGGTGAGCCAGACTTTGCGGATAGTTACTTTAGGGAGGAGCATCGGTAGTTCACCTACCATGGTTGGCGTAGTGGTTCCTCCGGTGCTGGTCGTTCTCGTCACTTGGGCCGAGGTCCTCTGGGGGTAGACTGAGATAATTAGGACAAAGAAAACTACGAACCACGTTATTTGACGCTCGAAATGCTGCAACTGCGCAGCCCAACGTTTATCGCCTAGGGAGTCGTCGCTGACCATCCCTGATTGATTTGATTGTATAAACATTTGAGTAACAAAAAACCCCTCGCCGGGGCATCACCTCTATTCCCGTATAGACTAGCTGAGAAATGAAGGAAAGTCAAGCTTTTCACTGAAAAACCCTTATTTGAAGCGGTTTTTCCGTGTTTGAGAGGTTCTCTAACTTTCGCACTATTTCGTCTTTTTTGACCTCTTCCAGTGGTCGATAAAGACGTGCTAAGATGGTCAGATACCAGGCAAAAATATGTCAAAAATATCCCGTCCGCTTCTTGGTGGACACGTTTCGGCAGCTGGTGGGTTCGACAAGGCCCTCGAAAGAGGTGAGGCCATTGGCGCTGAAGTCGTTCAGGTCTTTGTCTCCTCGCCCCGATCCTGGGCTGTTCCCACGCCAACCTCAGAAGCGTTGCATAAATATACCGAGAAAAGAAAAACGAGTTCGATTCAACGAGTCTATGTCCATGGCACGTATCTGGCGAATCTCGGTACTAGTAATCCCGAACTTTTAGAGAAATCAAAGCAGAGTCTCCTCAGTGAATTTCGAGTGGCCAATCTGATCGGTGCTACAGCCTTCATCTTTCATGTTGGTTCGAAGAACGGAAATGAGAACTGGCTTTCGCAAGCGGTGGCAGTTATGAAAGAGGTGATCGAAAAGACACCGGGAAAAACATACTTTACTTTAGAAAATGCGGCCGGTGGGGGAGAGAAGATTGGCAACTATCCAGAGCAGTTGGCCGAGATTATGGAAAAAGTGAAATCAAAACGTCTGAAGATTTGTTTGGATACGGCTCATGCCTTTGAGTCAGGTCTGATTCCAGAATACTCTCCGAAGGTGCTAAGACAGTCACTGAAGAATTTGGATCAGGTTGTTGGTTTGGAGAATATCGTTGCGCTTCATGCCAATGATTCTATGACCAAGGCCAACTCGCATCATGATCGGCACGAAAATATTGGTAAGGGATATATTGGACTTGAAGGATTTAAGACTTTAGCCAAAGAGAAATTACTCTATCACGCCGACTGGCTCTTGGAAGTTCCGGGGTTTGAAGGGACCGGTCCAGATAAAAAGAATGTCGATATTCTAAAATCTTTATTCATCTAAGGTATGCGCAGTCAGATTATTATTCACAGTCGAGCCGAGAAGCTTCACTATGAGATTCGTGAGATAGTGGGTGTTGCTCAGCGAGTAGAACTTCTTGGTCAGAAGATTTCTTGGGAGAATATTGGTGATCCGGTGAGAAAAGGCGAAAAAGTTCCAGGTTGGATTAAACGCATCGTAGAAAAAGAGGCGTCTAAGGATCAGTCGTACGCCTATGCGCCGACGAAAGGGGTTGAGACTACTAGGATTTTCCTTGCCGAACAGGTTAATCGTCGACGAAAGACAAAAATTACCAAAGAAGACATTGTCTTCTTTAATGGTCTGGGCGACGCCGTGGGAAAGATCTATGGCGTTTTAGATCCGAACGTCAGAATCATCGGACCATCACCGGCCTACTCAACGCATTCCTCGGCGGAAGCGGCCCATGCAGGGACGTCTCATCTTAGCTATCACCTTAATCCTCGAAATAAATGGTTGCCAGACTTAGAGGATTTAGAATCAAAGATTCGGGACAATCCTGGCATCGGCGGTATTCTTTTAATCAATCCCAATAATCCCACTGGCACAGTCTATCCTAAAGAGTATCTCAAGAAGATTGTGGCTATCGCCAAGAAATTCGATGTATTTATTATCGCCGACGAAATCTACTGTCGCTTATCCTATGCTAAAAAACCATTTACTCCACTGTCTGATGTGATTGATGGTGTGTGTGGTATTTCGATGAAGGGCATATCAAAAGAAATTCCATGGCCAGGGAGTCGTTGTGGCTGGCTGGAGTTCTATAATAGCGAGAAGGATCCCATTTTTCAGAAGTACGTGAAAGCCATTACTGATAGTAAGATGCTTGAAGTTTCCTCAACGACCTTGCCTCAGTTAGTCATTCCCAAAATACTAGCCGACCGAAGGTATGAGCAAAGTCTCGAGAAGAGAAATGCGGATTATAAAAGGCGAGCGAGTCGAGCGGTCAAGATCCTTAGTCAAGTTCAGGGGGTTACTGTCGTGGAGCCAGAAGGAGCATTTTATATGTCAGTTGTTTTCGATAAGGGTGTTTTATCTGATACCCAGAAGTTATATATAGAAAACAGAAAAGTCAGGGAGTATGTTGAGAAACTTCCCCTTGGGGAGGTGGCCCTGGACAAGCGTTTTGCCTACTACCTTCTTGGCGCTACTGGGATTTGTGTGGTACCTCTCACTGGCTTTGAAACACAGGAGCTTGGCTTTCGAATAACGCTCCTCGAGCCTGACGCTAAAAAGTTCGACTGGATTTTCAAGACGATTGGAGAGAGGATTGAAGAGTATCTGGAGTCTGCTTAACACCTATTGGATAGGGAAAGGAGCAGTTTTCCATCCAGTTCAAGCCTTTTGTTTCTCTAGAACCTTACGCCTGCCTGCCGATAGGCAGGCTTTTCCCGGATGAGAGTTTATTTCTTGTCCCGTTATGCCTTTGGGATAGGGGACAAGAAATAAACACGAGTAATGTTGCATTCATTCTTAAATCGACATAGAATCAGTTTGTTTGTTATTAAAAAAATCATGAAAAAAATTATTCTATTTATTATTATTGCTGCAGTTATTACGACTGGAGGCTTTCTAGTTAATCAGAAGCTCGATCAGGATGTGAAGCAACAAGACATTAAACAAGCTAAGGAAGCTGCCGCTACTGAAGCTAAGATGCTCGAAGGTTTTGAAAAAAAGGATCTTGTCGTTGGGACTGGGAAAGAAATTAAGTTAGGGGACACTATAGTGGTCAGTTATCGTGGCTGGCTCGCTGAGACTGGTGCAGAGTTCGATAATAGCTATAAAACAAATAAACCAATTGTTCTCACCTTAGGTGCGGGACAAGTAATTAAAGGTTGGGAACTCGGTCTCCCCGGTATGAAAATTGGTGGGCGTCGTCAGTTAATTGTTCCTCCAGCTCTCGCATATGGCTCGGAAGGACGAGGTGGGATTATCCCGCCTAACGCAACTCTTGGTTTTGAGGTAGAATTAGTTCAGGTTCAGTAAGGATTCACTTTAAACTAAATATGAGCAGTAAAATTTCTCGAAAAAATACCGAGCTCTATTCCTTGCTTTTTGTTCTATTAGGCAGTTTGTTCTTGGCGTTTTCTATTATTCAGCCATACTTGAATGTTCTTTTGGCTGCCAGCGTGGTAGCTATTATTTTTGAACCAGTTCATCGACGGATTCTCAGGCTTGTAAGGAGTAAAGAAAGTTTAGCCGCACTTCTTTCAGTACTTGTCATTACTGTTATCATCATCGGGCCACTCGTACTTATTGGAAAGCAAATTTTTGAAGAAGGACAGGCGCTCTATGCGCAGCTGGATAAACAAAGTAGCGCCAGCATTGTCCAGGAAGCAGAAAAGATAATTACCAAGCGATTTGGAAGCGTGGGCGTGATTAATGTCCAGGCTGTTGATCAGATGATGAAAAATATATTGCAGTATTTTTCTGATCAGGCGGGGAGCTTATTTTCCAGCGTTTTACAGCTTATTGTGCGAATGGCTATTGGCGTCTTCGCACTTTATTATTTCTTGAAAGATAGTGATAGTATCAGAAAATATATTCTAAAGATTAGTCCCTTGGGAGAAGATAACACTCGAGATGTGATCGATAATCTTCGACTAACTATTCAGTCAACTATCCGCGGGTCTATCGTGGTGGCGACGGCGCAAGCAATTTTATTGGTTATCGGATTCTTTGTTTTTGGCGTCTCGAATCCATTCTTATGGGGTTCGGTTGGCTTTATTGCGGCACTCGTACCAGCTGTTGGCACAACTCTGATTACGATTCCAGTAGCATTTTCACTATTCCTGCAAGGACAGACTGTCCAGGCGATCGGGTTCTTCATCTGGGGTATTTTCGTTGTTGGCTTGGCCGATAATCTTATTCGTCCATGGCTTTTAGGTCGTCACACAGGGCTCAATCCCTTTGTTATTTTCTTAAGCGTTATTGGCGGTCTGAGTTTTTTTGGACCAATGGGAATCCTTTGGGGTCCAATTATCCTCTCGCTTTTAGTCATCATGCTTGATTCCTATAGTAAAATCATAGACGAAGAATCTGCCTCGTGAATACTGATTTGATAAAAAATTTAGGCTTGGCTTCTGTTTTTGATGGTTTCAGAAACGTTTCTTTCACCTTCTCGGATTCTCTGGATATTTTATTGGTGGCCATTCTTATCTATGCCATCCTGAAGTTGATCTATGAGACTCGGTCATTCCCGATTATTTTTGGAATTTCTACAGTCTTTCTTTTCTATGGCCTGGCGACAGTTCTTAATTTGTCGCTTACTAGAAATATCTTACAGTCGTTTCTTAGTGTTTTCATTATTCTGATGGTAGTTATTTTCCAGAATGAGTTTCGGCGGTTTCTAACGTACTTTAATCTCGCACCATATATTGCTCGAAAACGACTTCCCTCGGAAAATATCATCTCCATTCTTTCTGAGACGATTAAGTATTTAGCCGAAAAAAGTACCGGAGCTTTGATTGTTTTTCCAGGGAAAGAGGCGGTTGGTCACCATATCACTGGGGGATACGAATTGGATGGAGAAATTTCCGAGCCACTGTTACTGAGTATTTTCGACGAGTCAACTCCTGGTCACGATGGCGCGATCATTCTTGATGGTAGTCGTTTGAAAAAGTTCGGCACACACCTTCCTTTGGCGAAAAATATGCGTCCGGTTGAAGGTTTCGGTACTCGACATCGTGCGGCTCTCGGGCTCAGTGAGCGTTCCGATGCCTTGGTGGTTGTTGTCTCCGAAGAACGAGGCACAATTTCAATTGCCCTCAACGGAACGTTGAGGACCTTGCAGAAGAGAGAGGATTTAGCAGCGATCATTAGAAAGTTTTATGCCGATAAGTTTCCTCACCGCGATTCCCTTTACGTGGTGAAGTTTGGATTGAAGAGCGCCATGTTAATCCTTACCACTTTGGGACTTTCGGTTTTGATTTGGGTTTATAGCAATCAGAATTCGCCACTTGTACAGAAGAATTTTGTGGTGCCTTTGGAGTTTCAGAACGTACCGGTGGAGTTGGTGGTGAGTGACGCTGTCCCAGAGGAGGTAGTAGTTACCTTAGAGGCGCGTGGTGGTAACTTCCAGTCGATGAACAGTGACGAGATTAGAGTTCCTTTAGATCTCAGTAATGCCCGGACTGGCTGGCGACAGTTTTTGGTGGATTCAGATAAGGTCAAAGTACCTTTTGGTTTTACGGTGGTAAAAATTGATCCCCAGCGTGCGAGTCTTCTGATTGTGAAAAAACAGGAGCCGATTACCACTGGTGTGAGAGCTCGACCATAAGTATTTTGTCTACTGGCTTGAATTGACATATATATTAATAAATTGTAAAACTCTTTTTAGTGAAAGGAGTTTTGCTTTGAAAAGGAAAGTGATTGTTTTCGGAGCGGCGGGGTACGTTGGTACCTTGTTGCGTCATGGGCTGAACGACAGCCAGGTTGTTCCCGTGGTGAAGAATCGGGCTCAACAGGAGGTGGTGTCCGGTTCTCTGGTCGCGGACGTTCGTCGGCCAGGAGAGCTAGTTCGTCTGAGTCGGGAGGTTGGTCCTTGCGACTCGGTGATCTACACGGTTGGGCACTGCCCACCGGGAGGCTTCGATGAAGAGAACGGGACTCCACTCTCGAAGTTGGAGACGAGCTTCTTCCAGGCTCACTACGAGCGCTTGGTTTTCGGATTGCAGAATGTTTTCAGGGAGACCTGGAAAAATCTGCTTTCGGGCGGAAGCTTTATTGTCATTGGTTCGGCCATCACACGCCTCACTAATGAAACCTGCCCTCCGTGGTTGCATGTGGGAGACTATGCTTCCGCGCAGTCAGCTCAGGCGGAGCTTGTCCGATGGATGAGACGGGATCCCGCCGTTCGTGCTGAATCCCTGAACGTCCATCGTCTCGCGGTGGGTTCTATTGAGGGATCTCCGTTTTTCGATGACACCACCCACCAGCCGTCGGCATTCGTGCCGACAAGTAGTCTTATTTCTCAGGTGGCCCGCCTGATTGAGGCAACGAGGTCAGAAGACCTCGAGCTTCTTCCGGAGCCACCAACCAATCAGTTATCCCTGATTCAGCCGTAGCTGAACAGGGATTTTTTATTTCTTGGTATAATAGAAAGATTCGATGATTCCTATTAAAAAATCCAACGAACTTCTTTGGACTGTCCACGCTAAGGCAAAGATGCGTCAGTATGGTTTATCTGAAGCTCGCGTAAAACGTATTATTCATACGCCAAAGCGAACCGAGGAGGGTATTGCACCCAAAACAATTGCTATGATGCAGTCGGCAGGAAGCGAGAAACATCCCTATGAACTTTGGACGATGGTTCAGGATGTGAAGGGGAAAAGAAAGGTAATTAGCGCCTGGCGTTATCCAGGAGTTACAAAACCTGGTGAATCCCTCCCTCCGGAGATTCTCCAGGAACTTCGTCGCTGGTTTCGGTAGGTTGATGAAAAGAGATTTTTGATTCTTTTTGAAGTATAATGAGTCTACGATAATGACTATAACCAGTTCTATCTTCCAGGACAGCGAGTATATGAACGAGCGGTACACCTGCGACGGACAGGATAAAAATCCTCCGTTGCGTTTTGGTGAGATTCCGAGTGAGGCCAAAAGTTTAGTATTAGTTGTCGATGACCCTGACGCGCTTGGGGGTAATTTCACGCACTGGCTTTTGTGGAATATTTCTCCGACGACTGATGGTATTAAAGAAGGGGAGATACCAGCAGGCAGTGTTCAAGGAAAAAACGGTGAAGGCAGGGTCGGTTATATGGGACCCTGTCCGCCAACCGGTCGGGCGCATCACTACCATTTCAAGCTGTATGCTCTGGACGCTGTTCTTGATCTTCCTGAGGGAGCCCATCAGTATGAACTTGAGTCGCGAATTCAGAAACACATTCTCGAATCAGCTGAGATCATTGGACTCTACGCCCGAAGCTCAATCCCTCGGTAGTACTTGACAGATTTAATAATAGTGGTATAATTAAAACAGATCATAAAAACTGCCACTTGTGGCCAAGACAGTCCCAGCATAAAAATGCTGTTGGGCTATGGAGAAAGATGATGAAAGTCTATACGCTGAACGATGACGGACTTTTCGCGGGCGTAGTACTCAGGAGCTCCAAGGATCAGTTCATCCTGGGTGCCGGCAGCAATTGCCGAGAAGTCGGGGCGTTTCGCAAGAATCCTCCGGACATGACGCCGGATCCGATGGGAGTACGGATTCTTGAAGCCCACCCGATGAGAGTTGCGAGCGGCATTGCCCTTGCAAAGCCCCATCGGGAAAGCTCCGCAGTCCTTCTTTTCGTGAAAACCCGGGAGTGGATGAACACGCGTGGACCTCACTATGGGCACGCTGAGTGTCTGATGGGGCGGAATCTGACCTGTCTCGTCGAGGCAACCGGACCGAGGGACTTCTGTGGAGATCAAAACTCCCGTTCCAACTGGGGCTGGAAGGACTGCCTCCTCGAGCTCGAGGAGGGCGCGGAGGTGGTCGTTCGGTTCATGAACGGAACCTCCTGTAAGATCATCTATGGCTCCAACGGTCTCGAGCGGCAGGTGCTGTAAGTTTTTTACACCCCCTCGCGGATAACATCTGCTTGTGGGGTGTTATTCGTTTTAGGGTTTCTTGAGGAATTTTATGGGGAGGTCAAAAATTGACATCAATAGCATAAATAATGCATAATGTGGTCAATGTGCACAGTCAGTAACTGGTCTATTATTTTGAATATTCTTAGTCTCATCGCGTTGCTGGTGTTGATTTTTGTCGCTATTCCTCTTCGATTTTCAAGGAAGAAAAGTAGGGGAGCCAGATGGTTGACACTGAAGAAAGTTTCGCCATAGAATAGAGAAGAAATGAGTCAGCAATTTTCTCGAAACATTATTATTGGAATTATTATTAGCCAGCCTTCAGGTGGGGTGCTTACGTTATAGCTTGATCAGATTCGAACTCTAACGCCAGCCCCTCATCGGCTGGCGTTTTTGTTTGTAGAACGATATCGGCAAACACTATAGCAATTTGAAAACTAAAAAGAAGAGGGAAGGTGAGGACATGAGACAGATCGATGTTATGGATACGACGTTGCGGGACGGCGCACAGTGTGCCGATGTTCGGTTCACGTCAGAGGAAAAAGCGCTAGTAGTTTCATTCCTCGCGAAGATTGGCGTGAAACGTTTCGAAGTTGCTTCAGCCAATGTACCAGGCGAAGAGAAGTCCGTCAGGAGTTGTCTGGAAGCCGCTTCGGTTTACGATCTCGGGCATGGCGTGGAGGTGCTCAGTCGACTAAAGATTGATGATGTCGATTGGGTTCTAGGGACTGGTTGTGTATCGGTCAACCTTCTCGCCAAGAGTTCGTTGGTCCACTGCGAGAGGCAGATCGGTTCGCCGAGCAAGCACTTTCGGATGATCGAGGACTGCGTTCGACACGCACTCGATCAAGGAGCTCGGTCAGTTCGAGTCTACCTCGAGGACTGGTCTCAGGGTTGTCTCAATTCTCCAGACTACGTTGCTGAGCTATTTTCGGTGCTGACGAATTTGCCAGTGACGAGCCTGATGCTATGCGATACCTTGGGCGTGTTTTCTCCCTGGGATGTCGAGTTCTATATCAGGCGAGCGCTGGAGATGTCCAGGGAAAAGCCCTTGGAGTTTCATGGCCATAACGATTATGGTCTGGCAGTCGCCAACACACTCACTGCTATTCAATCTGGGGCGAGCGTGGCACACGTCGCCATAAATGGTTTGGGTGAACGTGCCGGAAATGCTCCGTTAGATGAAGTAGTGGTTGGTATTCGCGATCACCTGCCGGGATGCGATACGGCAGTCGACGAATCTCAGCTGACGGCTCTGGCAAGATGCGTCTCTACGTTTTCGGGACGTCGACTTCATCCGAATAAGCCGGTCAGTGGTCGACTGGTCTTCACGAACGCCGCCGGTATTCATATCGACGGTGATCGTAAGGGTGGTCTTTATGTCTCTCGTCTTCATCCCAAACGGTTCGAGCGACAGACAGAGCATCCACTCGGACCACTTGGTGGTGGAGCCAGCGTGAAGAGTAATCTCGAAGCACTTGGCTACGATCTTCCTTTGAGTCAGATTCAGTCGATTACTAATCGAGTAGCTGAACTGTCCAAAGGTCGACATCGAATTACTCAGGCGGTCTTGTGCTATCTGGTCGCCGAAGAACTCAATCGCCCCGACCTGATCGTTTTCAGGATTCTTCCGGGATTCGAGCTTTTTTCTCGGGATAGTGAAGGTGCTATCTTCAAGGGTCAGATTGAGTGGCAGGGATGTAGTCATATTCTTGAGGGAAAGGGCGTTGGTCCTTTGGATGCCTTCATGAGTTCTCTACGTCGACTGTCTCGTCGTCTCAGTCTGGGAATCAAAATTCCCGTAGTTGTCGACTATGACGTTGATATTCCACCGGGTGGAAAGTCTGATGCCATAGTCGAAGCTATTTTTGAATGGACGCTAGGCGATGGTCAGGCCTTCACAACCACCGGACTCTCCAAAGATAGCTCTATGGCTAGCATCCGAGCGGCCGAGGCGGCAATCAACATTGCCAATCGTCCAAACGGTAACGGTCATTAGTTCGATTTATAACCCAGCATCACTTTTGTGATGACTGGGTTTTTATTTATCCAAGAGGGGATTATTGACAAATCTAGTAACTTTATTAGACTCAGAAAGTAATGAAGTTGAAACTATTCAATATCACCTCAATCTTGTCGTCCAGCCTTCTTCTTGGTCTTCTTCCGCTCGATCTTAAACCACAGGGGAGTCTTTTACGCATTAAATAAGAACTAATAGAAATAAACCAAAAAAAGACCTCCCCATCGAGGTCTTTTTTCCTTTTAGTTTGAAGATTGTTCATTTAAGAAGACGAACAATCTTCAGGCCAAAAGAGCCTGGTTCTTCGAAAATAACCCATAGGGAGGTAGATGAAGATGCTGAGCATTGGAGTGGAGCTAGAAGGCCATGTGTACAAAGATGGCCAACCGGTAGATCTGTATCATTGGCTGGGAGATGGCGGACAGCGATTAGTTCAGGGGGCTGGAGTTGTCCAGACTGACGTGGGAGCCCATCAGATCGAGTTAACTCTCGAGCCAACCACGTCGGCTATGGAAGTCCGCCGACAGATGGAAGTTGCCCTCGACATCCTGCCGAAGGACTGGACCCTCGTCTTTGAGGGAAAAGATCCTTATGGTGCTAATTTTCATTTGTCCCCAAAAGATCGTCTCGGGGCAATATGGGAGGCAGTCCGCTGTGAAGTGGGTCCTGGGTGGGAAAAGATTCTCCAGATGAGGTCATGGGCAAGTCTCCAAATTCATTTCGGAGCATGCCCAACCACCATGGCGGGAGTAAGGCTGATCAATCGCTTGAACAACCTCGCTCCGGCTCTGGCGATAGTTTTTTCCAATCCTTTCCCTTCGCCGCGGCTTCGGGATCAGCCATGGGACGGCTGGGCTTCTCCAGAAAGACTTCCGGCTCCTCGTTGGTTCAGCACACCTGCTGAACTTATGGAGGCTATCCTGAAAATTCCCCAGCTTCTCATCCAGAATGAAGGAGTTTGGGAGCCCTGTTTGAAACCCCTGGGTGAAATCAACCTCATTCACGAAGGGACCGTCTGGTGGATCGTTCGTCCGAGGTATGGATTCGGGACGGCTGAGTTTCGACCGTTGGACTCCATGCCACCAGAACGGGCAATACCGACCATCGCCATAATTCATCGGCTGGCCGAAGAATGTCTCAAAATGACCAATTTCCCAGCGATTCCAGAGGATGTCTGGTGGGAGATGGTTAGACAACCAGAAGATATTCTTCTTGCTCGGCGCTACCTCGCGCCATTTAACATTACCTAAGGAGAGATTTAATCTCTCCTTTTTTATAACTCAAATATATCCCAAAGATTTGACAGGTTGCTCACTGATAGTTTACTGTTTAAAACAATGAAACAGTTAGTTTCCTCCGTTCAGTTTTCCTTCTTTAGCTTCTTCTGGGGTTACTTTTTTGCGTACCAAAAATCCTAAACCAGGGAGCATCAGACTAATAACGAAAGACTCAATAACTCCCTGGCTATCAGGGAGTTAGTTGTTTGTGACTTGGAGATTGCGTGGCTCGCTGAGGTAATCAATTTCCAGGTCGCAATCCAGCGATCTGACTAGTTCATCGAGAACTGAAAAAAAAGATAAGAGAGGTGATCGTCTGATGAAATCACGAGAAGTGACGATTGGTAGTTGGTCGATGAACGTGGGAGGGGAAAGGGATATTCCCCAAAACGCTCTCGATTACTTGAGCACCTTCCTGACGTCCGTCTGGCGTCCGGCGGTGATGGCTGACGTTGAGGTGCCCTGGTGGAGTATTCGTTACCAACTCCACCCGAGCCCACTTATCCGAGTGGATATGGCTCCGGTGAATGTTGGAGGCAACGTTCCCGCAGCCCTCTATGAGGTTGAGACTCGGCCGGCTGGTTTGGGGGTTCTATTATCGCTCTTGCCTCAGAAGAAAGCATTATGGCAAGAGGTTTTTGCACATTGCCGAGGGTTCGTGAGAACCCCTGAAAGCCCCATTCAAGACGATCAGCTGTGTGCTGAGATTCTTGGACTACCATTTTTCGAGTCCATTGGAGAGGTGAACGGTCATCGTCCACTCTGGATTCGAAGTGATGTACTGGATGAAGTCGAAGATATTTCGCTTGTGCCAATTCGAGAGGATGGGGACAAGCGATATCTTCTTCGTCTTGGTCTGGCGGAACGGATTTCTTCCCGAGATCTCGATTTTGATCAAAACTTTGCGATCAAACCTATCCGGGGAGCCCGTTGTACCGATGTTCAGATATATCTGAATTCTCAGACCCGGAAAAAGTTCGCAGGATCGGCTACTAAAAGTCAGATCCAACGGATTATCAGTGGTCGTGAGGATCAGTTTCTCGTTCAATCGTTCATTGCGCCAGAGGAGATTAACTATCAGGATAAGCCGAGCTGGCTCATCTGGAGGATTTTCTTTGGTTGGATCAATGGTCGGTACGAACCAGTCGGTGGCCTATGGGTCGCTCGTCGCTCTTTGAAAATCCATGGTGCGCGGGACAGTATTTGCGGACCATTGGCAGAAGTTTAGTTATAAGGAGGAAGATCTCAGGATCTCACCTCCTTTTTTATTTCCTTGAATTTCAAAGTCATTAGGCGTAAATTAATTACTTATGACACAGAAGGCATCTCCTCTTGTAGGAAATCTAAAAAAGTTAATTTCTTTTAAAACGCTCTCCAGAGATCATCAAGAAAATGAGCGGGCTTTAGTCTGGATCCAGAAAGAACTGTCTGGACTTCCTCTCTATTTTAAACAAGAAAAATCAAACGGTTTTCCGTCTCTTCTTATAACAACCAAGAAGACAAAGAATCCGAAGATCTGGCTCCAGTCGCATATTGACGTCATTCCGGCCAAGGAATCCTCTTTTTTGCCCAGAGTAAAAAATAACCGGGTGTTCGGGCGGGGAAGTTTCGATATGAAGTTTGCTGTTGCGTGCTATCTTGAATTATTCAGAGAGCTTGGCAAGGAGTTATCAAAATACGATATTGGCATCATGCTTACGACCGATGAGGAGTTGGGCGGCGAAAACGGGGTTGGTTATCTAATGAAAAAGGGATACCGATCGAAGGTCTGTATCCTGCCCGACGGCGGAGAGGACGGTGAGTTAGAGACTTCTGCGAAAGGACTCTACCATCTCGAGGTTCGTGCCAATGGAAAATCGGCGCACGGTTCGCGTCCGTGGCTTGGTGAGAATGCTATCGAAGAGTTAACCCGTTTCATTCTTGTGCTCAAGGAAGCTTTTCCGAAAGGTTCTTGTGACGGTTCGCTTCACGATCACAACACTTTTTCTATTGGTCGACTTGAGGGAGGAGAGGCGGTGAATAAAATACCAGATAGTGCGTGGGCACATATTGACATGAGATTTACTGCACGGACCAGGGTGGCCGAGATAAAAAAAATAGTTAGCGATACAAAAAAGAAATTCAGAGGCATTATCACAAAAGAGCTAGCAATCATTCAGAGTTCCCATGTTGATTCTAATAATAAGTATGTTCGGTCGTTCTTGAATGTCGCTGAAGCGCAGTCCAGCAAGCCATTTAAAGAGTCTTTTTCTCATGGCGCTTCTGATGCCCATTACTTCCTAGAGCACCGTATTCCAGTCATCCTCACTCGTCCTAAAGGGGATGGGCATCACGGAGAGAATGAGTGGGTGGATATTCCGAGTCTCGTGAGGTTCTATGAGATTCTTAAAGAATTTGTTATAAAGGAGGGAAAATCATAATACTATGGCTAACAAACTTTCTATCGGTATCGTGGGGCTTCCAAATGTAGGGAAATCAACTTTATTTAAGGTTCTGACTAGTCAGGACATTGTGGTTGCTAACTATCCCTTTGCTACCATCGATCCAAACGTCGGCATTGTTTCTGTTCCAGACGAACGACTAGATACGCTGACTAAGCTGAGTAACTCAAAAAAAACTGTTCCAGCAGTGGTGGAATTTTATGATATCGCTGGTTTGGTGAAGGGAGCAAACAAGGGAGAGGGTCTGGGCAACAAGTTTTTATCCCATATCCGCGACACGCAGGCGATTGTGATTGTGCTTCGTGTGTTTAAAAACGACGATATCATCCACGTGGAAAACTCTGTTGATCCAATGCGCGATCTGAACATCATCACCGGTGAGTTGATGCTGAAGGATTTAGAAACCATCGAGAAACGACTTTCGTCACTTGAGAAAGAAGCACGGAGTGGCGATAAGAAGGCAGTGAAGAACCAGGAGGTCCTCGCTGTCGTACGAGACACTATCCTCGAAGGAGGCTTAGTCTATCAGTATGCCGAAGAAGAAATTGTGAAAGAACTCCAGTTGCTTTCGGCGAAACGACAACTCTATCTTTTGAACGGCACCCCTGAAGAGGTACCGCACGAACTGGCAGAAAAAATTTTAGAAATGAAAGCGGATTATTTGACCTGTGATCTCTCAGAGCCAAACGAGGCAGTGCGCGAATTGATTAAGAAGGCATATAGCGTTTTAAATCTCATTAGTTTCTTTACCACTGGCGACGATGAAACCCGTGCATGGACCGTGAGACGAGGCGCCCTCGCTCCTGAAGCAGCGGGAGTAATTCATACTGACTTTGAAAGTAAATTTATCCGCGCGGAAGTTGTGCCTTATGAAAAGCTCGTTGAAGCTAAGGGCTGGAATCAGGCAAAGCAAAAAGGCTGGATGAAGCTCGAGGGCAAAGAATATGAGGTCAAAGATGGAGACATTCTTGTGGTGCGCCATGGTTAAATGATTGACTAAATCATAGAAATTCAGTACAGTACTGGACGGTCCTTATTTTTTGGTGGAGGAGGTTGTTGTGGCCGAGTTGAGCAAGAAGGAAAAGGAGGAAGAACGTTGTCAGTTCGACCTCGATCTCAGGGATGAGGACGATGCTCTCCGCGCACGAGCGGAAGAGCTTAAACCATTTACTCTGATGATCCAACGCAGGGAAAAAGAGACTCCTTTGCAGGTTGGGAGTCGAGTATGTGGTTTGATGCCTTATGGCAAGAAAATTTCCTTGCGAGTTCAGAAGGTTGTGGAAGTTCCTCTTCACCACCGTTCAGCAAGAGCTGAGGTAACTGTTCTCGAGGAGGTGACATTCCAGCGCATTCTCTCTATGAGAGAGCAGGAGGAGCGTCGTCACGATCGAAAACGTAAACGTCTGCAGTAATAGTAAGCCGTTGAAGTAACCCTTCTTCGGCTTTTTTATTTCTTCCCAAAATTATTAATTGACAAATAATGATATATATTTTAATAAGATAATTAGTTATTTTCGAAGAGGCGAAAGTGGAGGGCCTGGAAATGGTTAATCTCTTGATAGACGAAGATCTTCTTCGCACCTTGGCGTGCGAGGACGAGCAAGGGGACAGTATCCCCGATATCGTTGCTGATAACCTGGTCTGTCAGACTATCGCAGAACCAAACCTTCGTCTCCTGGGTCAGTACTGTGACGAGAAGGTTCAGCTGAACGCTCCAGCAATCTTCTTACGTAGCCTAGCCAAGGCTGGAAGCGCGGATGAGTTACACAGTATTCTTCGCAGAACTACAGTGGAGACTCTGGCTCACGAGGTGGGGCATTGGCAGTTGGAGAAGCGGTATCCGAGGCTGGTTTACTTGGATCGCACTCTCTACGCCATTCTCGGTCGGGGATTGCAGATTATCCTCACCGTGCTCATGGCACTACTCATCTCCCTAGTCTTTTATTCCTGGAGAGAGTCCCTGGGAGTAGTCGGTGGGCTACTGGTAGCCGGATTGCTGGTATCTTTCCTTGAGGCTTTGGTGATCTACGGGCCTCGGTTGAGAGGTGCGGTGATCTATAGAGTCATCTGGACCGAGCGTTTTGCTCGACGCTTTGCAAAACGGGTTCATTCGGATCCTCGCTGGCGCGCAGTTTGTCAGGTCAGCATGAACTCTCGCGTTTGATAGAATTCTAATCCCCAACTTGAATAAGTCTGGGGATTTTTTATTTCCCGTCTTTCAAAGAACGTCCCCGGAGAGACTCGCTCAAGGTTTCATCGTCGGCAAACTCAATCTCGGCACCACGAGGGAGGCCAATGGCTAACTTCGAAATTTTGAGAGTCACAGGTTCTAGCTCTTTTTTAATAAGGTTTGAATAGAAATCTCCATAACGAGTTGGGCTAAGGGCGATAATAATTTCTTCCGCCTTTCCTCCCAGATTTTTCTCGATGTGATTTTTTAAGCTTTGCAGACGGAGGCGCTGAGCTTCATCCAGTGTGCCAGATCTCTCGAGGAGTCCGAGGATGAGATACCGGCCCGCGTAAGATTTAGTATTCTCGATCGCCAGCAGATCAGTTTCTTTTTCGACGATGGCAATCACTTTCTGGTTCCTTCCCGAATCGCGACAAAAGTCGCAAAGACCGTCTGAGTTCATATGGAAAAAGAAACACTGGCGACAGGTTTTAATCGCCATCACTTCCTGAATAGACTGAGAGAGACGTGCTAAAGAGTTCCGTCCTTCATCAACCAGATGAAAGACAAGACGAATGGCCTGTCGCGGACCGATAGAAGGAAGCTCCGTGAGTTGATCCGCCAACTCTTTCATCGGCGGTGGAAGATTGTGTTTCATTATATTTACTACAGGTCTGGCTCACCAAAGCGTTTATCAATTGGTCGGAAGCTCGCATGTTCCTGATCGAATCTGAACTGAACGACGCCTAATGGACCATTGCGGTGTTTGGCGATAATGACCTGAGCCATTCCTTGTTCATCGGGAGAGACTTCTTCTGGTTTTTTATTCTTATCCTTACGATGGATAAACATCACTACGTCAGCGTCCTGCTCGATACTGCCGGAGTCACGTAAGTCAGAGAGGCGGGGACTGCCATCCTCACGATTTTCAATACCACGAGATAACTGAGAGAGGGCGATGACGGGGATATTGAGTTCACGTGCCAGAGATTTCAGGCCACGAGAAACTTCGGTAATCTGACTAACTACATTATCGGATTTTGTACGAGGCGTGATTAACTGCAGATAATCGACAATCAAAAGATCGAGTCCGCGATCAGATTGGAGTCGTCGTGCCATCGAGCGCATCTGCATAATATTCGGCGAAGCAGTGTCGTCGATAAAGATGTTTGGCGAGGAGAGTCGACCGAGAGAGTGCTGGATTGCTTCAAACTCAAAATCATCCGTGATTCGCCCAGTTCGAATCTTCCACAGTGGCACCTGGGAATCAGCGGAAATCAAACGATCAACCACCTGTTCCCGAGACATTTCCAAAGAAAATATACCGACCGCAGCATTGCCTTTCAGAGCGGCATTGCGTGCCATGTCTAAGACCAAAGAAGTTTTTCCGACGGATGGTCGAGCGCCGATAATCACTAGATCAGATCGCTGGAATCCGGAAAGTAAATTATCCAGTTCCGAGAAACCGGTCGTGATACCACGTAAGGTATGTTCGCCACGATGGAGCTTCTCAATTCTCTCAAAGGCAACAGCCAGTTCATCTTTGAGATGAATGAATGCTCTTTGCACCGAACTTTGGGAAACTTTAAATATTTTCTGCTCAACCTCATCCAGGAACTCCTCGATCTCTCGTCCTGAATCAAAAACTCCCTCAGTAATTTCTGCCGAGGTTTTAATCAACTCTCGAAGAATCTTTTTGCTTTTGACAGTTTGGGCATACTCTTCGACGTGCGAGGAGGTTGGTACCTTGTTGGCCAGTTCAGCTAAATAGCCCGATCCACCAATCTCTTTCAGGCTATCGCTTTCTTTGAGTTTAATTTCGACGGTCAGGATATCAATCGGCTTTGCCTTTTCATAGAGCTCAAGAATTGCCCCATAGATTTTTTCGTGAGCTGGTTGATAGAAATCTTTTGGTGTCAAAAGATCGGCCACCTTAGTGATCGCTTCTTTATCGATGAGAAGCGCGCCAAGAACTGACTGCTCAGCCTCGATATTCTGTGGCGGGACTTTAATGTGAGGGGATGACATAAGGCGGGTAGACTAGCCTGGTCGGACAAACTGACCAAAGGGGGTGTCGTCTAAGCTATATCCTAGTTCATTAATCTGTTTTCTCAAATCGTCAGACTGCACAAACTGTTGATTGTTTCTGGCCACCTCTCTTTTCTTCAGTAAGGTCGTGATTTTACTAGGGATTTTGACTTGTTTAATAGTAAGGCCAAGTACCTCGAGGAGTTTTTTAATTGCTTCTCTATAGTGGCGAGCTTCCACTGCGGAGAGTTTCCATGCCCCCGGCTGTATGGAGTTTATGAACTCGAAAATTGCTGCGATCGCTTGAGGGGCGTTGAAATCATCAGCCAGGGCGTTAAAGAACTGCTCCGAGAGTACTTCGGTCTTTTGTTTTGCTTCGCGTACTTTTCCTTGAGAAGAAGCTTTAGAAAATTTTTCTACAAACTCCATCTTTGCGAGAAATCCGAGAATGTTTTTCCACGACTGCGTATACACCTGAGGTGTTTCGTCGGTGTAGTGGAGTGGAGAGCGATAGTGACTACTGAGTACAATCAGTCGCAGAATCTGCGGATCATATTTTTCCAGAAAGTCATTGATTGTCACGAAGTTATTTAAACTTTTAGACATCTTCCGACCATTGACGGTGAGTGCGCCGACATGCATCCAGATATTCACAAATGGTTTTTTTTCTGAGGCTGACTCCTGTTGGGCGATTTCTGCTTCGTGGTGAGGAAACTTCAGATCGACGCCTCCGCCATGAATATCATACTGAGGACCAAAGAAGTGTTCGCTGATTGCTGTATCCTCAATGTGCCATCCGGGTCGTCCGGCTCCAATTTTTGTTTTCCAAGTTGGTTCGCCTGGCTTAGAAAATTTCCAGACACAAAAATCTCCGCGATTCTTTTTAGAAACGCTCTCGTCAATTCTACTGACGCCATCCTCGGCCTGAGCGAGGGTTCGATGCGCTAATTTTCCATAGTCAGGAAAAGTAGTCAGGTCAAAATAATAACCATCTTCAGCCATATAGACATTTCCTTTTTCAATCAGGCGTTCTATCTGAGCGACAATTTGAGGAATGAACTTTGTTGCCGGAGCATACTTATCAACGGTCGTAATGCCCAGCTGTTTCATATTCTTTAAGTAAGTCGCTTGAAACTCGCGGGCTACATCGCTTGCCTTGCGTTTATCTTTTTCGGCTCGAGCGATGATCTTATCGTCTACATCGGTGATATTCTGAAGGTAGAAAACTTGAACGCCAATTGCCCGAAGGTACCGTACGAAGATATCAAATACTAAATAAGTCCGGGCGTTGCCAATATGAGGCACGTCGTAGACGGTCAGGCCACAGACAAACAGGCGAATTGGCTTTTTCTTCGATGATACAGGAAGCGGTTTACGGTTTTCGGTTAGGCTGTCTAAGAAGTGGGGTTCGAGGATCATATATACCATCCATCATATCACCAGGGTGCTACTCCTGGGAAGAATAGACTAGTATGAGGGGTTGATTTCTTGTGATAAATAGCTACAATATAACCACCGAATCAAGCTATAACTATATGGATGAAGACATCAAAAAAACCGTAAACGACGAGGCTCCTCTCGCAGATTCTCTTGATCCACTCGCTGAATGTGAAAAGAAGAGGGATGAGTATCTGGCTGGGTGGCAGAGGGCTAAGGCAGATTTTTTAAATTATAAGAAGGAGGAAGCCGAGCGAATTAATCATCTGATTCGGTTCGGGACAGAGGATTTAATCAGTGAGTTGCTTTCGGTGGTTGATAATTTTGACCTGGCGATTGCCACGATGGAGAAGCAGGGACAGGTTGATCAGGGAGTGGTGATGATTCGGTCCCAACTTCTCGATCTCCTGAAACGACGAGGACTGGAGAAGCTTATGGTCGAGACAGGGAAGCCCCTCGACCCACTGACCAGCGAAGCAATTTCTGAGGTTGATTCAGAGATGCCCGAAGGAGTAGTAGTGCGTGAGATAAGTGCCGGATATAAATTGCAGGATAAAATTATACGTCCTGCTCGAGTAGAGGTTTCCAAAGGCCAAAATAAATAATATACATACTCTATGTCAAAAATTTTAGGAATCGATTTAGGAACCACAAACTCCGCCGTTGCTGTCACTGACGGTGGTGAGCCACGAATTCTCGAGAATCATGAAGGCAATCGAACGACGCCATCAATCGTGGCGCTCAGTAAGGGCAATGAACGATTGGTAGGACTTCTGGCCAAGCGTCAGTCGATCACTAATCCCAAGAACACCATTTTTTCCGTAAAGCGTTTGATTGGTCGTCCATTTAACGATCCTGAGGTACAACGGGACAAAGCCTGGTTGCCATATGAAATTCAGGAAGGTCCAGGAAATACAATAGAAGTGAAACTTGGTGACCGTTTTTACAAACCAGAAGAAATTTCGGCGATGACCTTAGCGAAGCTGAAGGCTGATGCCGAGGCCAAACTGGGAGAGAAGATTGAGGAAGCGGTTATCACCGTTCCCGCCTATTTTGATGACTCTCAGAGACAGGCCACCAAGAACGCCGGAGAAATCGCCGGTTTGAAGGTGCGAAGAATCTTGAACGAGCCAACCGCCGCCGCCTTGGCGTATGGACTCAACAAACAAAAGAGTGAAAAGATCGTAGTCTACGATTTTGGTGGTGGAACTTTTGATATCTCCGTGTTGGAAGTTGGTGATGATACCGTTGAGGTGAAATCAACTGGCGGTGATACTCATCTTGGTGGTGATGATCTCGACAAAGAGCTTTTGGAGTACTTGGTTGCTGAGTACAAGAAGCAGGAGGGAGTAGATCTCTCCAAAGATCCTTTGGCTATCCAGCGTCTCAAAGAAGCTGCTGAACGAGCCAAGCACGAGCTCTCAACCGCCGCTGAAACAGAAATTAACTTACCGTATGTCAGTTCAGACGCCGCTGGTCCAAAGCATCTTTTGATGAAGCTGACGCGAGCGAAGTTCGAAGAGTTGGTGAGGAAATACATTGAGCGTTCAATCGAACTCACCAAAGAAGCGGTGACCAGCCCAGCGCCGAAGGGTGCTGGCTTTACTCTGGCGGAAATCAACGAAGTGGTGTTGGTTGGTGGCCAGACCAGAATGCCAGCCATTCAGGAAGCGGTGAAAAATCTTTTCGGCAAGGAGCCTCATAAAGGTATCAATCCGGACGAGGTTGTCGCCTTGGGTGCTGCCGTTCAAGCAGGTATTCTCCAGGGTGATGTGAAAGATATTTTACTCTTAGACGTGACACCGTTGACTTTGAGTATAGAAACCCTGGGCGGTGTTTCGACTCCAATGATTCCTAAGAACACCACAGTACCAACTTCCAAATCTCAAGTCTTCTCTACCGCCGCCGATAATCAGACCTCTGTCGAAGTACACGTTTTGCAGGGAGAGCGTCCACTCGCTGCTGATAATAAAACGCTGGCTCGATTCATCTTGGACAAGATTCCGCCATCACCACGTGGCCTTCCTCAAATTGAAGTCAGCTTTGATATCGATGCCAACGGCATCCTGAACGTTTCCGCTAAGGATAAAGCTTCAGGGAATACTCAGTCGGTAAAGATTCAGGCTTCGAGCACACTCTCCAAGGACGAAGTAGAGCGCCTAAAGAAAGAAGCCGCTGAACACGCTGTCGAAGATGAAAAGAAGAAGGCGTTGATTGAAGCGAAGAACCAGGCAGAAAGTGTTGTCTATTTGGCTGAGAAATCCTTACGCGATGCTGGTGATAAAGTGCCGGCTGAAGTGAAGGAGGCGATCAATAAAAAAATCGAAGCGGTGAAAGCAGTCAAAGAAGGGGAGGATACTTCCGCTATCGAGGGTGCGATGAAAGATCTTTCCGAAGAGATTCAAAAGATCGGGCAATCGGTTTATAATAAACAGGAACCAGAGACCGATCAAAATCAGAATCAAACCGGTGAGCAATCTTCTCCTCAATAAGACATTCGGTGATCAGGTAAAAAAAGAGGTGGTTGAAACAAACCCCTCTTTTTGGCGGAGCCTCGCAATTGATGCGATTGCTCTTGTTTCCGCTATGCTTCTTGGCTACTTTTTCCAGCTCTTCGTCAGTGGTCAGAAAATTATTTTCCTGAATGTTGTTCCCGGAACCTGGGTTCTTCTTGGTACGCTCTCAATCTTCTTTCTGGCTTCACTCTTTCAGGTAGTGTTGATTAAGGATGCTGGCCGACGTATTCCTATCCAGATAATTCAGGTTCTTGCCTTAGGATTCTTCCTCTACAACGAATCTGCTCAGTGGTTGGCTGCCGAAAGTATTGCCATTATCCTCATCCTCTTAGGGAGCTGGCGGGCTAGAAGTGAACTGAATAACACTCTGACTATTCGATTTTTCCGTCTGGCAAATATCTACTATGGTCGACTAGTTCTCGCTCTGGCTTTGTTGGCTGCCATTTTTTACTTCCCATACTGGCAAGTAAATAAATCTATCGTTCCTGAGCCAGCGCTCGATGGTGTGATTACTTGGTCTCTTGGTTTGGCCAATACCTTTTCTCCAGATTTAGATCTGACTCCAAAATCAACGTTCAGTGAAGTCACGAATGCTCTCGCCATAGCTCAGGTAGCAAAGACTCCCGGCGTCGACCAACTCACCCAAGCTGAGAAACAAAGAGTCATTGAACAAACAAGCCGAACCATTGCCGATCAACTTCGTGGGCAGTTAGGACAGACCACCCCAGCTAATGACGAGAGTTTGCGAAGTTTCATTAGTCGATTAATTAATTCCAAGGTATCTGAACTTCAAGAAAGATTTAAACAGTGGTTCTTTGTCGGTTGGGTGATTATTGCACTTTTTATATTTTTCAGCGTTGGTCGACTATTTTCCTTGATTATGAGTGCTGTTGCCTTCATCATCTATCAAGTTCTTTTGGCGAGCCGATTTGCAAAACTCTACTCGGGTACAGTGACGAAGGAAACACTCGATTTCTAAATAAACAATGGCCAATAAGGATTATTACAAAGTGCTTGGCGTAGAAAAAAACTCCTCACCAGAAGAGATTAAAAAAGCGTTTCGAAAACTGGCACACGAGTACCATCCCGACAAGCCAAAAGGTGATGAGAAAAAGTTCAAAGAGATCAACGAGGCCTATCAGGTTCTCTCCGATCAGAAAAAGCGTAGCCAGTATGATCGGTATGGCACGGCGGAACCATTTGGCGCTGGTGGGCACCAAGGTCCTTTCCAGGGTGGCGCTGGCGGGTTTGGATTTGAGGATGTTGGCGATATGGGAGACTTAGGAGATATCTTTGGAAGCATCTTTGAGGATCTTGGTATCCATACTCGTCGACAGACCTACCGACGTGGTTCTGATCTTGAGATTCCCGTGGAGATTACCCTCGAGGACTCACTTCGTGGGGCGGTCAAAAATCTTGATTTCGAAACCGCCGTTCGGTGTACCGACTGTCAGGGTCAAGGAGCGGACGAAGCTGCCGGATTCAAGAAATGTGAACGTTGTGACGGCAAGGGTGAGGTCAAGGAAGAGCGTCGTTCTTTTTTTGGAAGTTTTTCCCAGATCAAACCATGCGACACCTGTCATGGACGAGGGAAGATTCCAAATAAAGCCTGTCAGACTTGTAAGGGCGTTGGACGTATTAAGGGAAAACGACAGGTGCAAATTTCTATTTTGCCGGGTGTACAAACTGGTCAACTTCTGAGTATCAAAGGCGCCGGAGAGTCAGGCGAGCATGGCACCGGCGAGGGTGATCTTTATGTGCGTATTCATGTTGCTCCGCACAAGGTCTTTGAACGCATCAACGACGATCTACGAGTTAAAAAAGAAATTTCAGTGTTCGATCTTCTTCTCGAACGCGAGGTGGAGGTTGAGACTCTTGGCGGTGGTTCTCAAAAAATTAAAATTCCGGCCCACTTTGATATCCGTGAAGATGTCCGTATCAAGGGTGAGGGTATGCCTCGGCTTGGCAGTTTCGGAAGAGGGGATCTTTTGGTTGCTCTTATCCTCAAAACTCCAAAAAAGTTAGGCGCGAAAAGCAAGAAGCTCATCGAAGAAGCGGAGAGCGGGGATTAGTTTTTTGGAGTAACAGAATCGATTTTGGTTGAAAAATCTGCCCTGGCGTACTATATTTATCCTTTGTAAAGCCCTCATAGCTCAGTTGGTAGAGCAGCTCCCTTTTAAGGAGATGGTCCCAGGTTCAAATCCTGGTGAGGGCACAGATTACCGATATATCTTGCACATATGAAACACTATCAACTTGAGTCCACCGTTTTCTTCGCTGGTGCAGTGGTGATGATTTTAGAACTCACTGGTTCGAGACTAATCGCTCCTTATCTGGGTACCTCCATTTATGTGTGGACCAGTCTGATTGGCGTCATCTTGGGTAGCCTGAGTATCGGCGCCTGGTTTGGGGGTAAACTAGCCGACTCCGAGGCTCGGTATGACGTGCTTTCATTCCTGCTTTTCATTAGTGGTGTAGCCATCCTTCTTCCGGCACTCGCTGGAGGCATTGTTCTTCAGCTTACCTCGGCTATTCCACTCCATCTCCGATGGCGAGCTCTCCTTGCGAGCGTATTGCTTTTAGCACCGGCCAGCGTCCTTCTGGGAATGATTACCCCGTATGCCACTCGTCTGAAAATCACAACCCTAGAGACCTCCGGAAAGGCACTAGGAAATCTTTATGCCATTTCGACCGCCGGGAGTATTTTCGGCACTTTTCTGGCTGGTTTTTATCTCATCGCCTGGTTGGGTACTATCAAACTTCTCATTGTACTCTCCTTGGCATTGATTCTCTTTTCAATTCTGGCCTTCTGGGATCAGCGCACAAAAACCAGAATTGGCCTAATAGTGCTTGTCTGTGTAGTTGGTTTCGGTCAGTTTGCCAGCCAGAAGAATGCCGAAGCCAAAGGATTTTTCGATACAGATACCCAGTACAACAGAATCTTTGTTGAAGACGTTCTTTTCTCAGGCAGCCCGGCACGTACAATGCTCATTGCCGGAGAGTACAACTCCGGTATTTTTTTAGAGAATAACGATCTTATTTTTCCTTATACCAAATACTATCGACTCGCCAGACACTTCAACCCCAGCATCAGTTCCGCATTAATGATTGGAGGCGGGGGATACTCATACCCCAAAGATTTCCTTTCCTCATTTCCGCAAGCCACGATGGACGTGGTGGAGATCGATCCTGGCACGACGGAACTGGCCAGAAAGTATTTCAGTCTAAAGAATAATCCTCGGCTAAAAATCTATCATGAGGATGGTCGCGATTTCCTGAATCATAATGAGAAAAAATACGACGTCATATACAGCGACGCCTTCAGTTCTTTTTACGCCATTCCTTATCAGCTCACCACCAAAGAAGCCGTCCAGAAGATGTCGGATTCTCTGACCGACGATGGCGTGGTACTTATCAATCTCATCTCTTCCTTAACCGGCGAGAAGAGCAAATTTTTATCCACCCAGTACAAAACCCTGAAAGAGGTTTTTCCACAGGTCTATCTTTTCCCAGTCGTTGATAAAAAGGATCCTGAACTGACTCAGAACATTATGGTGGTGGCAATGAAATCAACCATTCCGCCGGCGCTCGATAGCACTGATGCCGAACTAACTCACTATCTTCTGAACTTCTGGCCCGGCATTCTCGATAAAGACGCCCCACTCCTCACTGATGATTTTGCTCCGGTTGATCAGTTGATCGCACCAATGGCCAAGAATCGTTAGCTTGAGAATTGACTGGAAAACAGATACACTCAGTAAGATTTAAAGGACCCTTGGAGGGGTGCCAGAGTGGTCGAATGGGCCGCACTCGAAATGCGGTAGGGGAGAAATCCCCTCGTGAGTTCGAATCTCACCTCCTCCGCAGTAAAATAAGATACTAGAGAATTATCGGGCCTTTGACGCCCTGGATGAAAATAGTAGCGAGGAGTATCTGAACAATTAACCCATGATCAAAGAATATCTAGAGTATTTAAAAGACAATCCTCAGCATCTATGGTTCAAACGGAAGCTGTATGGCTGGGGCTGGACTCCAGCCACTTGGCAGGGATGGCTCGTTATTGGGATGTGGTTTGTGTGTGTTTTATTTCTTTCTCTCACGATCGATGAAAACTCTCCTCCTCGAGAAGTTATGTTTACTTTCATCCTACCGATGGTATTACTCACGAGCACTCTCATCCGTATCTGTTATAAGACTGGAGAGAAACCCCGCTGGCAGTGGGGCGATCCAAAGAAAAAGTAAAGGGAAGTGGAAAAATACTCGAAAAAAAGATACAATAAGCGACATGAAAAAGAAAAATGATCTGATGTTTTGGGGGGTGATTGTACTCGTACTTGTGGCTATTATGGGTTGGGCAGCCTATGGCAATTCTCAGCCTGGTCAGCTTGATGGATTTGCGCAGTGTTTGAAGGATAAGGGTGCCACCTTCTACGGTGCGTTCTGGTGTCCTCACTGTCAGACACAAAAGAGAATGTTCGGTAACTCGGCAAAACTCTTGCCGTACGTCGAATGTTCCACTCCTGATGGTCAGGGACAGCTCCAGACTTGCACCGAGAAAGGAGTGAAGAGTTATCCTACCTGGACATTTGCCGATAGTTCAACTCTGACTGGAGAAGTTGCTCTTGCTAAGTTGGCAGAGAAGACGAGTTGCACACTCCCAAAATAAATAGTTATGGAACAGTTTATCCCAGTCGTTAATCAACTCATTTCAAGCCTGACGCTTGGTGGTCAGGTTATTGTCGCTATCCTGATCATCACCTTCTTGTTTCGTGGGAGGAACGGCGGAGCGGTTGAACTGGTTCAGAAATACGGTATTCACTTTGTTTTTCTTATAGCTCTCGGTGCTACTGTCGTTAGTCTTTTTTATTCCAACTTCGCCAACTATGCACCCTGCGATCTATGCTGGTGGCAGAGAGTCTTTATGTATTCTATCTTCGTGATCTCTGGTCTCGCTCTATTAAAGAAGGACGATCAAACAATCGTTGACTATATACTGATGCTGGCTGTACTTGGGGGGTTGGTGGCTTTTTATAATTCTTATCTGCAGTATGGTGGCACTCCGTTTATTCCGTGTGCCGCCAACGCCGAAGCCATTAGTTGTTCTCAGCGATTCGTTTTCGAGTATAACTACATTACGATTCCAGTAATGTCCTTAACTGGATTCATTTTAATAGTTGTCATAGCGACTATTAAAAGAGCGATGAATTCAGAGAGTAAGTAGATTTTTTATGTTCTACGGACTGAAGAAACTTCTCCTCGAAGCTCTTCCGAGTTCTTGGCTTCATTTTTATCACCTCCTTCTCGCGAAGTTAGGTGCCTTTTTATATGGGTATCCATCTGAAAAGCTGATTATCATTGGTGTAACTGGCACTTCCGGAAAATCAACGACTGTTTTCATCCTTCACGATCTACTTCAAAAATCTGGAATGAAAGTTGGATCCTTGAGCACGATTGCTTTTCGGATCAACTCAGAACTGAAACTCAATGATCGAAAAATGACCATGCTTGGTCGTTTCCAGACACAGAGATTCTTGCGTCGGATGATTCGCGCCGGATGTACCCACGCCATAATCGAGACAACTTCAGAGGGTATCGAACAGTATCGTCATCGTGGTATTCACTACGATACTCTTCTTCTCACGAATCTTTACCCAGAACATATCGAGGCACACGGCAGTTTCCTAAACTATAAAAACGCGAAATTAAAACTTTTCGACCATCTTGAAAAAAATTCTCCAAAAGTTATTGGAGGGAAAACGATTCCTCGTTCTATTATCGTGAATGGCAACAACGAATATGCATCAGATTTTCTGAACTTCGAGGTAGAAAAAAAGTACTGCTATAAAAATAAGGCCAAAGAAAAACCAGTTGGTCTCGAGACTATAGATATTGATTGGGGCGACGAGTCTGATGCCAGATCATTCTCTCTCGGGGACGAAGCCTTCCAGTCGCCATTTCTCGGCAAACATAACTCAGAAAACCTCATCGCGACGATTACCGTCGGTCGATCTCTTGGTCTTAGTCTGCAATCAATGAGTCGGCTCGTAAGAGAGCTCCCGCCAGTTCCTGGTCGCCTAGAATTCATCAAGCATGGCCAGCCCTGGGAGGTGGTGATTGATTATGCCTTTGAGCCAAAAGCGATGGCCAGTGTATATTCTGCGCTCGGTTCGTTCCGTACATATAAAAGATATATTCAAGTGCTTGGTGCCACTGGCGGGGGGCGGGATAAGAGTCGTCGGCCAGTCCTCGGGAAGATGGCGGGGGAGTTTGCAGATTTAGTGATTATCACCAACGAAGACCCCTATGACGAGAATCCTCGGGAGATTATGGAGCAGGTTAGAGATGGGGCTATGGAAGGAGGACGAGAAGAGGGACGCGATCTCTTTATTATTGAAGATCGAAGAGAGGCAATTCGGAAAGCAATGACTGAGGCCCAATCGGAAGATTTGGTGCTTATCACTGGCAAGGGGTGCGAACAGGCGATTGTCGGTTTATATGGAAAGAAAACCCTCTGGGATGACCGACTGGTGGCCGGGGAGGAGATCCGGCGAGTTTTGGGCAAGGTATAATAATCTGAGACTGACATGCACGAATATATTACGCCAGCGATTATTCTAAAAAGAGAGCCAGTTGGTGAGTACGATGAACGTATATCTTTTTTTAGTCGGCGACTCGGGAAGATGACAGCCCGCACAATTAGCTCGAGAAAAATTCTTTCGAAGCTTTCTCCTCATCTGGAACCAGGCAACCTATCTATTCTTCGCTTGGTAGAAAAAAATGATCTTTCTATTGTTGATGCCCTGAAGGAGAAAAATCTGGCCTGGCAGTTATCCAATATTCTTCACTTAAACAATCTCCTCGCGGAAAATGAATCAGATCTGGCACTCTGGCAGACACTAACGAATGCACCTTCTTGGAAAAAGATTTTGAAGATTCTCGGTTGGGATCCACAAGAAGCGGTTTGTGATGAGTGTGAGACTGTAAATCCCAGACACTTCAGCACGGCCACCCAACGTTTTTTTTGTCATCGTTGCTATGAATCTCTAGGCGAAAAAGCTACAATTATTCTCATATAGAAAAATGGTTGAAAAAAATCTTGAATCACCTTGGGAGGATGAGGGTACACAAAAACCGAAAGAAGCATCGTCTCACGTTGGAAAATCAAAGACGAACGCTCGTATTCCGGTACTTCCTTTAGTTATTGGCGGTCTCGCCCTGCTCATTATTGGTGGCGGACTGATTGTCCTTAGCCGCTTAATGACTGAACCACCGCAGGGAGCAAATCTCGAGGTCATCGCTCCGCAGGAGATCTTGGTTGGACAACCATTCACTCTTAAAGTCCAAGTGGTGAATAATAATACTGGCGTTATTCGTAATGGAAAAATTTCCATCTTCCTACCTCCCGAATTGAGTTTTTCAGGAAAAAATACTGAGGAGCGTGTCTACGAAGAAGTGATTGGCAATATCGAAGAGTCAGGAATTTTAAATAGAGAAATTCAGCTCATCGCTGTTTCAGGAGTGCAGAGTGCTTCTCGCATCCAGACAAAACTGTCCTACTCTCCACCGGGGGCGAATACCTATTTCGAAAAAACAGAGATGACTGATTTAGTAATTGGTGCCGCCGCGATTACGATCGATATCTCAACTCCTCCAAAAGCCTTAAATGGGGGATCTTTTGAGACAAAAATTACTATCAATAATCAAAGCGCGAGAGACGTTCAGGCCGCCAGTCTTTCTCTCGTGTTTCCGGAAAGTTATCATCTTTCTGAGAGTAGTGCGTCCAGCACTGCAAGTAGTACCTGGGAAATTGGTAATTTAAAGAGAGGTGAGGTCAGGGTCATTACGCTCGTGGGAAATCTCTCTGGTCAGGAAGATGACTTTGCCAATATTACAGCACGTTTAATTCGAAGAGAGGGCGATCAGGATTATCTAGTAGGCGAGAAAACAGCCACCTTAAGCATTGCCGCGCCACCACTGGCCATGAGTATTCGTCCAAGCACGCAAAATGGTTTTGCTAATCTTGGCGAACAGTTGACGTACACCGTCACCATTAAAAATAATGCGCCAGTAGCTCTTGAGAATATAGTCGTTCGAACAACGCTTTTGGGAGATCTTTTCAATCTCAGCGCTCTTACTACCGGCGGACTGGTGAACGGAGTGAATAATACGATTAGTTGGAATACTATCACGTCACCAGGACTCCGTCGTCTGGGACCAGGAGAGTCCCAGATACTCAGTTTTTCCGTTGCGGTAAAAAACCGATTTCCCATGCAGAAACAGAGTGATAAAAACTTTGTCCTCAAGGTTAATGGTAGTGCTGAGTCACCGACTATCTTGCCTGGAATTTCTTCTGGAAAAACTCTCACCTTGGTGAAAAATGAAACAAAAATAGCCGGTGCATTAAGTCTACAGACAAAAGCTTACTACAAGGATCCAACAACTGGTCAGCCGGCTGTCGGTCCTTATCCACCGAGAGTCAATCAACCAACTCAGTATACGGTTCATTGGGTTCTCAGAAACTATGCCTCAGATATGTCCCGCATAGAAATATCTTCCTTTTTAGATCCATATTCCAGAGTGGTTGGAAAGCCGACCAGCAATGTCAGTTCAACTCCGATCTATAACCCAACTAGTGGTCAGATTAGTTGGAAAATAGATAGATTATCAGCTAATCAGGGCGTTCTGTCCTCACCAGTTGAGGCTATTTTCCGTATTGAAGCCACGCCTCCAAGTGCTTACGCCACTCACGATCTCACACTTCTCAGGTCGACAACTATGAAAGCTATTGATGAGTTCGTTGAGGATACCTTTTCGCTCACACTGGCCCCAGTACTTTCGAACTTGCCAGATGATCCATCTCCCGGTAATGTAGATCGCACAGTCAGACCATAAAATCTATGAAAACAGAACCGAATTTAATGGACAAAATTGTTAGTCTTGCCAAACGTCGTGGGTTTGTATACCCGGGTTCGGAGATTTATGGTGGACTAGCTAATAGTTGGGATTATGGTCCTTTGGGCGTGGAGTTGAAAAACAATATCAAGCAATTATGGTGGAGTATGTTCGTCCATCAGCGCGATGATATGGTTGGCTTAGATGCCGCGCTTATTATGAATCCTAAAGTTTGGGAGGCAAGTGGTCACTTAAATGAATTTACCGATCCACTTATCGAGTGCAAGAAATGTCACGAGCGTTTTCGGGCTGATCAGATTGATATCGCTGCTCCTTGCGGAAACTGTAAAGCCGAAGGTAGTTTCACTGAAAGCAAAAAATTTAATCTAATGCTCAAGACCTTCCTCGGTCCCGCCGAGGAGGAGGCAAATGTGGTCTACTTCCGCCCAGAGACTGCGCAGGCTATGTTTGTGCAGTTTAAAAATATTTTGCAAACCAGTCGTCGTCGACTGCCGTTCGGCGTGGCTCAGGTTGGGAAGGCGTTTCGGAACGAAATTACTCCTGGTAACTTTATTTTTCGCACTCGCGAGTTCGAGCAGATGGAGATTGAGTATTTTATTAAGGAGGAGGAGTGGGAGAAACATTTTTCTGCCTGGCAAAAATCAATGCATGATTTTATGGAGGCGGTCGGCATCGATCAGACAAAAGTTCATGATGTTGAGATTCCTGATGGTGAGCGCGCTCACTACTCAAAAAGAACTGTGGATTTTGAGTTCGAGTATCCTTTCGGACAGAAAGAGCTATTCGGTTTAGCGTATCGTGGTGATTTTGATCTTCAGAACCATAAAAAAGCATCAGGAGAAAACATCGAATATCGTGATCCAGAAACAAACGAAGAATTTCTCCCTCACGTTATCGAACCAACCTGGGGTCTTGATCGAGCGCTTTTGGCCGTCCTTCTTTCTAGTTATGTTGAAGAAGGGGAGCGAGTGATTCTCAAGTTAAAACCAAAACTAGCTCCTTATAAAGCTGCCATCTTCCCACTGCTCGCCAACAAGCCAGAACTTGTAGCTCGAGCCAAGGAAGTCTATGACGATCTTCGCGCCTCTTTTCCAGTCGCCTGGGATGACCGAGGGAATATCGGTAAGCGCTACTACTCTCAAGACGAGATTGGTACGCCATTCTGTATCACTATTGATTTTGATAGTTTAGATAAGGGAGATGCTACCGTTCGTTTCCGTGATACAGGAACTCAGGAGCGGGTTCCGATTACAGAACTCAAGACATTTATTGCCAGTCGACTCATATAACTGCAAGTAGAAGAGTTGGGGATAAGGTACTTTACATTATATCATATATGATATAATATTCCTGTATGCAAAAATCCCCAGAAAACGAACAGCAAAAAATTGGTAACTTTATTCAGGAGTTGAGGGAGGAACGAGGCATTACCCAGCAGGAGCTCGCCAAAGCTCTGAAAACCAGTCAGAGTGCCGTGGCTCGGATGGAAAAAGGGGAGCAGAATTTCACCACCGAAATCCTATCGAAAATTGGACATATTCTGAATCGTGAAATTATTACGCTGGGAAGTAGCGCTATCAACTTCCAGATCGAAGGTGGTCGGAAGTTGTCGGGAAAAATTGCCGTAAAAAACTCTAAGAACTCGGCAGTTTTTTTACTTTGCGCCTCACTACTCAACAAAGGAAAAACGGTTCTAAAAGATATGCCTCGCATCGAGGAGGTGAATCGTATTGTGGAGGTTCTCTCTAGTATTGGTGTTTCGCTCCGCTGGATTAACGGCAATGATCTAGAGATAGTCCCGCCGAAAAAAATAGACCTGGAAAAACTTGATGTTGAGGCGGCTACGAAGACGCGGAGTGTACTTTTGCTTCTTGGATCACTCATTCATTTACTCAAGGATTTCGAACTGCCGTATCCCGGAGGTTGTAAACTCGGCAAACGTACTGTGAGGCCTCATCTCTATGCCTTAGAAAACTTTGGGGTAAAAATCCAGGCTTCAAAGAATAGGTACCATATCCAAGCAGCACACTTGAAACCAGCTAATTTTGTTCTTTATGAACTGAGTGACACGGCAACAGGAAATGCTCTTATGGCGGCTTCTAAAATGAAAGGGACAAGCGTTATCAAGTTTGCCTCTTCAAACTACCAGGTTCAGGATCTGTGTTACTACCTGCAATCCCTTGGAGTAGGCATCGACGGAATTGGCACTTCAACGCTGACCGTCCAAGGCAAGCCAGATATTAATACTTCTGTGAGTTTCTCTCCGAGTGAGGATCCCATTGAGGCGATGCTTTTCTTATCTCTGGCAGCAACGACGAACTCTTCGATTACCATTGAACGTTGTCCGGTTGATTTCTTAGAACTTGAACTTCTAAAGTTAGAAAAAATGGGTTTTCGGTACAGTATTCTCCGTCGTTATAAAGGACAGAATAATTTCACCAATCTCATCGATATAAAAACCCTTCCTTCGAAACTCCATGCCCTGGAAGAAAAACTACATCCACTACCTTCGAACGCCGGTATTAATATCGATAACCTGCCATTTTTTGTACCAATTGCCACTCAGGCAAAAGGAACGACTCTCATCCACGACTGGGCCTACGAGGATCGTTCTTTGTACTTCATGGAACTCAATAAACTTGGTGCAAAAATTATCTTTGCCGATCCGCACCGTGTGTACATAGAAGGCGCAACTGAACTTCGAGGTACAGAAATAGTCTGCCCACCAGCGCTTCGTCCAGGAGCCGTCATTCTTATCGCTATGCTGGCTGCTAAGGGGACTTCTATCCTCAGGAATGTCTACTCTATCAACCGTGGCTACGAAGACATCTGTGGTCGTTTAACGACCCTAGGGGCACGTATAAAGATGATTAAAAGCCTCTAAGCGACTCGAAACTGGGTATAGTTTCCTGGTTTGACTTGGCTTTCCCTTCCGTCGTACATTAGATGAATGTTTACCAGGCGAATTGGCATAGATCTTGGCACCGCAAATACCGTTGTTTTTGTTCCTGGGAGAGGCTTTATTATCAACGAACCAACCATTGTTTCCCTCAGTAAACCAGGCAATTTTGTGCTGGCAGTTGGGGCGGAAGCCAAGGAGATGATTGGCCGGACACCAGACGAAATTATTGCCTACCGTCCACTCAAAAATGGCGTGATTGCTGATTACTATATCACGAGAGCGATGCTCAAGCATTTCATCTCTCGGGCAGTTGGAAACTTCAATATCATAAAACCAGAAGTAGTTATCTCGGTTCCTGCTGGTATCACTCAGACTGAACGACGTGCCGTTATGAATGCCGCGAGAGAGGCAGGGGCGCGAGAAGTTTTTCTCGTGAGAGAGCCAATCCTGGCTGCCTTGGGTGCCGGTATTCCGATTAGTGCTCGTTCTGGGAGTATGATCGTAAATATTGGAGGAGGAACATCTGAGGTGGCAATTATTGCTTTGGGTAGTATCGTTTCCTGGACTAGCCTTCGTATCGCAGGGAATAAGTTCGATCAGGCCATTATCGATCATATAAAGAAGAAGTATAACCTGGCTATTGGCGAGCAAACCGCTGAAGCAGTCAAAATCGAAATTGGTTCAGCGCTTCCAATCAAAGAAAAATCGGCTACTCAGGTCCGCGGACGAGACCTGGCAACGGGCCTCCCAAAAGACATCAATGTTACTTCGAATGATATTGCTGAAGCATTGCATCCATATTTAATCGAGATTGCTACCTCGGTCCAAAGCGTTTTCAATGATACACCGCCAGAACTTGTCGCTGATGTTATGGAAAAGGGAATTATTCTTTCTGGAGGAAGTTCGCAGCTTCACTACCTTGATGAATTTTTCAAACGATTCTTAGGAGTTGCAGTCTATATTGCCGAGAATCCTTTGTTGTGCGTGGCCCGAGGAACAGGATTGATTTTGAGTCATATCGATCTTTACAAAAGGACGCTTCTTAATAAACACGATATTCGAGCGTAAAACTACATGCTCGCGAAGAAAGATACGGTTCTTGAAGATCTATTCAAAGCGCTTGCCGAGAATAACTCGCTGGCTTCAGGGTATATATTTTTTAGCCTCGCTGGAGATCGACCAAAAGTTTTTGCTGAGTCTCTCGCGCACTATCTCGAAAACGGAGTGTTTGCTCTCTCGCCAGAAATACTTCAAGACACTCTCGTTATTGATACTGGAACAGGTAGCGTAGGTATTGAAGAAATCAGGAAAATAAAAACCTATCTTTCCGAAGGATCTTTTGGTCAGAAGCGGCGAGTAGTTATCATAGAAAATGCCGATAACCTCACCCTCCAAGCCGAGAACGCTCTTCTTAAGATTTCCGAAGAATCTCCTCGGGATGCCCTGATTATACTGTTACTGAAAAATACAGAAAATCTTTTGCCGACACTCAGTTCTCGATTCCAGAAGATTTACTTCTCGGCAATTTCTAAGAGCGAGTTCGAAGCACAGATTAAAGCTGGAGGGGGCGAAGATATAGCCCTGCGACTGATTCAAGGATCCCCCGAACTGAGAAAGAAGATAATAAAAGAGTATCTTGATGACGAAGGAGATCCCTTGCGTTTAGTGGATGAGATAATTCTAAAGCTCTTCTTTACTAAGAAACAGACGCTTCCCACGATTCAGAAAGCACTCCGCACGCGACGGGAACTATCTTCGCTAAATCTGAATCCTCGGTTACAATTAGAAAGTATATTTTTTTAACTAAACTATCATGGATACTGAACAAATCATAAAAGAATTAGAAGAGAATCTCCGTAGTCGTTTCGAGTCCCTTAAGCAGGACCTCCAGGGAATTCGTACCAATCGACCTTCTCCGGAGCTGATAGAAAATCTGTCCGTTTCTTATTTTGAGCAGAGAATGCCAATTAAGCAGCTCGGTTCGATTAGTGTTAAACCACCTCGTGAGATTATCGTCCAGGTCTGGGATGAACAGGTTATTCCGGGAGTGATAAAAGCCATTGAGGATGCCAAACTAGGGCTGAGTGTTCAACGAGATGAGAACTCCATCCGCGCATTCCTTCCTCCATTAACCGACGAGCGGCGAGTAGAGTTGGGCAAGGTTATCAAGAAAATGGCTGAAGAGGTGCGGATTATTATTCGTTCTTTGAGAGACGAGAGTAATAAAAAAATAAAACTTGCCGAAACAGAGAAGACGATTAGTCAGGATCAGCTTTTTAAAGCTAAAGAAAAAATTCAGCTGGTAATCGATAAAAGTAACCAGCAAATAGAGGAACTTCTCGAGAGAAAATTAGTCGAGCTGGCACAATAAATGATTATTCCTCTTATTACCCTTTTTGGTATTGTTGTCCTTATTATTCTTCATGAGCTAGGGCATTTTTTGACAGCGAAAAAATTTAATCTCAAAGTTGAGGAGTTTGGAGTAGGTTTCCCTCCGCGAATTACTGGAAAGAAAGTAGGGGAGACTCTTTACAGTTTAAACTGGTTACCACTCGGTGGTTTTGTAAAAATCTCTGGAGAAGGAGAAGATCAGGAGGCCCTCGAGGCGCTTCCCGAGGAAGAGAAGAGGCGACTTTTTGCCTTCCAGAAGCCCTGGAAAAAGGCACTGATTGTGAGTGCGGGGGTGATGGTAAACTTTTTATCAGGTTGGTTGATACTGTTTGTAGTCTTCCTCATTGGTACGCCTCGTGGATTGATTATCAACACCGTACAACCTAATAGTCCAGCTGCAGTGTCAGGTATTCAGGCGAACGATCTGGTGCTTGGTTTCGGTACGCCTATTTCTCTGATTAACGAGAGAAATATAGCTCCATCAAACGAAGATCTTCGGGCAGAGTTCATTAATTTTATTAATGCACACGAAGGAAAGACTATAGACCTCCTCGTTCGCAGTAACGATAAGGAGAAGATGATTTCTGTGGACTTAAAGAAACCAACCGAAGAAGGCAGGGGAGTTCTCGGAGTTCAGTTTACTGAAGTCGGTATCCAGCAGCAAAGTTTTTTTGAGGCCTTTAAGAAATCATTTAGCCAAGCGGTCACCATCATTACTCTCACCGTACAAAGCTTGGGAGATTTAATCGGAAACTTGTTTTCGAAGGCCGAGATATCCAAGGATGTCATTGGCCCAGTCGGCATCTTCTCTTTCGCGTATGAAACTGGCAAAGTGAATCTCATATACCTCCTTCAGTTACTGAGTATCATCTCATTAAATCTCGCAGTGCTTAATCTCATTCCTTTCCCGGCTCTCGATGGAGGGCATCTACTTTTTATTGCCATCGAAAAACTCAAAGGTTCACCGATTAGTAAACAAATCAAACTTGTTGCCAACGTTACTGGCGTTGGATTATTGCTCCTCTTAGCAGTAATTTTGACCGTAAGAGACGTCCAAAACGTTTTCTTTTCCTAACACGGGAAAACGTGTATTCATTTTTTCTTCATCTCCTCTATAATAAGAGGAGATGACCATCCTTATTAAAGGAGTGCAGATTTTGTCTGGGGGAAAAAGAATCCCGGACAAATCGGATATTTTTATAAGTGGCGATAAGATTTCCGCCATCGGTAATTTTCCGACCAAAATTGCTGACTATATTATCGACGGACATGGCTCTTACGTCAGTCCCGGATTTATAGACGTCAACACCGACTCGGATCACTACCTGAGTATTTTTTCGAATCCCATGCAAGGAGATTTTTTGCGTCAGGGCGTGACTACTATTATCGGTGGTCAGTGTGGTTCATCCTTAGCGCCACTTCTCTATGGACATCTCGACTCAATCCGGAAGTGGGCAGAAATTTCACGTTTTAATGTAAGTTGGCATGAACTCAAGGAGCTTCTCTTAATTTTAGATAAAAAACCACTAGGCGTTAATTTCGGGACGCTGATTGGTCATTCGACAATTCGTCGCGATCTTGTGGGTGAAGAAATTAGAGAGTTGACTCAAAAAGAACTCGAGGTTTTTGCACACATATTAAACCAGAGTTTATTCCAGGGAGGTTTTGGACTCTCAACTGGGCTTAGTTACTCCCATAGTCTTATTACTCCGAGGAGTGAGCTTGAGTATCTAGTGCAAACAGTACGAAGAAATAATGGTCTCTATACAACTCATCTGAGAAATATGCACGAGGGGTTGGAAAATTCCGTCAAAGAAACCATAGCCCTCGTAAAAAAAACCGGAGTAAAAACATTGATTAGTCATTTTTTGCCAATTCGAGGTCAAGAAAAATCCTATCAGGCCAGCCTGGAATACTTAGAAAATGAGCGAGATGTTGATAATCTTTATTTTGACCTCGCACCATTCCCAACTAGTATCCTTCCGGTTTATACCCTGCTTCCAGATTGGGCAAGAAAGGGAAATTTAGAAAGGATGACCGCCATAGTGCTTGATGAACGTTCACAGAAAAAAATAAGTCAGGAGATAAAACTCTTTGACCCAGAACACATTATCATATCCCGCGCTGACAATAACGATATTTTAGTTGGTCGATCACTTCTCGATTGCATGGAGCTCTATGAGCTTCGAACTCCCGAAGAAGCGCTTCTAAGAGTGATGGCTACCACACGCCTCAAAGCATCCGTATTCTATCAAAACGTTAACGTAGAAGAACTCACGAAAGTCCTAGGGAATTCTCGCTGTCTTGTTGCTTCTAATTCCGCCAGTCTCTCGAAGACGAGTCAGGTGATCCTTTCTCCAGAAAGAGCGCGAAGAACTTTCCCTAAATTTCTATCGCTAGTGGAATCTAAAAATATCATGCCTATCGAGAAGGCAGTACAAAAGATCACCGAAACTCCTGCTCGTCTTTTAAACCTCGATAAGAGAGGGGAGATAAAAGAAGGTTATTTTGCCGACCTCACTGGTTTTCAGGGAGGAGAGGTGCGTTTCACGATAGTGAACGGACATATTGCATTCGAAAATCAGGAGTTGAGTAAGTCGTTGGCCGGAAAAATTCTTAGACATCACTCGGCGTAATCCATGAGAGCTCTCTATAGAAAAAGTGGCCACCACCCAGATTTTGTCATTATTGTTACCTTTTTTTTACTGATTATATTCGGGCTGGTGATGCTTGTAAGTGCTTCCTCTCATCTTGGGAAGACTCGGTTTGATGACTCCTACTACTACATTAAACACCAAATTCTTAGAGGATTCTTAATTGGTTGCCTTGGATTCGTCGTTGGTTATTTTATTCACTATCAACAGTATAAAAAAATAGCCTTCATACTACTTCTATTCAGCTTAGGCCTTCTTCTTCTTGTGTTTACAAATCTCGGTATATCAAGCGGAGGAGCTGACCGTTGGTTGAGGTTCGGTCCAGTTTCTTTTCAACCAGCTGAACTTCTAAAGATCACTTATATTCTCTATCTAGCTGCCTGGCTTAGTAATAACAAACTCAACCGAAAGAATAATCTTTATGAAGGATATATTCCATTTTTGATCATCTCTGGTCTGATTGGAGGAATTCTCATTATGCAACCTGCCACCTCAACTGTCGCCATTCTCCTTGGTGCCGGACTGACTATGTACTTTCTGAGTGATGCACCCTGGAAATACATCCTCGGCACGATTGCGCTAGGCCTCATGGCCTTGGCATTACTGGTACTGATTACTCCATATCGTTTCGAGCGAGTAATGGGCTTTTTTCAGTATTCAGAAGATCAGAAAGGTGTCGGCTATCACCTTAATCAAGCATTGATTGCGATCGGTTCTGGTCGAATTTGGGGAGTCGGCTATGGACAGTCCACCGCCAAGGTTAAATTTCTTCCCGACCCGATCGCTGATTCCATTTTTGCCGTTATTGGTCAGGAGCTAGGATTCGTTGGGAGTGCGCTCGTTGCCATACTATTTATCTTTTTAATTTTCAAAATCCTTTGGTTGGCAAAAAATATGCGAGATCGTTTCGGGCAACTTATCCTTATTGGTTTTGGAATGATTATTGGTGCCCAGGCCTTTATGCATATGGGGGCTATTTCCGGAGTGGTGCCTCTCACCGGCGTACCTCTCCCATTTATTAGCTATGGTGGTACCGCACTCGCAGTATTTATGACTATGGCTGGAATCATTGCGAATATTTCAAAATACTCCTAAGCTAGAAAGATGCCTACGTTTAAGACAATTGATTATAGCGAGCCAGTAAAGGCGGGCCAGTCTCCAGAAGATCAAACTTCTACGAAAGAAAACTCAGAAGCTATTCTTCGTGTAGTACTCACTGGTGGTGGTAGTGGTGGCCATGTCATGCCACTTCTTGCGGTTACTGAAGCATTGCGCGTTGTTACGACAGAAAAGAAAATCGATCTTCGCGTACGCTATCTTGGTCCAGAAGATGATTATTCTGAAATACTAAAAGCAGCCGAAGTTGAGATATCGCCTCTAGCAAGCGCAAAATGGCGCCGTTATGCTTCAGTCAAGAATATTCTAGATATTCCAGTTTTCTTTATTGGCTTTGCTCAAGCTCTTATAAAACTTCTCGTGTTCATGCCGGACGCTATTTTTTCCAAAGGTGGCACTGGCGCTTTGCCAGTAGTCCTTGCTGGTTGGCTTTATCGTATTCCAATCATTATTCATGAATCAGATTCGGTGCCAGGACTCACCAACGCTATCTCCGGACGGTTCGCCAAACGTATCGCCCTCAGTTTTGATCGAGCGAAAAACTACTTCCCACCGAAAAAAACGGCGGTAGTTGGCACTCCTATTCTTCCCGCACTTCTTCAAAATGTACTTTCTCAAAAAGCAGCCAAGGAAGTCTTGGGATTTGAGATTAATGAACCAGTTGTTTTAATAATCGGTGGCTCCCAAGGAGCTCAGCCCATAAACGAATTCGTTGTGACAAATCTTGAGGATATTACTGCAGTTGCTCAGGTCATCCATCAGACTGGTACCGCGAATTTTGCTGAAATTCAGAAACTCTCTCGAGTAGCAATTCTTGAAATATCTCCAAAGACTGGCTTACCAAAAAGATACCGTCTCCTGGCCTATCTAAAAACTGAAGACATGAAAAATGCCCTGGCCGCTGCTGATGTGGTGATTAGTCGAGCAGGAAGTGGCGCGCTTTTTGATATTGCTGCCTTCAAAAAACCAGCTATCCTGGTTCCTTTACCCGGATCTGCTCGTGACCACCAACGATTAAATGCCTATGAATTTGCTAAATGTGGCGGAGCGATCGTCGTTGAGCAAACTAATCTGATGCCCGGAATCTTCATCGAACAGATAAAAGAAGTCTTAGCAGATGAAGCTCGGAAAGAAGAGATGTCCAAGGGATCTGCCAGTTTCTTTATTCCTAATGCCGCTGAAGTTCTGGCGCAGGAGATACTGAAAATAAGTAATAAATCATAGAAAAAAGAGGCTTTCTGGGGCTGGTTTGATATGGTAGAATAGGGGAGTGACTACAGAAAAAACAAACCCACCACGAGTGCGGATGGCTCCTAGCCCTACTGGGCCATTCCACTGGGGAACAGCTCGAACCGCCATTTTTAACTGGCTTTTTGCCAGAAAATATAACGGTAGTTTTGTGGTGCGCATAGAAGATACCGATAAAGAACGTTCTGAGAAAAAATTCGAGGAAGGAATCTTCGAAGGATTATCCTGGTTGGGTATCGACTGGGATGAGGGTCCGGTTTCTTGTGGCAATCTCGCCGAGAAGCAAGTTGGCCCTTATGCTCCTTACCGACAAAGCGAACGGACAGGTATCTATAAAAAATATTTAGAACAACTACTCGAAGAAGGCAAGGCCTACTACTGCTACTGTACGAAAGAAGAACTCGAAGCTGAGCGTCAGGGGATGATTGCGAGTGGTGTCCCACCAAAATATAGCGGTCATTGCAGGAACAGTAATTCTTCAAACTCTAAAAAAGAGCCGCAAGTCATACGCTTCAAAACACCGGAAGTAGAGGTTGAGTTTAAAGACATCATACGTGGGAGTATCAAATTCGATGCCACTCTTTTTGGTGATTTCGTGATTGCAAAAAATACCGAAAACCCTCTTTTCCATTTTGCCGTCGTAGTGGATGACTATCTTATGAAAATCTCTCACGTCATTCGTGGCGAAGATCATACATCAAATACTCCAAAACAGATTCTTATCGCCAAAGCGCTTGGTTTTCCCGAACCACTCTATGCTCACCTTCCGTTAGTTTTAGGACAGAACCGAGAAAAGCTCTCCAAAAGATATCTCAACTCCTCACTCATTGAATATCGAGATAAAGGATACCTCCCCGAGGCTTTGATTAACTTCGTCAGCTTTCTTGGTTGGCATCCAAAAGATAACGAAGAAGTTCTATCACCAGCTGAGATAATTAATCTCTTCGATCTCAAGAAAGTTCAGAAGGGGGGCGCTATATTTAACGAAGAAAAATTACTTTGGTTAAATACTCAACACATTCGAAAACTACCAATAGAAGACTTGGCACACCGATTACGAATTTTTCTCTCTCTGAAAGGACTCACAGATATCCCTGAAGAAATTTTTCTCAACTTAGTTGCCCTAGAACAACCTCGGATGAAAACGTTAAATGACTTCATAGAAGCAACAGATTTTTTCTTTACATTAGAGAACTATTCGGCGATTCTTCTGATTCCTAAAAATCAAACAAAAGATACTACTCTGGAAGTTTTGCGGAACATAAAAACAATACTAGAAGAATCCACCGGACCATTTGATCGAGCAGTTTTTGGGTCAAGCATTGATCCTCTTGTAGAGAAACAGGGCAGGGGAGGAGTCCTTTGGCCTTTGCGGGTCGCTCTCTCAGGGAAAGCTGCCTCACCAGATCCACTAGACATTCTAAAAATACTTTCCAAAGAAGAGGTGGATAAACGTCTTCAGTTGGCTATCAATAAACTCAATGAAATTACATAAAAGACTGCAAACTCTTTTTGCGTGGTTTTTTCTTTCGAGTACCTTTTTCGGCGTATATGGGTACCATAAGGCTATAGCCACAACTAGCACGGTCGCTACGAGCGAATCTTCTCCCAGCGACACAGTTGAACAAAGCCCAGAGGAAATTGCTAAACAGCAACTAGAATTCGAAATTCGTAAAAAAAATGCGGAACTGGAAGCAATAAAAACCGCTATCAAAAAAAATGAAGATGCCTTAGCGCAGACTGGCAGTCAGAAGGCTTCATTACAGAAAGAGCTGACTACCCTTCAACGACAACAAGCAGTCCTGACTAGCCAGATTAAAAAAGATCAGGTCAATCTTGAGAAATTAGGATTAGAAATAAAATCACTGACGTATAACATTCAGGATATTCAAGAAGAAATTATTAACAAACGACGAGGGGTTGAAGAATTAATTCGTCTGATGCAACGATCAGAAAACATCGATATGCTGACCGTTATCTTACGAAGTAACTCTTTATCAGAAGCTGCTGGCGAGGTAAAGAATCTAATCGATCTGAACGCCAGACTAACCACTGACATTCAGGATCTTAGAAAACTTAATGTTCAATATGGTGGAAAATTAAAGGATCTGAATATAAAACAAGCAGAAGTTACTTCGGAAGCATTTAATTTAAAAAATCGCAAAGTCATTTTGACAAATCAAGAAGCCCAGCGACAAACACTACTTAAAGAAACGAAAAATCAGGAAGCTATTTATCAAGAACATCTGAAGCAGGTCTATGCCCAGCAAGAATTGATTGCAGCTGAAATCGAAGCTCTGGACGCAAAATTAAGAGGGGAGATCGACTACGCAAAACTTCCGACAGTAGGGAAGATTCTTATTCTACCAATCGCTAAGGGCAGAATCACTCAGGGATACGGAAACACCTCTTTTGCAAAATCTACATACCGAGGGAAATGGCATAATGGTCTAGATATTGGAGGTTCAGTGGGAACACCGGTAATGGCCGCTGCTGATGGCCAAGTTGTAGCTACTGGCGATCAGGATCGATACTGTCCTCGTGGCGCGTACGGAAAATTTATCGTGGTCAAGCATAATAATAATCTCACAACGTTATATGCTCATTTATCTCGAGTTGTAATGAGTGTCGGTGATCCAGTCAAACAAGGACAGACAATAGCGTATTCCGGAGCAACTGGGTGGGCTACTGGACCCCATCTCCATTTCACTGTGTTTGCTCAACAAACATTTAAGATGGGCGGAAGCAAAACGTGCGGGCCAATGCCTCAGGGTGGAGATCTGAGTCCATTAAAATACCTATAGTGTGATATAATTTGAAGAATGAATTGGCGAATTTTTTCTGGACTTCTTCTGGGAATAGTTCTACTAACTCCCATAGTTCACGCCCAAGAACTCGATCAGGACTTGAAACTAGGAATCGATACCGAAACTGGACTCAACCAACTCCAGGAGCCTTTTTCGAACTTTCTTAATGACGTTTCTCAAATAGATGTGAGTGGAAGTTCCAGTCAGAAATTTGACCTGCCAAATCCCGAGGTAGCAAAAGACTACTGGAATAACGCTAATGATTGGTTAAAAGAAAGAACTGGGTTAGACATTTTGAGTCTACTCAAAGTCATCGGAAATATTTTGGTATTTATTATCAACTTAGCGATTCATGCTATGGGAATAGTCGTCAGTGTTATTCAGTGGCTCGTATCACTCATCCCATCAGTGGGAAACGAAACAGTTTAAGAATCCTCATTAGACAAAGACTACGTGAACCTCTTTAGGAATCTCCCTTGTCTGTGTCGTAAAAGGTATATTGTGCGACATATATAAGGATGACGGAAACCCGCTCCCCTAATAAAAAAGGCCAAAATTCAAGTTGAATATTAGCCCTGCTTTTTCTTCTTGATTGGTGTTTTCAGACAAACACCACGTCTCTGGCGGTATCTTCTTTTCGATTTTGGCCTAGGCTTATCCCTTAGCCTTTTCTTTCTTTTTCTTAGGGTTTTGGCCACTCTTGCCTCGATCTTTCCAGCTCGGCTTCTGCCGGGCCTTTGGGACGTGATTGTGTCTGCCATTGCCCATATCCCCTCGCCTCCTTCTGTGTCTGGTACAGTTGCTCGAACTTTTATAATAGATTTATTCAAAAAAGACAAGTTCGCATATAATGAAATGTATGACGGCAGATAAAAGAAAAACTACTTCACAAAAGATTCACTTTATCGGTATTGGCGGGATTGGCATCAGTGCGCTTGCCCGCTGGTTTTTAGCTCAAGGATGGACGGTGAGCGGTTCAGATCTTTCAGAAAATGCCACCACCAAAGAATTACAAGCTGAGGGTGCACGGATTAAAATTGGACATAATAAATCAAATCTTCCGGCTCGCTTAGATATGGTCGTCTACTCAAATGCGATTACCGATGGTTCTCCAGGATATCCAGAGCTCGAAGAAGCAAGAAAACGAAACTTGAGGCCAATGTCTTATCCTCAGACACTGGGTTGTCTAACTGAGGTGTATAAAACGATTTCTATTGCCGGAAGTCATGGAAAAAGTACAACCACCGCCTTGATTGGTCTGGTTCTCAAGGATTCATCAATCGATCCGACCATTGTTGTGGGTACTAAACTCCGAGAACTTGGTGGGAAAAATTTCCGGCTTGGTAAAACAAACTGGTTAGTCCTCGAATCTGACGAATGGCGTGGGGCTTTTCTTCATTACCATCCAGACATTGTGGTCATTACTAATATTGACCGAGAACACCTCGATTTCTACCGTGATCTCAATGATGTAAAGAAAAACTTCCTTTCTTTTATCGGAAGAACGAAGCCGGGGGGCTGCTTAGTTCTCAATCGAGACGATAAAAATCTTTTCTCCCTCTCCTCTAAGATTGATCGAATTGCTCAAAAAAACTCCCTCACTATCCTCTGGTATAGCCTCAAAGACGAAAAAACAATTTCCAAAATTAAAAAACACCTTTTCCTTTCTGGTATTCATAATCTCTCAAACGCCTTAGCTGCCTATCTTGTGACGCATGCGGTTTTAAAGGTGAAAGAAGCGGATGTCTTAAAGCGACTTGGTGCCTATCAAGGTGCTTGGAGGAGGATGGAATACCGAGGAGAACTTCGAGATAAAAAGCTATCTGCAAGCATGCAGGTGTATGACGACTATGCGCATCATCCAACAGAAATAAAAGCTACTCTGCAGGCTTTTCGAGAGAAGTTTCCAAAATCAAAAATAATTTGCGTCTACCAAACACACCAAGCAAAAAGATTGAAAGCTCTTTATAAAGAGTTCGTAGGGGCTTTCGAAGATGCCGACACCCTCATCCTCCTTCCCACCTATGAAGTAGCCGGTCGGGATGATAAAAAAAATCCACTTACTTCAAAAAAACTTTCCGAGGATCTGAAGAAGAAGTCTCCGAAAAAAGAAATTATATATCTTGCTGATCCGAAAAAAATAAAAGAAACGATATGCACCCTCTACCAGAAAAAATTGATTAATCATCCGCCAGTAGTAATTATGATGGGAGCAGGCAGTGTTGTTGAATTTACCGCCCCTCTGATCTCTCGATAATATATGTTTGATACTTACTCTAGCTTAGAAGATTTTAAGGAGACGTGCGGGTATGCTATTGATGGCGCCTGGTATCCACGAGTAACTAAAATCCTTTCGATAAAAGCGAAGCCCGCACTTTTACGTTTCTATGGAGAAGCCGCCAGCTTTAAGGCCGCTCAAAATGTCACTGAAAAATCCGCTGAGGAAGGAACCTTAGTTCATGAAATATCTCAGGCAATTCTTCTTGGACAAGATCCGGAAGTTGATATATCGATCAAGCCAGCCATCGATGCCTTCCGTCGATTTTTAGAAGAAAAGAATATCCAAACTGCTCCAGAGTATATCGAACGGAGAATCATTCACTACGATCATCGCTATGCGGGAACTATTGATGCTCTCGCATTGATCGACGGTCAGTTTGGGGTACTCGACATAAAAACCTCCCAGGCCATCTATCGAGACTATAATCTACAAACTGCTGCCTATATGGACGCTCTAAAACACGAATTCAATCTTCAGAATCGCTGGATTCTGAGAATTGACCAAATAGAACCCTGTACTCGCTGTCGAGCCACTCGTCGCACTAAGGGCGGTCGGGAAAAGATTAAATATAATGGAGGTTTCTCCTGCCCTGGAGGTCTCCACGAATGGGGCCCAGTCATAGGCGAGGTTGAGTTACAGGAATTCCCTCTATGGGAGGCAGATTTTAGCGGTTTTTTAGCTGCTAAGAAGCTTTGGGAATGGGAGAATGAATCCTGGCTAAAACGAGCTGGATATGCCTTTTAAAGGGCATTTTTAGGCGATAATTGCTGTATTATGATAGGTGTGTGGCTATCCCCCCTCCCCAGAATATAGCCCATAGCGAAACTGGTGGTTACAGTCAGAAATACTAGCAAAAAGAAGATAATCTCTCGACGATATTTTGACATTTATGCGATTATACCATAGAATATTCATCTATAAGATTTAGATTATATATTAAACAGAAATGGCACATACCAAAGCCCTAGGCTCTACTAAATTAGGACGAGATTCAGAATCCAAGCGTTTAGGCGTCAAGATTCAGGATGGTCAGGTGATTAAAGTGGGGCAGATCATCATTCGTCAGCGCGGTTCAAAATATTCCGAGGGTACTAATGTAAAACGAGGTGGCGACGATACTCTCTACGCCATGAAGGATGGTCGTGTTAAGTTCTCCACGAAGCAGAAAACCAATTTTGATGGCACCCGTCGTCAGATTAAACTTGTTTCTGTAGTATAACGGTCAACTTCGAGCGGATTCCTTTCTTGAGGTCAACTTCGACTTCATACTCTCCTACCTTTTTAAGAGGCCGGGAAAGAATGATCTCAATTTTTTCAACAGTAATCACTCCCCTATCCTTCATATCCTGAAGAATAGCTTCTTTAGTAACGGATCCAAAAATCCGGCCATGGGCATCAGTCTTTACTGGAATAGAAACTTTATTTTCCTTTAATTTCTGTGCCAGCTCTTTAAGATGCACTAACAACTCTGCTTCGCTCTTCTTTTCAAACTCTTTCTTCTTTTCAAACTCTACCACCAACTCAGGAGTCGCAAGAACAGCAAGTTTCTTTGGAAAAAGGAAGTTTCTTGCATAGCCAGGAGAAACTTCTTTTATTTCAGAACGACGTCCGACACCCCGAACATCTTGGAGAAAAATGACCTTCATAGTTTAAAAAATTAAGGAGAAGCTCTAAAAAGTGTGGTAATTTTTGGTTTGATAATTTCTTTCGCTTTATTCAACTGAGGGTCTATCTTCGAAGATGATGAAGAGTTCAATATCTCCTCGGGAATAACTACTGGATAGTCTGGCTTCAGTCCATTCCCTTCGAGAATTTGTCCATTAGGAAGAACCCAGTGCGCGATAGTCATTTTAATCGCTGATCCATCTTTAAGCGCCTTCAACTCCTGGACAGTCCCTTTGCCGTAACTTTGTTCTCCAATAAGCACCGCTCGTTTGTGAGTCTGTAAAGCTCCTGCAAGAATCTCAGAAGCTGAAGCTGATCCTTTGTTGATCAGCACAACTATCGGAATAGTACTGAGTGGAGGTTCTTTCTCAGCTCGAAACTCTTCCTTCTTCCCTAGTCCCTGTTCGGTGACAATGAGTGTCCCCTTAGGCAAGAACCAATTTGCCATATTAACTGCCACTTCTAAATACCCTCCAGGATTATCTCTTAAGTCAAAAATAATACCTCCAATTGGTTTTTTACTGAGAGTTTCTTGTAGAGTTTCTCCTAATTTCCTATTAGCAATGGCATTGAAGCTATAAAGATGCACATAAAGGATATTGCCATCCAATACCTCGGAATCTAAGGTGGGGAGATTAATCACCTCTCGATTTAGGACAAAGTCTTTAGTTTTCCCCCAGCTTTTTCGGAAAACTGACAAGGTAACAGTCGAATTTTGAGGACCGCGAATAAAACTAATCGCCTCATCAATCTGCAGGTTTTCAGTTGAAGTCGAATTAATTTTTACAATAAGATCTCCGGCCTTAAGCCCAGCTCGGCTCGCAGGAGTATCCTTGAGTGGTGCAATGATCGTTAGTCCCTGATCCCGTATGCCTAGTTCTGCACCGATACCTCCGAAACTTCCCCCGACATCTTCTTTGAATCGTGTGTTGTCAGCGGGAGTGAAATACTGCGTGTAAGGATCACCAACCGACTGTACTAAACCACGAATTGCCCCATAAACTTTTTTCTGATCGTTGGCTTCCGCATGTTTTAAATGTTCACGACCAAGAAGATCCCAGGCCTGCCAAAAAACTGAAAAATCAATAGCCGGTGGAGCGTCTTTCTGGAGGTTAGAAACTCCTTGCACCAGGATAGTCTTTGGAGTCTCCTGGCCAACTACAAAGCCAAAAAAGTATCCACCACCGAAAAGAACGATAATACCCATCAAAATAACGAAGGAAGAAGCGATTTTACGAGGCATAATGCTGTTAATTCTAATAGAATTAGTTGATTCACACAAATTTTGATAAAATCTCGCTTTCGAGTACAATGAACGGCAAGATGGATAAAGATTTTTTGGAAACGCTTCGAGAGCGTGGCAGAAAATCGAAAGTCTACAAGCCCTATCAGCTTCTGGGCCTCGAGATATCTCAGATCCTAGAAGACGAGAAACATAAAGCTCTCTACATTAAACTTGCCAAAAATAACGATCCCAGTAGACTCCTTGCTCTCGCGAAAGAGGTCCAGGAAAGAAAGAATATTATTAGTAAGGGAGCCTATTTTATGAGCCTCCTCACTCAGAAAAAGACCAATGGAAAACGATCACATCCTCGTCCATAGCCAATCAACCGAAGACATCTTCCTCCATAAAAAAACAAAGGAGGTCGACTTATCAAAGTTCCCCACTGAAGATATCAAACCGCTTCTTCAGAAAATGCGCAACATGATGCGTAAGGCTAATGGCGTGGGATTGAGCGCCAATCAAATAGGACTTTCTTACCGTCTTTTTGTTGCTGAAGTACCTTCTTATCCGGATGGAAAAATGAAGTTCTATGCAATTTTCAACCCCACCATAGAGAAATATTCAGAGGAAACTGATTTTCTCGAAGAGGGTTGTTTAAGTGTTCCTGGGACATATGGTGAAGTAAAACGATCTCTCGAAGTAGTTCTCAAGGGCCAGGATAAGAATGGAAAAACAGTGAAGATTAGGGCTTGGGGACTACTGGCCCATGTGTTTCAGCACGAAGTGGATCATCTTGATGGGAAACTTTTTATCGAAAAAGCAAGAAATATCCAGAACGTTCCCGCTTCTGAACGGTTAAAGAAGAGGGAGTTGAAAAAAGAAGATTAGTTTCATTCTTTAAACTATGAAGTATGTATTTTTTGGAAGCCCTCGATTTGCTTCCATTGTTTTACAAAAATTAATCGAGGCGAAACTGCCACCTTCAGCAATCGTTGCCAGTCCCGATCGTCAGTCTGGGAGGAAGATGATAATGACATCACCATCAACAAAAGTGATTGGTGAAGAAAAAAATATTCCAGTTTTTCAGCCAGAACGCCTCAAAGATTTTGAATTTTCAGAGATCTTCACGACCGCCGATTTTTTTCTCGTCGCTGCCTATGCCAAAATTATTCCATCTTCCATCCTCGCACTGCCCAGGCTTGGAACGTTGGGTATTCATCCCTCCCTCCTCCCCTCTTTCCGAGGTAGTTCGCCTATCCAATCAGTGATCTTAAGTGGAGAGAAAGAAACTGGAGTCTCAATTTATAAAATGGATGCCGAAGTTGATCATGGTCCAGTTCTCAATCTTGCGCTTCTTAGAAATTATGAAGCTGACACTCTGAACTATAAAACTCTCGAAGAAAAACTTGCAGTATTGGGTGCAGAAACTTTCATAAAAATTATTCCCGACTACCTAAAAGGGACTATTCTTCTACTCCCCCAGGAAGAGCAGTTGGCTAGTTTTACTAAAAAATTTAAAACCGAAGACGCCTTTATTACCGAAGAAGATTTAAGAAATGCCCTTCTCGTGAAGGATCATCCAAAGAATATAGTTATTCTAAGAAAAATACTTGCTTTTTCTACCGAACCTATAGCCTGGACGCTTCTCGAAAAACCAATTGGAATGAGTAGTTATACACTGCCAGCTAAAAAAAGGATAAAATTGATTTCTGCAAAAGTAGCAGCCAACTGTCTTCAGCTAGAGAGTTTCCAGATCGAAGGAAAAAGTATCGTGAGGTTCTAGCTCGCCACCTCCTGGCTCTCTTCGTTGATTTCCCCAAGATTATCCTGAACTTTTTTATGGATGGCACTCAACATGAGTTCTTCCTGGAGTAATGTTCTAATTTCTTCTTCGCTCCAACCAACCTCAACTAACTCTTTATGGATATCCGCATCAGATAATTGTCGTGATCGCGCACTCTTAAGATAGGCAAAAGCTTTTTGTTCGTTTTTTAGGTCAATCAGATTTTTCAAGTCTAATTCAAGAGCGGAAATATCTTTCTCTACTCGATACGATGTCTCGAATAGACTCGTTGATTTCTCTGGAGGAATCCCTCGAGAAACAACTGGCTTAGGAGCTTCTGGTTGCACTATTCTTCGACGTTTGATCATCAACCAAGAGAAAGCAATAACAAGGAAGAGTAGCAGGATCAAGAAGAAGTAGAGCCACGGATTTGGATTGATCGTGAATACCACTGTTGAGTGCTGACTATTGCCAGCGTTATCAATGGCTGAAACCTGAACCTTCTTTTCACCCCAAAATTGATACGGCAACTGGAAAAGATGATATAGCTCTCCCGACTTAGCTTTTACAATAGTTACTAATTGATCATCGATTAAGATTTCATAACGATTGACACCAGAAAGTGTATCAATAGTTCCGAAAACGATTTCTGGACGACTAACAGTTGTCTCTAGGCCATTAACGAGCTTGATGGGGAAGGACTGAGGAGGCTGACTATCAATCCGGAAAAGGAAATGGCTACTTTCTCCCCATCGTCCAGAACTCCTTGCTCGAGCGTGGAGATACCATTCACCATCTGAAAGTTCAGAAGTTTTATAGGAGGATACTAATTCTTTGAGGCTGGTAGAAGGAATAGTCCCCGGCTGAGTATCTACTGTAAGGGCAATTGCTTCTGTGCCAGAAACAAAACTAAGGGAGAAATCAGCCGACCGCTTGCTATACCAATGGGCAGAGTCTGGGTGTGTTGGCGAGGTAATTGCCACTACCTTAAGCGTAGAAGAAGTAGGAAAAACTTTCTGAGGGGAGATAGTAATGAAAGCCCCTCTTTTTTCATCGGTAATGTCAGTTCCCTCCCCATCATTCGCAAGTACCGTAGCATTCTGAAATCTAATATTTGCTTCGCCAGTTCTTTTTCCTCGGAAAATAACAGTTGCTATCTGTCCATTAGTGCCACTAAACCCAGGATTGAATGTGACTCCTTCGAATCGAATAGTACCCTGATTATTAGAAAAGTTTGGTTGCTCTACCCAGAAGTTTATTAGTGGGCCCTTGGACAAGTTCACTACCGCAAGGAGATCTACGGGGAAAACGATCTGGCCAGAAATTGCATTTGCCGCCTCCCCAGGAGAATCTAAGAGAATTCGAACGGGGAAATTCTCCCCAACACTAAAACTACCAGTCTGCGGAGAAAGAGAGATATCGGCTGCTTGGCTAGTCAGTGGTAAAAGAAAAATCGAACTCAAAATAAATAGCGATACTCCGATCTTCGATATGTTCATGAATATCATTGAATAGTTTTTCGACTATTTAAAAACTCCTTACCCTTCCGCATCAGAGAAAAGATGAGAAGAAGAACGAAGCCAAAGATCGCTATCCAAACCAGAAGGAAGTCTTTTCTTGGAGAAACATTGGCGAAGCGAGCTGGTAATTTGATTACAATAAAATTTCCAGCTCGATCCACGGCTCTCACGTATACATCACTCTGAAGATTCTGATCTTTTAGGAGATAGGGACTAGTTGTCTTTTGCCAGGCCGAAGAGATAGTCGACGCTTTTCCTAGCGTTGAAATCTCAGCAACTTCATAGTGGTCTATCCCAGATTGCTTATCAACTGTCTGGAAAACCAGAAAATATCTATTATCGAAAATATCTTCGTTACGGGCTATCTCTGGAACAAATGACTCTGGCGGAAAAAGATCAGGAATCCTAGGGTTAGCCAAAGAAGTGTTTCGTGGGTCGATAGTGAACACGAGAGGCGCAGAAGTTACCTCAACTGGTGTTGCTATTCCATCATTTCCAAACACGGTCAAATTGGAAAATTCAATCTTGGCCGGACCGGTTCCATGTGCCTCTAAATCAAGCGTAAATATGGCTCCATTCTCCCCGAGATAACCTCCTGGAATAATCCCCGAGAAAGAACTCTCCAACATATTAGGCAAAGCCTCAGGACGTTCGGTCCAAACTCCAACTAAGGACTGCCCATCTTTGATATTTTCAATCTTCAAATTCGAACTCACAAGCACTTTACCACCAAGCGCATTCACATTACTTCCCTCAGTAGAAAGTCGGACGTCGACACTAAATCGATCTCCAGAGTGCACTAGGGATGGATAGTTGCTAAACCGTAGTTCTGCTGCCGAGGTAATTAAGGGATTTGAAAAAAGAATAAGAGCAGAAAAAAAACCTACCACCTCGATATATCCCCAACTATCTTTTTTTGTTCTCATCATGAAAAAATAATTCATCGCTATCCAGTCCAATAATAAGCCATAACACTGAAATCTCGAAGATTTATTACACCATCGGAAAATAATTTTCCATCGACAGTCGATCTCGCACGTTCAGTTAACGGACGCTTCCACCAGTAGGCAGCAATTGAAAAATCGACTAGGTTAACTCGACAGTCATTATTTAAATCACCCTTCAGCGGACATTTATCTGATGGCTTAATCGCAACATTCTTTGATCCAACTTTAAATGGCAGTGGTTGCGAATAAGTACTTGCCTCATTGTCTTTGAGGGCTTTCGCACGTGTAGTATGATCCCCCAGCTCAATCTCTTCGGTATTAAATTTATAAGTCCACAAGCCATTCGCATCAGCGCTGGCATCTTTATACAAAGTATTCGAAGAGTTAATAAGGAGATTTATCCGAGCCTCCGAAGCACTCTGTCCGTAAATTGTTAAAATATCACCCCGTTTCACCTCGCTTTTATCAATAGCAATAATTGGCGGAAGAAATATACCACTCACGGTATTCGTCATACCACCAATCATCACGATATTAAAACCGATGGTCAAAGATCGATTGCCTCGTGCATCTTGCGCCCAGACGCCAAAATTATACATACCAGCAGTAAGATTGGATAAACTAAACTGAAAAGCTCCACTGGCGTTCGCTGTCGTGGTGGCTACGAGCTGAGCATCCTTAAGGAGGGAAACCAGACTTCCAGGATAGGCCACACCCCTCAGTAAGGCAGCAGTAACGGTAGAAGGCGCACCACCTCCTCCTGCGCCGCCACCTCCCCCACCCCCGCTTGGAGTTACCCCAGAAGAGGCTGTTGTCGCACTCACCTCATCACTATAGATAGATGATCCATCAGTATTAAAAGAACTTACTCGATAGAAATAAGTGGTAGCCGCAGAAAGACCCGTATCTGAATATGTCGCAATATTACTGCCCGTTGTGGCAATTTGAACATAGCTTCCCCCAGAACCAAGTTTTCTTTCAATCGCAAATCCATCCTCATTAGAAGAATTATCACTCCAAGAAAGATTAATCTGACTCGCAGAAATAGCCGTTGCCCCTAAACTAGTAGGAGGTGCTGGAGTAACCACGACAGTCAATCCAAAGGTAATCACTTCGGCAGAAGCTCCAAGAGCTACAGTGCAACCAAGAAGCAGTAGAAGTAAAAAAGTTATCCGTCTTCCTTGGCGCAGCATATAGATTATTATAATGTTCACTACGAAATTCCGACCACTCAGCGACGATCTTTCCTACGCTTCGAAAAAATAAAGATATACCCTAAGATTAAAATTCCAATTAGGTAGTAAGGGCCGAACTGTCGAATCTTCAAATATCCCAAAATTTTTCCCCACAAACCAGAAAAGGTTCCTGGCGGGAGAACATTGAAAACCATTTTCTGACTGGCGACTAGCTTATCACCCTGATAAAGATTAATAAGGCCGTAGTACTGCCCTAAACTCAGGTGAGTATCGATTGGGAAATCAACGGTTTGTTCTTGAGATACGAAAGCAGGAATTTCAGGGAAGTTATCTTTAGTTTGAACAAATCCAAGACGGACACTATCGAACTGATCTCGAACCTCAAACGTTGCGCCGGTCAGACTTTCTGTAACGTTACCTTCGTTATTGTAGCGAATCAAAACACGAGGATCCCAACCCTCTTCGATATCTAGAATCTTCACCAGTGGCACAGAAAACTTTTTAAAAATTCCCTCTCCAACCACCAGGTTTAGCTGAAGATTTGCACCATAGGCAATAGTCACCTGACCATTTTTTGGAGGAACTGTAACAAAACGAATATTACCTCCATATGAGGCAAGTTTAATATCTTTAGGAACCTTGGCCTTAATGGTTACTGGAAACTGGCGCACTCCTTTTGGAATGACGAACTCAATTCCTGGATCAACGGTTAGCCACTCTTTGACACTTGGTGGATTCAACTCTAATTCAGCACGCATAGGGAGATCCATACTAGGATCATCTCTGACCAAATAAATACTCTGCCCATAAGTAACACCTGGTACAAGATGTTCGGCGCTGAAATACGGCGGAGAGATACCAAAACCAGCCTCCACCTGAGATAGTGGGAAAACAAAAAATATCAATAAAAATACCCACCAAAAACCATGGTACTTGCCCATTACCACTGAATTATACCGTCTTTCTTCACCTGGATGCAAACAAGAAAAACCCTTTCCTAGGGCTTCCCGTGCGTGAAAAAATATCGCCATAAAAACTTCTTCTGGTACTTAGATTAGTAAACGACTAGGGCTGGAACAGGGCTCCAAAAATAGTCGTACCAGTATATGTTCCGGTCGGATAGCTACTAGAAACGGAAACTCCCCAGAACGAAGCCCCGGCCACATTTGTAGTCGACGTTGGGGAGGTCAATAAGAAACCACTAACCGTGGTGGCAGAATCCGAAAGTGGTACGCTAGCCCCTGCATAGGTGAAGGCAGAAGTCGCATATCGCTGACTAGAAGTGGCAATTGCATTCGCACCAAACTTCAAAGTTTGCTGTGCTGAAAGTTGTAGCGTCGTAGAAGCATTACCAGCATTCGTGGTGGTGGCCGTCTGATTAGTGGAGCTAGTGTCGGACCCGGCAGTCACCGTTCCGTAGTTAATAGAAGAAGTAGTCACATCTATAGCTACTAAAGTATTCACTTCAATCCCAGAAGAATCACGGAAGCCGCTCCCGGCACTTCCATCAGTGGCGATCACTGTCGCTCGCCAATCTGTCGACGGAAAGCTGGAACTCGCATCAGTGGCATTGGCAAAATAATAAACATCGACAGTCGCTGTGGCATTCGCATTCACGTTAGCACCAGAACAACTGTTTGTTGAAGTCGTAACTTTATAACAATTGAGGTTACTCTGACTACTATTACAGCTGGAAGAAGTGATGGTGGTGCGATAAAAAAGGATTGCCAACGAGCCACTCGAAAAGACATCCGAGCAACCATTATTGTCAGTGACGGAAAAATTGATAGTTACTGTCGTCGTACCATTATTCAAAGTACTCCCCGAGTTAAGATTTATCGTAGTAGTAGCATTATTGACGGTAACGGTATCAACTGTTGGACTAGCGTTACCTACTATCAAGGAAGTTGTTAAATTCGCCGCAAAAACAGTCTGAAAAATAAAAGAGGCACTAATCAAACAGATTGCGAACAGCAAAGAAAAACCGATTAATGATCTATTGGATTCAAGTTGCATATGAGTTCCCTCTTTATACTTTTTCATAATATCACAGATCTTGGAATATTCAGGTGTGGATAAAAGATCAAGGCGTGAAAAACGGAGTAAAGGTATTTGTTCCAGTGTATGTGCCAACTTTTGCGCTAGAACTCACCGAAGCGCCAAAATAAAGATCCCTAGCTGATAATTCTGCTGAAAAAAGAGAGCTAGTGGCAGTGCTACCATCGCTTCCTCCTATTAGATATACATATCTTCCCGATCTGGCAGCCTTACTAAGGCTGAGATTATGAGGAGAAGTACGTTCAAACGACCAGTTACTTAACTTCGGTGAAGTCGAATTTATCACTGCGAAAGGAGTGCTGGTCGGTAGCTGGTTAGTTGTTACAAAAGATCCTCCAAGACTATAAAGTACTCCCTGGAAAGGAATAAGAGTATGTCCTGAAAATAATCCGATTTGAGGACCATCAGTCCAACTCCCAATAGTGCCGTTTGCGTTTATAACGGCAAAGCTAGAAGACTGAGAAGCAACTCCCGAACCGGCAGCAAAATAAAGATACCCGTCGTATGCCTCAAAACCATGATTCGAAACATAAGTGACATCTAATGGAGTGGTGGTAGCCCAGCTGCCAATGGAACCATTCGCATTAATTGGTGCATAAAATACGCTAGAAGTCGGTAAGCCAAAATTTGCATAACCACCGCTTAAATAGAGATAGTTATTGTATGCAGTGAACCTAGGATATGTTGCAAGATAAGGAAGTGGAGTGGTGGTAGCCCAGGAACCCAGTGTACCGCTACTGTTCATAAACGCATACGTCATAGTGCTAGTACCGTTTGCTCCTCCTCCGACATAAATATAATTCCCATATTTAGTCGACCCAAAATTTTCGTTTGAATAGAGAAGTGGGGTAGTCGTGGCCCAGGAACCTACCGTACCCGTTGGACTGACTGGTGCAAACCAAACAGTCGAAGTTTCAGATGAACCAAAATCTTTACGCCCTCCAAGAACATAAAGATAAGAGTCAGTTCCGAGAAAACCATCATATACAATGGAATTTGGAAGTGCTGTATTAGACACCCAAGGACTGATCAGTTTTCCCAAGAGAGTAGCTCCTGAGATAGTGGTTGCTGTGTCGCTCAGTGCCTGCTCGCTTCCCCCGAAAGTGAAACTCGAAGTAGCGTAATGCTGAGAACTTGTGGCCAGAGAATTCCCGCTCAAAGTCAGGGCTGTTCCGTTTATCTTGAGCGTGGTAGAAGAATTTCCCGCGTTTTTGATAGTCACCGTCTGATTAGTACTACTGGTATCACTCCCTGCCGTTACCGTTCCATAGCTAAGAGATGAGGTGGAAATATCTATAGCAACTAAAGTACTTAACGAGGTGGTGGCCGAAGAGCTACTCCCTCCAAGACCAGCCGAGTCAACAAAATCAATAGTTGCCCGCCAACTGTCGGTTGTGTAACTCGAGCTTGCGTCAGTTGCATCAGCGAAATACTGAATATAGAAGGTGGTAGTAGCATTTGCCGACGTACCAGGTGGACTACAACTATGAACTGTAACTGAAGAAGCTTTATAGCAATTAAAAGTATTCGCCTCACAACTTGATGTCTTTGAAGTCCTATAGAGAGTGGTGGTCACATTCCCGCTGGTAAATACATCACTGCATCCATCGCTATCAGAAATCTGGAAATTGACCGAAATAGTGGTGGTCGTATTCGCTATCAGTGTAATAGGATTGGAATTATTAACAGAAATTGAAGCAACTGTCGGCACTGAATGAAACTGAATCTGAGGATAGTTCGTATAGGCATCAAGCGCAGTCCCCGCCTTAGTCAAACGGAAACAGTAGGGATTGCTCGAAGTCGAGTTGACCGTTCCTTTGATCGCAAATTCGAGCTCGGTAATTGTCTGTCCGGAAAGCGAGAGGACAGAAGTAGTGGAAGTCGTATTCTTCGTTTCTCCCGCAGTAAATGTACTACTCTGGTTACTAGTCACTCCCCCATCAGCGCGAGAGATGTCTAAAGTGGTCGAGCCATTCGTCATATTCGAAGAACTGGCCATAACAATATCAGTACTATCTCCCGGTGCACCAACTGTCGTCCAGACACCAATCGCCTCACAACTTCCCCCAGTTTTTAAGCCATATTCTAAACGAAATGTAGAAGTGGCTATTCCCGCACCGATGTTATCAAGACCAATTCTTAATTTATAAGAAACCCCATTTTGGGCAGTACTAAAAGCCGTATTCTGGATACCACCTGTTGCCGAAGAAGCCAAATAAACCTTGGCAAATCTTAGACTACCCCCACCTGCATCCTGGTATACAATAGCAGGATTATAACTAGTATCGAGTTCGAGGGAAGAATAGAATCCGGTAAAAGAACTCTGGTCTATAATCGTAGAATCACTGCTTGTTGAGGAACATCCTTGGTTACCACAATGAGCAAGTCTCAACGTTCCATCTAGAGCATAACTTGTGAATGGCAAGGAACTCGAACCAAGAGCTAACGAAACATGTCCAGAAAAAGCACCGCCTGAACTGAGTATAGTAGAGGTGCCACTACTGCAAGTCACATCATCACAGCGATAAAGCCTGATATTATTCGAGGAATCAAAGTAAGCAACAGAAGGAATGTTGTTGGCATCGAGCGCGAGTGATGTGTACTGATTTACTCCCGCGTTATGGAGAGTGGTTGGTGTCACACTCGCGCAAGCGACTATGGTGCAATGACCAAATCGTAAGCCGAACGCCGAGTAAAAACTCATATTGGGAAGATCATCCGAAGACAAGGCAAGAGAGTGATAGGCTGAAGTTTCGGTCAAGATACTACTCGAACTATTCCCACTCGAACAAGTTGCATTGCCACAACGATACAGGCGAACACTCCCACCACTTGAATGATAAGAAAGGATCACTGGATTTGAGGAAGAATTAAAATCCATAGAGGAGTAGTAACCAGCACCAGAGATCAAGCTACTCGTCACATTACCGCTAGAACACGAACTATTCCCACAATTTAAAAAGATAAGATTACCATCAGAACTTCGTCCATAGGAGATTAATGGCTTACCGTCAGAACGAATCAGTATACCGATTGTTGTATCTAAAATAGTTGTCCCTGAATCAGGACTACTTGTTGTATTTCCACTCGAGCACTCCGTATTCCCACACAAAAGAACTCTCAGTTTACTGTTAGAATCTACATAAGCAACAACAGGGATGCCACTTGAAGTGAGCGCTAAAGAAGGAAATGTGCCACCAAGAGCATCGAGGGTTGACGTCACTATCGCATCCCGGAAATCATCATCGTTTCGCCAGTGATACGAAGCTTGGGCGAGATTCGGAAATGCATTTTGATATGTGTAAACCAACGTGCCACTAAATTTACCTGTACTATTACTGGCATAGCACGTCTTATAAGTTACGGAGTCGGAAGCATAAAACGCCGAAGAGACATCTTTATGTAAAAGAAAACGAGTATTTTCCGTATCACTTGTTTTTGTTGAGGAAGAATTCCCCACACTACAGGTTGTACTTGCCATACTGGCCCCGAATTGAGGATCGGCAGTTGGCACTCCGTCAGCCTCAGAGTACAGCATATTTGCCTCGAGAAAGGCGGCGGGAACAGAGAGGGTCCCTCCAGTGTCCGGGAGAGCTGGATCAATATTCGCAAATGTCACAGAAGTCGCTGGACTGGATGTCGCCTGACCGGCAAAAATACTATGCGTCACCTGATATCCTCCAGTTTCTCCAGTATAGCTATAGGTGATGAGCAGCTCTCCAGAAACAGCCCCCTTCGCTGTCTCCCACTCAGTGTATACGGTGACCGGCGTGGAAGTCACCGCAGTCGCCGCTGCCAAGGTTGCGTATGTGGAAGAAGGAAGTACATGAAATATTTTTATGTCGTTACTGACACATTGCACACCACACGAGGCTAAATAAGTTGTACTAGCACTCTCACTTCCGCTACTTCCAACTTTCGTAGATACATAAAGCTCTTTAGTAACCGCCGTACCGTCGAAGGAGGTGGTCAACCGTACCCAAGCTTTTTTAATTGATACCCCACTCTCTGGAAAAAATACATTCACCGAGTTATTAGTTTTTGTCGTGTTGGAAAGCGTATTAATCTCCCCCAAGCCATACCGAACAGTTTTCATTCGAGTTGCTGCACTACTTGAAGCGCGGTACGTCTCCACTACTTCACCACCAACAAGGGCCATATCAGCATTAGTACCAGCTGGTTTCACATTCAAAGTCTGAGTAGCGTTGGCAAGAAAACCAGTAGAGGAGCTAAAATACCAGTAGTAACCTCCATCATTATCACCGAGAGCTTCCTCGAGAGTCGTAGTTGCTCCCGCATTCGCACCTATCTGAGCAAAAAGAGTCTGATCAGCTGTGGTATTGGCACGACTTACCCCACCTAAATAAAACCACTGAGCCAAACGATTGCTGCTGGTCGAAAGATCGGAGAGGATCATATTGTATGAAAAAGCTGGACAGTCTGACCCAACAGTACAACTGCTGATAGCCAAAGCCCCCTGAGTTCCTCGGTCGCCCGATCGTTGTGACTCTAGCGGATAGATAATTGTATTCGTAACTTCCGGAGAACTCTCGTCGTAGGTATAAGTAATCACTAATTTTGCCGAAGCATTGGCAATGTTATTCGCAGCTGATGTAAATCGAAAACGATACCCTGCCTGAACAGCCAAAGAACCACTCGCTGACCCCTTATAGTTCGCAATCTGCGACTCGTTTGTTACATTCAAATACATACGCGCAGTATTCGACTCTCCCGAATCAGTTTCTAGTGTAGTGGAATCTGTAGTCGAGGCTCTCCCCGTACCCGACCAAGCATCCGGTGCACAAGAAGCCACACAAGCATCAAAGGTTAGTGTCGAACTATTAATCGTTGCTCCCGAATATGCGCTAAACTGAAATTCATATTCAACATAGGCGTTCTTCACCACCACATTACTTTCAACCAATCGAATAGTCGTGCTCGCCGCATTAGGCAAAGTATTATTGGTGTTAGTATTTTTTCCAGTTGTACCATCAGCACTAAACTGTCCAATAAAAAACTCTACCGTTTTTGCACGTGTCGGACTTGAATAGGCCGCCTTACTTTCTGGTGGCTGTCCAAGGTCAGAAAAAAACCAACGAGGAGGAATCAAGGAAGATCCAAAAGCAAAGAGAAGGAAAATGGCTAGAAGAAAATGTCGAGGATAACGATGGGATTGCATAAGAAAAATCTATAGATTATCACCTCCTTCATCTAAGGGTGCGACTGTAGTAAAAGGCGTGGTATCGATCTGATGCACCTTCCTTTCAGCTAGGTCATATCTAAATCCATGCGTAACTCCCGCAGCATCAGTCTTCTGCCAGCTCAAAACACCCTGCTCATCAAAATCTGGAAGCTCATCAACAAACTCATCATCAGTTACCTGAATCGTTATCTGAGAAGCAATATCATACAAAAAAATCTCACCACGCTTACGACCAGTAGAACCCTCTGAATACGCCCAGGCTACCTGGCCATTCTTTATCACCGGATAGGTTTCATTGCTCGGTGTGGTAGTCAGGCGTTTGATTTCTCCCGTCGCTTCGTTCTTCAGATATACCTCATACTGCTCCCCTTCTCGAGCATTGAATGTAATCCATTCTTTCTCTTTATAGTGCGGAGCAACTCGGATATCCTTGTCCAACTCCAACTGAAGTTGCGACTGAGTCATCTGGAGTTCTTCCGGAGAAACAGACGCTGGGCCAGCAACCGTTACCACCTCTGGTTTATCATTAGGATCCTCAAGAATCCCTTTATCGTAGTGAACTTCAAGCAACATTCCATCCAGAAAAACCGGAGGCAAGGGATCAACTGTTGAGGAAATTCCCTGGACTCGAATCTGTAAATTTCTCAGTTCTGCCCAAGAGGATACTGGCAGAGAAAACGTTAGTTGACGCCAATTTTCTACATTCACCTTGCCCAACTCTGTCCAGTTCGAACTATCAAAGCTATAACTCACCATCAAGAAGTTATTATCGGGAGGCAAAACTTCAGTCTCAATTTTTATTGGTGTTTCGGTAGTTGAAGTCGCCATTTCTTCGATCTTCTCTGTTGAGCTAGGAAGTTCTTCAATGACCGCCTGAATCGGTGGACCGAGAGGCACTATAACCTCAGCCGTAGTAGATTCTGATGACACAATCTCCTCGGCAAATGCTCGGGAAATAAAAATATTAAAAAGAGAGGCTTCAGGAGCGACTGGCGTTACAACAGGTTCCGAGACAGGTTCGGGAGCGGGAGTCGGGGGTGGTGTCTCTTCAACCGGTGCAGACGCTGAACTTTCAGCCGGAGAAGCAACTGGTGTTTCTTCTCGAGACTCCTCCTTGATTACTGCCTCCTCAGCTGGAAGAACAGGAGATGATTCCTTGGATTCTTCGCTTGTTGCTGGTTTCGCTTCAGTAGTAGTAGCTTCTTCAGTAATCGAAGACTCGCTACTACTGGTGGATTCCGTTTCTGGCGGAAGTGGTAAAAATACTCCTGGCGTACCTGAAGCAACCGGCACCTCTTCTCCAATCCTCCAAGCAAGTGTCACTCCCACATGGGTAATACTCCCCAACTCCTGGCTATCGTTACCCACAAACCCACCACAAAAGATATCCTCTCTGTTGCCAGGATAAATTGCGGCATTACTTCCATCTATTGATCCACTCATAGAAACACTTTCCGGCTGAGCCTGAGCGAGAATTGCATTCCGCCAAGTCCCAAGACAAGTTTGGGGATAAAAAGTCGCAGATTCTGCTTTGATGAAGAAATCTCTCCCAAAAAATGCTCCAAGAAAAATAAGCAAAAGTCCCGAGGCGGTAATCAACGGAAAACGACGGAAGAAATGAGGACGAAGATTCACAAGAAAACCCTTACTGAATCGCGGGAAAAACCTCTTCGGTCGAGCGGAAGGATGTTCTACTACGTCAAAAAATTGCCTCTGTTTTTTAAAACGACGGGAGGTCTTCATTCCCACTTATTTTAACACATAGATTCAGATATTTACCTGTGAAAAACTTAATTTTGAAATAAAAAACCCACTGTGCGCAATGCACGGTGGGCAAGAGATAGAAATCAATCAGTAGACGAGTTGCGGTTGCAACTTCGCCCACCAGAGGTAAGCAACTGCCGTTGCTCCCTCGGGTGACAGGTACTGTACGTCGTACCGTGGAAGCGGTACGAGCATGAAGTCGGGGCCATTCACCAACCCTCGACTTCGAAGCTCCGTCGCGACCTGTTCCCGCCAAGGGAACATGGATCCCGAAAGATCCTCCAGGAGCGGAGTGGAGATCAACACCTCCGCTCCCGCTGTCTCCAGCGTGTTTGCGATCGCTTCGATCGCATCAACCTCCTCGGTCGGCGTGACGAAAAGGTAATTATCGCTAGAAAAACTGATCAAGACGTAGTCTGGAACTTCTCCCAAGTACGTAACGATCGAGTCCTTAAGCGACACCCCACTGTCGCAGGCCTGCTTGCGGACGCCTGAAAACGGGAATCGCGAATCCGGCGTCAGCGACGGCGGGCACTCGATTTCCGTTAGTGGGTTCGTCCACTGGGTGGCCGGCCAACCAGCGCCGGTCAACGAGACAACCTTCCCTCGACGCCACGGCGATCCCGAGAGCTGATCCCGGAATATCCTCTCGAGCGTCCGAGCGACGGACGCTCGGCCACACTGGCCGTACTGGTCGGTCTGCCCCTTTGCGTCGGGACAGACCTGCATACCGTAGTCGCCGACGACGGCAATCAAGGGTTCACCTCCAGCGTAAACGACCAAAGGAGGACCAACCATGGCCACGCATAGCGCGACCACTCCAAGCAACTTCCTCATGACGAGCTCCTCTCTTTTGTCTCGACTATCCGCCAAGACTGCTAAAAATATTAAACAACAATATTAGATAAAACGCAAGATCTATTCTAATGCGTTAGAAGAACTCCAAGAGTAGATCGAAGAGGAATACGACCAATCTCACGAGAAGAAACTGCCCAAGAAACAGTCCCCTGGACACAGAGGGAATCACCCTCAAACCTTTGGACCTTCTTCACTAAAATCTGCCCGTGATTCAAAGGATTCGAAAAAACTACAAACCTCCCCACTTGTGGTCTCTTGAGGCTACTCGCCAGATAATATCTTCCCGGAATCAACTCAGGGAAAGCACTCTCCCCTTCCACTTTGACCACGAACAGAAGGTGTTTAAAAAAGTTTGTCAGTAATCTGCTGGTAGGCTTCATAACGACTCGGATCACCTTTGGTCTCATAAAAAATCTTCGCAATCTCATCAACGGCCACAGTCAATTTTCTCGCCAGATCACCATCCACCGCTTGCTTGTTCTTCGAACAAAGTTTCAAGGCGTTCCAGAACATCGTATGCAATTCTGGATACTTCTCAAGATGTTCTGGCTTGAAATAATCCGACCAAAGCAAAGAGAGTTCATCCTTGCAAATCTGTAGATGCTTCTCCTTGGTGGCAATCCTTCGAGAAACGGCATTCGCATACTCCAATCTCGAATGATCATCAGCCATGTCAGCTGGCATCTTCAACTCATGAAGCTGGAGAACCATCTTTTCAACGGTTTTCGCGGCAATCTTTGCCGTTGTTGGTTCATAGACTCCACACGGCACATCACAGTGGGCCTCAGCTGTTACTATTGGTAATATTTGAGAGAGTTTTTTAGCAAAATTCATAGTCCAGAGTATAGCACAAAAAGAGCCTTACGTAATTGCCGGATAAATGACAATTATGATAGAGTAGTACGCATACTTGGGGGATCGTCCCTCGGCCGTAGCCCTTAAAGGCTCCAGCCTATGGGCGAGGCTAACGGTAGGTACAATAATTTTATGTATTCTGTCTACGTTCTCCAGGGAGAAAAAGATGGTAAACTCTATATTGGTTGTACGTCGAATCTTGAAGAAAGACTAAGAAGCCATAGTCAAGGAAGGGTACGTTCTACGAAAGGTCGCTTACCAATTAAACTTGTCTATCGTGAGATGTTCGATGATAGATATGAAGCCTTTCGGACAGAAAGATTCTACAAAACACCAAAAGGAAAGAAGCTATTAAGTGAGAAAATGAAATTGGGGGATCGTCTAACGGTAGGACAGCGGCCTTTGAAGCCGTGAATCGGGGTTCGATTCCCTGTCCCCCAGCAAAAATTCTATATTCCTGAGACGCCAAAAATCTTTCCGATACCGAAGGTGATAATCATCGCCAGGACACCACCCAAGACGACACGCACGATAGCCACTCTTTTCTTTGAACCGCCCGCATAGGCACTCAGTCCACCAGTGGCGACTAAGGCCAGAATCACCGATCCGAAAACTGCCGGGACAAGAATGTCTTCAGGAGAAATAATAACCGCAAGAAGAGGAATCACTGCACCACAGAAAAACGCCAAACCAGAGGCATAGGCAGCATGCCAAGGATTCGTGAGGTCATTGGGATCTATACCAAGCTCGGCATCAACATGAGCAGAAAATGCATCGTGAGCCGTTAGTTCCTTGGCCACCACCTCTGCTGTCGCTCGAGACAAACCCTTACCCTCGTAGATAGTCGTAAGCTCCTCTAGTTCTTCGTTAGGAAGATGCTCTAGTTCAAAACGCTCCTTCGCCAAAAGAGCTTTCTCTGTATCACGCTGAGTACTCACTGAAACATACTCCCCGACCGCCATCGAAAGCGCTCCAGCCACCAGCGCCGCCACGCCAGCCGTCAGAATGAAGCTCGTTGAGCTAGACGCACCGGCCACACCAACAATCACTGAGGAAACAGAAACAATACCATCGTTCGCACCAAGAACAGCTGCCCGAAGCCAGTTTAATTTACCGCCACTAATTCCATCATCAAACTCAGTATGGATAATTGGATCACGTGTTTTGCTCATCCTCTAATTTTATCATAAAAATAGACAGTCATCCTCCAGCCTGCTAGCATAAGCACCATGGAGATAAAATCCGCTATATTCATTAAGGGAATCGTTGGGGACGACGAGATTCTGAATGACAAACTCCCAAAAATTGCTCTTATTGGTCGATCGAATGTTGGTAAATCGAGCCTAATTAATGCGCTCACCCACACGAAAATATCCCGCACCAGTTCCTATCCTGGAAGCACCCAACAGATCAACGCCTTTCTCATCAATAAATCCTTCTACTTCCTCGACCTCCCTGGTTACGGTTTTGCCCGAGGCTCAAAACTCGGACGAGAAAAAATGGGTGATCTGATAAGCTCTTACCTTTTTAACCAAAACTATACTCAGAAAAAAATAATCTTAGTGATCGATGCTAACGTAGGTTTTACTGATAAAGATCTGAGTATGCTTGAAGATCTCAAAAACTATCAAAAAGACTTCTTTATTGCCACCAGTAAGGTAGATAAGATTAAAAAATCTGAGTTCACCAAGAGAATAGCTGAGCTTCAAGAAATCGCTGGCTCGCACCTGATCGTCCCCTTCTCATCAACCAAAAAAATTGGCCTTAAGGCAATAATGAGAGAACTCTAAAAAAGTTTTCTTCTCTACTGAATTTTAGTCCAAATATTGGGATCAAATCCGCCGTCAAACTTGAAAAAAACAACGCCTCTCAACTTGTATTTTTTAGCTAACGCAATTTTCTGAGCCACGGCTTCGGCATCTGACAAAGAAACAAAACGAGTGATTCCTCCTCGGGCTGTCGAAGAAGCAATTTCTGGGGGTAAAGAAGAAGAAACATCTCGCCTCAAAGAGGATGAGACTTCGATGAGGCTACTTGAGGTATACCAGAAACCAAGCTCGCCAGCACTATTTCTTTCAGGAGTCAGTCCTAAGGAGTTCATCAAAGTCATAGCCGTAGAGAAATTAATACTTCTCAACCGACGGTAGGTCGTGATGCCATCTGCCCAAGTCGCCTGATACTCATAGCCATAGGTCGGAATTCCGAGCATCACCTTCTTTGGGCTAATTGTCTTTAAAACCTCCTGGAGAATCTTCTCCACCCAAGCGGGATCAGCCACCGGTGCATAAAGACGGCCATTGCCCTTCTCGGTATTCAACAACTTATCGACGCCACCCTGGTCATAAGCCATCAACCGAACTTGATCGCAGTACTTATTAAGAACCTTGTAATCATTCGCGTATTCAATTGGCTCACCAGGAACTACTCCGTACCGAGAACTGACTGGCATACGAATCTCAATCGTACAAGAGAGAGTCTTCCCCATCGGATGGAGACGAATGGCTAGTCCTTTTATAAATAGAGAGAAGTAATCAATGGTTTCTGCTTTTTTAGCCTCGTAGTCAATATCAATACCATCAAACTTCATATCCTTTACTAGCTTTGCAATCGCGTCTTCGTGAGCACGTCGACTCTTGGTGTTGCTCAGTAGTTTGTGTATCCCCTCACCATCAAACCACGCAACAGTAGGAATATTCTTTACTCCTAACTCTCTCATTGATTGCAACCAAATTGGCCAGAAACCTTCTTTCAGCTTCAATTTATCAACCAGGGTACCATTTGGACGCACCTCATAAGAAAATGGACTGACCTCATCAAGCCTATCGATATTCACTGCCAGATCGAAAGCCCCTTTTTGCTTCTCCCAAAATGGCAGCCACCCTGCATACTTAAAAGCGGCCGCCTCGGTAGAAAGTGGTGAAAGTACCAGCAGGACAAAAAGTACAGTAAGAAATCGACTAATAAAGATTCTCATAGGATTACACTACTCATAGTTACACAATGCAGAAAATCAAACAACTAAGAGAAAAAACTCTTACTTTCTTACGAAAGCTTCCTTCGGCGACAGAGTGGCAGCCTTGCGCGCTGGCCAAAAACCAGCCATAAATCCAATGAGAATAGAAAAAGCAATAATCATACCCATAAACCAAAGGGGCGTGATGAAAAGCTGAATTGATTCCCCACCTAACCTCCTTGAAAGCGTACTAACTATCAGATTTCCAATCTGACCCAAACTAAAGCCTAAAGCGATGCCACCAACGCCTCCCAAGAAACCAAGCATCGAAGATTCCATCAAGAAAAGATTCCGAATATCTCGATCGGTGGCACCTAATGACTTCATAATACCCACCTCGTAAATCCTCTCCAAGAAACCAACAATCATAGTGTTAAACATTCCAATAGCGGCTACGAAAAGAGCAGTAATACCAAATACCCCAAGTGTAATGGTAATTGCTCTCAAAACTCCCCTAGCTTGGTTTACCAGATCAATCTTCGCTGAAATAAAGAATCCTTTGTTGATTAATTTATCACGAAGAATTTCCACGGTATCGATATTAGTCGCCTTCAAAAGCACCTTCCTGAAAAATGGTGGTGCTTGAGGGACAAATTTATTAGAAATAAGCACCGTTGGTGTCTGAGAGTCTTCAGTCAAAACACCGACCAGGGGAACAGTGCTAGAGAGCGAAACTTCAATTGGCGATGCCAACTCCTCTCCATTATCTGACTGATAGGCAATCTTTAAAGCGAACTGTTTACCCAAAGAGGACGGGGTTGAACTTACATCGAACAACTGCATCGCTGAGTTCGAGAGGACCAAGCCTGGTTCAGCATCGTTAAACGCCGATCCAATATCAGGTTTTACACCAGCAAGACGAAAATAATTACTCCCCACAATCTGGACAAGAGCAAAACCTGGCAAATCGCCAGATCGTATTTCACCGGGGAATTCCGCAACTGGACTCATCTCGGCCACTTCTGGTATCTTCCGAATATCTTCTAAATCAGCTGGAGTGAGGCTTCTTGCTACCTCAGGTGGATACAACGCTTCAAGAGTAATGAGAGAGTCCTCCGAGGTAACCAATCGACCAATCAAAATGTACTGCAAGCCATAACCAAGCGAAACCAGAAAAAGGACTGTGCCGATACCAACCGACATACCAAAAATGGTAAGGAGCGTGCGCATCAACTTAGTCCGAAAAACCCTCATTGAGAGTTTAAGAAGATCAAGATATCCAAGTCGGTGGGTGACATTTAAATCACCATAGTCGTTTGCCATAGAAATCTATACCTACTCATTTTACACTAAGCCATCCTCCCTGACGAGAATATACTAGACCGCACTGCTCACGGTAGCCGTTGCTTGGGGAATGGGCTTGAGTGTATAAGCTACACTCCTTCCCATAGTCCCCTCTTTAATCAACTTATCTTCATGGCACAACTCCTCGAGATATCTGGTCGCAGTTGCATCAGATACCCCGAGAGTACTCTCCACCTGATTATTGGTAATCCTACCCGACTCCTGAAGGAGGGCAAGGATTTTATGCTTACTATCTTCTTTGTGTTCGTGTCTCTGCTTATTAGTCTTCTCAATATTTTCGAAGATATTTTTAAAAGTTTTATCAAGAACCTCTTCTGGAAGATTGGCGGATTTTGGTGGCACGAAAGGCTGACTTCGTCCCTCACGACGTTCAGTTTTCACGAGTGTACCGTCCTTAATGTGAAAAATAAGCTCTGCATCTTTTAAACTCCAGGATTCGTGCGTAACCATAATAATGGTCCGGCCATCTTTTTTCTGTAAATCATACAAAAAATCCAAAACCTTATTGGCATTTTCTGAATCAAGGTTTCCAAGCGGTTCGTCAGCTATAACAATCGGTGGATCGTTGGCTAAGGAACGCGCAATACCGACACGCTGCTGCTGTCCTCCGGAGAGTTCGAATGGTAAACGTTTGGCTAGATTATCGATGCCGAAACGCTTAAGGAGATCGAGAGCTTTTGCTTGGCGCATTTCAAATGGCATTCCCAGGAATGCCATTGGCAACGCAATATTATCGAGCACTGTAATCGAAGGAATAAGATTGAACTGTTGGAAGACAATACCCACAGTCATCTGCCTATAGATAGCTAACTCCTTCTGGGAAAATTTAGTGATATCTCTTCCGCTCACTAAAACTTCTCCACTCTCCGGCTTCTCCATTCCAGAGATGGTATAGAGCATCGTCGTCTTTCCAGAGCCGGACGCACCGAAGAAAGCCGCATACGTTCCATTCTCGATCTGAAGACTAACATTCCTTAAAGCCCAGAACTCGTTTGGTTTTCCTTTATCGTAATAGACGTTAACGTCCTTAAGTTCAATCAGCGTCATAAGACATTCATTCCCTACTGCGGATTAACGAATTTAAACGTGCCTTCAAAGTTTTTCACAATGACATCAAAAACCGACTGATTCTGCTTTGGTGTAATAATCACTCGAGGTGGTGAAGTTGCCTTATTGCCAGCGCTATCAACAGACACCACCTGCATCTGATAAATTGTGCCTGGCTTAAAGTTGGTGATAATCACATTATGCGAAGTATTCAGGGAACCATCAGTAGAGCTAGCAGTGTCTGACAATCCTCTCTTCCCAGCAGTTGCTCCTTCACCATATAAAATCATAGAAGTAGATGGCTCATCAGTCTTCCAGCTGATAACTGTTTGAATGCGATCATTTCTACCCGGCACGAACGTATTATCGATCTTCAGTCCAGAAATAACTGGTGGAGTGATATCTCGCTTCGTCGTCACAGTAATAGTTTCACTTTCCACAATATTATTTTTTTCGTCATACCCAAAAGCTCTCACTCGATAGGTTGCATTTGGCTCAAGGTTTTCAACCTGAACAACGTGAGCGGTTACTGAGGCATCATTTCCGCTCTGTTTAATCTGACCAGTACGTACGTTCTGATATTCAACAAAGGAAGTAGTCTTCTTCTGCGTCTGCCAACTTACTACGAAGCTTGTATTTAAGAGCTTAACTACATCAGGACGAATCTTCGAAGACTTTGTCGTGAATGTTCTCTCGGAACTAAAACCGGTCACGTTAGGCAAGGTGTATGCCTTAACTTTGAATCGATAAAGTTGTCCAAAAGCTAGATTACTTAATTTCACCTGATGAGTAGTCGTCCTCGGCTGAGTATCGCTTACCTCAGCAAGATATGGATTTTCTTTTGTCTCGTCGTAATCTTTATCCGCCACATAGAGCACCGAGCCATACGTCTTCGTATTCGTTACCCATTTAATAACTGCCGAGTCTTCAGTAACATCAGAAATATCAACCTTGCCCACAAAAGGAGTGATGAGAGAAGGTGTGATTGACTCAATTAACTGATCAATCTCACTCTGATACTGTTCCACATTTTCTAGCTTGGCGATGTCACCTGCACTCTCCACCGCGAATTTAGTAGTGAATGTTTGATCTGGCGCTGTTCCAAAATTACCTGCCTTGTCGCTGGCCTTCACCTCTAAGTGATAGGTCGTTCCCAACTTTAAATTAGTCAATGGAATCATATGGTCAGTTCTAAATTTAGGCTCACCAAGAACTCGTCCATATTCATCAGTTTCACCAAAGGCAGCGAAGCCAATGGCCTCTTCGTTGGTCTTAAAGGTAAGCTTGGCAGAAAATGGTGTAATGTCTGTTATTTCTATATCCGAGATGCCAGGCGCAGTCTTATCTTTTGGATCAGCAGGGGCAGACGCTCCACCACCAACACTCACGTAATTAATAATCGGTGTTTCGCTATTCGCAGTTTCAAAACTTACTTCATCGGCAGTGGTTATATTACCTGCTGCATCAGTTGACTTCACGCTGTAATAATACGTCCTACCGGCAACCAAATCAGAAATGACGCCAGCATGACTGACAGTCATTGTGTCATCGAGGGTAGTTAGATTTCGATGAGCAAGACCAGTCGAAGAAGCCGAACGTGTATCATAGCTAATTTGGGTATTTGCTGGTTCGTCAGTTTGCCAAGTGATCACCGCAGCCGTTTGTGTTTTTGCAGCAACTAAGATATTGGAGATAACCGGCGCTTTTGTATCTTGAGCAGTACTAAAGGTGTAGAAATTACCACTATTCTTTTCGGTTGAAACGTTGGCTGAAGCGTCAGTTGATTTTACATAGTAGTAATAAATCGTCTGAGTATTAAGTCCGGAAAGTGTCACACGATGCTGGAATGGAGAACCCACTAAGCTAGTGCTACCAGCTTCTGAGGTACCAGTGGCATTCCGTAGATTCTGAGTACTCGTTGCATATACCACAATGGAATCAGAATCTTTGTTGGTGTTCCAAATAATCGAAGCGGTATGATCAGTCACTGCTTCAGTGGTAACCGCTGAGATAATTGGACCGCCACTTGTCGTGAAGTCAGATCCAACTGTCGTTGACTGTTTATTATTAATATCCTTAGAGGTTACTCGGAAGGAATAGGTCGTATTCGGGAGTAAATCATTCACCGTAATATCGTGACTAGTCACCAAAGTAAGAGAAGTGGTCGAAAGGCTGTATGGCGTACCAGAAGTAGCAACTGAATACTCAACCTTGGAATCAGAAACTCGGTCAGTTGTCCAAGTAAAGCGTGCCCATGACGCTTGCACCTCAGCTGCTGACACATCCGAAATAGTTGGTCCCTCGGCGGCCGCCCCAGACAAACCATCTGGCTGATCGGAAACAGTTTCTCCATAACCAGAATAGTCACCATTTGAAGTTTTGATGGCTACCTTATAGTAATAGGTTGTTGAAGATGCTAAGCCAGTATCTGTGTAGTAGTTCTGAGCAGAATCAGAAACAGATGCAAGTAACGAAAAGGTCGAAGGATCGGCACTGGTTGCTCTGAAGACTTCGTAACTGGCAAAGGTTGGACCAGAAGTTGCCGTATACGCGGTCCAGCTTATCAGCTCCTTGAAGTTCGAACTACTCGCAGTCGAGATGTCGCTCACTGTCGTCGAAGCAGGCGCCGCAGGCGCACTGGCCGAACCAGTCGTAATATTTCCAAAAAGATCACGCACGGCATAATACACAGTCTCTACTGATGTCGCTCCAGCGACCAAGGTCCAACTACTTGAAGTATTGGTTGAGGTTGCATTGGTTTCAGTCCAACTCCCCGAAGAGGCATTAGAACCATCCGCAATCAAAGAAGAGGCATTAGAGAGATTGTAGCTAATAGTCGAGTCATCAGAAGCAGTAATGGATAGACTATCTGTCCTACTGTCAATCTGAACTGTCGTTGAAGGAACTTTCGTGTCGAGAACAACTAGTCCAGAGGTAGCTGTGGCAGTGTTAGAAACTGATTCATTATCATTCGCCGTAACTCGAATCTGTAAGGCGGTCGTATATGTTCCGGAAATCTGCGAGGAGGCATGCCAAGTAGCAGAGTGAGTCGTATAGGATGAATCGTTCACTCCCTTATTACTAATGTCAGATTCTCCTAATGTAGAAGTCTGAATAGCAGACCACCCGGCGCCAATACTATACTCAAAAGATGGTGTGATATATCCAGGAGTTGAAGAGCCAACACTGGTATCTGTATCACGAACATTGTACTGAATTATCACCTTCCCCCAAGTTGAATCAGCCGAAGAAGAAACCTGACTTACGCTCAAACCATTCGTACCATAGAGAGGATTGAAATCTGGCGAAGTGTTATATCCGACAGAGTTAGTATCCGAACCTCCCGAATTTCCATAGGCATCATAAATTCTTACTCGAAGCACTTTCGATCTACTCGAACTCCCGCTCCCCAAGTTCCAACTCCAAGATAAACCGCTCAAAGTACTTGTCGCCGAACTAAAACCACTTCCCAGCTCTGAACTTGAAGCGAGTGTTCCTGAAGAGTTCGCACCATACCAGGTTGAGTTGTCATCAGAGAACTGAGCGTAGATCGTCTCCCCTGTCGGCAAACCAGTAACATTCTGGAGCTTTAATGTCACCACCGAAGAAGTGCTCTGACCACTGGAGGCGGAATCGTTCACCAATAAAGAATCAGAAGCTAAACTTGGCGACCGAGTATCAAGAGTAACGGTAGCAGTTGAACTCGTTATATTATTGACAGTTGCTCGATCATTCACGGTCACTCGAATTCGCAAATCCGTAGAATAAGTATCAACAAGCGTCGAGGAAACATTCCATACCACACTGTAGGCAGTGTATGACGAAGTTGAAACTGCAAACGAGGCTGTCGCTGTAGCATTCAACGTTGAGGTTGGAATACTCGTCCAAGTCACTCCACTTGAAGTCGAAAAGGCAAACGTCGAACTCACTAAATTATTCGAAGAATCAGTATCTCTTGTTTCGAAATCAATCCTCAACGAACCCCAACTACTATCAGTCGTGGTGGCAATCTGCAAGGCCGTCATATTCTGAATTTCTGGCGCGGTATTATATCCATACACAGTATTCGAGTCGGTTCCTGGACCATTTCCCAAGACATCAAACACACGAACATAGACAGTACTCCCACTAAAGACCCAAGGCCAAGAAACTGCAGACAATGATGCAGCAGTTGAGGAAACTAAACTCCCTAAAGTACCGGCAGTTGAAGTCACCGTTCCATCCGCATTCCCGGCATACCAGGTTGAACCATCGTTAGAAAACTGAATATAAACAGACTCCCCCGATGGCGTACCAGTGATACTCTGAAGTTTCAGAGTTACCGCAGTCGAAGTCGCTTCGGCATTATCACTAGAATTGTTAATCAATAAGGATGTCGAAGCTAGTGTTGGCGCGGTGGTGTCCAAGGTGATCGGTGCAGTCACCGCCTGTCCGGTGTTATTTGAAGATTCATTGTCATCAGCGGTTACCCGTACTCGCAAATTAGTTGTGTAGGTCGAAGGAAGACTGGTCGAAGCACTCCAAACCGCTGTATAGGTGTTGTAGCTAGAAGTAGTAACCGTCTTGTTATCCGTCGATGTACTATTGAGAGTCGACGTCGCGATGTTCACCCAACCCGAGCCAATATTGTACTCAAAAGATGGGGTGATATATCCAGGAGTCGATGAACCTAAGTTCGTATCGGTATCCCGAACACTATACTGAATCTGAACTCTTCCCCAGTCGGGACTACTTGAAGTGGCGCTGTGTAAAATCGTGGCACCCGTTTGGTTCGTACTATCAAGGCTTGTATTAAAATTAGGAGCAGTATTCGCTGAACCGGTCGGCTGACCACTCACGATACTCGAATAGTCAGAATAATTTCCATTCGTTGTCACAACTACCACTCGGTAATAATAAACAGTAGTCGAAGCAATGCTGAGATCGGTATATGAATTATTTGTTGTAGTTGCCACTCGCGCAAAACTACTGGAGTTATTACTCGAACGATAAACTTCGTAATGTGCCAATGAAGCAGAAGTTGTCGCTTCATAGGCCGTCCAGGTAATCAAATGCTTGAACAATCCAGACGCTCGCTCAGAAATGTCCTGCAAAGTCATTCCGGAAACAACACCAGGGGCAATGGCTGAAGTTGAAGTCACATTGCCATAAAGATCTCGCACCTGGAGATATACAGTAGCGTGCGAAGAAGTAGCTGCGAGATTCCAAGCAGTACTCGTCGAGAGCGAAGTATCCCCTACTGTAATCCAGACTCCGCTCGAAGCGTTCTGTCCATCAGCAACGAGAGTACTCGAGTTAGAAAGTAAATATTCAAGATTATTATTATCCGAAAGCGAGAGAGTAACTGTTCCGGTCGTTGTTCGCGCATCAAGGGTCAAACTACGAGTCGGTGCTAAGGTATCGAGATTTAGGCTGGTGGTGGCCACTGTTGAACTATTGACGGCCTGAGCATCATTCAGTGTCACTCTAACTTGCAAACCACTGGTATAGGCATTCGGAATCTGAGACGAGGCGTTCCATGTTGCATATATCGTATTCCAAGAACTTGTTGAAAGACTGGAAAGCGCGGTGGCGGTAGCATTCATTCCCGAAAGAGTCGTCCAACTAGCACCGTCGGTGCTATAGGCGAAAGAAGAGGACACACTCCCCTGATCACTGTCCTGAACCTGATAACTAATATTCACAAGACCAATCGTAGTCGTACTCTGCGAGACAGTGAGCGTCTGAACCTGAGGAGCTTGGTTTATTCCCTGCACATCAACTGAAGAAGTCGCCGAATAGTTATTCAGAGCATCAATAACTCTTAAATAAACCGTATTTGTACCGCTCAGCACCCACGACCAAGAAAGACTAGAAAGCGCCCCAGCAGTAGAAGATACTGCCGTTCCTAAGCCAGTAGTTGTCGCTCCCCCACTCATTCCATACCACGTCGAACCATCGTTAGAAAATTGCGGATAAATTGTCTCTCCTGATGGAGCACCTGTAATACTTTGAATTCGAAGAGTCACACTGGTCGAAGTAGCTGGTGCATTTGCTGTATATCCATTAACTAAAAGACTAGAGCTTAGTGTTGGTGCAGTGGTGTCGAGCGTAATCGGTGTACTCACCCCAGGAGTCGTATTGTTGGCTGATTCACCATCATCGGCAGTTACCCGAACCTGGAGGTTTGTAGTGTACTGGCTCGGAAGACTCGTCGAAGCACTCCAAATAGCGGTATAGGTGGTATAACTTGAACTCGAGACTGCCTTGGTATTAGTCGAAGTCGAATTCAGAGCTGCTCCAGAAATACTTACCCAACCCGAGCCAATGTTATAAGCAAAGGATGGAGTAATATAACCAGGCGTTGATGATCCGAGATGAGTATCGGCATCACGAACACTATACTGAATCTGGACCTTCCCCCAGTCAGAAGAAGCGGTGCTCGTCACCTGACTAATAATCACACCAGTTTGGTTTGTACTATCAAGACTAGTATTAAACTCCGGCGCAATATTTGTCGCTCGCCCATTCGGTTGATCACCAACAATATCCGAATAGTTCGAGTAGTTCCCCTGAGTCGTTTTCGTGGTAATACGATAGTAATACGTAATTGAAGTATTCAGTCCAGAGTTGATATAGGTAGTCGCCGTTGTCGAAGCTAAAAATGCAAAGCTTGAAGTATTGTTTGTCGATCGATAAATTTCATAAAAAGCAGTTGTCGCGCCCGTAGTATCCGTGGAAGTTGCCCAACTCAGATACTCGCTATAGACTCCGGTGCTGACATTTGAAATATCAGAAAGTACCACACTCTGTGGCGTATGAGGTGCCACCACACTCGTCGTTGCGGTATTTCCATAAATATCGCGCACCTGCAGATAGACCCTCTCGTATGATGGCGTCCCTGTCGCGTTCCACGTTGTGGTTGTTGAAAGTGACGGAGTGGTAGCCACAGACCACACACCACTTGAACTATTTAATCCATCAGCAGAAAAATCGCTTGAATTAGAAAGGAGAAATTGTAAATTACTGTCATCGCTCGCACCTATGGTTAAAGTATCGGTCCCGTTCCGCGAGTCAAAACTGAGCGATACGCTTGTCGGATTCTTCGTATCCAGCACAGACAAAGTCCCCGTCGCTCGACCAAGGTTATTGGCTAACTCAAAATCATTGGCCGTGACTCGAACCTGGACACTCGTTGCATATACTCCAGGAATCTGAGCGGATGGACTCCAGGTTACCGTACGACTCGTATAAGAAGATATATCGACTGTCGTGGAGACTGTCGAAGTACTGTTTAAACTGGCACTCGTAATGCTCGTCCAACTAACCCCACTCGAGGTGCTATATTCATATGAAGAGGTGACGTAATTTGTTGTCGTGTCAGTATCTCGAACTTGGAACTGGATAGAAACTGTTGAAGTTGGCGTTGATGTCGTTGTAGTAGTAGCTGCCGTCACGCTCGAAAAATCCGGTGAGGCATTAACTACATATGTACTCGTTACTCCAGTAATCGTTGGTGCGTTATGACCCTGTGAAATTAAGAAAGTTTTATACTGCATCCATTGATCACTACTACCATCACGAAGCGTTGAAGTGCTGGGAATAGTACAAGAAACCAAACCACTTGCCTTACTGCAAGTACTGGAAGAAAAATACGTACTAGCTGAATCCCCTGGCCCGACAAACGTGCCAAGCGTACCCGTACTTGCACCGGTACGCACTTGGAATAAAACATCTGTACCCGAAGCAGTGGAAGCGTTATCCGTCCACTTGAATGCAGAAAAGACATTAGTTGAGTCACCAGCATTAAAAGGAGATCCAAGTAAGGTCGAAGACGTCGGAAATGCATACGAATTTATTGTGACACTCTCCAAAGATGGTGTTTTCGTATCAGTACCACCGTTTGAAAGAGTCGCACGATAACGAAGATACTGATATCCACTAAGACCAGCAATACTCACACTACTCGAAGTGATGTTACTCACATACGATGCCGTGCTTGTTGACCAATTAGCTGTCGAACTTGTCCACGATGTTGGAGGTGAAGCATCGTTACCTGCACGAACATCAATCGTTATGCTAGTTCCTGATAAGCCACTCGACGCATACTGCAGTGTCGTAAAATTCTGTTTACTCCCAAAATCAATCGGACCCGAAGTATAGATACCACTCACGGTCGGATAACGTGGCACACGAGCATAGACTGAAAAATAAGGAGAGCCGTGATGAGCCATTGCAAGGAAAGTGCTACTTGGATGGAAGGCTATTCCATTTCCATCGTCTGGCAAATTATCTCCGGCCTGAACGTTCCCTCCGATTACATTAGCAGTTGCATTCCAAGTGGAAGTAGCATTGAACCCAAGCACGTAATGAAAAGGTGTGTCGGCATCAGAAACTGCAAATGCAATATAACTTCCATCGGGGCTAAAACGAACATCTTCAACGCTACCATCAAACAGAGTCGACGTAGTCAATTTATTACCAAAGTTTCCGTTAAAGTTATAGATTGTTATTTCATTAGAAACTGCGCTACCTACAGCTACATAAGAACTACTGGGATGAAAAGAAATCGAAGATCCCGCTCCTCCAGGCACATTGCTAGGACTTTTTTTAGTACTCCCAATAGCTCCAGTCGACGAGTTGAAAGTATAAATCGATACGAACGGATTAATACTATGCGCAAGACCAATGTAGGCTCCATCAGTAGAAAAGTCTATCCCTCGACCAGTTCCATCAGGAAGGTCGGTTGGATTAATGAGCGTTACAAAATTTTTAGTTGACGTACTAAAGGAATATACAGATAAGTAAGGAGAACCACCATGAGCAATGGCTACGAATTTTCCATTCGGACTGAACTTTGCCTCATTCATAGCACCAGCTACTGAACCACGAGAAACCCCTCCGCTAATAATCCCACTCGTTGCATTATAAGTGGCAGAGGGAGTGAAATCATAAATCATCACCGAGGTACCTCCACAAGAAACCATCAAGTGTCTACCTTCGGGATGGAAACTAACGGAATCAATAGAACTTCCGCAACTAGTCACTGAGTCAGTAATTTTATTCCCAATTGTATAGGTATCTGGATCAAAATTATAAATATGGAGATAGGGCGAACCCACGCCACCAACTGCGATATACTTACCATTAGGATGGAATGCCACTCCGAGGCCGTTGTTAGATGGCAAAGAAGAGGTGGCTACTAAAATATCCTGAAAACGAGCTGAAGAAAGAGCTAACTCAACCAAAGCGTCGTCTCCCGAGCCAGTCACTGCAGTCGAGGAATTACTCGAAGTCGCCATATTAAACCCGGTATTTGTTGATCCATTGTCAGTTTGAGTGATCGATCTCGAAGATGAAGCGAGAGTAATAACTGTACTGGCAGTTGTTGAGGCATCTTTACTGTAATACTGGTTCCACCAGGTTCCTGAGTAAGAGTTCACAGAATTACTCGCATGAGTTGGGAAACTCGTTGTCGTTGCCCCGCCAGAAAAAGTAGTCTGCGAAAAATTGTACGTCGCAGCCATTGCCGTCTGATGAAGTCCCAGAAAACTACTCCCAAAACTAGAGAAAAAAACGGCCACTAAAAGAAAGTATCCTAAGAATCTACGGAAGCTCGATTGATTATTCATCTGTCGTTTTATTATAGGTCAGAACTCTTATCTATCCTATTGTGGAAAAGTGTATCTATCCCCTCTTTTTGTGAAATTTGATTTTTCTCGTATATGTGTTATAAATTGGTTAGCGTGCGAAACCACAACGTGCTCCTACGGGAGCCCAAATACGGAGGACGCGATGAAACGCTTTGCAGTGTTGTTGGTGGTGGTGGCGGTGTTGGCGGCGGCTCCTTCTCAGGCTGCCAACGTGACACCGGAGAAGTCCCTGCTCTCCTGCCAGAAAGAAGCGGGCAAGAGACTGGGTCGGTATGGGAAGGTCGTATTCACTGTACTGACAAAGTGCCTGGACAAGGCACAGGCTGACCTCGAAACAGGCCAGCAGAAGGCCGGAAAGTCCTGCTTGAGTGGACTACCAAAGATCCATTCAGGCACAGAGCACGATGGATACTTCGGCCACATCGAGAGACAATGCCACCCTGGACCCGGACACACTGGTGTCACCCATAACAACGCCGACGTCGTCGGCCCAAGTGTTGGGACACCGTCAGTGACGGCACCGCTCTACTCCAGGAATCTGGAGAACCTATGCGAAGGAGTTCTTGATACTCCGATCGCCTGGGTTCGTTGCCTGGAGAGAAAGTCCAAATGCGATCTAGTCTCGGCAGTTACGATCGCATATCCCAGGATCTTGGACCTTCTTGACCTGGTCGAGGGGCAGATTCAACTCCTCGAAGAAAGTCAGGAGAAGATAACCTCGCTCTCCACTCTCGACGAGTTGAAAAAGTTAGTCGAGGGTGGCGACCCCGATGATCCGAACGATCCGGTCGCCCACGACGGCGTGCCGGACATTGACTGCGGGTCGTAGTTTCGACTACGACTCACATCACACCTTCAAAGGGTGAACGGAAGACCCGTTCACCCTTTTTTATTTCTCCAAAAGTTAAATAAAAAAATAATTTTTAAAAGACCGAGATACTAAAAACCACCCTTTCGGGTGGTTTTTAGTATTAGACGATTTCTTTACTCTCGTCTGTTTCTCTCTCGTGCGAGAAAAGCGGAATGACATCCGACTCTGCGGATACCACTGGAGCTTCGGAATCAACCTGAAGCTCTTTGGCGATCTCTTCGCGCTCGTCGTCTTTATCCTCGTGATCAAGGAGGAGATAAGCCAACCAGGCAAGGAGAGTCAGGAGCCACAGGAGATATCCAAGGAGACAGTAGTTATCGCGGAACCAGTCAATGATGCTGGCCAACAGCGTTCCCCGAGTGTCCACAACCGTTACGATTGTAGTTGTCGGAGTTACTGGTGGCTCGATTACTGGCGGAACAATTACCGGCGGTTCTGGCACTGTATCAATAATGACTACAGGCGGACGAACCACAGTAATTGCATACGAGGTAGTGGCAGTCAGAAATCCATCGGAAATCTGCAGTACTACTTTATATGGTTCAGCGCGAACTTGTCCGTCAACCGGGGTCCAGTAGATAAATCCGTTGTTCGGCAGAATATTCAAACCACTCGGTCCTTCCAAAAGACTGAAAGTAACCGGCTGGTTCTCAGGATCCTTTCCATCGACATCATACAGATACACCTGACCAAGCGTCACCACTGTTCCCGGGTTGAAATTCACGAAATATGGCGGAAGGTTAGTTGGAGTTGGCGTTCCTCCTCCCCCACCTCCTCCACAGTTCGAAATACATCCACTAGGAACAATAACTACACTACCTCCACCTCCCCCACCGCAGTTTACGGTACAGGTTGTTGGCGGAGTCGATGTTGGTGTCGTGGTCGTTGGTGCAGCTCCCACAGTAATCTGGAAGTTCTCCACTACTACGTGATTTGGTTCCAAGGGATACGTATCCTGTACCTGAACGGTAACGAGATACGGAGTACTTGAGACCTGGGTAGCATCGGGAGTCCAACTAATCAGACCACTGGAAGCATTAATGGTAAGACCGGCTGGCCCAGTGACTAAACTGAAAGTCAAAGGGTCGCTTTCCGGATCAGTTGCTACTGCGGTGTAGCTATAGGCTACCGTCGCGGTGGCAGTGGCTGGAGGAACAAAACCAATGAACGAAGGTCCGAGATTTGTTGAAGATGGAGTCGAAGTCGACACCGCTCCTACAGTAATCTGGAAACTCTCCGTAACGACATGGTTCGGTTCTGCCGGAAACGTATCTTGTACCTGAACGGTAACGAGATGAGGATTCGATGCGATATCCGCTTCTGAGGGTAACCAGGAAATTAATCCGGTTCCACCATCTATTATCATACCAGCTGGTGCGGACAATAGACTGAAAGTTAACGGATCAGCAGGAACATCACCATCGGTTGCTTCAACGTCATAGCTATATGCAACCGTCGCTGTTGCCGTTGACGGAGGCATAAAACCAATGAACGAGGGACCATTGTTATCTGCACGAACAGGACTTGCCTGAACAAAGAAAGAAACAAGACTAAGAGAAAAGAATGCAATTAAGATTCCTTTCTTCATAGTATGTGTAAAAACTAACTTAGACCTTTTTGTATGCGTTCACTAACAATTTTCCATCAAGAAGATCAGCGTCTTTGGGGGTGTTTTTCAAGGGGCTATAAGCCAGCACACTATACAATATTTCCTACTTTTTTGCAAGGGCCAGAAATACCCAGTTTTTAAAGCCTCAGATAGGTGTTCCAGACATCATATAACGCCTTCGTCGCCTCAAGATCGCGACCATTGTATACCGCAATTTCTTTATATTTTTTATTCTTAAATAAGTCAGAAACATCGTCTCCAGTAACTCCTCCAGTCTTTGGGCTCTCTATCCCAAACGCTCGACTCCATAAATGAAGACTCCCCTTCCTTCGCAAGGCGCCATAATAAGAAAGTTGATCCAAAAGATCGACATGTGCCGCGCCAAATCGCTGGTTACTAATATATCGATTCGACATTAAGTCTTTCGTTGGCTTAATTCCATGAATCGCCGAGCGCACATTCAAAAAAGGCACGTCAAATCCCCGGCCATTAAACGTCACGAACTCATCAAAGTTCATCGCTCCCTGCCAGAAGGTTGCGAGCATCTCCGCCTCAGTCATCGGCTTGTATTTAAACTTCCCTTCCTCAAACTCCTCTATCTTTTTGTTCGGCGCCTGGAAATACACTACACCCTGATCTTTTTCATAGTTCAACACACCAATCGCCACGATCTCTCCGGTTAACGGCGAAAACCCCAAACCCTCCTTCAGCTCCTGTAGGGCCTCACGATACTCCTTGTCGTTATTCGATTCTTTTTTAATCCAACGCGTTAACGATTCCTGCGTTGTCTCATCGAGTCTATCGAAATCCTCACCAATAGTTTCGATATCGAAAATCAAACGAGCCATATTGTTATTCCTGTACTAGTTCATCAATTTTTGCTGCCAAAATAAAATCGTTTTCTGACAACCCACTCACTGCATGTGTCCATAGTTCGATAATCACCTTCCCATACGAAAGCTGGATATCAGGATGATGCCCCTCCGCCTCGGCCAGAACTCCCACCTTATTCACAAACTCCAGCGCCCCCTTAAAATCATTAAAACTAAACGGCTTCTGGATTCGTTTATTCTCGATCACCTCCCAGGGTTCGGAAAACTTAGTCTGAAAGGCGGTAATCTCATCCGGCGTGAGTGCCGGAGTTCCCCCCTCACACGCCACACACCGCTTGGCTGTTAAATCATTGATAATCATTGCATTAAGTATAACCCACTTTCCTCGTCAAACTTACGCTCGATTTCCCCATCCATAGCAATCAAAGAAACTTCACAGGTGGCTGAAACAATGAGCTTCTTCACGTGTCCTGATCTGTTGTGTAGTTCGACATCAGAAAAACTGCCATGCGCATGCACGATCGGCTGACCGTCCAAACGTGTGATATTCCCATTCAAACTCACAATCTCCAGCTTCTTCGTAAGATGATGATCGTGATACTGTTTTTCATCCGGATCAAACCAGGCGATAACAATCTCGTCCGTGGTACCAATACCAGAAAAAGTTCCCACGCCAATCTTCTCTACAAGCGCAAACTGTTTCAGTTCCGCAATCACATCCTCACCACGATCAAACCGAAGTATATATCTATGGTCGTCCCTAAGAATGACCTTCATGACTCTATTATACACCGATTGCGAAAAGGCAAACAAAACACCCCAATTGGGGTGTTTTGAGGAACTCAACTTACCCTCCTTTCGGAAACTAATCCCTACTAAAGTAATAGATAAGACCCAAGATACCAAAGATGGCGATGAGAAGAATTAAGAGATTCATATTGCCACCAAGAGTATCGAGAATAGAAGCGAGAAGAGATACTTGTTCGGTCGAAGAGGCAAGGTTTGCGAGCTGAGTTGAGGTTGGAACACCACCAGTCCCCTCGGCAAGACCACCACCAACTTCTGCTACTCCGCCACCGATCACACCAGCTGCTCCCCCAACATTACCGCCGCCGATATTACCTCCTCCTACATTCCCTCCACCAACGTTTCCTCCTGGATTCTGAGGACCTCCGGCAAGACCACCCGGAACATTACCTTCTCCAGTAACACCGGCGCCACCTGTTTCATTTCCGCCAGTTGTGCCACCCCCAGTAGTTCCTCCACCAGTCTGACCACCTCCTGTTGTACCGCCGGTTGTTCCACCAGTTGCTCCTGCACCGGTTGTTCCGCCTGGATTACTCGATGGCACAAGAACAAACGAACCTCCACCTCCCCCACCACCACTCGGAGGTGTTGGGGTTTCTGGTTCAGGCTCATCAAAAGTATTCGTCAAAACACAATTCGCAGTCTCACCCGAAGCTACGGCCACATTTCCACTCTCATCACAGCTTCCACTAAACGATGAGTTGTAGTTTGCTGGTCCACCGGTTTCACTCACCGCATAACTGCCGGTTAGAAGGTTCGAGTAGAGGGTTCCTTCGCTATCGCCGGCAGCCGGGCTACCCTCAATCTCATCCCCGTCTTGCTTCACGTGAACACTGAAAGCGGAAGAAGAGGCCGTACCACCAACCACTACTTTAGTTACTCGAAGACTTCCGGAAAGACGAGTGTTCGTAATTGTACACGTTACTGATTCACCAAGCGCGATAGTCACATGATTACCATCTCCTTGTGTTCCGCCAACACAAACCCAATCAGAAGCGCCGTACCCCTGGGTAATTGTCGAGGTTTCACTTGTTGGAGCTTCAGAAAGTGTGTAGGTTCCCGCTTCAAACTCGCTGTCACTCGAAACGGTTGGACCAACACCACTGAGGGTACTGGCCTCACTGCTCGTGGCCGAAAGAGTCCAATCAGCAGCAGTAGCCGAGCCACCAAAAGGATTGGAAACGACCTTCGTTAGTGTTAGCGATGGAACATTGTCATCGTTGGTAATAGTACAAACATACGCCTCCTGCTCATCAAGCGTGAAGGTGCCGCTGTTTGATTCACTACCGTTGGTACAGCTAAGACCAGTCTGTGTGTATCCCGTGCTCGAAGCTTCACTAATCGTGTAGGTGCCAGTAGCAAAGAATCCAGCCTCGCCACTCACTACCGTCTGAACGCTTCCTCCTTCCGGAGTAACCTGAAGAGTAAAATCGTTAGGGCCAAGCGTACCGCCGTTGTCATTCGTAACATTCTTAATGATGGTGATCGCGCCCTGCCCAGTTGGAATATCACTGTTTGTAACAGTACAGTTTACTGTTTGATTTGGGGCAATCGTACCGGAACAACCAGCGGTCTGAGACATGGCATACCCACTTGGACCAGATTCGCCAACGCTGTACGCTCCTGGATCAAGAGTCACCTCGGTCGCAACCTCACTGGCCGGGAAAGAAGCAGGCGAGGCGTTTGAACCGGTAACGCTGATCGTAAACTCTGAAGCAGTTGAACTACCGATGCCATGATTCGTAACATTCTTCGTGATCATCAAGCGACCACTCTTCTGTTTATTCGTGATCGTTAAGGCCAAATCAGTCCCCGCTACTACCGTAACCTGCGCGCCGCTAGTCTCCGGCTCGGCATCAGCGGAAAAGCTCATAAAATCATAATCACCGTCTACCTCCTCCCCAATCGTGTAATCCCCAGGCAAAAGATTGCTGTAAGTATAGGAAGCATTTTCAGAGATGCTCTGTGGGTTGCTGCCATCCAGGGTTGCGGTGAAACTGTGGTCGTCGGAAACATCGGCCTCGCTCGGCGAGATCACGTTCTTATACACGGTGATCGAACCAAGTTTGGTGTTGTTGAAGGTGCAAGAAACTGAAGCTCCTTCGCCAACAGTAAACATAACTCCTGTGCTGGATGGGGTGGTTGCAACGCTACAGCTGGCGCTTGAAAGCGTCCAATCAGAAACTGGGGTTTCAATGAGTGTGTAGTCACCAGCTGATAAACCAGTCAAAGCAACTGGAGTCTGCGTATCAGTGAGACTGGTGGTTGCATTGTTTGGGCCGGTCAGAGTGAAATTGAACACCTGCGGATCAGCGCTCGGTACGGTCACCTTATCTACAGTCACCGTGCTGGTAGCAGCGACCTCTCCCCAGATAACAACATCATCGAAATAAGCATCGTCTCCACTGTCATTACCATTAGTTTGAAATCTAACCTGAAAACTTGAATTATTGTCTGCTGCTGCGGGCAAGGGGTTTGCTACTCCTGGGAGAACAGAGGCAAATGATTCATTATCAGTAGATTCTAAGTTGGTCCAGTTACTTCCTCCGTCAGTAGAATACTGCCCACGGAAATACTCACCGGAACCCATGTTATCAATATCACGAGCGAATCTTACTCGAATGTTTTTGTACCCAACAGTGCTTTGAGCCTTTAGGATGGTGTCATCAGAACCGCCACCATCGAAGTGGGCGCTGTGTCCAGCAGTACTCGTATTATCATCAGTCCAATAAACAGTCGTGGTTACGTCAGGGCTAGAGGAAATATTCCATCCACCAGTCGTGAAATTATCACTTTCAAAACCATCATAGAAAATCGGTGCATTATCTCCAGACACGGTCAGGTTGTCGATACCCACCTCGTCATTATCGTTACTTCCGTTGATGTAGAAACGTAACGTGAGTTTGGTGTGCCGGTCAGGATTAGAAATCGTGAAAACTGGAGACACGGCATGAACTTGATCAGCATTTAAAGTTTCTAGATTTGTGAAAGCGCCATCATCTAAAGAATACTGGGCAACGAATAGATCATCCGACTCAACTCCATTTAAAGCTCGAGAGTACTGAATCTTTAGTGTGGCGTAACCATGCGTAGAAATATCCCGCTCCACCCCCTCATCAGGATTACCACCGGCAGCACCTTCAATAAGAAGCGCCTTACCACTCACTTCCACACCACCCCATGAATCATCTGTACTGCTTATTCGAGTATCACTACCTGGAGCATCAGACCCGGAGGCAGTTCGCCAACTATTAGCTATCGCATTCCCAGATTGTTCAAAGTTTTCTGTAAAGATAACTGTGTCAGCAGCCGCAGCGATTGGTACATTAACTAAAAATGGAGAAAACAAAATAGCAACCAGAGCAAAGATATTGATAACTGCTCCGACCTTTTTGAGACCTAAATCAACTGACCCCAAAATGGATTTTTTCATGCCCCCATCATATTCCCTAGTTTTCACTTTGTAAAGGAAAAGACGATCTTATAACTCAATTTCTTAGTATTTTTTTCTATCTCGCCATCAATCAAACAACGAAGACCCCTAATCCAAACGAGGAAGCGAGAAAGCCTCCCCAAATGAGAACTATCCCGGCAGATACCAAAAACGGCAAACCTAGGGTCGTTAGGGTGCCTTTTTGCCGAATAAGACGATAGAGGGATAAGAAAATTACGGTAATTAAGCTTAGTGCAATAAAAATGAGACCATTCGGCCAACCGGAAAGGAGTACTAATAACCCTCCAAGCTCGATCTCTCCCACATTAAAAAATCTGGCACGGTAGTGAGTAAGAAGTCTAAGGAAAAGAACGAAAAGACACGTGAGGAGGAGGGTGAAAATCAAATTCAACCAAAAACGATCAAACGCATAAAAAGTGAAATAACTGAACTGATAATCCAGAAAGTTCGTACCGCCTGGCTTTGCGAGAGGTAGGTCAATGAGAATTGAACCTATCCTCTGTCCCGACCAGACGAGGTACTGTGTCGTAGTTAGAAAAATAGCATATCCGACACGAAAGATGAGGGCCGAAAAAGTGATTAGATAGAGTGTCCAAAGATATTTATCACCGAGATAAGTCCTCCTCTGATACGCGAGACATACAACAGCAAAAAAGAAGCCATGTATGACTGGTGGTAACCAAATAGCAACCTGAGACAGGAATCCAAGGTCGATCATCCTCCTCCTTAACCAATAAGACTGCCGGGAGCAATGTCTTTGTCCGGGCGAACGAGGACCAGGGAAGTTTTCCCTTCGTCACTGGCAGCCAAAAGCATCCCCTGACTCTCTAAGCCCATTAAGGCCCTTGGTTCGAGATTCGCCACAATCACAATCGACGTCCCCACCAGATCTTCGGGGCTATAATGCTTCCCAATTCCGGCGATAATCTGTCTCGTCTCACTCCCTATATCAACTTTCAACTTTAAAAGCTTCTCCGACCCCTCGACTCGCTCCGCCTCAAGAATCTTTGCCACTCGCAACTCTGTTTTTACAAAATCATCATATGAAATCATATGCCCATTATACCACTCGTGAGATTTTTTCCATTCATCCCCCTCCTTCTTTTCAAAGCCGCCTTAATTTCCTATCCATTATGCCTTTTGGATATGGATAGAAAATTAAGGTAATGAAGTCTTGCCGGAAAGTCAAAAATACGGTATATTGTGGCCCATATGACACTCACCACTCATGGCCTCATTGGTGCCGCCACCGCCTCTCTGTTTCCTGCACCATACTATCCCCTTGCCTGGTCAATGGCCTTTGTCAGTCATTTTTTTGCCGATGCCATCCCCCACTGGGACTACAAAACTAAATCCTTCACCAGAAATAAAGATCCCCTCAAGAACGATTTTGTTATTAATAAAAAATCGGTCGTTGATCTCACAAAAATCGGCATCGACTTCTGCCTTGGCATCGGACTAAGCTACCTCCTCTTTCCGTCCCATCTCTATAATCCATGGCTCATTGTTGGTGGCGCTTTCTTTGGTATCCTGCCTGATCCTCTCCAGTTCGCCTACTGGAAAATCCGCCGAGAACCACTCACCACGCTCCAAAGACTCCACATCAGCATCCATGCCAAAAAGAAACTCGAAGCCTGGCCCAGTGGCATCCCTATTCAACTCGCCATTCTCGCCATTATCCTTCTTACCACCTTCTTCTTACACTCGTTCCTCTCTGGTCTTACGACCGCCTAGAAACCAAAACTGCACTTGTTTTTCAGGATCTTTTTTGAGATACTGATCCGTATTCTATGACTACTACACAAAAAGATTACCAAAATATAAAGATCAAAAAGTTAGCCGATTCGCGAGTCTCAATTGAAGGCGAAGTCACCGCCGAAGCATTTGCAGAAAGTTACCAAGAAACAGTTGAAACCCTCCGCAAAGACTTTGAAGCGCCTGGCTTCCGAAAAGGCCACGTCCCTGAAAACATCTTCATTGAACGGGTCAATAAAGGACACCTCCTCGAAGAAGCAGCTGAAACTGCCCTCCGCAGGGTCTATCCTCAGATCATCGCTGACCACGACTTGAAACCACTAGCCATTCCTCAGATCTCCATCACTAAGCTTGCCCCCAATAATCCTATGGGATTCAAGGCTGAAGTGGCCGTTCGTCCAGAGATCAAACTCCCCGACTATAAAAAAATTGGCAAAAAAGCTTTCGCGAATGACATTCCTCCCGAACTCAAAGAAGAAGAGGTGGAAGTTTTCATCAAACAGCTCCTCGATATGGAAAATCAGATCAGGAGTCGAGCCGGAAATGAGGAAGCTCAGATTCCCGCCGAACTCACTGATGAGTTTGTAAAAAAACTCGGACCCTTCGAAAGTGTTGAGGATTTCAAGAATAAAATCCGAGAAGATATGCTCGCTCAGAGAAAAAGTGAACGAGCCCGAGAGAAACGAGAGAACTTCGCCAAGGAGCTAATCCAGGCAAGCACTATCGTCCTCCCCCCAGAGGTAGTCGACGAAGAATTTGATGCCAGTTTCAATCGCATCTTGGAGGACCTAAAAGAAGCCAACCTGAGTCTCGAGGATTATGTAAAAAAACTGAATAAAACTGAGGAGCAGTTCAAAAAAGAAAAGCGCGAACAAATCGAAAATCAGACAAAGCTCCGTTTCCTTCTTGAAGACATCGCCGAAGCTGAGAAGATTAATCCTCCCGAAGACGAGGTATCTGCCGAGATTGCCCGCCTCAAGAAAGTCCACCCAAACGCCAACGAAAACCAAATACGATCCTACGTAGAACTAGCCATTCGTAACGAAGCAGTTCTAAGGTCGCTCGAAAACCAGCCAGACGTTACTGCTTAGCATCTCGATCGCTTAGTATCAAAAAACTCCTCAATCAATGAGGAGTTTTTTGATTACAATCAGTTACACTCAGCGAGCCTTTTTTAATTTTCCATTATGCCTTTCGGATATGGAAAATTAAGAAAAGGCGAGCGCTAGTTGATTTCGTACCGCAAGGAAACATTGATCATCACCTTGTCTGAGCCTGGTTCAATCGAGGCTGCTGGAGATGCTTTTCCACCTGCACCAAAACCTAGCATTTCATTTGCCACAGTATATCCACGATCATAGTAAGGCATCATTCCACCCTCCTCGATAGCCAAGAGTCTCCCCAAGCGGAAACCGCCCGCCTTCGCAATAGCCTTCGCTTTTTCCTTAGCCTGAGTAATGGCTTTCTCACGTGCCTGATTCTCTACCTTGCTCCGATCATCAATCATAAAGCTCAAACCGCTAACCTCATTCGCGCCATTATCCACGACGCCGGCCATCACCTCACCAATCTTCGCAAAGTCACGAATCTTTACCGAAACACTCTTTCTCACGGTATACCCCACAACTTCTGCTGGTGGACATGGACGAACAGCGCCACCAACTACCACTGACTGATAACAGTTATAGGTCTGCTGACGAGGAAGGATACTACTTTCAGTTGTTTCAATATCCTCCTTAGCCACTCCTTTGCTCTTCAAAAAATCAACGGCTTTGTTGTACTGATTGGTATTATCAGTATTAATCTTAGCCAAATCTTTTCCTCCCTCAGTGACTACACCGAAAGAAAACTGAGCCACGTCCGGCACGGCCACCACCTTCCCCTCGCCAGCAACCGAAAAACTACGAAATGAAGACGGCTGGATCGATCGCGCGAAAGCACCAGCATAGACAATCGCTGCATACATAATGCCCAAACCAACAATGGCATACACTATCCCTAACTTCGCTTTATAATCTGTCATTTTTGATTAAATTTAGTTAAATGTTCGACCCCGGCATTGTAGCATTTTTTCCTCTCTGTGGCTAAAAAATAAGCATCCCATCACCAAAGGAAAATAACCTGAATTTTTCCTCAACTGCCAGGCGATAAAGACTCAGAACCTCTTTCCGAGAGGCCAGAGCTGATACAAGCATTAATAAACTTGAACGGGGTACATGGAAGTTTGTAATCAACCCGCTCGTAAACTTAAACTTGTACCCCTCCTGGATGAATAAGTCTGTCTCTCCAGATAATTTTTCAAGTCTCGGTCCCCTCCCGGCCGCTGATTCAAGAGCTCTTAGGGCAGTCGTCCCCACTGGGATAATCGGCCTTCCCTCCTTTTTTGCTCTCTCTAAAAATTCCGCGACCCGAGGAGTAATCTCATAAAACTCCTGATGCAATTTTTTAGCTCTCAACTGCTCCTCTGTAACCGGAGAAAAAGTGCCGAGTCCAACATGCAAAACCAGTCGCACCACGCTATGACCCTGCTTTTCCAAGCTTTGAATCAACTTATTTGTAAAATGCAACGAAGCAGTCGGCGCTGCCACCGAACCTTTCTTTTTTGCAAAAACTGCCTGATACTCTCCTCGTAATTTCTTCTCAGAAAGTGGTGAGTGTTTAATATATGGCGGAATAGGAGTTTCACCACAAATATCCAGCAAACGAAACGTCTGACTGATTGGGAATGATGGCTGAAGATAAAAAATTGCTTCGGCCTGTTTCTGAACGACTAATTTCTTAGTCGCATCAACACTCAACACCTCCCCTATTTTTAATTTTCTATCCGACAAAACCTCCCAGAAACCATCCTGCTCTCTTAGAAAAAGTAGCTTCACCCGACCACCAGTTCTCTTATGCACAGTCAGCCGAGCGGGCACCACTTTTGTCTCATTAATAACCAACACAGAACGTGGAGGAAGGTAGCGACCAAGGTGGGCAAATGTGTCCAACGCCACCCTCTTCTCCTTTCGGTCATAGACCATTAACCGGGCCGCATCCCGAGGTGAAACCGGTTTCTGAGCAATCAGATTTTCAGGAAAAGAAAAATCATACTGATCCAAGGAAAACTTCGACATAGTTACTGGTTAACCGCGAGATAAGAACCAATAATGGCCGCCGTCTCTCCACGCAAAGTTAAACTACCCATAGAAATCATCTTGCAACCTTTCTTTTTTGCCTGCAGTTTCTCCTCCTCACTCCAACCACCTTCTGGACCAATAAAAATATGAATCCTGCCCTTCATTTCTTTCGTTCGAGAAACTGACTGCAACGACTCCCCCTCGATATCAAAAAACCATCTCTCCTCGTTTTTTGGTATTTGTCCTAATGATTCTAAAAAAGAAATAGTGGGTAATAACTGTGGAACACTGCTTCGACCAGACTGCTCGGACGCCTCCTTGATAATCTTTTTTATCCGTTCACTTTGGAGGTTTAATTTTACTGTTCGTTCGGTAATAATCGGCACAATCGTAGAAACACCCACCTCAGTGGCCTTCTGTGCCACCAACTCAAAATTCTCTTTCTTAAGGATGGCTAAATACAACACTACCTCAGGTCCTTCCATTCTATTTTTCCGCATCTTTTCCTTGAACTCAATCATCACCTGATTACGACCAATATTTTTAATTTCTCCAAGACGCTCGATGCCCTGACCGTCGCTTAGAATCACCGCCTCCCCTTTCTGTAACTTCAAAACCTTCACTATCTGATGAACCAACTCCGTATCCTGAACGACGATATTCTTATCGCCAAGATCGAACCCCCCAATGAATCTATGGACTTTCATATTTATTCTGATTTAACCGCTTCAAGGAAAAGGAAAAGAGGAATCTCCTTGCGTGCCTTATCTTCTGCCTTAGCCCTCGGCCCCGGCTGACTCTTTTTATGCGACTCCCACTCCTCCATATTTCGTACTAAAAAACCATTATTTTTCAAAGTTTTAAAATAAAACTGTAACGGACGATGAAAAGAAAGTGTATGGCTATCCGGATCATCTCCAGGATGCATCTGGATCTTCGCCTTAGACTCGCTCAGATACTGATCGATTCTTCGATACTGCGTTTTATACTCCTCATCCCACCCCCAACCGCTCGCCTTCGGAATACGGAAGCTCGGATGATTCATCACGATAAACAAACGTCCTCCCGGCTTCATCACACGAGCGCACTCCTTCAAAACTGAACCAACTTCCTGAATGTTCTGGATGGCTAAAATAATAGCTACCTTATCGACAGTTTTATTTTTTATAAAAGAAAGTTTGTCAGCCTGACCGACATAAAATTTCACTCGACGAAAAGCCTCCTTGGCTCGAGCAATAAGCTGTCGAGAAGCATCGACGCCAATCACCTCACCACCAGCCCTCTCGAAATGATTTGAGAAAAAACCCTGCCCACACGCCAGGTCTAAAATAGCCTCGCCTCGCTTAATCTCCATCAAGCGTTCAAGCTGTGGCAAAATCACCTTGAGCTGGTAGGTGTCATCCCCTTTAAGCAGTTCATCATACCAAGGCGCCACTCTCTCCCAGGAAGTCTTAGTCATACCTTCTTTTGTACTACATATTCCACATATTTTCTACTCTCCCGACAATACATACAGCTCCCCTTTCTGCTGAACAATTCTCTCTTTTTCTAAATCCCGAAGTGCCTGAAACACGAGATCTGAATCTTTTTCGGTCTGTTGAATGAGATCCCGAACGGACATATCACGTTTTAAAAGTAATCGAATAATGATTCCACGAACCTCCCTTCTCGATCCCTTGAAAGTCGCTTGCTTCCGATATGTCAGACTCACACGATTAGGATTCCCCTCAAGTTCTTTGGCGAGAAAAGACCCATAGTCCATAAGAGCGTAATACCACTCTCGAGGATTATCCTTAACTAAGGTTCTCCGCACTAACTCTCTAATATCTTCGTCGGTAATATTTTTCTGATCTTTAAAAAACTCATGAATAAATACTCGACGAATATTCGTTTCGATAAAAACTGTCGGGAGATTAAAAGCGAAAGCCAACACTGAACCGGCTGTTCCTCGACCAATACCAGGCAGGGTTATTAGCATCTCCTCTTCCCGTGGAAGCTTTGCGTCATGCTCATTGACTATAATCTGAGCTGATCGCAAGAGATAAGCAGCGCGCCGGTTATAGCCCAACCCCTGCCAGACACGAAGTACTTCAGGAAGCGAAGCTTCCGCTAACACTTCAAAACTAGGAAATGATTTTAAGAAAAGTAAATATTTTTCTTTCACTCGCTCCACCTGTGTCTGTTGGAGCATTATCTCAGAAACAAAAATCCGATAAGGATTCCTCGTGTTGCGCCACGGCATATCACGACCATGCGCTTCATAATATCCCCATATCTTCTGTTGAAACTGCCGAACCTTAGCCGGAGAGACTCTGATCTCCATCCTTCTTAGAAAGATACTGATTCTTAAGCTCAGCCCAGGCATCATTTTTTATTGCGGCGCGCATCTCGGACATCAAATTATTAAAGAAATACACATTATGCAATGTAGCCATCTGGCCAGCTAAAGGATCTTTATCTTTGAATAACTTTCGCAAAGAACGACGATCGATCTGATGAATAGTACACACGGGACACGTACACAATTCATCAATTGGCGAGTCATCATTTTCGTATATTGATTTCTTGAGATCGAACCGACCAGCTCGGGTCCAGACTGAACCATGCCGAGCCTCACGCGTAGGAATCACACAGTCGAATGTATCGATCCCTGCCTCAACCCCAACAAATAAATCCTCAATTCTTCCAATACCCAAAAGATGCCGCGGACGATCTTTTGGCAAAAATGGAATCGAAGCTTCGAGCTCAGTGATCATCTGATCTTTTTTACTGCCAAATGAATCACCAAAAGCTCCGCCAATCGCAAATCCTTCAAAAGGCAAACGCCCAATAAACTCAGCACTTTCTTTTCGTAAATCAGGAAAAGCACCACCCTGAACCACACCATACATAATTTGCTTAGTCACCCGCGCCTCAAGCGAACGCTCCGCCCACTTGTGCGTTCGTCGCAAAGACTCCTTCGTATATTCATAACTATGATTTGGCGAAGTCGGTTCATCAAAAGCCACGATAATATCCGCACCGAGTTGCTCCTGAATACGTACCGAAAGCTCAGCATCAAGATACTGTTCCTCGCCATCCTCCATAAAATACACTCCCGACTCAGTCACCCGCACTAAATTCTCTCCTGGCTCGATCACATCACCACTCTCTTTTTTCACCTTGCCCATGCCATCCTCTCGCGCAACGCCCAAACTAAAAACCTGAAACCCGCCGGAATCGGTCATAATCGGATGAGGCCACTGCATATCCGCATGAAGTCCCGGATAGCTCGCTAATCCTTCATCCCCCAGCTCCCGCCAAAGGTGATAAGTATTTGCAATAATCAACTGCGTTTCAGAAGCCTCCAGATCAACCGGCGTCAGACACCGCACCTCGGCATGAGTACCGACGATGACATAGGCAGGCGTCTCCACGATGCCATGAGGTGTCTCGATCACACCCAAACGAGCATTTGATGTATTCGATTCTTTAACTATTTTAAACACAAGATTCTTCGCGTCTCTTAAGCCTTCTCAATTAAAACCAAATTTGTTCCTCCACTCTGACCAAACGGCAAACCCGCACTAATCACGAAAGATTCCCCCTTCTTCAGTCGGACGATAGGATTATTTCGAGCTACTTCTCTGGCCTGAATAATAAGCTGGGCAACATCTTTACTCACATGCGCCTTCAGAGCAGTCACATTACCACTCAGTATTAATTCTCGAACTGTTCTTTCTTCAGAAGATAGAGCAATAATCGGCTGGGTAGTACGATGACGAGCAATTCGACGAGCCGTAGCACCACTATGGGTGAAAACCACAATTAATCGGGCATCAAGCTGATGAGCAATTTTCACTGCCGAAGCTGCCACTGCGTCAGCAGTCGTCTTCTTATCAGAAAATTCTCGTTCGATTACTCGAGGAACCGCACCCTGGATAATCCGCGTCATAGTTTTAACCGTTTCCTCAGGAAAATCACCAATAGCCGTCTCGGCCGAGAGCATAACAGCGTCGGTCCCATCCAAAATAGCATTCGCTACGTCACTCACTTCAGCACGAGTCGGAAAATGATTATGAATCATAGACTCAAGCATCTGAGTCGCGGTAATTACTGGCTTGGCATTCTTCAGACACAAATCAATAAGTTTTTTCTGTACGTGCGGAAGTTCTGGATAAGGAATCGAAAAACCTAAGTCGCCACGTGCAATCATCAACCCATCGGACACTGCCAAGATGGATTCAATATTCTCAACTGCTTTTGCTGTCTCAATCTTCACCACCAACATCGGACGATTCTTTTTCGGAAGAAGTCGGGAAACTCTCAAGACATCTTTATCTGTCTGTACAAATGAAATCGCAACCATATCCAAACCAGCTGAAACTAATTTTTTAATGAAAAGTCGATCTCGAGCCGTCAATGCAAACGCATCAAGAGCCATCCCTTGGGCTGAAAAACCCATTCGAGAGCGAAGAAGTCCTCCTCCCGTCACCTTGGCAATTACTCCCTCGCTATCAATCTTCTCAGCCTCCATCTTGATCATACCATCGGAAAGATAAATCTCTGTACCTTTCTTGATATGTTTTAAGATTGCCGGAAAATTAACTGAAATAATTTCTCGAGAACCGATCATTGACTGTCCGGTAATTCGAATTCGATTTCCAGGACGTAACTCCACCCCTTCGCCAACACTACCAATACGAATCTTTGGCCCCGGAACATCTCCGATAATCCCCAAAGGGAAACCAACCCGCTTCTCTACCCTACGAATTCGATCAATAACCGTACTGAAATAGTCCCATTCACTATGAGAAAAGTTCAGACGGAAGATATTAACTCCCGCACGTACCAACTTCTCAATCATCTCCTCGTTATCACTAGCCGGTCCAAGAGTGGCAACTATTTTTATTTTTTTTGTGTGTGGCATATAGAAAATTAAAAAACAATATGAAAAGCCTAGCATTATCTGCTAGGCTTTTCAATTCTTAAAGTATTCCCGAAAACTACAGAGAATTGATATTTGAATCAATGACCTCCAGGTCCTGGGTTGTGCTACCGGTATCGATACTATCGAGATCCGCCTGAATCGTCGCGGTGAGATCTGCGGCTTGTTGCTGGATCATTGTCGTCGAAGAAGTGTTCGATTCCGTAGGTGTGGTTGGCACACTGCTATTCTGCGACCACCATAACGCTACTCCAAGCAAGACTACAACGATGATGATAACGATAGTAATGAGACTGCCTTTGTTATTTTCCATAGTATGGTAAGTATTTTTAGGGGAATATTCTACTGGGTTGACGAAGTTGCTGTAGTAGTAGCTGGCACGGACGAATCGTCATCTACACGAGGAATCTGAGCAAGTGTGGTAGCGGCTTTTCTCACTGATTCGCGAGCGGTCTTCACCAGCTCCCGTACTTTCTCGATATCTCCTCGGAGTGACTTACGAGCGGCTTCGAGGTCGCTCTTGAGTTTCTCCTCGGTCGTAATTGTTACCGAATAAGTTTTTGCCACCTGTGCCAGAACAGCAGTTCGAGCCACTCCAATAGCACTACTGGCATTCCCTATCTCTGTTCGAACTGCGGAAACATCGAGACCACGATCAGAAGCTTTGTCTGCCCGAGAAGATACTCTTCCCAAAACATCACTCAACTGATCCAAGGCCTTACCCAACTGATTCGTAGCCGACTCATTCACTTTATTGAGATTCTCACCTACATTCGAGGCAACCTCCTTCTTCCGTTCATCCTTAAAGCCTTCAATCTTTTTCTTCAAAGCTTCACGACTAGCTTCAATTTTTGTTTTAAGCGCCTCTCTCTTCTCCTCCATTGAACTCAAAAACTTCTCTCGGGCATTCTTCACCTCTTCTCGAGCCTTCTCTCGAATCTCCTCAGACTCCATTCGAAGCTGCTTCATAATAGCCTCACGATCAGAACCACTTGCATTGTTTAATCTCTCTCGAGCATCCTCCCTCAGATCCTGAATGCTATCACGTGCTCCATCCCGAACATCCCTGGTTGTAGAAACCATATTTGTTCGCGCTTGACGCATCTGCTCTGTGGTACTGGCTCGCATCTCTCGAATATCCGAACGCCCCTCCTTCCTCGTATTCTGAATCTGTTCACGAACTACTTCTCGTGGCGGTGGTGGCGTCCTCATTCCTGGATCTTGGGCATACGCTACTGGCGACACAACTGACGATACTAATACTAACGATAATAATGTTTTACGCATGTTTTCAGTCTAACCGCCTCAGATGAATTGTCAAAGATAGCTGTGGAGAACTTATGACACCATCTTTCTGATATCTGTCTTAGAAATAACCCCTTCTCTCTCCACTATCACTTTCCCATTCTTCAAACGAATGACGGTCGATGGTAAACCGGATAAAACCTTTCCAGCAACATAAAAATCGATATCCTTTTTAAAATATTTTTTTGCCATAGCAATAGAACTCGCCGTTGGGAGACCGGACGGATTAGCACTAGGAGCAACCAATGGGCCAGTTTTTTTAATCAAACTATGCAACCAAGAAACTTTTCCTAAACGGAACGCTAAAGACTTTTTTCCACGATGCAAGTAACGAAACTTTTTATCTCCACACGGCAAGACAACACTCACTGGGCCTGGCCAAATTCGCCCGAGAATTTTTTTGTCCTCAACATTAAGATGAACACCAAAAAGCTCAATTTCGTCAATGTGCGAAATAAGAATAATAAAAGGTTTATGAATATTTCTTTTCCTCACCTTGAAGATTCTTTCCACAGCTTCAGGGCTACGAGCAATCCCAACCAAGCCATAGACTGTATCAGTTGGCATTACCCCCACCCCACCATTCCGAAGAGTTGTAATAATCGAACTAGGAATTCTCATTTTTCTTCTTCTTGACTATCAAAGAGATAAGTAAAATCACCCCGATTAACCCACCAAAACCAACCACCCAACTCTCCACTCCAGACAACGCCTCGCCGTAAACTCTGTATGTATTTTCCGCCCACCAACCCAACATGGCCATTAACAAAGCCCGCGGAATACCTCCCAGAAAACTAAGGATAATAAAAGGTTTTAAAGGATATCTTAGAACTCCACACACACCGGATATAAGCGAGTTAGGGAATATCGGAATAACCCTCAGCCCAACAAGTACCATTTCGTCACCATGCCCTCGCTCAAAATACTTTTGCATTTTTTCTACCGAACTCCAGGAAAGTCCAAACCACTTCCCCCACCGATCAATAATCGCTTTGCCTCCATAATAACCTAGGGCATAAATAATTAATCCACCTAAAACCATTCCCAAAGAAGTTGGAATCGCAATATAGAGAATGGCTGGAAAAAGGGCCTCCCAAAAAGTCGAATATGGGCTAAGCAACACAAACCCAGCCGCCATAATGGTGAGCGTTGATGGAATGGGCGCAATAACCTCTTCTAAAAAAGCGATTACAAAAACACCCCAGGCACCATACTGAGTAATCGCCTCTATTACTCTATCCAGTAAGCCCTGCATAATAAGTCTCTAAGACTCCTCCTCAACTCCTAAATCTTTTTTGACTTCTCGAAACTCATTCTCAATTTCAGCCAGTCTTTTTTCCAACTCTTTGACCAGCACTGCTCCCTCCTTCACCTTACGCATTCCATCCTCCACATCAATTTCCTTCTGAGCATCAAACCAACGAGTAATCTGCTCCAGTTTAGAAAGTGATTCGCTCACGCTATCTTTTTTATCTTTATTCATGGTGATCTTTTGTTTTATCAATAATTTCTACCTTCGACACAAACGAACCATCAGACAGTAATGTTTTCAGACTGGAACCGACAACGACATCCTTAGTCTGTCTCACTACCCGGCCATCATCACCCGTCACAATGCTATACCCTAAACGCAAATTCCGCTCCGGACTTACTCCCTGAATATAGACATGAGCAGAACCCACACTTTCTCTTGCCTGCCTGATATAAATGCCTAGTGATTGTACTATACGCGCGAGCTCTCGGCGAGCCAGATCCCGAATCTCAAACCTCTTCTTTTCAATCGCCCGAATCTCACGAATAAGCCTCCGACGAAACTCCTTCGGAATCTGCAAAAGCCGATCGATACCAAAAAGTAAACGCTCAAGACCGGCTCGTACTTCGTTTTTCTTCTCCTCTAAAACAACTAGAAAATTACTAAGCAAATCAACCCGTAAAAGTGGCAGAGAACTTTCTAATCTTTGCCACGAACGATTCATCGTCACGGCCGCCGCAGTTGGCGTATCAGCCGCCGCATCAGCAACCATATAGGCAATCGGAATATCCCGCGCATGACCAATAGCTGCTAAAACTGGAATATCTGATCGAAATATCGCCCTCGCCACCCGCTCATCATTAAACGCCTGCAAATCCTCAAGACTACCTCCACCACGCATAACCACAATAATCTCCACCTCTCGTTTTCTATTAAACGTCTGGATAGCCTCAACAACCTGTACCGGGGCTTCAGATCCCTGCACTCGAACATCAATAAAATCAATTTTAAAACCAAGCATTTTTAAATTACGACGAAAATCATGGATCACCTCGCCCGTCTTGGCGGTCACCAAACCAATCCGTTGTATAAATTCTGGTAGCTCACGTTTACGCACGAAAAGTCCCTCTTCTTCTAGTTTTCTCTTCAACGCCTCATACGCCTGTCGCAACGATCCATCACCAACCAAAGAAATATTCGAAACTGTAAAACTTAGCTCGCCACGCGGACGGTAAATACTGGCAACACCGGTTGCTTGTACCAATAACCCATCCTCAAGATCAAATCCTAACTGATGCAAATATCTGGGTGGCATGTAGCACCGCAGAAGCCCATCGCCTTCCTGATCTTTTAATGAAAAAAAAGCTCCCGCCGGATGCGTCTTGTATCCCGAGATCTCTCCCTGCACCAAAACTTCTTTCGCGCCAACCAGCCTCGAAAGATGCGAAAGATAGTCGCCAACCGAAAACACCAAAGACTCCGGCTCAGGCTCCTGAATCTTGGGTAGTACCAACTTCTGAACTTTTTCTTTTCTCACTTTGGGCTCTTTCTTCGGTTGAGACTGCTCGCCACCCAAAGACCAAAGCGTCGCTTGTACAATATTTTTCTTCCGTGGCATAAAATTGATTCTTCTAATCCTACTCTGAGTTTCCTATTTTTAATATAACCCAAGAATCTCGAGCTTTTACAAAATTGACTCCTATCTATCTATATGTGATAGTATGCGGAGTTTAAAACGCCAAAAGGAGAACCAAGGCTATGGCGCGTTATTTGATACTAGTTCTACGCAGAGATCCTGCGGATCTGGAGCGTCTCGAAGTGGCAGAACTCCAAAGATGCTTCCCCAAAGGATCCGCCTTCGAATGGCAGCGAAGCGACCCGAAAGACTACAGAGAACACGCTGAAGACTGTAGAAGACTCAAACCAGCAGCGGTCATTCTCCCTATGGAGCGGCCAATCCCATCGGTGGCCATGGAAGAAGGCTTCGCCCACGTGGCCTTCCTGCCCAACGGCACAGTCGGAAAGCTCGAGCCTCTAGCCCCAAAGTTCACCAACTTCAAGGTAGTTTAGGCCTTGAAAAGCCAAAGCCCAACCGGAATTCATTTCTGGCTGGGCTTTTTTATTTCAATCCTAATAAATCCTACTTCTTCGCCTGGCCGCTCAAAGATTTGAGGCGTTTCTCCTCAGCCTCGTCCAAAATCATTTTTCGGATACGCACGCTCTTCGGCGTTACCTCCACAAGTTCATCGTCACCAATATACTCGAGCGCGTCCTCAAGGCCTTTTTCTTTTGGCGTATCGAAGTGATCACTCGCGCCATCGTTCTTGGAACGCATATTGGAAAGCTCTTTCGTCTTGCACACGTTAATACGCATATCCTGCGTGCGAGAGTTCTGGCCAACCACCTGTCCTTTGTAGACCTCTACGCCAGGGCCAATAAACAAAACTCCTCGATCCTGCACATTGATAAGACCGTAAAGGTTAGAAGTGCCACTCTCATACACCACCAACGATCCCCTTTCGGCATCTTTCCAAGCCTGGCTATCAACCCTATATTCGTCAAACATGGTATTGATAATACCCAAACCTTTCGTGTCCGTTAAAAATTCATCGCGATATCCAAAAAGTCCACGAGTTGGGATCGCAAACTCCAAGAAAACCGTACCATTCTCGTTCTTCATGTCCTTCAGCTCGCCATGACGACCACCAAGCTTCTGAATTACCGCGCCGTAATACATTTCCGGCACTTCAATAAAGACCCGTTCAAACGGCACAGTCTTCTTTCCATTTTCTTCCTTCTCAATCACCTGAGGACGCGAAACCTGGAACTCATATCCTTCGCGACGCAATCGTTCAATAAAAATTGCTAAGTGCAACTCGCCACGTCCCGAGATAATCCATTTCGCATCCGGCGTTTCATCAACTCGCAAAGACATATCCGACTCCAGCTCGCGGTATAATCGCTCGCGAATCTGTCGCGAAGTCGTAAACTGTCCCTCGCGTCCAGCGAACGGTGAGTCGTTAATCATAAACGTCATCTTCACTGTTGGCTCCTCAATATCCAATAATGGCAACGCCACTGGTGAGTTCACATCCGCCAAAGTTTCCCCAATCGTAATCTCAGGAATTCCCGAAATAGCGGCGATGTCCCCAGCCGAAACTTCTTTGACATCAAGCCTCTCCAACCCCTCAAACGTCATCAAAGAGACGAGACGGCACTTCTTCATCTTGCCCTCTCGGTTAATGTGCATGACTTCACCACCAGCTTTCATCACACCGTTCACCACACGGCCAGTCGCGATTCTTCCTTTGAAGTCATCGCCAGAGATAGTCGTGATATGCATCTGCATTGGCTTCGTCGGATCACCAGTTGGCTCAGGAATTTCTTTGAGCACAATATCAAAAATTGGCGAAATATCCGTCATCTTCGAAAGATCCGGCTCAAGCCCCGCCAAACCCTGTTTTGCCGACGCATAAATAACAGGAAAATCGATATCTACGTTCTCCCCACCCAACTCCAAAAAGAGATCGATGGTCTTATCCAGGACATGTGCGATCCGTGCGTCTGGTTTATCAATCTTATTCACCACCACCACGATCTTGTGCTTCATGGCCAAGGCTCGACGCAACACGAAACGCGTTTGCGGCATTGGACCTTCTTTCGCATCAATCAAAAGCAAACAACCATCAGCCATCGTGAGCACACGTTCTACCTCGCCACCGAAATCAGCGTGACCAGGCGTATCGATAATGTTGATCTTCGTTCCCTGCCAATCAACCGACGCATTCTTGGAAAAAATTGTAATGCCACGCTCTTTTTCAAGTTCGTTCGAGTCCATAATCAAGTCAGCCCCAGAAACTTCCTTCTTCATCTTCGTCTTCGACTGACGCAACAAAGCGTCCACCAAAGTGGTCTTTCCGTGGTCAACGTGCGCGATAATAGCAATGTTTCTAACTTTTTTCATAATAAAAAATCTGCCCGAAAGCAGTGACTATCTCTACTTTGCGAGCCAACTATATCAGAAAATGAGACTCTCCGCAAGAGCAGTATTAAAACAAAAAACCCCGGTATTATCCGGAGTTCTTTGTAGTGATACAGAAACGAAAACTAGTTTCGCATTCCGTAACCACCTGTCCTTGGGGCGCGAGCCTCCATTGGACGGGCTTCGTTCACAGTCAGTCTGCGACCACCAAGCTCCTGGCCATTCCACATCTCGATGGCCTTATCAGCTTCCTCGTCGTTAGACATTTCCACGAAACCAAAACCCTTTGAGCGACCTGTCATCTTATCCATGATTACCGTTGCTGATTCAACGCTTCCGGCGCGCATAAATGCGTCCTTAAGCTCTGCATCATTGGTAGAATAAGGCAGTCCACCCACATATAATCTTTTTGCCATTGTTCGTACGTCGTTATGTAAGGCGACCTCCTTCTCTTTACGGCTACCTATTCCATCGGCTTACATAATGAAGCACGGGGAACGAAACGCCTCGAGAAAACACTTACATTTGGTACTATACCATATCCACTAAAAAAAGCAATAGCTACCAATAGTATAAGTTTTCTCTATCTAACTCTTTAGCCCGGTCCCCTTATGAATCAAATACCAATCGATAGAAAGGAGAATCGCATTCATGATCACTAGGATAATCAAGCTAGTCACCACATTCACATCAGAGATCCCAAAGAAGCCATACCGGAACCCATTGACCATATAGAGAATCGGATTCAGATGCGAAATCATCCGCCAGAACTCAGGCAAGGCGTTGACCGAATAAAACACTCCTCCAAGATAGGTTAATGGAGTAAGCACGAAAACCGGAATAATCGAAATCTCGTCAAAATTTCTGGCAAAAAGCGCGTTAAATAATCCGGCTAAAGAGAAAAGCAAAGCGGTCAGAATCATAAATAAGACTACCAGACCCAGATGTAAAATCGAAAGACTCGTGAAAAAAAGAGAGACGCCGAGAACCAACCCACCCACCACTACTCCACGAAGTACACCACCAGTTGTGAAACCAGCAATCACCACCCACGTTGGCGTTGGCGATACCATCAGCTCCTCAATGTTTTTCATAAACTTCGAACCAAAGAAAGAACCAACCACATTAGAAAATGAGTTGGTAATCACCGCCATCATCACTAAGCCAGGAATGATGAACTGCATATAAGACAGTCCGCTAATCGGCTGAACCTGAGAACCAATAAATGCCCCGAAAATTAAGAAATACAAAACGGAAGTAACGACTGATGGCAACATCGTCTGTGTCCAGATTCGAAAGAAACGAGTGGTTTCCTTCCGCACAATGGTGAGATACGAGATCAGAATTCTTTTCCAGCTCATATTAGGAAGTAAAATTCATAAAAACCTCTTCAAGGCGGTTCGACTTGTTCCGCATACTTACCACCTCAATCTGATGATTTCCCAACTCCCTCATGAGATCACTCAGAATCTGACCAGTCTGCAAACTCGCCTCTAAAGTTTTTTCATCAACTAACTTAGGATGGTATTTCTGTAATGACTCCAGCGCGGATTGCTCCAAAGAATTTTTGAGATAGAAAATAAAAGTCTCCTTATCTAACCGACCCAACACCTCAACCATACTCCCCTGTTCAACAATTTGCCCTTTGTTGATAATCGCTACATTCTTACACAACTGTTCCGCCTCCTCGAGATAATGAGTAGTAAGAATAATTGTGATCCCCTTCTCCTTAGTGAGCTCCTGCAGAAAATCCCACATACCACGGCGCAGTTCAATATCCACACCCGCAGTTGGTTCATCAAGAATCAAAAGTCTGGGATGATGGATTAAGGCCCGAGCAATCATTAACCGCCGCTTCATTCCTCCAGACAAAGTCCGCGAAGGGTCATTTCGTTTCTCCCAAAGACCAAGCTGTTTCAGATACCTCTCGGCATCTTTTGTAGCCACAGTCCTAGGAATCCCATAATATCCAGCCTGATTGACCACAATATCAATTGGTTTCTCGAAAATACTAAAATTCATCTCCTGAGGTACTAGACCAATGAATGACTTCGCCTCATCACCAGACTGATCAATATCTCTGCCAAAAACTCGAACCGTACCACTTGTTTTATTTGTTAACCCAGCAGTAATACCAATCAGCGTTGTTTTTCCCGCACCGTTCGGTCCTAAGAGCGCAAAAAAATCACCCTCCTCAATTTCGAGGCTAATTCCCTTAAGGGCTTGCGCGCCCGTCGGGTAGGTTTTAATGAGATTAGAAACTGAGAGTGCCTTCATTTACTGCCTTACTTAACCTCCTCAACAACTACCGAATTGATAGTTACTGGAGTAACTGGACGATCCTGGGGTCCGGTCTGCACATCACCAATCTTGTCTACCACCTCCTGACCAGCCACCACTTTCCCGAAAATGGTATAGGCATTGGGGAGCGGTGTATCAGCAAGCATAATAAAGAACTGACTCCCATTTGTATTTGGTCCGGCATTAGCCATAGCTACCACACCTTTCTTATAACCTTCCTTATAGGAAGGGGTCGCAGGATTTAGCTCATCCTCAAACTGATACCCAGGCCCGCCCATACCCGTACCTGTTGGATCACCACCCTGAATCATGAAATCTTTAATAACCCGGTGGAAAATAACGCCATTATAGAAACCTTTATTCGCCAGCGTGATAAAATTCTGAACAGTTTTTGGCGCATCAGCGTCATAGGTCTGAAACTTAATCGCTCCTAAACTGGTGTTTAACGTAATATAGTTCATTTTATTTTTTATAGTTGACGTTACCGTGGTATCTGTTTTCTGAGTCGGTACGACCCCCGTCGCTACTGTTGATGATTCTGTTGAGTAGTTATCGATCCTTCCTCCGACTCCTTCGTCATCACCCATCATTCCTTTCCCCGATTCACCCTTATAGGATAAAAGAGAAATTCCACCCACCACAATCACAAGGACAACAAAACCTACAATGAATGAGTTTCTATTCATCTGGACCATTATGATAAAGATCTAAAAGCTCGACAACTCAGTCTACCCTAAGGCCATTCATTTCGGCAAATCCCAATCTGAAGATTAGACCAAGCCAATATATCCAACCATCGGTTGAACCTCTTTCGGCTTGTCTCGACGATAAGAAAAATAATCCCGTTCCTCACAATACGTGCAGATACCAGAATCTTCTATCTGAGATTCCGCTACACCTAAAGACTGTAATTGATCCTTAAGAATAGCCGTTAAATCGACAAAAACCTTACCATTTCTCTCAAAAATAAACCTCGGATAGATAGAATACTTCTCTTTATCCATTGCGCTAATCCCAAAATGACATTTCTGAATCCCCGGACTAATACCAACTAATAAATCCCCAGGATTCACCTCAAAACGCTCGCTCATCTTCGAAATCATCTCCCTAGATATATCGGCCATTATTCCTCGCCAACCTGCATGAGCAATACCAACCACTCGTCGCACGGGATCGTAAAAATAAATAATAAAACAATCGGCAGCGGTTGCGGTCAGAAATAAATTCTTCTCCTCGGTAATCAAACCATCAGTATCGGAGATAATTTGGCCAGCCTCTTCGCTTGTAACAACCACAACCTTTGTCTTATGAACCAAATCTGGCGTAACAACTCGATTAGGATCGATTCCTATTTTCTTGAAATAAATTTCTCGATTCTCCTTTTCCAAGTGCCGATGCATCGAACCATCTCGACGGTTCGAAAAACCACACCTTATCTCTTCGCGGCTACTCAATACAGAGAAAGAGAACAGCATAAAAGATCACCTTAGATGGCCGCCAATCAAACCAAGGATCTCCTTGAAATACACATCCAGATCTTCAACTTTCACAATATCTTCCCAACTGTACCACTCACTTTTATCATTCTCGGTCACATCAAGCACAAGATCCCCCTCTACTTCGCCAATATAAGTCAAACGAACCACGTGCTTGCCCGGACTTCTCATAATATCCTGAGCAGCAACTAACTGAGGTTCACCGACCAAACGTAAACCCGTCTCTTCACTAACCTCCCTCTGAAGGTTTGCCAAAAGCGTCGTTCCCGGGTCGATTCGCCCACCAACAATATCCCACCGCCCCTGAATATCCGGATATTTCTCGAGTGAGCGTCGTAACAATAAATACTTTCCTTCCTTGTTTTTCAGTAATGCCTTCACTCCAACTTGCAGTATGATTTGATTTTCCATAAAAGATATTTTATCTCGACATTAAAGAAACTAAACTCTTCAAAACCTCCTCGAATCCAGGTAATAACTTAAACTTTTTTGCTTCCTTCGGAGTCAACCACGCATAATCTTCTGCCTCCCAATTAAGTTTAATCTTATCACTTTTGACCTCAACTAGGGCAGGATGCATTATCCAAGTTTTCTTGTACTTGAACTCCTCTTGATCGAATATTCGACCCAACTGAATCTGCCCAATCTTATTCCTAGAGATTCCAACCTCCTCCTTAATTTCATCTGCTATTTTCTGGCTCAAACTTCTCTTGTCATCAAGGAATCCAGAAACCCCACTCCAGTAACCAGGATAAAAATTCAATTCGGTACTGCGCTGAACCAAAAGAACCTTCCCCTTGTAATGCAGAACACAATTTACCACAGGCGCCCAACGTGCATGCGTATAATCAATCTGTCCCACTTTTGGCTTGAATTTGCTTTCCTTCATCTCGTCATTCCAAAGAGATAATCTGAATACCCTTTTCTTCAATCTCCTTCTTGGACCAAAAAAGTTTATCTAGGTCAAACTTTCCGACATACGCCACTTTTTTCTCAACACTCCTCCCTGTATAGGTCTGGTTATTCTGATCCCACTCCTCAAGAACTAAAGTATCCCCTTCATTTATCTCAAAATCGTTGAGACGCAAATCATAGTTCTTTTTCCCCGAGAGAACATCATCAAAATAACCCAACCACGTTTTCTTCTTTATAATTTTCGATCTACTTCCCATGACAGTGCTTATACTTCTTCCCGCTTCCACAGGGACAAGGGTCATTCCGGCCTACTTTTTCTCCATCAGCGTTTTTCAAAGATTCTTTCGGTGCAGGAATATGAATCATCGGAGAGGCACTCCCTGCTTGCACACCATCATTCGCTAAACGGAAAATATTCTCAAATACCCAAGCATTAAACATATCCCAAAACTCAGTGAACAAACGATGGCTCTCCCTACGATACTCCACCAAAGGATCCCGCTGACCATATGCTCGAAGACCAATCGACTCACTCAAGGCATCATTATTTTCTAGATGATTCAGCCATAGCATATCCAAAGTTCCCAAAAGCTGATTAATCGTTTGTGGATTCGAAGCAACTGCCTCGGCCTTCTTTTTAATCTCCTCCCGGACTGGATCAAGATCTCCCTGCTCTGGCCACACAAAATCCGAAGGAATAATCTTTGCAGTTATACAGATAGTTTTGAGCTCCTCCCAAAACTCTGGAGGATTTTCCACTATCTCCAGTTGACTCGCAAACTTTTCAAGTTGACCTAGCACTGCCTCCTCAACCTTCTCAGTCAAAACCTGCTTCTCGAAGCTAGTTAAAATCTCACTACGACGTTTATAGACCGCGATACGCTGTTTATTCAAGACATCATCGTACTCAAGCAAATGCTTTCTCATATCGAAATAAGAACCCTCCACTTTCGCTTGAGCCTCACTCACTACCCGAGAAACCATTGGCAAATCGATAGGTAAATCGTCCGGTAAATTAAATCGACTCATCAAACTCTGCACCCGTTCGCCACCAAAAATTCTCATCAGATCATCATCTAATGAAAGGAAGAATTGAGATGCTCCAGGATCACCCTGACGACCCGATCGTCCCCGAAGCTGATTATCAATACGTCGTGCCTCATGTCGTTCCGTGCCAATCACAAACAAACCACCAAGCTCACGAACTTTTTTCGCCATCTCTGGATCCGGTGGGTTGCCACCCAGAATAACGTCGACGCCACGACCAGCCATATTCGTCGCTACCGTAACTGCTTTATACCTACCTGCCTGAGCCACAATCGAACCCTCGCGTTCATTATTCTTGGCATTCAGAACCTCGTGGGGCACCCCAGCCCGATTCAGCAACCGTGAAAGAAGTTCGTTTTTCTCAATCGAAGTCGTACCCAAAAGAACCGGTTGGCCTTTCTGATAAAGTTCTTCCACCTTATTCACCACAGCATTCCATTTTATTTCTGAATTCTTATATATGGCATCAGACATATCCTCTCTGGCCAATGGACGATTCGTGGGAATACTCACCACCTCAAGTTCGTATACCTTATGGAACTCCTCGGCCGAAGTCTGAGCTGTACCAGTCATACCACCAATTTTATTGTAGAGACGGAAGTAATTTTGGATGGAAATTTTGGCATATGTCCGAGATTCTTCTTTCACAAAAACTCCCTCCTTTGCCTCAATCGCTTGATGCAACCCTCCATTATATCGACGACCATGCAGCAATCGACCAGTGAACTCGTCGACGATCAGAATCTCTCCATTCTTTACCACATACTCCTTATCCTTCCGGAAAAGAGCGTGCGCCTTCAAACTTTCTTCCAGATAATGAACAAGACGCAGATTCTCTGGAGTATAAATATTCTTAATACTTAAAGCTTTCTCCACTTTCTCAATACCACTATCAAGAATACGTACATTTTTAAGTTTCTCATCAACCGTGTAATCCTCATCCTTCACTAGGTAACGAACCACTCGCGCAAAAGTTTTATAATACTCGCTCGACTGCGCATCGGGCGCCGCAATAATAAGCGGTGTCCGGGCTTCATCTATTAAAATACTATCGACCTCGTCGATGATTACATAGTAGTGTGGTCGTTGTGCTTGATCAGCGACACTCTGTACTAAATTGTCACGGAGATAATCAAAACCAAACTCGTGATTAGTACCGTAAGTGATATCTGCCAAATACGCCTCACGCCGAGAAATTGGACGTAAGAAATCTTGCTGAACCAAAAAACTCCCCGTCGTATCTCTCGCCTGATCAATCATCGTCCCCGTACCTTCCGGAATCTTCCACTCTGGATCATACATATATGCCGCACCGGGAACGATACAGGAAACAGTCAGCCCTAGCGCATGATAAACCTGTCCCATCCAAGCCACATCACGACGAGCCAAGTAATCATTCACAGTAACCACATGAACACCTTGTCCAAAAAGTGCATTGAAGTAAGCCGGTGCCACCGCCGAGAGCGTCTTCCCTTCTCCAGTTGACATCTCCGCCACTGCTCCCTTGTGTAAAACTAGACCACCCAAAAGCTGGACATCAAACGGTCTTTGCCCGAGAGTCCTTTTCGCTGCTTCCCGAACCAACGCAAAAGCCAGATGACGAGAAGTAGGAGTTTCTCCTTCTTCTCTCAGCTTTATACGCAATTCGTCGCTCTTAGACTTTAATTCGGCGCTAGATAGATTAAGCACCTCGGCTTCCAAGGCATTAATTTCTTCAACCTCCAACTTAAACCCATCAAGAGAACGATCGGGGAAAAAATTCTTTAAAAAGTTAAACATGCAGTCTACTTCTCTCGTTCACCACGCTTCACTTCGTGTTGCGTTTTATATTTTTCTATCTCTCTCCGAAGTTTTTCTTCCACCACATCAATCGCCGCCCGGATATCAGTATTTTCATCATCACCACGTAACATTTTTCCTGGCAAACGAAGATTCGCATCAACTCGGAATACAAGGCCCTTCTTGTGATGATTAGTGCTTCGAGCGAGATCCACCTTCAACTCAGCCACCCCCTCCTCATCATAATGTTTCACAAGTTTCGCAAGTGCCCCGAACTTCTCTTCGGTATAAGTCTTGAGGCTAGGAGTAACATCCAAATCTGTCCCTAAAATACTTATTTTCATAGATTTATATGAGATTAAAGACTTTTTACTGTCGCTACCATTATATAGCTTCTCAAAAAATAGGCAAAAAAAAATATTTGAACACTTATTTAAAAATAGACAAGCACGACCACACAAACAAAAAACCCCGCTTTCGCGGGGTTTAAGAGAAACTAAATTCTCTTTTTCTTTCCAGCGGCCTTCTTTTTTGGAGCGGCCTTCTTCTTTGCTGGAGCCTTTTTCTTTGCTGCCATATGTTTGTTTATAAAATTTCTTCTGTTCTTCTTCGACCTTTCCAAAATTTCTTATGAAAATTTTGTTGCTTTCTCAATTACAAGATAAGTATAGCAAATAGGATTTTCATTTTTTAAAAAAATCTGTGGATAACTTCACTTTTATATTTTTTTCTGAAAAAGATTCATCAAATCTTATTTATTCAAACAAAAAAATAATTTCTTTCGTAAGATTTTACGAAAAAACTTTACACAATAAAAAAATAATCTCCATTGTGGAGATTATTTTTATAAAAAAGAGTTCAAAGAAAAACTAAACTCGAATTACTTCTGGCTCAATCTCGATATTAAATTTTTTCTTCACCTCAGACTGCGCAAGTTCAATAAGATGAATCACATCAGACGCCTTAGCTCCACCTAAATTCACTATAAAATTCGGATGTTTCGGAGAGATCGTCGCTCCACCATATGTCACACCCTTTAGCCCAGCTTCAGAGATAAGATAAGCGGTGGGAATAACAGGGAAAGGGTCCTGCTTTAACACATGAGCAAAAGGCATCAAACTCTCTTCAGACATTTCTCGAGCATCAACATTTTTAAAAATACTTCCAATGTTTGGATATTCTAATGGCTGTCGTTCTGTACGATAACGAATATGATCATCAGCAATCTCTTTAATAAGCGTTCCCGATTTCGGAAAAAAAGAAAAGGTTGCCGCAGTAATAATTTCCTTATTATTTAACTTCTCTTTAAAAATACTTGAACGATACGAAAATTCACACTCTTCTCGATTCCTTATTTTCTTCTCACCAGTCAGTACATCCAAACTCTCGACATTTTTAATTCCATCTTTCATCTCGCCACCAAAACAACCCGCGTTTCCACGTACTCCTCCGCCCACACTGCCAGGTAGTCCGCCAGCCCATTCCAATCCACCAAGATCATGACTAATAACAAAATTTAATAGTTCAGCAACAGACACCCCCGCACCAACACGAACATCATTTCCATTTTTCTCAATGAAAGAGATGGCTGGCTTAATCATAAGCCCATCAAATCCCTGATCACTGACCAGCAAGTTCGTACCACCCCCTAGGATAAAAATCGGCCAAGATTTTTCCCGTGCCAAAGAAAGAACATCTCGTAATGCTTCTTCTGACTGAGGAGCAGTAAAATGCTTGATCAGACCACCAAGCTTATAGCTACCAAGATGACTAAAAGGAATATCGTCTTCGACGCTGGACTTATTTTCTGAGATCATAATAAAAATTTCGCATCACGCTACCTTTCTCGAAATAATAACGACTCCTTACGCGGCTACGAGTGGTGACCTCCAATTTGTAATTGAATGAGTGCTCTCCTCGTAGCCACGTAAAGAGGCTATCTTCCAATATAGTAGCAAAAGGATTACTCCATAACAATAAACCCCGCTTTCGCGGGGCTTATTGCACAAATTAAGTGGAACGCCTTGCGGCATAGCACTCATTCCCAAATAATATATCAGAGTATTTTAAAAAAGTCAAGAATTCTCGCTTTTCCTTTCTGGAACTCGCGTAAAATTCTTACTTAATTTTCGCTCTGCTCAGCCCGTCGGCTTGCGCAAGGTTCCAGAGAAGAAAAAGGTTCGAGCGGTAGCAATCGAAAACTCATAAAGTTCTTCAAAAGAAAACGCTCGACTAACCGACAGACTCAACAATCTTTTTGAAATCTCCTGGATTCAAACTCGCACCTCCAACCAATGCCCCATCAATTTCTGCACAACTAAGAAAGTCTCGGGAATTCTTCGCATTGACTGACCCGCCGTAGAGCACTTTTCCATTCGTTATCTTCTTAATCTCAGAAATCATTTTCACTGCTTCTTCTGGACTATCAGCTTTCGCTCCTGGCATTGTGCTAATCGCCCAGATCGGTTCGTAAGCCACGATCACTTTCTTCCATTGTTCAGATTGTACCAAAGACAAATCTTTCTTCAGTTGTTGCAGGACAAAATTCTTACTCATCACAAATCCCTTATTGCGAATACCCCCCGACTCTCCCACGCAGAGAATAGGCTGGAGATTATTGCGCAACGCGCTCTCGATCTTCCGAGCGATCAGCTCGTCCGACTCCCCCAGATTCATTCTTCGTTCCGAGTGACCGATAATCACATATCGCACTCCTAGTTTTTTTAGCATCAGCGGAGAAACTTCCCCAGTGAAAGCTCCTACCTCACCAACGAATACATCCTGAGCCCCTAATGAAAACTGAGACTTAATCAATGGAAGATGCACAAAGGAAGGACAAATAACTACCTCAACATTTTTTTCAACTTGAATCTTATTCAGCCCGGAAATTAACTTTGCCACCTCATTCAAAGAGGCAGGGTTCATCTTCCAGTTCGCAACAACGAGTTTTTTCATATAGCTAAGTATACACTGAGAAGAGTTTGAGAAACAAAAAATATTCCCAACTCCCTACATATTTGTAGCCCCAAGGGGAGATCTCACTGCTCGTCCCGAATGATCGGGACTGCGCTTTCAGAACCCACGGTTCTAAATAATCTCCTCCACGGGAGGAATACCTTTCCTCCCGACCCCTCCTTTCAGTTCGATTCCCATACGAATTACAAAATAAGAAAAAACCGACACAATGCCGGTCCTTTCTTATTTTGTAGCCCCAAGGGGAATCGAACCCCTATTTGTACCGTGAGAGGGTACCGTCCTAGCCATTAGACGATGAGGCCATACGCTCTATATAACACAACAAACGAACTACACCTTCAAACCCTGAATAACTTTTTCCAAACCAACCGACTGAGAACCCTTCACTAAAACCAAGTCCCCCTTCTTAATCAACTCTGGCAAGAACTGAAGAACCTCCTCAACCGAAGAAAAATGGTGAATATTCTTCTTCACAAAACCCACTTCTAAAGCGCCTTCTCCAATCAGTCGAGCTTCGGGACCAACCGTGATTAAGATATTCACTATACCCTTCGTGATCCTTCCAATATCCCTGTGAGCTGTTTCACTAAAACCACCAAGCTCTTTCATATCTCCAAGAATAGCAATTTTCCTCTTACTTGGAATGTCTTTCACCGTGTCTAAGGCAGCATGTACAGAAAGAGGGCTGGCATTGTATGCATCATCGATTAACACGGAATCATCAGGGCCTAGAAAGAGTTGAAAACGATGTTTTGGTGGATGGTAGTTCTTCAAAGCTTCGGAAATAGTAACCAAGTTTAAACCGAAAATCAAACCAACTGAAGCTGCAGCGGCGGCAGTATATGCCTGAGCCCTCCCAAAAACACCATCTAGTCGCACTGGCACAAAACTGCCGGCATATTCTAATTTGAAACTAATACCAACTGGATAACCATTCTCTAATCGAGTAGTGAAATTCGAAATCTGCACCTCGGCATCTCGACTGAAACCAAAAGTAACACGATGTGCTCGAGTTCGGTCTTTCAGGTCCATCACCACCTCGCTATCCTGATTGAGAACTGCAAATCCCCCAGCCGGAAGTTGTTCGATTAAACGAGCCTTCTCTCGAGCTACTTCCTGTGGTCCGGAAAAAAACTCAACGTGAGCAGGCACTTCTCCAATGGCAGTAATCACTGCAACATTGGGACGCGCAATACTTAAAAGATAACGCATATCATGAGGGCGATCGACACCATACTCCAAGACAAGTATTTCTGGATACTCAGCGCGACGAAGAATGTTAAGGATTGCCCGACCAATCACTTTAACCCAAAACCAACCACCACCCTCACTCTTCTCCTCGCCAAAGATAGCGAGTGGTAAACCAAATTGATTATTAAAATTTTGAGGAGTAAAACGCACGGTTCGCTCATGGGAAAGGATCGCTGCAATCGCTATTTTGGTAGAAGTTTTTCCAGCACTCCCAGTAACTCCGATAATCCCCGGACGATACTTCCACAAAGTAATCTTTGCAAGATACTTTAAGATCAACTGAACAATTCTTTTAATATGAGGTTTCATAATCACAATTTATTAGCTTCGCCAGGAACATCAGGAGGAATTTCATAGTAGTTAATCAAAAACTTTGCCATCTCTCGAAAAGCTGGCACGACACTCGTACCCGCTAGTGGCGCCCCTTTTGGCTTTTCAAGCTGAAAAAGCATAACAAAACGAGGATCGTAAGCTGGAGCATAACCGATATAAGTGTTAAAGACATCAGCAGTATATCCCCCATGAGAAAAGTCAGGAACATAGGCAGTGCCAGTTTTTGCAGCGATAGAATAACCAGGAATATGGGCAATTTTATTCACTCGAACCGCAGAAACCATCATCTCTGTTACCTTTTTAGCAGTCTCCTGGGAAATAACTCGCGTGACCACAGTAGAAGTCCCTCGAGCATTCACATATGGTTTCATCATCACTCCATGATTGGCAATCGCCGCCACGGCATTCAAGAGACTAAGCGGTGTCACGGCCACTCCTTGTCCGTAGGCAGCTGTCGCGAACGCAACATCAGGTTCTTTCGGGTTTAAACGATTTAAATTACCAGAAACTTCTCCGGGCAGATCAATACCTGTCTTCCCTCCTAGCTCAAACTTCTTCATATATTCCGTAAAAATCTTATGTCCAATAGTTCTCTCCGCAAAAACCGCTCCCATGTTGAGTGAGTGTTCAATCACATTAGTCATAGTCGTCCGACCATATGGTCCATGCGTCTTATAATCAGCGTTAGTGATCGTTCTCCCATTCAAGGTAATTTTTCCAGTGTCGATATAGGTGGTATTCGGTGTAATTTTTCCAGTGTCGATACCCGCAGCCATGGTGAATACTTTAAAAATAGAACCCGGCTCGTAGAGTTTCTGAGTGGCCGGATTAAGAAAGGTAGATAGTTCGCTTTCCTTGTATGAGTTTGGATTAAAAGTCGGTTGACCAGCTAAAGCCAAAATCTGGCCGGTCCGAGGATCCTGAACAATAGCAAGTCCACCATGTGCCTCGAAGCTCTGAACCGTTTCAGAAAGAACTCTCTCTAGTTCTTTCTGAATATTAGGATCAATTGTTAAATACAAATCCTCCCCCTGAGCAGTAGCTGTTTCCGGATTAACTTCACCCTTTAGGCTTTTGTCAAAGAACTTCTCGACTCCATAACGTCCACTTTCTCCAATACCTTCACTATCGGGACCGACAAAACCGATGAGATGGGCTGCCAGAGTTCCGAATGGATAAAAACGGGTTGGCTTTACACTCACATAGACACCCTTCATATTCAGATCCCGAACTTGATCAACTAAAACATCCGAAGGGTTTCTATCAAGTACGACATAACTTTTCTTGGCTTGAAAAAGTTCCGTAAGTTCGGTTGGCGTTCTCTGGAGTATGGGAGCAAGCTGATTGGCAGCTTCTGGAATGTCTTCCATCGCTTTAGGTACGGCGTATACAAAGGAAACCCCCTTTACCGTAGCAATCGGCAGGTGGTTATCGTTGCGATCAGTGAGAAAAATAGTACCTCTTTCGGCCACCTGCCAGTTGACTCCCGTTGACTGAGAATCGGCACGAGCCACATAGTTAGTCCCTTGGACTACCTGCAAATCATAAAGACGGAAAATAAGGAACGCGTACGCGCAAAAAATGATGGCAAAGATTATTGAGAAGCGAATAACCATTGCTTCTGAAGTTCGAAATATGTTGGGTTTTTATCTTCAACGAGACCAAGTTCTCCAGCTCGAGATCGCAAAAACGAATCTGTCACCTGATTGAATATCTGACTCTTTAACTCAGAACTTTCTGTCATAATTGCTCTCAAGGCAATTTTCTGAGAATGAGTTTCATTCGCCAAGTTCACTGTGCGACTATATACAATAATAAGATAAAAAGCCGTGATCACAACTGTGGACATTAACACCGCGATTATCATGCGGAAAAGAAGATCTGAGTTTTTTGGTTGAATGTATGTCATGAACTATGCTAATCGTTTTATAACTCGTAATTTTGCTGAACGACTCCGTGCATTATTTAAAATTTCTTCACGACTGGCAGGAATTGGTTTTTTTGTAATAATTTCCCATCCCCCATCTTCCTTTTCTAACTTCCGGAAACTCTGTTTCACCATCCTGTCCTCGAGAGAGTGGAACGTGATGATTCCCACCCGACCCCCGGCATTCATAATTAAAGGAAGATCGTTCAGTACTGAGGCGAGATTTTCTAGTTCGTGGTTGGCATAGATCCGCAGGGCCTGGAATGTTCTCGTCGCCGGATCAATCCTCCCCCGTTCGTAGTGCCTCGGCAGAACCTCTCGAACGATTTGTGCCAACTCACCACTCGTCTCTATTCTGCCCTTTCTCGTCCTCTCCTTAATCACTCGCGCCACTCGACCCGCAAATCGTTCACCACCGAACTCCCGAATGATTCCTGCGAGCTCTTCTTCAGAAATATCCTGAAGCAAATCACTTACAGGAACTTCTTGGTCGCTATAGGTCATCAAGAGTGGCTCATCCCCCTTCTCCTCCCGAAAGCTGAAACCCCTTTCGAGGTCATCCACTTGGGAGGAAGAAAAACCCAGATCGAGCAATAACACGTCGGCCTTAGGAAATTTTTTTCGAAGAAGAACAGAAGAAATTTCCGTGTAATTGGCAGCAACAAAAAATGTATTTTTTGAACGGCCGATGCGTTTCTTGCACTCTCTGAGAATCTCTTCATCCCAGTCGATAGCTAATAACTTTCCGGTGCCTGCCAATCGTTCCAGAATCGCTTCGGAATGACCGCCACCATCAGCAGTGCCATCAATCACAAACTCATGAGGTTGAGGATCAAGATGCTCAAGAACTTCTTTTAAAAGAACAGGGACGTGCATACTATATCCCTAGCTCACCCAACTTCTCGGCGATCTCCTCCGACGCTCCTTCAGTCTTTTGCTTATAACGCTCCCAGGTGGCAGCGTCCCAAACTTCGATACGGTTATAAAGACCAGCCACAACCACTTCTTTTCCTAACCCCGCATACTTCCTTAAATAGTCAGGGATAAGAATTCTTCCCTGGGCATCAAACTCCACATCCATCGCTCCAGACAACATCAATCGCACAAAAGCCCTTGAATTTGCCTGAGCTAGTGGCAAGGCCACTAACTTCTCAGCTAATGCCTTCCACTCCGTCTCTGCAAACAAAAACAAACAATTGTCCAAACCACGCGTCACAATGGCTCCAGTCGCCAATTTCTCTCGAAATTTAGCTGGTATAGCCACTCGACCTTTTGGATCAACATTGTGTTTGTATTCGCCGAGGAGCATGGAATGTAGATCGTTATCCCCAGAAGTGGTGGTTTATCCCCATACTTATCCACATTTCACCACTTTCATGTAATTCTACTCCACTTATATACATTGTCAAAAAGCCTATTTATGCACAGTTGTAACCATAAAAATCCTTATTAATAAAGGATTTTTAGTAGGCCGAAAGAACGAGGAAAAAGTTTTGACCTTCCCGAATGATTATTTATAAATTCCCCACTTCCCCTCAAGTCTGGTGCGCGCACAAGGGATCGAACCTTGGACCTCTTCGATGTGAACGAAGCGCTCTACCACTGAGCTATGCGCGCCTACTGTGTGATAGGCCTAAATATAAAACAAAAGACCACCTCATTCAATGCTTGGTGGTCTTTTGATTCTAAAGGAGGGGCCCACCTAACGATTTTTCCATTATGCCTCTCGGATATGGAAAAATCGTTAGGATAGCTACCCTTCCATCTTGAGGATACTAGGCGAGCTCAACTGTCGCTCCCACCTCTTCAAGCTTCTTCTTAATCTCATCGGCCTCCTCTCTCTTCAATCCTTCTTTGACTGGTTTTGGAGCACCATCTACCAAATCTTTAGCTTCCTTAAGTCCAAGGCCAGTGATCTCCTTAACGGCTTTGATCACGTTGACTTTCTGCTCACCAGAAGCCTTCAGAATAACATTGAAAGTGCTCTTTTCTTCAGCAGCACCCCCAGCAACTGCACCACCAGCCGCCATCGGCGCACCAGCAGTAATACCGAACTTTTCTTCCATCATTTTCACTACTTCAGCCAACTCTTTGACTGACAACTTCTCAATCTCAGAAATCAAATTTTCTAAATTTGCCATAATTTTTTGTAAGTTATTATTTCGACCTATCTTTTATGCCTCTTTCTTGGATTTTTCGCTAAGGACATACATAAACGCTCTGAGAGGAGCAATCATGCCACCCATAACCTGACCAAGAAGAACCTCTCTCGAAGGAAGCTGACCAAGAGTTCGAACGTCTTCGGCTGAAAGGAAAAGTTTCCCCTCCAAGTCATATCCACCAAGAATTTCCTCGCTCTTCTTGCTCCCCATGCCAACCAAGAACTTATGTGCAATAGCACTTACCTCTTGAATTGGTAACTTAGAAAAGGCTGTACCAACGGAAGCAGCGAACTGATCTTTTGGACTGACATCGATTCCCTGTTCCTTAAGAAGAATGCCTAAGAGGCGTTTCTTGAGAACAAAGAAATTGACTCCCTTCTCAGTCATTGCTCGCCGAAGTTTTCGCAAATTCTCAGCGGGTAATTTATTGAGATTAGCAAAAAGTAACGCCTGGCTTTCCTTAAGGAATTCCCTGCCTTTAGCTAACTCTTCAGATTTCTTCTGTTTTGTTTTCATGCGCAAGAAATAAAAAACGACCTTTATTCCTAAGGTCGGATATCAAAGAGTCTCAAAAAAGACCCTCTTCAATCTTCCTCGGTAGGCTTAGCACAAGCTAAATTAGGCCTTTATCGGCTGACCTACGTTCTTAGGATACGAAAAAATACTAAACTAAATCCTCCTCCTAGTCAATATTAAGGATTACCAATAGCAAGCCAATAAAGACCATTCGCTTCAGCATTGCCACCACTACCATCCCAGTTTATTCCAAAGAATCCCTTACGGTCTGTAGCTCTGATCACCTGACACCAGGTATCGTCATTATGGTTAAATGTATCACCATTCCTCGCAGTACAATTCAGATTGAACGGAGGATTACTGAAAGCTATCGGGAAATCGACATTATAAGAGTTCTGTGTCAACGGACCATCAATATAACCCCACTGCATGAGAACATTACCAATCCGCACATATCCATTCTGAGTTGAATTACTCGGAAAAGGTAGCGGCGTACAATTAATTCCAGCTAGATCACAGTATTCATTAGCCTGTACCTTTCCATTGGCTTTAATCGTACCTTGTACATCTAACTTTGTCGTAGGATTGGTTAGCCCAATACCAACATTACCAGTGAGTGCTTGAACGAAAATTCTCCCATCAGCTACTCCAGACTCTGCCAAGTTGAATCCACCTCCGAAACCTGTAATGTGCCACTTATCAACACTATTCGAATCTCTCAGTTGAATCCAAGCTGTTGGATTTCCATAAATGGTAAGTGGTTTTGTGGTAGGCACATCACCAATACCAACATTCCCCTGTCCCGCGTCAAAGAAAATACCGTTCGTGCTGGTCGCCCAAAGATCTGGGGAAGTCGCCCAGGAGGTTTTACAATTACTGGGATTGGTGTCTGTTAAACAAATTTTATCAGCAAGGATACCTCCTGCGACGTTCAAAGATAATGACTGAGTAATAATTGATCCTATACTAACTTTTCCAGCCACCGCAAGCCCGTAAGGATCAAGATTGGCCTCAACCAATGGAGCAAGGTACCCCGTTTTGCCGCCACCAATTATAAAGTTTTCTGAAAACCTTCCTTTTCTAGCAAACAAATCACCACCAGAACCTGAAGATTTAGTATAAGTCCTTACAGCCTTCTTCCATCTACAACTTGAATCAGCTCCAGTGTTCGGAGGCACACCACACAACCCTACTGGGCCAGCCGACTGAAACGCATAAAGATCGTATTTAACAGCCGGATCGCCACCACCAGCCGGCCAGGATGATTGAGAAAGACACTCTGCCCCACCCAAGGTGGCATCACAACTTAATCGATTGCTCGTGTATTCAAGATCCCAGGCATCAGCGCCAGAAAGTGATTGAGGATCTACAATAAAAGAGTAGTCTCTGTTATTTCCTATACTCGAATTATCGGCTCCTGGACTATATCGAAGACCTCCGTCTTGCACGCTAAGACTGAGATTACCATGGATAGTGGTATGTACTAACCCGTTATCACCAATAATCACCCGACCACCCTCCAAAGAACCCGGCTTTAGACGAATATCTCCACTACCAACTACATCAAATAAACCCTGCGGAGTATCAGTACCAATTCCCACCTTACCATTATAAATTAAGGATAACGACGTTGGTATTCCCGAAGCATCATCTTTAAAGAAAAGACCCTGTTGTCCACCTGGGCCAAGAGCACTGATACTCCACTGATCTGGAACGCCACCGGTTGTTTTCCTGGACAAGGAAATAGCAGAAATACCACCATTCTTCGTATTCTCAATGATATGTCTCACCTCACTAGCATCGTCTTTCAAATGAAGCTGCGACAATGGCCCTAATCCACCAGTTCCAATACCAACCCGGCCACCATCATAGAAAATCGAACCAGCGAAAGATCCCGTACTGGTACTCTCCTCCCATACGCCAAGTAAAGTACTACTCGCTATACAATCTCCACCAATCAAACATAATTTCTGAGTACGTAATTCACTACTATATATCTCATCCGCACTCAACCTCCTAGCAGAAATCGTTCCACTGGTATGAATCTTCTGAGCATTCAATTCAGACAAAACATTCAAGTTCGATATGGCCGCATCGTTAGCATTAAAATAGACCGAACTCAATGACCCTCCAACCCTCTTATCTGAAACTCTTTGATATGTCCGAAAACCTATCTTCCAATCTGTTCCAAGCTGATAAGCGTATAAATCGAAAGCGAGGGAGAAGAATACTGGATTAGAAACTGCAGTATAAAAATCAGCTGTACAGTCACGAGAAACCAGACTACCATCATCACAGCCGCCAGCGGTCATGACAGACGTTAATTTTCTACCAGACCAAGTAGTGCTACCCACTCCTTCTATATCACCAAAATAGAAAGGCCACGTTTCCTGCCACCAAGAAAAGTCAGGCGTTGCCCCACTGAAAACCCGATTACTTTCCTGTATCCCTCTCTTTCTGAAAATAAATCCCGTAGGAGAAGTCACCGGAACATCACTGACAACAATATCCCCAAAAATATTAAGTTGTCTAGATCCCCCCACACCAGTTGAAGTGCCCACTGTAAGATTCCCTCTCGAGTTAATAGTGCCATTCACATCCAAAGTGGCCCACGATGGAGTCGATGTACCCACCACCAAACTTCCCCGAGAAATTGTTGTACCATTCACATCAAGTTTTGCCTGAGGAAGATCAGTACCAATACCGCTAAAACCAATTCCAACTTTATCTCGAGGAACAAGAAGCCCAACACCACTTGCACCACCCCCATCAGCATTAATAACTGCACCATAATTCGTCCACAATAAGTCAGAGATAATAGTCCCCGTTGCCGTCGGACTAGTAATCGTTAAATTCCCATATTTAAATTGCGGGGTTGTACCAACATTAATTGGTGCATCTGTATTACAACCAGGAGGAGGACATGTGGGAGGAGTGTACGCAGCTATAGTTACATTCATCAAGCCAACAATCGAAAATACAAAAAACACAGCCAACGTGGAATTTCTCAATCCGCTATTCTTTTTTAAAAAACTGAGCATAAAAGCTTATTAATTAAAATTATATTCTTATTTCCTGTTGGCGGGAATGAAAGTTATCCCCATTATTAATTCGAAGATGGAGCCATCGCATCTAAAATCGACTGATTTCGAGAAGATAGCGGTGGTGGTGGGGTGTACCGGTAAGAATTCTGGACCTTCGGAGAACTCACATTTGATTGTGGAGCAAGGGAATCAACAACTTTTTGCTCGGTTGTGCTCAAAGAAGTTTTTGGCTTCGCTCCTCGAGGGGCCAAACCATTAAGAATTTCTTGTCTCTCTTCTTTCGTGAATGGACGATCTAATTCGCCAGGGGCCAAGTTCTCATATCTTTTTTTATCGTTAAAATATTTCCACGTGAATAAACCACCAAGAGCTACCACGATAAATAAAAGAAAAACAACAATCTTTTTCTGCCGAGGTGTCATTTACGTTTTATTATATCACACTCGTTTCCAGATAAACCTTCCGAAAATCTAACAACTCTTGCGAAATCAGATCTTCGAAACCATTGATACGTTGAACACAGAAATTTTGAATCTTTTCTTCATCACTCTCACCATCCAAAAGATTTTCAAATTCAGACAGAGATTCTTGTGGCATTAACTCAAGAATTAACATATAAATCCTGTTCTCTAACCGATCACTCAGTTCAAGCTCTTCTTTCTTAACCATCGCCTCGTCATAGCCCTCCCCTCTTTTTTCTTGTATGAGTTGTCGAATGAATCTGGGTAGATCAAATGCACGAGCTGTTTCTTCCATGGGTTTAATTGTAAACCAATCGAGCTACAAGATGAAACTATCTATAACTCTATTTTAGAAACTAGTTTATGAAAACGCTCTCGGTCTTCCATTAGTTCCTCTGGAACAAGCCAGTAGGCCATAGAAACAGTCTTGCCGTCTTTCTTTTTGTACGTAAATGGACCACTCTCAACACTCGCAAAAATATCTTTGTTACTATCGGTGTATTTAAAATAGAGTGCTTCGCCCACGATAATGGCGAATATTTTGCCATTTTTATAGACTCCCCAACCGCCAAACATCGCCCGGCTGGTTATCCCGGAGAAACTTCCAAGAAGGTCGTGGACAACATAATCATGGAAAGAGTGGCTGCGCATACTATGGCGGGAGCTAAGGGAATCGAACCCCTGACCGCGGTTTTGGAGACCGCTATTATACCATTTAACTAAGCTCCCAGAGTACACTCAAGTCTAAACAAAAAATCCTCTTCAGGAAAGAGGATTTTTGTGTGCTTGCTTTTATTTGCCAGTAATCTTTACCTCTTTGTGAGCGGTTTTCTTACGGCACCAAGAACAGAACTTCTGGAACTCAATCTTTCGCTCCACTACCTTCTTATTCTTGCGGGTATAGTAATTACGCCGATTACAGCCAGCGCACTTGAGACCAATTAATTTGTCGGAACGTTTTGCCTTAGCCATGGAAAATCAATAGACCCTATAGTACAAGATTCCTCGAAAAACCGCAAGCCTTACACTAAATCTGAGCCGTTGGCCGGAATTGAACCGGCGACCTACTCCTTACCATGGAGTTGCTCTACCAGCTGAGCTACAACGGCACGAACGTGTCTTACTTTATAGGAAATCAGAATAATCTGCAAATCTAAACTATGATGGAGCCACCTCCCGGATTCGAACCGGGGACCTTCACTTTACAAAAGTGTTGCTCTACCAGCTGAGCTAAGGTGGCCTGAAATCAGGTTTTATCCTAAAGAAATATACACATTTTTACAAGCTTCTCCACAGCCTTTCTTGAATACTCTTTTTCACCTACAATCATACCGTCATCGCCATGCCTAAATTCACTCACCTCCACACTCATTCTCACTACTCGCTCCTCGATGGCCTCGCGAAGATAGACAATCTCGTTGCCTATGCCAAAGAACTGGGCATGGATAGCCTGGCGCTCACCGATCATGGTGTACTCTATGGCGCGATCGAATTCTATAAAAAAGCAAAGAAGGCGGGAATTAAACCGATCCTCGGACTCGAAGCCTATGTCGCCCCCAAAACTCGCCTCTCTCGAGACCCTGGCGAACGGTACTATCATCTCATTCTTCTTGCCACCAATCTCACTGGCTGGAAAAACTTGATGCAACTTTCTACTAAGTCTCATCTTGAAGGCTACTACTACAAACCTCGCATCGACAAAGAACTCCTCCAAGAACATCACGAAGGAATTATTGCCCTCTCTGCATGTCTCGGCGGAGAAATTGCCCAATTACTTTTAGCCGGAAAAAATGAGGAGGCAAAAAAAAATGCACTTGAGTATCAAAATATACTCGGCAAAGGAAACTACTACCTGGAGATCCAGAAGCATCCTCATATTCCAGACTCCGAACGTCTCGAACCTCTCCTCTTGAATCTGGCAAAAGAAACCGGCATTCCACTCGTTGCCACACAAGACAGTCATTATCTAAAAAAAGAAGAGGCTGAGTATCACGATATTTTACTTGCCGTTCAAACCGGCAATCGATTGAGTGATGACGACCGTCTTAGCATGAAAGATGAAGACTTCTCTCTTTCCTCTCCGGAAGAGATAGCGGAAAAGTTTTCTTTTGTTCCAGAAGCAATTTCCAATACACAGATTATTGCCGATCGATGTAATCTAGAAATTGAACTAGGCACTGTCCTGCTCCCCCACTTCGATAAGCCTGACGGCAAATCGGCAAATCAATACCTTCGTGATCTCGTCCAGGAAAGAATTGGCGAACGATTTACTCTGGAAGAACAAACCGCTGAAGTGAAAGAGCGTGTTGAGTATGAATTAGGAGTGATTGAGAAAACTGGCTTTGCTGACTACTTCCTCATCGTGCAGGATCTCATCAACTGGGCCAAAGATCACGGTATCTCTGTTGGTCCTGGTCGTGGTTCTGCTGCTGGGAGCTTACTCTCCTACATACTCCGCATTACCGATCTGAATCCTTTAAACTACGATCTTCTCTTTGAACGATTCCTGAACCCAGATCGTATCCAGATGCCCGATGTCGATATCGATTTTGCTGATACGAGACGAGACGAAGTCTTAGCTTACGCCCGTGAAAAATATGGGAACGATAAGGTAGCTCAGATCATCACCTTTGGGACCATGGCGGCCCGAGCCGCTATCCGTGATGCTGGTCGCGCTATGGGAGTTGCTTATAGCTTCTGCGATCAAGTAGCAAAACTTATTCCGGCTACGCCCCACCTCCAACTCCAAACCGCCCTAGACGACGTGGCCGAACTGAAGGAACTCTACACGACAAATCCAGAAGCTAAAAAACTCCTCGACGCGGCGCTCCACCTAGAAGGCGTGGCCCGTCATGCTTCCGTCCATGCCTGCGGTACAGTAATCTCTAAAGAACCCCTAGCCAATCACGTCCCCCTCCAGTTCGCTCCTCAAGACAAGGACAGTATTATCACTCAGTTCGAAATGCACACCATCGAGGACCTGGGATTGCTGAAAATAGACTTCCTTGGACTCCGTAACTTATCCACAATTCAAGATACCATCCGCTTAGTTCGAGAAACCAAAGGAGAGAGCATTAATATGTCGAAGCTACCCCTGGACGACAACGCCACTTTCACCCTTCTTCAGGAAGGAGACACAACCGGTGTTTTCCAGTTCGAGTCCAGCGGAATGAGACGATATCTGAAAGAACTAAAACCAACTCAGTTCGAAGACCTCATTGCGATGGTTGCGCTCTACCGTCCTGGTCCGATGGAGCTAATCCCTTCCTTCATTAAACGCAAAGAAGGCAAGGAAAAAAGTGTCTACCTTCATCCGAAACTTGAACCGATCCTCGGCACCACCTATGGCATTGGCGTCTATCAGGAACAGATGATGCAAATCGCACGGAGTCTCGCTGGGTTCACGCTGGCTGAAGCCGACACGCTCCGTAAGGCTATCGGTAAAAAAATTAAATCCCTCCTCGATGAACAAAAAGGCAAACTTATCTCAGGCATGGTTAAGAATGACATCCCTGAAAAAACTGCCAAGGCTATCTGGGAACTCTTTCCTCCTTTCGCTCGCTATGGCTTCAACAAAAGTCATGCTGCCTGTTATGCCTTGATTGGTTATCAGACCGCCTATTTGAAATCTCACTATCCACTCGAGTTTATGGCTAGCCTCCTCAATGCCGAACTGAGCGATATCGAAAGAATCTCCTTCCTCATTCAAGAAGCCAAGGAAAAAAATATTGGCATCCTCCCTCCCGATATCAATCGTAGTTTTGTCATGTTCACTCCAGAAGAAGACGCTGAGAAATCCGCCATTCGTTTTGGCCTCCTAGCTATTAAAAACGTGGGCAGTGCGATTGTCGAAAACATCATTCAGGAACGAAGTCGTGGCGGAGAGTTTAAAGATCTGGCCGATCTTATTCGGCGAGTGCAACATAAAGATCTCAATAAAAAATCGCTGGAAAGCCTCACAAAAAGTGGTGCCCTCGACTCCCTGGGGATCGACCGAGGCGAGATCCTCGAAAGCATTGACGAGATTCTTAAGTTCAGCGCTACTCTGAAACGAGCGGCCACTCAAGCCACCAACTCTCTCTTTGGTGCTGACCACCTCCCCACCTTCTCGCTCACGCTTAAAAAACCGGCTACCCCCATTAGCGATCAAGATAAGCTCGCCTGGGAAAAAGAACTCCTTGGCTTCTTCCTCTCTGACCACCCCTTAAACCGTTTCACTCAGAAGATGAAGGACTGGCAAAGTACGCCCATCGACCAGGCTCGTGAACAAAAAAATGATGGGCACACTGTAAAAATTCTGGCTCTCGTCTCTCGTATTCAAAAAATCACCACCAAAAATGGCCAACCGATGCTTTTCGTGCATCTCGAAGACTTCTCACCAAAACCTCTAGAGCTAGTTATCTTTAACGACATCTTCACGAAAACAAGCGCCGTCTGGCAGGAAAGCAATGTGGTTTACGTCAAAGGCAAAATATCCTGGCGAAATGGCGAACCAAAAATGATCTGCGAGAATGCAGTAAGCCTTAGTTGACCTTCCAAGACTGATCCTTATAGAAAACTCGTCCCTCGGTTCGAAAATCTATGTACTGGAGATTACTGATTCCCTTCTGGCCAATAAGAGACTGGGTAACCTGAGCCATATAACTTGCTGGGAACTTGAGGCTAAAATATATTGTTGGCCCTCCTATCAGTTGAACTTCAATCACACCCGGCGCCTCCTCTCGAATAGTCCAGTGAGAAACTGGCAAGCCTAAATCTTCTACTATCTTAAAAATAGCTAATGCACTTTCTCTTTTCCCTGAAGGATAGATGAATTCACCGAGTCGGATAACGCTACGAGAATAGTCATTAACATACAATACAAGAAATCCATCAGGAAAGAATGCCTCCTCGAAGAAAAATCCCTCTTTATCAAACCATAGACACTGAGGAAGTTCATTCTTTCGCGCGCAAAGAATACCAAAGAACTGACGCTCTTCAACTACGATTTTCAATTCATGATTCCAATAATCCTTAGTAAGCCAAACTCCACGAATATTACCTAAGGTACTGACTACCTCCTTACTAAGTACTCGAGGCCAGGCAAAAAAGTTATCTCCTCCCAAACCACGACGCCAAAAACTCGGCTCAATAACCTGTTTATTAAGCAGACTAATAACCTCCTGATCGGTAAGTCGAGTATTCCCCTCTACGACAACGCGACTGAAGTGAAAAAATGAAGAACGAAAAAGTAACCACCAAAGAAAAACAAAAAAAAGAACTACTAAAGAAAACAAACTAAGCACGAACACTCGCCATCGTCGCACGCGCGCACGCGTATGCAAATCTGTCACGCGTGGTGGCATTTTTTCACGAGGATTCGACGAAGTCATACCTCTATCTTACTCCCCACTCCCCGTATCAAGAAATCTATTTCATCCACAATCGCTCTCTCGGATCTAAAGTCCACGTCGAATACGACGAATCTTTTCTATAAAATAGACCAACCAATACCGCGACGAAACAATAAAATCCTGGGCATGCACATACTCCTCTTCAAATCCTCCAAACCCCATTTTAAAAAGAGATAGTCCAGCCCAAGGATGCTTTTTTTGCTCCGGGCGAACCACCCCCCAAAAATTATAGAAATGGCACCCTCGTTGACGCGCCTCCTGAATAACTCGCCACTGCAGTAAGTACGACCCAGGAATCTGACTATAGGCCTGGTCTGACGCACCGTGATGATAAAAAGCGGATGAGCCATAAAAAATAATGATGGCTGAGGCAATCACCTTCCCTTCATACTCCGCTCTAAATATTTTTACCTGATTATCAGCTCTAAAAACCTCGAGTTCACTGCGAAAAGATTCGTCCTTGAATGGCGTAAATTGCTGACGATGTACAGTGGTTCGATACACCCTCAAAAAAGTTTCTAGCGCTTCGGTGTCAGTACCTTCTTTAATAACCACCGCCTCCTTCTCTGCCTTGCGGATAAGATAACGTGTTGTCTTTCGCATCTCCTTCAGTAATACTTCGTCTTCTTTTTGCACATCCAAAAGCCAGGCTAACTCCGGATGCATCAGATGAACCGATGCATCACGAAAACCTAATCGCGTGAACATTGTCCGATTCTCCTCGTTGTTCAAAAACAGTGAACTAATTCTTATAAAACTACATCCCAAATCTTTCCCGCGTTGCACCAGGAAATGAGTAAGCGCCTCAAGGACAGCATACCTATCTACTCCTTCAGTAATCACTGGACCATGAGGACAAAAAAGAAAGGCACCTCGCCGAGCCTGCACAAAAAGAACTAAAGTAACCGCCACTAAACGATCCCCATCGAATACGCCAAGTCGGATAATCTGAGTACCGAGACGAGACTGAACCTCCCCCCAGTTCCAGGAGGTTAAAAATGAGTGCGGTTGCTGGGTAGTCAAAAAATCCTCCCAAACATCCTTAGATATGACTTCTTGAATTTTCATACTCTTTCCTCGAGATACTCTTTGAGAACACCGACGATTCGCTCAACATCATCAGAAGTAATATGGATGTCAGTTGGCAAATTGACCATCTGACGAGCCACCTCCTCCGCCACAGGACAACTTCCTAGCTGATAACTAATTCTCTGATAACTCACTCCGCGAGGGGCGATCGGCGTATCATACCAGTCCCCTAAATAAATCTTTTCTAGTCTCGCTGCCTTCATTAATCCCCGTGGATTCCTGAGTCGCAAAGGAAATCGCAAATAAAATACCTCCTCTCCAACCTCTTTCGTTAACTGACCACCGCCGAGATATTCCTTGTAAAGATTAGCGATTCTTTTCCGATGTGCATTAAACTTCTCAAGTTTATCATACTGATGTAACGCAAGAAGGGCCAACGCATTGGGCATACGATGAAACACAAAAGGCGGACGCTCCCCTTGTCGCTCTAGCTGATGGACTGCCTTCGAAACAAGTCCTAGCTTTTTCACTATCTGAAATATCACCTGTCCTAAGCCAGCAAAATCATACAGAGTTTTTATCTTGAAAAAAGCGATAGGGTGATATAACTGCTGGAACACCCACCATCGACTTGGCAATGGATACCTCTCACGCCTCGCTCTCAATCTCTCCGCCCAAGCACTATTATTAGTGATAACCATACCTCCAAATATGCTGGAAATTGGTTTATCACGACCAAAACTAAAAAAACTGGCATCTCCCCAGGTGCCTAGTAATTTTCCCTGATACATACCTCCGATAACATGCGCACAGTCTTCGATAACAATAAGTTCGTATTTCCGTGCCATCCGCAAAATCTTTTTCATCTCCGCTGGCTGGCCAAATGTATGTTGCACGATAACCGCCTTCGTCCGAGCAGTAATCTTTTTTTCTAGGTCATCTACTGACATTACAAGAGTCTGATTATCACAATCGATATAGAGTGGTTTCAGTCCTGCCCACAACACCGCATTCGGCACCGCCACACAGGTGTAAGCCTGCACTGCCACCTCATCTCCGGGTAGTAAGTTCGCTGTTTCTAACAGTGTGGTCAAGCTCGTTCTCCCAGACTCGAACGCCACAGCATGATCAGTCTTGAAATCACGCTCAAATATTTTTTCTAACTCAGCCACCGCCCCTCCCTCCTGCCACAGCCATGGACGGAAGATAAGCTTTAACGCCAAGAAGGCATCGTCCTTCTCTAGGTTCGGCGAGAGACTTGTGAAAATAGAACGCATCATAGTCTTTGTGCAGTAATGTTAGTACTAATCGAGAAATGAGTACGCTCCTCAGCGGATACCAAAAAAGGATGCTGTAATAAATCGGCGGTCACTTTCTGGCCATCAATCTCAATCGGTACATCAGCATCGTAAGAAAGAACCAGTCGATCACTTCCCACGAATCCCAAGCGCCCACTTTTCAATGTTCGTCCCTTCCGCGAAAGATACTCAACAGACGGATCGAGAGGAAGCCACTGGCCATCCGGCAGTAGTACTTCGGCCCAGGCATGCATCGTATTTTTTTTGTGTCCAATCCAAAAACCACTAACCAATCGAGCCGGAATTCCCAACACTCTGCACAAAGAAACAAAAAGGACGTCGAAACCACCACAATCAACCTGATCATTTTTTAAAACCTGATCGACGGTATATAGTCCATCGATCGGTGCTCCATATTTCAGTCGTTGTATAACAAACTCATTTAAATTATTCAGTATAGAAGAAACATCACTGGCGCCTTTTTTCGCCTCCTCAGCCAAAGCCAGAACTCGAGGATCGCGAGAATCAATATGAAAAGTTGGACGAGTCCACATCGTCAATTCTCCTGGTACAAGCCGATCGTAATCTGTTGAAGTAAATGTCTGATTTGGAAGAACATCACGAGGTTCAGTCGTAATCTGAGCAGTGTAACGAAAGATTAAATTCTCTCCCGCCTCTGCCGTACCCACAAAAACGGCATATGGATTATTAAACGTCTGATCTTTCTTAACGTTCCGTGGATGAGGAAAAACTACCGGTTGAACCAAAACTCTCTGCCCAGATCCATCTCGAGGCAATGGTAGGATCAAATGGAAATCTTTCGTACCAGAAGCAATGTTTTTCAAAACCACCTCGCAGGATATGTCGTATTTTTGTGGGTGGAGATAGAAAGCCAGACCAACTTTTTCTTTAAGTCGTTGAATAATTTCAAGCATACGATTGAATGAAAAAAGCGGTCGTTATTTTTTAAAAAAACTAACCAATCACCTCCTTGCCCATATACGCCTGCAACACTTTAGGTACACGAATCTTTCCCTCCTTAGTCTGATAGTTCTCGATGATCGCAATCAAAATCCGACCAATCGCGAACGCCGTAGCATCATTCATATGAACGAGTTGTAGCGTACCGTCGGTTCGTCGAACTCGCGTATTCAAACGACGCGACTGATAGTCAGTCATCAGATCAGAAGTATGCGTTTCACGATACTGGTTCTGACCCGGCAACCATGTCTCGATATCGATCTGTCGTGCATCCGGCCCTCCCATATCACCGGTACATATAGAAACCACCTGATAGGGCAACTCCAACGCCTGCACTAAATACTCCTGAATCCCCACAATAAAATCCTGTTCAGCAGTTGAATCCTCCGGCAAAGAAAATGTCTCCATCTCCAACTTATCAAACTGATGAACTCTGAGGATCCCCTTCATGTCCTTCCCATACGTTCCCGCCTCTCGACGATAGCTCGTTGAAAAACCGACATACCGAATTGGCAACTGCTCCTCAGGAATAATCTCATCCATATGCAATGGCCCTAAGGTATGTTCAGCACTACCGATCAGATACATATCGTCAGAAGGAATATGATACCGCTCCTCTTTTGGCTCTAAACGACCCATTCGCTTAAACACTTCTGGCCGAATCATCTGAGGAGGCACCACGGGAATAAATGGCTTTGGTGAAAATCCTGGTTTCACTTTTTCGGCAATCACCTTCAAAACCGACTGGTCCTGAAGTGTGTTGAACACAAACGAAACAATAGCAAATTCCAACATCGCCACATCGCCTTTCAGATAGGCAAAACGAGAACCAGAAATCTCGCTCGCTTTCTTCACATCAATCAAACCAAGAGCTTCTCCGATATCCAGATGATCCTTTGGTTCAAAATCAAATTTCGTTGGCTCACCCCATTTCCGAATAGGCTGATTTTCGGACTCATCCTTACCGACAATCACCTCGTCAAAAGGCAAGTTCGGAATCTTATCCCAAATCTCATCTCGTTCAGTAATTAACTGCCCAATTTTCTCCTCAAGCTCTTTAAGCTTAGTTTTTAACTGCTTTCCTCCCTCAATATCGCGTGCCGCCGCCACTTTCTTCTGTTCAGCACGAAGTTCATCTGCCTCCTTGGTCAGCTTCCGCCAGTCATTATCCAACGCTAAAAACTGATCCACCAACTTAGGATCCTTATTCTTTTTAGCAATACCCGTTTTCACCCTTTCCGGCTCCTCTCGGAGCAGTTTCACATCAATCATATCTGACCAATATACAACGGATTAAGACGCTTGTTAAGCAAATAAAAAAAAGCAACAAGGGAGTCCCCTTATCGCTTATCAATCCAAGGATTCAATGGCTACAAGAGCCTGGAACTGCCGAAACGGAGTCCAGACCTCCTGTGCAACCACCGTGGAATCGGTCCTGCGGTCATAGACCGCCGAGAGGACCTCCACTCCATCATCCTCCTGCCACAACTCTGAGCAGAGCATGGCAACGGGGTCGTGAACGAACGCGCGCTCGACTCCCCTCGTGTGCCTCTTATTCCGGTGTCGCACCCATCGACGAGCACGACTGAGAAACTTACCACCCCTCCGAACGATGATTCCCTCGATGGTTTCTTCCACCGCTACCTCCTCTTGGAAAAAATAACTGCAAAATTTATAGAACATCCCTGAGGTAATGTAAAGTAGGAGCATAGACTGTAGTCATATGGACTAATCTATTATTCTCATGTATAAAATGTCTCAGCGAGAAAGGAATGGATATGGAAAGGATTTCCTTCAGAGCATCGAGGGAAAGGGATGGGCTTTGGCTGAGATTCAGTCGGGGAACCGAAATCGATGGCGATCCTAAGGTTGTTATTGGAATCGCTGAGTCATTGCAGAAACCCCAAGGGGAAATGGAGCGTCTGGCCCTTGCCAGTGTTCTTGGGAAAATGCCCTCTGCCTACCAGGCCCTTTCCTGGGAAAGAGGTAGAGGTCAGTCCTGGGTCTCCCTCCTTTTGAAGCATGGCCGAAACTTCGAAGCGGGAAATCTCCCTCAGGAAGAGTTCGTCCGTGGTTTTAAGGAGGAAGACCTACATTCCTGGTGTTGTTTTTACAACACCGCCAGCATGGCCAGAAAGTACGGTCTCCAGTACGCTGAAGGTTTCGCGGTCTCTCCCTCGGGACCAATGCTTCACGCCTGGAATGTTCAAGCGGGAAAAGCCATTGATTACACCTGGCCAGCAACGCATCTCAACCGCTATTTTGGGATGATCTTCGATCTTGACTGGCTAGATCAAATCGGTTGTCCGGACGGCGGTGTCTTCTATTACTGGTCGAAAAATCAGTTGGCGTTCGAAAACTACCTACAAAAGATGGCAGGAGTATCTCCTCTCATCAACTGCGCTCGATGAAAATCCATGCGCAGTTTTTTTATTCCTAAGTAGCTACCACCCTTCCAAAAAAGTCCGTTTTTCCCTATAATCCGACGTATGCCTCAAAAAGAAGAAATCAATAAGAACGATGCCTTGCGCCACTCCCTGGCCCACCTTTTAGCCGCTGCCGTCCTTAAAAAATTCCCCAAAGCGAAACTCGGTATTGGACCAGTCATCGAAAACGGTTTTTATTACGACTTCAAACTCCCCCGTCCCCTCACACCAGAGGAACTAAAAGAGATCGAGAAAACGATGCGTGAGTATATCAGAATGAATCTTCCTATTAGTGGTAAAAAAATCACCCCGTTAGTAGCCAAGCGAATGTTTAAAGATCAACCATTCAAACTCGAGCTCATCAAAGACTTTACTAAAGACAAAAAACCACTCACAGCCTACTCAACCGGTACAATCTTCACCGATCTCTGCAAAGGCGGACACGTGAAGAATACGAAAGAGATCAATCCTGATGCATTCGTTTTGGATAAAGTTGCTGGCGCCTACTGGAAAGGTAATGAAAAAAATCCCCAACTCACTCGTATTTATGGCATCGCCTTCGAAACCAAAGATGAGCTCCAGAAACATCTCGCTATGCTCGAGGAAGCCAAAAAACGAGACCACCGTAAAATCGGTCAGGAACTTGGCATCTTTGTAATCGATGATCTCGTAGGAAAAGGCCTCCCCCTCTGGCTACCAAACGGAATGCTGCTTCGTGATCAAATAGAAAAAATGGCAGTTGAAACAGAAGAAAAATATGGCTACAAACGAGTATCAACTCCACACCTGGCCAAAAAAGAACTGTTCTTAATGTCCGGCCATCTTCCCTACTACGAGGAAGATATGTACCCCGCTATGAAGATGGATGATGGCACCTACTACTTAAAAGCGATGAACTGTCCGCTTCACCACATCATCTATCGAGCCCAGCCGAGAAGTTATCGCGATCTACCGCTCCGTCTAGCTGAGTACGGTACGGTTTACAGAAATGAACTCTCAGGCACACTCGCCGGACTCCTGCGCGTACGAATGCTCTCGATGAATGACGCCCACATCTACTGTCGAAAAGATCAGATCGAAGATGAGATGAAACAGGTGCTTAAAATGACGATGGAGTATTTTGAAATCTTCGGACTGAAAGATTACTGGTTCCGCCTATCAAAATGGGATCCAAAAAACAAAAATAAATACATCAACGAACCAACCAACTGGAAATTTGCCGAAGGAGTTTTGAGAAAAGTCCTCGAGGAATCAGGAGCTAAATTTATCGAAGTAAGTGGCGAGGCTGCATTCTATGGACCAAAGCTTGATGTACAGTTCAAATCAGTCATTGGAAGAGAGGAAACAATGTCCACAATTCAGCTCGACTTTGCAGCCAAAAAACGGTTCTCCCTCACGTATCATGATAACGAAGGTAAGGACAACAATGAGGTATTCGTAATCCACCGTGCGCCCCTGAGCACCCATGAACGTTTTATGGCATTCCTTATCGAACACTACGCCGGCGCCTTCCCAGTCTGGCTCTCCCCGGTTCAAGCCATCATCTTGCCCGTTAGTGAAAAGTTTGCTGAATATGGCGAAGAAATTCGAGAAACTCTTCGCGCCTCCGGCATCCGTGCTGAAATGAGCGAACTCGACCAAACCCTCGGCAAGCGCATCCGCGAATCAGAGATGAAAAAGATTCCTTACGTTTTAGTTGTGGGCGAAAAAGAACAAACTGAAGGCACTGTCAGCATCCGTCACTACAGCCGTGGCCAGGAAGGCACTCTCGCCACATCGGATCTCGTTGCGAAAATCCAAGAAGAAATTACCCAGAAGACTGCTTAGTTCTTGTGACGCAAACTCCTAAACCAAAAATCCTCGTCATTCTCGGCCCCACTTCAAGTGGCAAGTCCGATCTTGGCGTGCGATTAGCCAAAAAACTGAATGGCGAAATCATCTCAGCCGACTCTCGTCAGGTCTATAAAGGTTTAGATATCGGCACCGGAAAAATTACTGAAAAAGAAATGAAGGGGGTATCTCATTATCTCTTAGATGTCGCTGATCCAAAAAGAACTTTCAGTGTTACTCGTTATCAAAAACTCGGTCGCCAAGCAATTAAAAAAATCATCGCTAAAGGCAAACTCCCTATTATCGTTGGCGGAACCGGACTCTATATCGACGCCCTCGTCTACGACTATTTGATTCCGAAAGTAAAACCAAATCTCATACTTCGTAAAGAGTTAGAAAAATTAGACACTGAAAAATTATTCTCAAAACTCAAAATACTAGATCCACAGCGTGCTTCAAATATCGACCCCCACAACCGCCGACGTCTCATTCGCGCCTTGGAGATTCTCAGCGTGCAATCAATTCCTTCTTTGGAAGAAGTTCTCAAAAAAACCTCCCCCTATGAAGTCACTAAAATTGGCCTTCGGAGAGATCCAGAAGAATTAAAGATTCTCATCAATCAACGACTACAGAAACGTTTCAAAAAGGGTATGATCCGAGAAGTGCAAAATCTCCTCGCCACAAAGAAAATCACCCACAAACGACTTGAAGATCTTGGCCTAGAGTATCGTTATATCTCACGCTACCTCCGCGGACTAATTACAAAAAGCGAAATGATCCAACAGCTCGAAACTGAAAGCTATCGCTATGCCAAACGCCAGATGACGTGGTTTAAAAGGGATAAGGAGATCGAATGGATAGATCTTCCTTCTCGCTAAAATCCTATTTTAATTTATTCTCAAGAATCTCTTTCAACACATCAGGTGCACCACGACCCCGAAGCTTCGCCATCGTCTTCCCAAGCATAAACTGCAGACTGGCTATTTTTCCTTTTTTATAATCAGCCACCGCATTCGGATTTTCCGCGATCACCTCATCAATCGTTTTCTCAAGTTCGGTATTATCAGAAATGGTCTCTAAACCCTCATCCTTCATCACCTGCTCTGGATCAGCATCCTCCTCTACCATCTTCCTTAAAATACTCTTGGCTTGATGACTACCAATCTTTCCTTCATCAATGAGATCGACAAGATGCGCCAGACGTTCTGGAGTCACCTTAAGATCTCTGAACTCAATCTTTAGTTCATTTCCCAATCCCTTGAGATCCGTGGTCAGATAGTTAAACAATAAATCCTGACTTTTCTTTGAAATCTTTGAAGTATCCGCCTCATCATAGGTCGCCAACTCACTGACCGCCTCCTCAAAAAAGTTTGATAACTCCTTATCTAACACCAAGGTTTCAGCCTGCCCCTCAGAAAGAGCAAACTCTTTCTTTAGGCGCTCACGCTTCGCTGAAGGAAGCTCTGGAAGTCGTCGTCTCAGCTCCTCAATACCAAAGACTTCAGTCTTGAATGGAGGAAGGTCCGGCTCGGGAAAATAACGATAGTCATGTGCATCCTCCTTAAGACGCTGGCTCACGGTGATCTTCTTCACCTCATTCCAACCCCGTGTCTCCTGGACCACCTTCTCTCCTTTCTCCAAAATTTCTCTCTGACGAATAGTCTCATACTCAATCGCATCATGAACCGCCTTAAAGGAGTTGATATTTTTACACTCAACCTTGGTTCCCATATTCAAACTAATATTCGCCTCGATACGCATATTCCCCTTTTCCATATCGGCATTCGAAACATCGAGATAACGAAGAATGAGCTGTAGTTCACGCGCAAAGGCCACCACCTGATCGGCCGAACGAAAATCGGGCTCAGTCACTAACTCCATCAAAGGAATACTCGAACGATTGAAATCAATCACCGTGCCATCGTGAGAGTGCTGTGACTTACCCACGTCCTCTTCTAAATGAATACGTGTAATATTAATCCCTAAAAGACTCCCGCCTAACACTAATGGCTGGTCGTACTGTGAAATCTGATATCCTTTTGGTAGATCGGGATAAAAATAATTCTTACGATCAAACTTAGTAATCGGATTAATCTTGCCCCCAATTGCTAATCCAACTTTAATCACCGCCTCGATCGCCTGTTTGTTCATAGTCGGCAACGCGCCAGGATGTCCCAAGCAGACTGGACAGGTGTTTACATTAGGGTTTCGCTCATCCGGGTCGTTCTTACAGTCACAGAACATCTTTGTCGCGGTCTTTAATTCCGCGTGAATCTCCAAGCCCATCGTTGGGAGCAGTTCTTTCATAGTTTATGAATTATAAGCCAGTTGAAACTCAAAATAAAGTATGGACGAGATACAAAAAAAACGGGCCTGCGCCCGTTCTTTTACTATCTACAAAGCCTAAAAATACTAATCAACAATCTGGATTCCCATACTGCGAGCCGTACCGGAAATAATTTTCTCGGCCGCCTCAACATCATTAGCATTTAAATCGATCATCTTCTTCTCTGCAATTTCGCGAAGCTGAGCTTTGGTAACCCTGCCCATCTTATCCTTCAAAGGATTCGCAGCACCCTTCGCAGCACCAGCATACTTCTTCAGTAAGGCTGAAGCAGGAGAAGTTTTTAAAATGAAAGTGAATGTTCGATCCTCGTAAATCGTGATCTCGGCTGGAATGACATCACCATTCATATCTTTTGTCGCCTCGTTGAACTGCTTACAAAAGTCCTGAATGTTTACTCCATGCTGACCAAGCGCCGGACCAATTGGTGGTGCTGGGTTTGCAGCACCAGCTGGAATCTGTAATTTAAGAACCGTTTTTAGAATTTTTGCCATTATTTTTTAAACTTTTTTAACTTGCAAGGAGTCGATCTCAACAGCGGTATCACGACCAAAGATTGGCACCATCACCTTAATTCGTCCGCGCTCCTGATCAACCTCCTCAACTTTCCCATCATAGTCCTTGAACGGACCATCAGTGATTTTTACCAGGTCGCCCACCTCAATGTCAATATTCATCTTTGGCGCTTCTTCTCCCATGCGAGACAGCAATGAGTCAACCTCGGTTCGAGAAAGCGGAGTTGGCTTCGTACTATCGGCACCAACAAAGTTAGTTACCCGAGGAGTGTTTCGTACCACATACCAAGAATCCTCACTCAAGATCATCTCTACCAACACATATCCAGGATAGATCTTCTCTTCAACAGTCGTTCGACGTCCACCACGCACTTTAATCTTCTTCTCCTTTGGAACAATGACATTGAAAATCTTATCCTCCATAGAAAGAGACTCAACGCGCTGTTTCAGATAACGAGCCACCGCCTCTTCATAACCAGCATAGGTATGAATCGCATACCACTGCCGTCCCTCCTGGCTCACTTTTTCTTCTGTTTTTTCAACTTCTGTCATGGTGTATTAGCCTCCAAGGACGAAGACTTGTAAAAGGTAATAAAGGAAGGCATCAAAAAATCCCAATAGAATAGCCACAATCAAAGAAAAAACAACCACCACTCCTGTGAGGTATAAGGCCTCACTCCGAGGTGGCCAGTTTACATGGCGGAACTCCTCCTGAGATTCCTTTAAAAATACTTTAATGCGCTCAAACATGGCTTATTAAGACTCTATGTAATCAAATTTATGGCTAAATGTCAATGTTTTTCACGTTGAGGGCATGCGTCTGGATGAACTGTTTACGAGGGCCAACCTCATCACCCATCAAGATATCAAAAAGCCGGCTAGCCGCCTCAGCATCATCAATCTGTACCTGCTTCAAAAACCGCTTCTCTGGGTCCATGGTCGTATCCCAAAGCTGTTCAGGATTCATTTCTCCAAGACCCTTATACCGCTGAATACTGATCCCTGAAGCTCGCTTCACTTCTCCCTCCTGAGGCTCTGAACCCTCCTCGTCCTCACCCTCCTCCTTAGCTCTAGAAACAACTGCTGGCTTCTTGGCCTTCTCTAAAGTTGCTACCAGCTTTTCTTTTTCGTCATCGGAATACACGTACTGAACAGTCTTCCCTGACTGAATACGGTAGAGCGGTGGCTGACCAACGTATAAATATCCGGCTTCGATGATTGGTAAGAAGTAACGATAAAAAAGCGTCAGTAATAATGTCCGAATATGGGCGCCATCAACATCAGCATCAGTCATGATGATGATCTTGTGATAACGAATCTTCGAGAGATCAAACTCATCAGCGATCGCTGTGCCGACCGCCACCACCAAGTTACGAACCTCCTGGTTGGCCAGGATCTTATCCAAGCGAGATTTCTCGACGTTCAGAATCTTTCCGCGTAATGGTAAAATCGCCTGCGTATGACGGTCTCTCCCCTGCTTTGCACTACCACCAGCAGAGTCTCCCTCTACGATGAAAAGCTCGGATTCCTCAGCCTTACGGCTCGAACAGTCGGCCAATTTTCCTGGAAGAGTCATTCCTTCAAGCGCTCCCTTTCTAAGTACTGTCTCCTTGGCTGCCTTGGCCGCCTTTCGCGCCTTGGCCGCTAAAAGCACCTTCTCGATAATCCGCCGAGCTTCCGCCGGACGTTTCTCTAAAAACTCCTTAAGCGCCTCATACACAACAGCGTCCGTCGAGGTGCGCGCCTCAGGATTCCCTAAACGAGCCTTTGTCTGGCCTTCAAACTGTGGTTCACGAAGCTTCACTGAAACTACTACCAACAACCCCTCACGCATATCCTCACTCGTCAAGTTCTCATCCTTTTCTTTAAGATACTTCTCAGCGCGCGCATAACTATTCAGAGTCCTCGTCAGTGCCGTACGGAAACCAGTAAGATGCATACCACCATCTGGAGTGTGAATATTATTCGCGAAACTCAGTTCTTTTGATTCGAGATCGTCGATATACAAAAAAGCCGCCTCCACCTCGATGCCCTCATGTTCTCGATCAACATAAAAAATCTCCTCCTGAAGAGCCTTCTTGTTACGCCCAATATGTTTCAAAAAAGACTGCAAACCACCTTCAAAATAGAAAGAGAGGGCGGTATTCGGAGTAACTCGACGATCGAAAAAATTGATACGTACCCCCTTCACGAGATACGTACGCTGTCGCAAAAAGTCAGCCACGCGCTTGGCATCAAACTTAACCTCCTGAAAAATTGTTGGATCAGGAGAAAACATCACTTTTGTTCCCGTGTTCTTCGCTGAACCAATTTTTTTAACTTTGCTCTTTGGCTTACCCCGTTCATACTCCTGCATATGAAGACCACCGCCCTGCGAAACTTCAACTTTAGTCCAGACAGACAAAGCATTCACAACCGAAACACCCACGCCGTGTAGACCTCCAGAAACTTTATACGAGTCACCACCAAACTTACCTCCGGCATGAAGGGTTGTTAAGACGGTTTCTAGGGCAGAGACTTTCGTCTGTGGGTGAATATCTACCGGAATACCACGACCATCGTCAGTGACACTCACAATATTGTCCGGCAACAGTTCAACGGTAATATTCTTGGCAAAACCAGCCATCGCCTCGTCAGTCGAGTTATCGACAACCTCCCAGATTAAATGGTGTAAACCATCGGGCCCAGTCGAACCAATATACATACCCGGACGCTTCCGTACCGGCTCAAGACCCTCAAGAACCATAATGTCCTTAGCGCTATATGAAGCGCTCCCATTCGTTGATTTTTCGTTTTTATCTGTTTTTTCTTTAGCCATAGTCTCAATTAAAAACAGCCTTCAGGCAGTCTTTATTTACTGTGAAATTGTAGCACAAAAGACACTTCCAAGCAACGCATCCAACCGACCTCATCCTGATAAAGAAAAGGCTAAAAAACTAAGGTTTTATCTTCCTTTTTCGTCATGCTATGATAAATCCAATGGAAACTATTCTGACTATAATTGCGACCGCACTGGTCTTAGTAATTATCTTTTTTTTGGCCCGCCGAGGAGCGCCAAATCAAGGAGACCAGAGTCTGTTACTTATTCAGAACCAGATAAACGACCTGACAAGAACGATCGATAACAAAATGACTGAGTCGGGGCGTCTCATTCAGTCCCAGTTCGGCGAGAGCCTCAAGATTGTCCGAGAAGTAACCGAACGACTCACCAAACTCGATGAAACAAATCGTCAGGTCATTGGCTTCACTGAACAGTTACGAAACCTCGAGGATATTCTTAAAAACCCAAAGCAACGAGGCATTCTCGGTGAATACTATCTAGAGACCCTCCTCAAGAACGTCTTCGCTCCCGGTCAGTATCAGATGCAGTACGCCTTTAAAGACGGCACGATTGTTGATGCCGTAATCTTCCTCAAAGATCAGGTCATTCCGATTGATTCAAAATTCTCATTAGAAAACTATAACCGACTCCGCGAAGAAAAAGATCCTACAGAACGAGAACGACTTGAAAAGATTTTCATCCAAGATCTTAAAAATCGTATCGAAGAAACTGCAAAATATGTCCGCCCAGAAGAAGGCACGCTTGATTTCGCCTTCATGTTTATTCCTGCTGAAGGAATCTTCTACGACTTACTTATCAATCAGATCGGAGCAGTAAAAATGAATACTCGAGATCTTATCGACTATGCATTCATTGAAAAGAAAGTTCACATCGTCTCCCCCACAACTTTCCTGGCGCATTTAAAAATGGTCCTTCAGGGACTCAAAGCACTCCAGATAGAAGATTCTGCCAAAGAGATTCGTACTCGTGTTCAGGAACTCGGACGTCATTTGATGAGTTACGAGATTTATATGAAAAAACTCGGCACCCACTTAGGCACTTCGGTCAGTATGTACAATCAAGCTTACAAAGAACTAGGAAAAATCGACAAAGACGTCCTCCGTATCGGAGGTCTCGCTCCAGGTATTGAAATCCAACAACTCCCCAAACCAGAGGAGGAGTAAACTATCGCTTTCTCTTTCTTAAGAACGTTGGAATATCCCACACATCCTCATCCTTCTTCTTGGCTGGCTCAGTCGACTTCTTAATTTCTCGTGGAGGTAATCGATCTTCCATGTCAGCGTATCCAAGATTTATAGTCTTTTCCGGTTTTTTCTCTGCAGGACGTTCCACTGGCGCCAGATCGTCAAAACTCTGACGCATCAGATCCGCCTTATTATCAAAAAGAGAGTTAATCTGAGCACCGGCAGCACCATTAAAACCAGTAGCCATTAAAGTAATCTTCAGTTGCTTCTCCTTGAGATGCTTATCATGATATGCACCAAAGATAATGCGTGCGGCAGGATCGGCAATCTGGGCAATCATTTTAGCCGCATCATTTACCTCACTCATCTTCAAGTCACGTCCCGAAATTCCAAAAAGAATTCCCTTTGCACCATCAGGATTCACTTCGAGCAATGGTGAACGTAATGCCTGCTCAACAGCTGCCGTTGCACGATCCTGACCAGTGGCAATACCCACTCCCACAATCGCCGAACCAGCATCCTGTAAAATAGCTTTCACATCGGCAAAATCAACGTTAATTAATCCCGGAGAAAGCACGATATCTACAATGCCCTGCAGGGCGTGACGCAACACGTCATCAATCGCCTCAAAGGCTTTGATAATTGGAGTGTCTTTGCTAATAATCGTAAAAATTCGATCGTTGGGAATCACGATCGACGCATCAACTTTATCTTTTAAACGTACAATGCCTTCCTGAGCAATACGATCTCTCTGGCCACCTTCGAATGTAAACGGTTTGGTAACAAATGCCAGCGTCAGTGCGCCCATCTGCTTAGCGATCTCCGCCACCACCGGCGTTGCTCCGGTGCCCGTTCCTCCACCAAATCCTGCCGCCAGAAAAACCAAATCAGCACCATGAAGGGCTTCGGCAATTTCAGAACGATTTTCTTCTGCTGCCTGCTTCCCCAGATCGGGATTCATGCCAGTACCCAATCCTTTGGTCAAGTTGCGACCGATATATATCTTCTTACGAACATCGCAAAAATCGAGGTCTTGATGATCGGTATTGATGGCTATAAACTCAATCCCTCGTGAAAAATCTTTACTCATCCGAGAGACTGCATTCCCTCCCCCACCACCGATACCAACAACCTTAATCCGCGCAAATGCATTACCCATATTGCTCTGGGATATATTACTTCCTTGAGATCGATTCGTTTTCTTTTTCTTCATATAAATTCACTTATATATACCATTCTTTAGCACCTACCTCAAGGAGATAATGCTAGGGCGTAAAATACCGAAAAAGCTGTTTTAGATTGAACCCACTCTGTCGCTTCTTGAACCACCCCTCCTCGTCCCCTCCCCACAGCACCAAACCGAGGACATTCACATACTCTGGGTCATCAAAAACCTCTCCCAAACCTTCCGTCCCCAACCAGTCATTTCTCTCAGCCACTAGGCCAATCTGAGCCGATAAACGCAGTTCCTCTTTGGCCAAATCAGCGACCCCTGGCAACTTGGCCCCACCACCGACGAGGACAACTCCTCCCGCCAACTGACCAGCCCGACCCATTAATTTCAACTCCGACTGTACAAACTCAAATATCTCAGACATTCGTGCTTCGATAATCTCTGCCAGAAGTCGTCGAGAAACAACACCATATCCCTCACCACAAATCTTCTTCAAGTCAATTACATCACGGGCCGCCACATCACTCGAAACCGCATATCCATAATTCAACTTAATACTCTCGGCTGCCTGCACGGGAATCTTTAAACCAATCGCAATGTCATTAGTAATATTGGCTGCGCCTAATGGAAAAACTGCCGCACCAAGTAGTCGCTTTTCCTCATAGACCACCATACCGGTCGTACCATATCCAATATCAATAAGTACCGTCCCTAAATCTTTCTGCACCTTACTGAGCGATGCCCGGGCAGAAATTAATGGATCAAAAGCCATGCCCTTGATAAAACCGCCACTCAACTGTATGGCTTTAATCAAACTCTTCACGTGAGGTTCGAACGCATCAACAACCAACGTGGTTACCTCCAGACGACTTCCTCCGAGACCAACTGGCTCAGTGATATCACCAACCCCATCAACAATAAATTCCTTGGTAATGGTGTGCACGATCATACGATTCGAACCAAGATTCAGAATCTGGCTCGCTCGAATTACCCGATCAACATCGTCTTGATAAATCTCACTATCAGCTCGAGAGACTGCCGCCACCCCACGCGAATGTTGCGCACGAACCTGAGCAGTGCCAATATTCACATACAAATTTTTGGTCGCTGACTTCGAGACATCGCGAATCTGTGCAAAAACTTTAGACAAAGCTTGGACAGTTTCTCCAAGGTCAGTAATCGCTCCCTTCTTTAAACCTAAAGATGATTCTTTAAAAACCTTCAGGAGATTAGGATGGCCATTGCGATTCTCAGCAACTGCCACCTTAATTTCCGAAGTGCCAATATCGATACCCGTGATAATTTCTGCCATTTAAGAAATGGTCGTCGGAGTTTTACCTCCGCAAAGCTTCCGCTACTTCGGAAGCTAAACGATCCATCTCAATCTTATCACGCTCCTTCTCATGGTGGTAGCCTAATAAATGCAAAATACTGTGGATGAGTAGTGGAACAATCTCCTTGATCTGATACCGTGTCAGATCGCTATTCAAAAATACCTCGCCCAGAGGTGCAGGTTGATTCGGTAGTTGCGGAAACTCATCTCCTGCAGGAAAAGATAATGTATTCGCCGGTCCCGATTTCTTGGGGAGATAGTGTTTCTTCAAAGAAACCATCTCTTCATCTCCAAGGAAAATAATATCCAACTCCTTTGACTGAAGCTGAAAAAAAGCCAGTACTGTCTGGGCAATTTTCTCGACTTCTCGCGCCAAGCCCGGTCGACGAGCTAATCCATGAACAGTAATCCGATTACCCATTGATGACCTCTCGAACAATCTCGCTCACTAATTTGCCGTCAGCGCGCCCCTTCAGTTCCGCCATGGACTGCTTCATAAGCGTCGTAAAATCATCAAAACCATTCGCTCGCAACCGACGTACCACATCGACAACCTGGTCACGTCCCAACTCTGCAGGAAGATACTCTCGAATAATGGCAACTGCTTTTTCTTCTGGCGCAACCAAGTCAGTTCGACCGCCAGTCTTAAACATCTCAATCGCCTCAACGCGCCGTTTCGCCTCACTCTTTAAAAGTGCAATAACTGCTTCGTCAGAAAGTACCGAGGACTTTCCTTCGCCACGGTTCTTAATCTCTTCGCTCTGAATCTGAGCAAGTAAAAAACGGATAATCGAAACAAGTTCGCTATCTCCTCTCTTTAAAGCGCTCTTTAAATCTGCCTCGAGACGCTCTTTCATAAATGTTTTTTAAAAAAATAAATTAACGAACTGGAGCCTTGTGCTCGTACTTCATCTCTGAGGACTTCTCGAGACGATAAAGAGCCGATAAGCGCTGTTTCAACTTATTCTGAACACGACCACGAAAACGTCGGCGACGAACCTCCTGAGAGATTCCGCTTCGACGAACTTTTTTGCTAAAACGAAAGATGAGGGCATTCACCGTCTCTCCTTCTTTGCGATTAACTTTAATCATGAGTGATTGATATGGTTCTTAATCTTCTGACTAATCTCTGGAAGTGATTCTGCTGATGGATTATTCACCACCGACTGGATTGCTCCGCCACCATCATCCGCAAATCGAGGGAGAAGATGAACGTGCAAATGATCCACTTCCTGGCCACTTACCCTACCCTGATTTATGCCAATCGTCAACCCAGGAGCACCCAACCCCGACTGAACAGCTCCTGCTAACTTCTGCACTGCCAGAAAAAGTCCGGGAACTTCCGTTTGTGGAAGCTCAAGAATATTCGGAGCATGTACCTTAGGAATAACCATGGTGTGACCAGGAGCTCGGGGGTGGATATCTAGAAAAGCGAGCGCATGATCATCCTCATAAATCCGTTCGGCAGGAATCTCACCACTTACAATACGACAAAAAAGACAGGCCACCATGCTACTCAGTGGTATACATCTTCCACCGACGCTTAATCTCCTCTTCAATCTTCTCTACAAGAACAGTCTCTTGAGATCCGCTCCGTAAGTCTCGAATAATAACACTCTCTTCATAAATCTCTTTCTGTCCAAGAATGAGCGCGAATACCGCCTTCTCTCGGTCAGCACTCTTTAGCTGTGCCTTTAAAGACTCCTTCCCAAGAGATTCAACGATCTGGAGGTTTGTATTGCGAAGACCATCAATCAACTTAAATGCTTTCTTCTTTGCCAGCTCTCCAACGTGTACCACAAATATCTTCTTCGATGGTCGTTCGGCTGCCTTCACTTCCTGAGCTTTCATTGCCAGAACTAACCGCTCCCAACCAGCACCAAAACCAACTGCTGGAGTGGCTCTTCCACCAATCATTTCAGCCAGATAATCATATCGGCCGCCAGACAAAACCGCTCCTACATCACTGCCTTCAACGAAAAATTCAAAAACAGTACGGTTATAATAGTCCATTCCCCGAACCAAAGTGTGATCGAGGAGATAAGGAATAGAAAGCTCTTCAAGATACTCAAAGACTCCACGGAAATGACGGCTACATGGTGCGCAAAGCTTATCGAGAATATTAGGCGCCTGGGCTTTTAATGGCTGGCACTTCTCGTTCTTACAATCAAGAAGACGAAGCGGATTGGTCCCCAAACGGCGCTCACAGTCCTTACAAAGATCCTTCTCGTGCTTCTTGTAATACGCCTGAAGCTGCGCACGATACAATGGACGACACGTCCGACAGCCCATCGAATTTATCTTCAGTACCCAGTCCTTGATTTTCAAATCAGAAATGAGATGGCTGGCGATAGCAATGACTTCACCGTCATACAACGGGTCACTCAATCCTCCTAAAATCTCAAACCCAGTCTGAGTATGTTGTCGATACCGACCGGCCTGAGGATTTTCATGACGAAAAATTGGACCTTCGTAAAAAAGCTTCTGGGGTTGTCCCTTACTACCCAGTCCATGTTCAAGATATGCCCGAATAGCAGGTGCTGTCCCTTCTGGACGAAGGGCGAGCATATCCCCTCCCTTAGTTTTCAGGGTATACATCTCCTTACCCACCAGATCAGTCTCCTCGCCTACCCCACGAATAAAAAGATCAACTTGTTCAAGTACAGGTGTTTCTAATCGTCCAAAACCGTAAAACGAAGAAAGATCGGCACCCACCTGTCGGATGCGGTCGCGCCAAATCTGCTCCTCAGGAAGCACATCGTGCATACCCTTAGCAGCTTGAATTAAGCGAACTTCTGATTTCTTTGCGGGCGCCTTCTTCGCTTCCACTTTCTTTTGTTGTTTTTTTGGCATAATTAAATCTTATTTATTGATACGCCGGAGCAGAAAAAGCCTGGATGGATCGGGGTGGCCACAACCTCAGTCGAGTCAGCCCCACGATATCCTTCTTCGGCAGTACACCCCAACTTCGCGAATCATAACTGAAAAGCCGATTGTCTCCTAGTACAAAGTACTCATCACTCTTTAGTTGGGTATCGATAGTGCCAGAAGTGATAAGATCTTTCGGTAGGTATGGCTCGTTGATAAGCTTGCCATTAGGATACTCGGCATTATAGACAGTGATCGTATTATTCTCAATTTTCACTCGTTCCCCTGGCAAACCGATGATCCTCTTAATAAAAAAGGTTGTTTCGTTCTGAGGATAACGGAAGACTGCCACTTCCCCTCGGTAGGGATTACGGAAGGCATAGGAAAGCTCATCGATCAAAAGGTAGTCGCCATTCATGAATGTTGGCACCATGCTATTCCCGCTTACTAAGAAAGGTTGTACCAAATAGCTTCGTATAAGGAACACTGCCACGAGGGCAATAACTGCCACCTCAACAATCTCCAACAGAGACACAAGAAATTTACGGATCATAGAGTTTTTCAAGTAAGGTTCATCTATTATATAATGAGGAGCAATGATTGACAAGATAAAGATTATTATTGGTTTAGGAAATCCCGGGAAAGAATATGCGGAAACGTATCATAACGTCGGCCAGCAATTCCTTTTCTTTCTCGCAAAAACACACCGCTTCAGTGCCATCCATCCTCTCTTCTCCGGTCGAGAGGTTACTCTTGGTGATACAGATAAAAAAGTATGGCTCGTGCAACCAAAAACGTTTATGAATGATTCCGGTCGTGCTGTTCTGTCCGCACTCAAGCACTTTCATGCCACCCCAGAATCCCTCCTTGTTGTTCACGATGAGATGGATATCCCGCTGGGAGAATTCAAAATATCGACTAACCGAGGTAGCGCTGGACACCATGGGATCGATTCCATTATCCAGCATCTTAAAACGAAAGATTTTAGTCGAATCCGACTAGGCATCGGCCTTCCAAACAAAAAAGCTGAGGAGATTGTTCTCCGACCGCTCAGTAATCAAAATAAGAAAATTCTTTATGGTGTCTTCGAAGGCGTCCAGGAAAAACTGATCGAAAAAACATAACCCTGGCCATCTTTTCTGATCCCCGCTAGTGGCAAATTGATATTCTGGAAATTACCTTCTTTTAAGTTATTCTTGAACGCAATAATTCTATCCTCAGAAGCAGCTGCCCCCGCGAGACTCAGCGAACCACTCCCTTCGAGACGAAGGTTCGAAACTGAAATCTGACTAGAGCTGGCTCGGTTCAGGATGTCAGTAATGAGAGAAGATTTAAACTGCTCTACAGAACGAATAGACTGTACTAACGCCACCTGATTATTGAACCGAGTAGCCTGATCTTCTAGTTCGGCGATACGAGCACGATCTGAAGGAGAAAGTCGACGCGCAACTGTTTCTTCTAGGCGACGTGTTTCACGAATAATAAAGAAATCTGCAGAAAATGCGAAAAATAGAATGAATACCAAGGCAACCGGGACAATGACGCTCCAAAAAGAAAGAAAATCAACGAAACGCTCTCTTCCAAATTTCTGCTGTGCAGTACGACCAAGTAAACTCAGTTCCTGATCGTATGCGCCAATTGAGGAACCTCTCTCTGCGGCACCAATAGACGCGAACCACTCCCCCTTAACTCCCTGTGAATCCGAAAAAGAAAGTTCAGTTGCCTCAAAAGAAAAATCTTCTTTGAGAAGGCGGATAACTTCCGACACCAAACTCGGTGCAATAATCAAAAATTCACCAAGTGGTTCCGGCCAGCGTTGGCCATAAAAATTAACAAGCTGTTGAACACTTCTCTTAATTGCACTTCGAAACTCCTCCATCGTGATCGACTTCCCTGGCTCATAGAGATTTTTCCATAACTCCGTGTACTCGAAATAAAGATTACCCTTCTTGATGACAAGTAAATGAATACCTTCATCGTCAACCGAAAGTACAACAACTGGCCTATCGGCATTCAGTTTAGTCTGAGTAGTACGAACAAGGCGTGCTAAAGAAAGAGCTCGCGACTCCAGCGCTAATGGACGAAAGTTAGCCATTTCAAGAGCCTTATCGATATCCTGGACGATAGACTGACGTAAAAAGGCTCCAAGAATCTCTGATCGTCCAGCCACATCATCTTTCTTGAGATACTGCCACCCAGAATACACCTCACTAAAATTAATCGGGGAGATCATCTTTAAGTTCAAATCAATCGCTTTCTCTACTTCCCCCTCACGAACTAGTGGCAAAAGGAATGCTTGGGTGTATATCTGACTTGAAGCGAGACTCACCACTACTGGAATTTTTCTTTGACCATATCGACTGGCAAGAGATTGCTTTAACGCAAGGACTGCTTCTTGGAATTTTGCCTGATCTTTAATAATGCCGTCCTCAATAACTCCCAAAGGCAAACGCTGATTGTAGACATCCCAACCACGAATCCCTGGTAAGGAGAAACGCAGTGCTGAATCAGAGATTTCTAATCCTCCTACTGGTGTTCTTACCCGTATTTTTTCAAGCAATTTGAGAGCCAGCTGAGAAATAAAGTTAGTCATTTATATCTGACGCCAAGAGATTACATTAACCTGTCCAGTTGAAGAAACTATAGAAAGAACGGCCTGAATAGCTCTCCGTCCACTTCCAACAGTTGAGCTTGCAGTAACTACGGCCTGATTATCTATATTCCGTGTATTGGTCACTTGCACATTCACTAAATCTCCACCTAAATCCAAGACGTAGCTTTCATTATAGTCATTATTACGGATAAGTTTCAGAGTTGCGTCTTGTATGCCTGCAGACGCTACCGAAAAAGCACGATCGGCTGAGCGTACCGCATAATTTGACGAGATAGCACTGATTGATAGGAAGGCCAAGGTTAACGCAATAATAATAATAAAACTGCCTATTAAAAAAACTGTAGTCAGAGCGACTTGTCCTCTACGATAAAAAAAAGAGCGATGAAAAACCCTATACATTGCTTCCTTATTATATCTCCTATTCATTTTTCGCGCACCGTTACGCGATACTCACAGCTACTACTCAGAAAAACTAGCGACTCCAGTTGATGAGCACATCGTCGATACGAGAACTGGTAGTATGCGCTGGGTCAGAGTAGAGGAAAACCTTATATCGGAAGTATCTCTGATTCTCGCCAAGAGTATAGTCTATAGGCAACGAAGTATTCGGGGCGACCGACGGAGATGTTGAGGAAAGACTGTCCCAACTAAAGTTCCATGGACCGAGAGAACTACTACTAAAGGCCATCTGAAATTTGACCGCCGTACCAACCGGCTGACTCCCATGCCACAAGATAGAATTGATCTGAGCTCCCTGAGCTACGCCTGTATCATAAGTCGCCGATTCCAACCAACCGACGCTAGACGTTGAGGTCCAGGTTGTAAGAACTTTATAGTCAACGGTTCCACAGGTGGCAGTGTTAATACAATTGAAACTAATCCAACCGACAAGGTCATTCCAGGCATAGCCACTCCAGGCACCAGTCGAGCCATTGATGACCACTTGGTAACTTTGTCCACCACCAGAACAAGCGGCCTGCCCCACCTGGTTATTGCAAAAACTTATCCAACCGATGACGTCATTCCAGGCATATCCCGACAACCTTCCAGTGCCATCATTGGCAACTGAGTAGTTACTCGAACCACATACATTGCCATTCGGAGTAGTCGCGCAATCAAAAGATATGGCACCAATCGAAGAGCTGGCGTATCCAGAAACACCGCTATTACTGACGACTACCGTCGCTGGAGTATATAAATCAATCCACCCAATAGTATCGTTCCAAGCCCAATGATTTGTCGCTCCGGAATCAATGTTCGTGCCAACACCCTGGATAGTCCTCCCCCACTTTCCACCAAGAATAAAGAAAAGCGCCACCACTACAACGAGTGCTGCAATTGCAATAACTTGAACAAAATATTTTTTAGAAAAAAGCTGTGCCACGATGTATACAATAACTATAAATTATTAAGGATAATTGAGCCAGGGGTAGTAGTGGTATTAATATTGGAACCCGCGGAAAACTGATTAACCGTACCGGAAGTCGGTCCAGAAAATCCCGCCCCACCAGACCAATCACTCTGAGAAGAAACCGTGTTTTGAGAACGAGTAACAATTTGAGAAATACTGCTTGATGGCCCCTGCCCAGGCGAGATGACTACTGTGACACGAAGTGTCGAAGGATCCACAACAGGGTTGCCAGTTGAAGTAGTAATGAGCCCCGTAGTTGGATCTCTCCAAACTTCATCAACATAAAAATAGCGCGTGTAGGTCGTGCTCCCAACAGAAATCAACTCTGTACCCGGCAAAATAGAAAAAGGAGAAGTGGTTGTGCTCAGATGATAACGACTGGCTGAGCTAGTACTGAGATTAGAAATAGTATGCCAATCCCCTTCTGCCAAGCTTTTTGTCTTGTCCAAAAGTTCACGATTTAAGGCACTGTTCACCCGAAGCACATTCACACGTCGGCCATTTCGCAAAACTGGTGAGATAAGAGAGATCGCCGCCACAATAAGTATGGCAGTTACGCTGGTTGCAATTAAAACCTCAGCTAATGATTGCCCCCATCTATTCTCTAAATAATTCTTCATAAGTTGTCTTCGTAGTATACCATCCTAAAGGGAATCGCTAAAACACAATAAGACCACTCGAAGCAATGTTAATCGTCGATGACTGGGATGATCGACCCGCAACATAAATACGAATAGACGTCGAAGCATTCGCTCGACCAGTTCTCTGCTCAAAAATAATCTCCTTGCTACTTCCCGTAAAAGTTGAAGTATCAAATCGCAAAGTAAAAGGCAAAGGAGCCACCTGAGATCGTGTGGCTGGCGAATAACTACCATAAAAGAGCGTAAAGAAAGAGCTGGTGGGAGAAGTCGCTTCCAAGCGTACTCCCCAAGCCGCTCCCTGAGACTGACTAGCCGAACGCGAGGAAGCATCTCTCAGAAGACTTCCAATCTCTAGTCTGGCGCTATCTAAATCTCTCACTGGACGTTGTTGGGAGTAGTTCACATACGACCACAATCCAATCCCAGCAGTGAGCGCCACCACCATAATCACTTCCAAGAACGTAAAGCCTGAGCGTTGGTAGTTTTTCATATTATCCACCGACTTGAGTTGAGAGCTGATACACGGGAACGATAATAGAGAGTGCCACGGTGCCTACTATAAAACCCATGAACAACAGAAGGACCGGCTCGATGATAGAGACAAGAACCTTGATAGAAGCTTCCGCATTTGCTCGATAAAACTCACCCAGCGTGTTTAACATCTCCTCGAGATGTCCTGCTTTATCTGAAATAGCAATTAAATTTGTCACCACTCGTGGCAAAACAGTCTCTTTCCTGAACGACTCACCGATAGTTAATCCTTTGGAAAGCCCTTCATCTGCAACTCGTAGTAAGCTCTCTCGTAGCTCTTCGGAACCAACAGTATCTGCAGTAATCCGAATTGCTTCAATAATTGGCACTCCGGCTCGAGTGAGCGAAGAAAGCGTAGAAGCAAATCGCTCGACAGCCAAATCTTGATAAACTTTCTTAATAAATGGTACGTGGCGAATCATCTGATCGCCCAACTTTCTTCCAAAATCGTTGCGTGTGAAGAAATAGAAACTACCAACCAAGAGTAAGGTAATTAAACTAGTGAGGGTTACTAGGTTGGCATTTATGAAATCACCAAAACCAAAAACCAACGAAGAAAACCATGGCGGTTTGATTCCACTATCAGCAAAAACCTGAGAGATTTTAGGTAGGGCGAATACCACAACGCCTAGAAAGATTGCGACAGAGAAAGTAAGTAGCAACACTGGATAAATAAGTGCTGCCCGCACCTTGCCTCTCATATCCGCCTCGGCTGCCAGTGAAACCGTGAGGTTCTCAAAGGTCTGCTGAAGATTACCAGCCGACTCAGCGGCCTTAATAAGATTCACCATCACCGAAGAAAAAATCTTGGGATGGCGAGCAAATACTTCATAAAACGGACGACCCTTCATCAAGTTATCTCTTACCTCAAGAAGGAAGTTTCTCATCGCCGGCTTATCAAAGTCGGTAATCAAAATATTGATTGCCGAAAGAAGATCTGTACCGACTCGCAGCATCAACGCCAGATATTTGGTCAAAAAGATCTTGTCATTCAAAGTGATGCCTCCGAACAAACGGCGAATCGCCGCACCGTCATCACCAATTGCCTTCACTGATAGTGGGCGTAATTTCTGACCGGCAAGATGTTGCAAAAGGCCCTCTAAACGCTCAGCGTCCACTTCTCCCTCGATCACCTTTTCTTTTTCGTCAACTGCGAGATAGTGATAAAGCATAAAAAAAATTAATCTCGTACAACTCGCAGAACCTCCTCAATAGTGGTAACTGCCAGCTGGACCTTTTCCAAACCATCCTCAAACATAGTCTTCATCCCCTGTTCGCGGGCCAGGGTACGAAGTTTATCGAGGTTAAATGTGGGACTAGAAATCTCCTCCTTCACCTTTCCTTTAATTTCCAAGACTTCATAGATACCAAGACGACCCTTATAGCCACTCTTTCCGCAAGAATCGCATCCCTTCCCTCGATAAAGCACCCGAGGAATCCTTCGATCATTCACATCATTCCCCTCCAGTTGATCGGCAATTACCTTCTTCACTTCATCAGGAATTGGTTCTGAATAGACGCAAATAGGACAGATACGACGAACCAAACGCTGGGCAATAATCAAGTTCAAGACAGAAGCTACCAAGAAAGGTGGCGCCTTGAGATCAACCAAGCGAGGAATCGCTGTCGGAGCATCATTAGTATGCAAAGAAGAAATAATTAAATGACCGGTCAGCGCCGCCTGAACCGCAATACTGGCAGTCTCGGCATCACGAATCTCTCCAACCATTACAATATTCGGATCCTGACGAAGAATGGCGCGCAAACCACTGGCAAACGTAATGCCTGCCTGGGGATTAATCTGTATCTGGTTTACTCGAGGAATGTTGTATTCGATCGGATCTTCGACAGATGTCACATTCACCTCTGGCTTATTCAAAAGATTCAAAAAAGAATACAAGGTCGTCGTTTTTCCCGCACCAGTCGGCCCAGTAATCAAAACCATACCGTAGGCTTTTGAAAGGTTCTCCACCGCGATGCGACGAGCCTCCTCAGAAAAACCGAGCTCCTCCAAAGAAAGAGGCTTTTCCGCACCCTCAAGTAAGCGCATCTCTACCTTTTCACCGTAATACGTTGGGATAATGGAAACACGAACATCGACAAGATGATTACCGAGTGTATATCTGAAACGACCATCCTGAGGCTTACTATGCTCATCAATCTTCAGTCCTGAAAGAAGCTTGAGACGAGCCACCAAGGCAGGATGCACTGCTTTGTTTAGAGACATAATCTCATTCAAAATGCCATCAATGCGATAACGGATAAACGTCGCATCCTCCATAATTTCCATATGAATATCCGAAGTTCGCAAGGTAAGCGCATACGAAAGAATATTGTCTACCACTTCAACAATCGGCAACTGCGCGGCCGCATCTTCAACGGACAAACTGCGACTCCTCAAAGAAGCTTCGATTTTTTCATCAATAATTTTTTTGAAATCCTCAGTAAATCGGCGACCATAGGTAGAAAATCCAAGATTCAGGTCAGTTGGTGAGGCCAAGAAAGCTTTAATTGGTGCGCCCAAGTTTTGACTTAAGAAATTAATCGACTCTAAATCGCTAGGATTCAACATCGCCACATCAATAGTGCCGTTGTCTTCTTTGTGAAAAGCCACCACCTGACGCTCTCGAGCCACCGTTTCAGGGAGGAGATGCACCACCGCCTCGTCAATCTTTGAAGGATTTAACTCGGCACGAGCCACACCAAGAATCGTGCTAATGAAATCATTGACATAATCCTTGGTCACTACGTTCTCAGCCACTAAGACATCCAAAAGATCCGCACTCTTCCGTTCGGCTTCAGCCTCAAGGTTAACGAGCATCTCCTCGCTAATTACCCCTTCGCTCACCAACTTGTCTTTAAATTGCTGTAACTGGGCAGGAAGAAAAAAAGCCATAACGTATGAAAAAGTATGAACGCAGTGTTTTTAAAAACCGAACGAAAAAAATAATCGCCTGTCAGTTTATTATATCACACCCAAAACAAATCAGGTGAATTTTTAAATAAAAAAAGAAGCGTCATCTACGGTGACGCTTCTTTTTTTGTTCACAAAACTCCAAACGTACTAGAGAGAAAGAGTATTTCCCTTTTCGTAAAGAGAATCACTCGTCCCGCCATCCTTTGAATTCAACATAACATTCGTAGTACCAGTACTATACTTGGTGCTCTCCATGCGTGCATTGAGTTTGTAGGTTGAACTACTCCCCGCAGCAAAAGCATAGAAATAACTACTATTGTTCGTTGGATCAACTGGCAAGGTACCAAATGGTGCACCAGCCGAACTTGATGCGAAGTTTACCGGCAACCAACCTGCGCCAGTAGTAACTCGCGAAGAAGAACCAGTGTTATTTACTGTAGTCAACGAAGCCGAATTGAAACCCATACCAAGAGCAGCAGTCCCACACGAGGTGGCTGTTGACGACGAAAAAGCATAACACGTATCAGATCGAGAAAACGTTCCTCCATCAGCTAAGAATAACGATAACGCAGAGTCCATTGAGGACATGTCGGAAACTCGAGCAGAATCCCGTGCCTGTCGCAAAAGCTCAGCTGGGTTCAAGGTGAGAACCACCACTACCGACAAAACCGCAATGATAGCGATGACAATCAAAAGCTCAATTAAGGTAAAACCTTTTTGTTGCATATAGATATAGAAAACTTATACTCGACCTTTCTCTATGTCCCTTGATTATACCACAGAGGACCCCCCCTATTATAAGCTCGTGTGGATAAGAAACACTAGATACTATCTTTCTTCAGTCTCTTAAGAACACTCTCGAAATCTGACGGTATTCCTTCTTCGATTTTCAAATTTTTACCCTGCGGAGTAGTAAACGCTAAAGAAAGCGCATGGAGCATAAGCCGGCTCGCCAAGGCCTCTCCCTTTTGTTTCTTCCGATGGCCATAGAGAGTGTCGCCAACGATTGGATGGCCAATACTTGTTAAATGCACTCTGATTTGGTGAGTCCGACCAGTAAGCGGTCGCACCCTCAACAAGGCATACGAGTCGCTACCATAGGAAAATGTCTCCATCACTTCATATTCCGTAGTCGCCTCTTTAGTCATCTTTCCACCATACACCGTCCGCTTCGTTGTCCCAGGTTTCAGACTAATCGGTTTTTCAATCCTCCCCTCTTTCTCTCGCGGTACTCCTCGCACCAACGCAAGATACGTCTTTTTGATTCCGCCCACCTTAAACTGCTCTTTAAAATACTCGAAGGTTCTCTGATTCCTGGCAACGATGACTAAGCCAGAAGTCTCCCTGTCTAGTCGATGCACCAACCCAGGTCGCATCTCGGGATTATCACCAACCGTCCTCGTTTCTGGAAAATGTTCCTTCAGCCAGTCGACAAGTGTTGGTTCAGTCACCACCATCTTTCCTTTAGCAGTACCCACTCGAAACGGATGCATCAAAAGACCCGCTGGCTTCATCAGCACCAAGAAATCTTTATCTTCGTATATAACTTTTAATTCAACCATCAGCAGTGGGCGCGGAAGGAATCGGACCTTCGACCTCTGTCTTATCAGGACAGCGTTCTACCACTGAACTACGCGCCCAATCTATAAATTATAAATGTAATATTGAAAGTAAAAATTAACAAATCCCCAGGTCAATTTCTACTCTGGTGCGCCCACGAGGGATCGAACCTCGGGCCTTCACAATGTCAATGTGACGCTCTACCACTGAGCTATGAGCGCAAACATCTTAATCCAACCCCAACATAGCGGCAGCCTCTAGATCGAACTCCACCGACCCAGCCTGCCTCTCGTTCGGACCAATAGCCCGACCGATTCCCGAGGTTATGCTCATCATCGCTAAAACTAAGTAAATAATCAAGAGTCCAAAAAGAAAAACCGCCACTCCACCTAGTAACAATTCATAATATCTTTTAGAAAAAAATGACATAAATTCAAAAATTAAGAGTTGGCAGTTTCCTGGTAATATAACTTTCCCCGGAAGATCACGCGGTATCCCGCTTCAGTTTTCGAGAGATCAAAAGTATCAAGGGAAAGGAGATATGACTTGGGATTTACTTCGATATCATTCAGCAATCCCTGAATTCCAGATAAAGGCCCCGACATCTCCAAAGAAAACCCAATAGAACTTGGTTTTCCTTTTTCACCGCTACTCCCCGCTCCTTCAAAAGAAAAATTAGTGGAAACCCCTCGCTGACTCCCGAGCACCTCAAGAAAACGTCGAAAATCAATCAGCTTATCACTCACCGGCAAAAGACTGGATAGTCGGTTTTCGAAAACCGCCGCCTTCTCTCCCTGACTCTTAAGCGCCGCAAAACTAACTGCTAAATCGGCATCTGCTCCAAGTTCCTGTCTTAATGAAAGAGCCTTCTCCGACTGCGCCTGAATGTCAGATCTCAACCACCACAAAATCACACTCGCAATTAAGAAACTAACCAAAATAAACGCAATATTTTTTATTAGATCTCTGTCTGCGGCCATGGGATATATATCGTAATTATATCACGAAGTTATCAATTACAGCGGAAAGCCAGTGAACAGCATAAACAAAAACTCCATAATAGGACGCAAGAAAAAAAAGATGCCATCGAGAATATAAGAAATAAAAATAAATAAAATCATTATGGCAATAAAATAATTCTCCTGAATGAGAGTGCCCACACGAGCCCAGAACACATCAACATGAAACTGCCATCGACGAGGCAAAATCAAGGCTAAAACTTTTGAGCCATCAATCGGTGGGATCGGCACTAGATTGAACAAAGCCAGAAGAACGTTCATCGCAACAATTAAACCAAACATACCAAGTAGAGAATTCGTCTGTTCTAATGGAAGAACTGTGGCAGTACTGAGAAAACGCATACAAAGACCAAAAACAATGGCTATCAGCATATTAGAAAGTGGACCGGCCAACGCGATTAACCCACCACCCTTCTGAGGATCTTTTAGATTATACGGATTATAGGGAACTGGCTTGGCCCAACCGAAAATTGGATGACCAGTTAGGGCAAGAAATCCAGGGAGAAGAATGGATCCGAAAAGATCAATATGCTTAATTGGATTCAAGGTCAACCTCCCCGCAAGACGAGCTGTTGGATCACCTAAGTACTCAGCAATATATCCATGAGAAATCTCGTGGATAATGATCGAAAAAATCAGTACAGTAAGTCGAAAAAAGAAAAGTGGATCGTCCATTACTTTCTATCTTATCAGATACTTGAGAGATCATCCAAACCAGGTTAGGATGAGGAGCAAGATCCATTACAAGCTTCCGTAGTGAAATGGATATCACGACAGGCTTCGAACCTGTTATTGGGGGTTCGAATCCCTCCGGGAGCACCAGTAGTAAAAGATGGTATACTAGGAAAAAGGTCGGGAATCCTATTTTAGGCCATTTATCATACCATGGACAACGAGCTTACAGATAAAAAGAATCTCTGTGGTTGCGTACACCACAAAATGACGCCGATTCTCATAACCTTAATCGGCCTCGCATTTCTCCTTCTCCGTCTCGACGTACTCACACAAAACTTTGTGGACTACGCCTGGCCGGTTCTCATCATCGCTATTGGTGTCACCAAGATTACCGGTAGCAAGTGCAAGTGTTGTTAGGAATTTATTTTCAAAAAAAGGAAGCCGCTTGTGCGGCTTTTCTTTTTTTGAAAATCGGATAAAATGTACCTAACTCCAAAAGAGGTCACAAACCTGGAGTCGTGTTTCTTTTAAAATACCGATAGCACTGCACCCATAGCTCAGCTGGTAGAGCAGCTCCCTCTTAAGGAGATGGTCCCAGGTTCGATCCCTGGTGGGTGCACTAAAAATGACGTCCTCCTTTCTCGATACACCTCTCTCAGCGATTCGTCATATCGGAGTTAAATACGCTAAAAAACTCGAACGTCTAGACTTGCTCACGGTCAGAGATCTTCTCTGGCACTTCCCCAGTCGCTACGAAGACTTTTCGCATCTCTCCCCTATCACCGATCTGGCAGCTGGCGAACAAGCCACCATCCAAGGAGTCGTTGAGACCGTTGACGCCCGACGAAGCTTCCGTCGACGTATGATTATCATCGAAGCTTATATCCGTGATGAAAGCGATCTCGTCCGCGCGGTCTGGTTTAATCAACCCTATCTTAAAAACACCCTCACCCCCGGACGTTTAGTAAGTATCTCTGGCAAAGTCTCCGAAGAAGCCGGGGAGATATATTTTTCTCACCCTTCCTACGAACTAATCGATAAAAAAGTTATTCAGGGAGAGAAACCAACGACCAGACACACCGGCCGGCTCATTCCTATCTATCCAGAAACAAGTGGGCTCACCTCCCGTACTCTTCGTTTTCTTCTCCAGCCAATCCTCAAGGGTGCGCCGAAACTAGAGGAATGGCTACCCGATGAAATTTTAAAAACCTCACGACTCCCAGAAATAAACAAAGCCCTTCGCGGTATCCACTTCCCAGAATCAATAGAGGAAGCGCAACAAGCCGAACGAAGATTCGCTTTTGAAAATCTCTTCCTTCTTCAACTTCTGAATATTCGCCAAAAAGCAGTCCTCAGAAACCAGCGTGCACCGAAACTGGATATCACCATTCCGGAAATTAAAAACATCCTCGAACAACTCCCCTTCCCGCTCACCACCTCACAAAAAAGATCCTTGTGGGAGATTGTTCAGAATCTCCAAACTGGTACTCCAATGAATCGCCTTCTTCAGGGTGATGTCGGCTCCGGAAAAACTGTAGTGGCGGCCTTAACCGCCCTTTTTGCCGCCAAAAATGACTACCAGACAGCAATTCTCGCACCGACTGAAGTTCTCGCCAATCAGCATTTTGAAACCTTGAAAAAGCTCTTTAGTACGATTACCTCAGAGAATCAACCAGCTATTGGTCTTTTTACTGGTCACCGAGCCACTATCTTTTACGAAACCGATCTAGAAAAAGAAGTTAAAAAAGAAAAGATGAAGGATTACTTGGCTGGCAGTACGGTGAAAATTATCATCGGCACACACGCCCTTATTGAAAAAGGGATAAAATTCAAAAATCTTGGCCTCGTGATCATCGACGAACAACACCGATTCGGCGTTGAGCAGCGAGCAACATTAATCAGAAAGAAAGGCCTCCTGCCTCACTTCCTCAGTATGTCAGCCACGCCAATTCCCCGCACCCTTACGCTCACTGTCTTTGGCGACTTAGACCTCTCGACCATCACCGAACTACCAGCTGACAGAAAAGCAATCCAAACAATGATCATTCCTCCTCAGGAAAGAACCTCTGCCTACGAACTGATTCGTAAAGAAATTAGAGATGGTCGACAGGCCTTCGTTGTCTGTCCACGCATCGAATCCGCTACCTCCGGAGAAAACTCAGCAGTCTGGGATAAACAAAAGTTAGAGGTGAAATCAGTCAAGGAGGAGTATGAGAAGTTATCCACGAAAATATTCCCAGAACTACGCATTGCAATGCTCCATGGTCAGATGAAAGCCAAAGAAAAAGACGAGGTGATGCAAAAATTCAAAACGAAAGAAATTGATATTCTTGTCTCTACTTCTGTGATCGAAGTTGGTGTTGATGTCCCCAATGCCACCGTTATGGCTATCGAGGGAAGTGATCGGTTTGGTCTGTCCCAGTTATACCAGTTCCGTGGTCGGGTTGGGCGAGGCAGTCACCAGTCCTACTGCCTTCTATTCAGTGAGTCAACTGGAGTAACCGCAAAACAACGACTAAAGGCCATTGTCGAAGCAAAAAATGGATTCGAACTGGCCGAAAAAGATCTCGCTCTTCGTGGGCCCGGACAGTTTTTGGGAAAAGAACAGACTGGTTTTCCTGATAAACTGATGCGCGGACTCACTGATATTAAACTTCTGAATATGAGCCGTGCCGCCGCCCTACGAATGACCAAAAATGATCTCACGATAGCGAAGTATCCACTTCTCAAAAAAGAGCTAGAAAAATTCCGAAAGCAACTCCACCAGGAATAAGTTACTGCTGGATGCAGTAGAGTCGAGCTAACGAATTACACGTCTTAGTTCCGCCTGTTGTCCAAGCAGAGCTACTCACCGTAGAAGTCCCGACAGAACCGCTAACGCTCACTGAAGCGCTCGTCCAATCAGCACAATCATTCGCGCCATTCGCAGTACCGCTTATGCTCGTATTAGTCCACACCGCCGTAGTCGAAGTCCCCACATCAACTCCCAGTTCATTTCTGTTTATTGGATTGTTCAGTGTTCCATCCGATCCATCAGTCCAGGAAGTCGCTAAAAGTAAACCATCGCTACGACGATAAGGATTTGGGCTAGCCACAAATCGACTGGCAGGCGAAGCGCCATCACTCGTGCTAAGCCAAGCCTTAAAAGTGCCGAGCATTCCTGCATTTGAAGCAAGCGCCTGACAAGTTGCATCCGCACCACTCAAACCACCAAGATTCCCCGAATATGTCTGACTACTCACGAAGGCAGTTCGGACACAGGTTGTTGGTGCACTCAGAATATTGCTCCGCATCTCCGTAAAATGATTTTTCCGAACAGTCTGGCCTGCCGATAAGGTTCCTGGATCAGTTGTCCAGGTTGGTGCCGTACGCCCACAAGTTGTATATATCTCCGAGATAGCAGTTCGAAGTTGATTCACATGCACCGCCTTCACAGGTGTCGAACTCACCACAATCGTCGCATCAGTCCAAGAATAAGGACTGAGACCAACTGCCCTTCTTCGACTATTCGCGCAGTCCCTAAGCTCATTCAAATGAACAGCTTTAATCGGAGTCACTCCAGCCGTAAGAGTAGCATCGGTCCAAGATCGATCGAGAAGGGCTGTACAACTCGGGAGATATTTACTAACCCGAACTCCCCCAGATTCATCACTCACCGCGTATACATATCCGGAAGAATCCACTTTCACATCCCCCTGAGTTTGTCCGATAATGCTACTTGAAGCCAGCCACTCATTCCATAATACATTCCCTAGTTGATCATATTTACCTACAATTGCTCCCACAAGGCCACTCGAAGGATCGCTAGCTCCACCACTTACATAAATATTTCCGGAACCATCAATAGAAACACCATGCCCCCATTCCTGGCTCGTATTAGAAAGAGGTGAAGAATTCATTCTCCTGGCCCACTGGAATACACCAGAAGATGAATGCTTAGTAATAAGACGATCATAATCATTCGGTACACCACCCTCAATGCCCGCCTGACCAGCCTGATACACGTTTTCTAGACCATCAACGGCAATGTTTGCAGAGTACTGATTGAAAGCACCGAAAGTCGAGGTTTGCAATATTACTCCAGAAGTTGCCAGCTTCATCCAAGAGTAATTATTCAAAGAAGCCTCACCTCCAACATAAAGACGATCATTCACAATCTGAATACTCCCTTGAGGAAAAGGAGGATTACTGACAGACAAAGAACCAGTGGTTGTCGCCCAAACAAGAGTGCCGGTTGGAGTCGAGGTGCTAAACTTAGTCAGAAGATACTTCCCAAGAGTCCAGTCTGCTCCCGCCGCATAAACATATCCCTGAGAATCAAAAGCGATACCATAAGGAAGTTCGGTTTCACTATTTGAAAATTGGTACGTCCAAGAAGATCCAATCTGATTCCCTGCTTGATCGTAACGTATTATCTGATAATGGCCGTAATTAGGATCGCTAGCAAAACCAAGTACATAAATATCTCCAGAAATTGGATGAATACCGATTCCTCGCGCTCCATAACGACCGTAAGAGCCAAGACCACTCCCAATGTTATACACCTTACCACTAGCGCCCCAAAGAGCAGTTCCGGTCGGACTATATTTCTGAGTCCAAAATCCAGTAACCTGACTAAAAGTAATATACCGAGCAGCTACATAAATATTACCGTTAGCATCTAAGGCTAAATTTGTTGGCCCGGCGGTCTGAGGATTCGTAGGACGGGTCGGCCAGGTCCCGGGGATCTTATACCAGTTCGTCCAGATTAAACCTGCCGAAGCGGTCTGAAAAAATCCCACAAACGAGAGAAAAGCAATAAACAGTACTAAGATTTTAGAAGTTCGAATAATAGTCATTACCGTTGAGTCTCTGTAGTACTTGCTGCTACCTCCATCTTTTTAAATTCAACCTGACTCCTACATTCCTCCGCTGTATTAAGAGATGGATCAATGTTCTCACAAATAGCAACGTCCAAATTTGTAATCGCCGCGTTCATCACCGCGTTATTCTTGCAGACGATGCCATAGTCCAAACCGTTCACCATCTGCCCTTTGAACTCTTCACACTTCTTAAAATCATTAGACTGAGCAACTACTGCCACCTCATTCTGTATCCTTAACGCCCGCTGTTTTGGGTCTTCACCCATGCGAAGAATCGCGAAACCAACAAAAACGCCGATGAGAACGAGAATGAGTATTATTCTGAAGATGAGCTGTGACGATTTCAATGATATGGTACTCATAGAATGATTATCCGAACAAAAAAACCAACTTAAAAAAACTATTGATAAGTAGTCCCCCCACCACCAGTCGAAGTTGACCATGACAAATTCCCGGCCCCATCTGTCATAAGAACACTATTTGCAACTCCAGTAGTTCCTGGCCAGATATATGTCTGTCCATTGAACGTCGTGGACCCAACCACCGACAACCAACTCGCAAGGGACAAACCACCGGTGACAGATGCTCGACCATCATTACGAACCACAAAGTTATTAGTGCCATCAAAAGCCTGCACTCGAAGACCATACTCGGAAGCAATACCACTTCCCACCACATACAACCTAGTGTTAGATCTGGCCGTTGAAGTTCCTACCGCTAACATGTTATTAGCATCTACCACAACCGCCCCAGAACCAGACGGCGGGGCTTGTGTCGGTCCGTTGAACGCAACCGCTAAAAAGATCATGGAAAACATCGCAAACACTGCAAGAATCGTACCGGCAATTAATGGACGAATAATAGTCATAAGTAAAAAATTTGATTATTAAAAATAGAAGAAACGAAACTGCCAACCTTTGTAAAAATTATATCACAATCGCAAAAGAAGACCTCCAAGAAACTTATCCCCCGCTTTATTTCTGAAGTCTAATTAAGTGGCATCCACTGATATGTGCTCGATCCAGTTTGCCCACAGACAACTATTGTATCTCTGGCCGATCCACTACCTTTCACAAACCATAAGGTCCCTCGATTCGTAGCACTGTCGCAAGTAAGAGATGACGTTGCCACACCACTCTCATTCGCCAGACGGAAACCACCATTCCGAACTTCAAGAGACTGGGTCGGTGTAAACTGAGTGGTGTTAATACCAACATTCGACCCAGAAAAGAAGATAGTGTTATTGATTGACTTCCACTCATTTGCCACACTGCCGATCGCTAAGTTCGTCCCAGAGGCATTGATATTAGAATCAAAAGAAGCCGCCGAAACTCTGACCACCGAAGTCTGGATGGCTTGAGAAAATATTTGCTGAGTCGTCGAAGCTCGAGCCTGCATAGTGAAAACAACATCCACCGCATCCTTTCCTCCAGGATTAGATCTCTTTGTGAAGTTTAAGGAAGAAAGCAGTACTCTTTGAGAAGTTAAGGCCTGGGGAGCCCCCGATGTCGCCTCTTGTAAGAAAAGCTGTCCGTTTGCAACATATACATAGGTAGGATCATTGGCGACAGTTGGCATACGCAACTTCAAAGTGGTCGTCGGAACATTTGAATCCATCTCAATTAAGCTAGAATCTTGCACAAGACGCTGAATAGTCTGCAACACGAACTGGCTTTCCTGATTTACTCCAATCGAGGAACTTTCTCGAGACTGTATCCGAGTAATAACAATAAAAATGCCCACAAACGCTACGCTCACTACCGTAAAGATAGAAGTGAAAATAAGTAACTCAACCAAAGTAAATCCTTCTCGTAATTTAAATTTCTGAAAAAACATTTCTTTCTTCTATTGTATCACAGATAAAAATACGAATGCTGGGGACACAATAAGCTAAAAAATATTTTACATTTGTCGCCTTTCAATTTATATTGAGGGACATTGGCCTCATCGTCTAATGGCTAGGACAGCGCCCTTTCACGGCGTAAATAGGGGTTCGATTCCCCTTGGGGCTACCAATAAAAACTTAAGATCTTCGCTAAGAGGCTTTAAATTTTCATCTCCGAATTATTGAGGGGAAAAGATGGAGAGTAATAAACAGTTGCTTCCTAGCCGTTTTACCTTACAATATAGGGCGAATGGAAAGCGGAATCCACATATCACTCAAAGCCGAATCACTGATACACTCAGTGGTTTTTCCTTTTACTAACAGCCTCCTACTGGGAATTATCGTCACCGGACTCCTTCTTATCCTCGGCACAATACTGAAGAGGAAGATGGCCCTCGTTCCCTCTTCTGGCCAAAGCATCGTTGAAATGGGCCTGGAAAATCTCTTGGGCCTGATGGATTCCGTACTCGGAGACCGCCATAAATCAGAACGATACCTGCCTCTCATTGGCACCATCTTCATTATGGTCACAACCGCCAACTGGCTTGGACTCTTCCCTGGGGTCGGTTCTATTGGCATAAAAGGAGAACACGGTATGATCCCCTTCTTCCGCGCTCCTTCGGCTGATCTTAACTTTACTCTCGCTATTGCCATTATCTCTGTAGTAGCGACCCACATCCTGGCCTTCAAGGAATTAGGCTTCAAATCCCACATCTCCAAATTCTTCAATTTCTCAAATCCCATCCTCTTCTTCGTTGGCATCCTTGAATTAGTCTCAGAATTTGCTAAAATAGTGTCGTTTTCATTCCGTTTGTTTGGGAACGTATTCGCAGGCGAAGTTCTTCTTGTGATTGTCAGTTTCTTGGCACCTTATATTGCACCGGTGCCATTCCTGTTTTTAGAAATCTTCGTCGGCTTCGTTCAAGCATTCGTTTTTGCAATGTTGACCCTTGTCTTCGTGGCTATCGCCACGACTAGTCACGAGGGTGAACATTAAATCCAAGGTCGTTAAAATAATCAATAAACAATTACATGACAGAAACAGTACAAGCAGTAGAAGCAGTCCAGGCAGTTGCTCAGGCCACCGGCTGGGACATTAACGTTGTTCGCGCAGTTGCTGCGGGAGCGGTCATTGTCTTTGGTACTATCTTTCCCGCCATTTCGATTGGTTGGATTGGTTCCCGAGCCTCTGAAGCTATCGGACGTAATCCAGAAGCCGCCCCAAAGATCCAGACAGCCATGATCTTGGCTATCGCGTTCGCCGAGGCTATCGCTATCTACGCCCTCGTCGTCGCTCTCATCATCAAGTTCGTCTAGGTTTGATTGAAATTTTCGCAAGAAGATTTCACTATCAAACCTAGATTCCGAGCGAAATCTCGGAATACTCTTCTAAGCATTTCTTACTTCAATATATATGGATCAATTCGTCAGCCAATTGGGTATCGATTGGCGGTTACTGGTAAGCCAGGCCGTTAATTTTTTGGTAGTCCTTTTGGTGCTCCGCCTTTTCGTCTACAAACCAGTCCTCAAAACACTCCACGAGCGTAGAGCGAAAATAGAGGAAGGGGTGACTAAGGCCGCGGAGGCGGAGCGACGACTGGGTGAAGCTGATCAGGTCAAAAAAGAAAGAATACATGAAGCCGAAGAAGAAGTCCTTCTTATGTTCAAAGAAAGCGAACTGAAACTGAAGGAATCCGAAGCTGAGAAGATTCAAGAAACCGAAAAGAAGGTACACCAGGCCATGAAGAATGCCGAACTTATCATGGAGCAAAAGAAAACTGAATTCGACGAAAACCTAAGTAAGGAAGCTCGTGCCTTACTTCGCTTGGCCGTTGAAAAAGTCGCCGCCCTGGAACCTGGAAAGATGGATGAAGCACTTCTCGATCGGGCCGTCCGAGAAGCTATCAAAAGCAAGTAATAAATGAAACATCCTGCTCGTCTTTATGCTCAGGCACTTACTTCACTCCTAGAGAAAGGAGTATCTAAGAATAAAGAAGAGGAGATGATTCAAAACCTTCTTGCGCTTCTCAAGAAAAACGGAGATTCAAAAAAGTTAGCAGAGATTATTCACCTCGCTGAAAAAATCTTAGCTACAAGGGATGGAGGACGAGAGGTAATCATCGAAACCGCCCATCCTATCCCTGATCTTAAGAAGAAACTTCACAAACTCCTCACCACACACGACATCGTAGAAGAAAGAATTAATCCAATGATTCTCGCCGGTGTCCGAGTAACGGTGAATGGTGAAACACAAATCGACGCCTCGCTTCGCTCTGAACTAGATAAACTATTCGCTTCTCATTCCACACAATAACTATGTCCTATCCAATAATTGAAAAACTGAAAAAAGAAATTGCTGGTCATGCCCACGAAATTAAGGAGGAGAGAATTGGCGTAGTAACAGCCGTGGGTGATGGCATCATTTCTATCTCTGGTCTCCGAGAAGCGATGAGTCAGGAACTCCTCTTGATCCAAAGCGAAGATGGAGAAAAAGCCGCTGTGGCGTTGAACCTCGAGGAAGAAACTATCGGGGCGCTGGCTCTCGATGATTATAAAACCATTAAAGCTGGCGATATCGTGAAGCAGACTGGTCGTCTCCTCTCTATCCCAGTGGGTGTCGAACTCCTTGGTCGCGTCGTAAACCCTCTTGGAGAAGCCATTGATGGACAAGGTCCAATTTTTAAAAATGTAGAAAAAGCCACCTATGCACCGATGGAGCGCAATGCCCCGTCCGTCCTAGACCGTGAATCAGTCAACCGCCCAATCCATACCGGTATCAAAGCGATCGATGGCATGATTCCCGTTGGTCGTGGACAACGCGAACTTATCATCGGCGATCGCCAGACTGGAAAAACCGCTGTGGCCTTAGACACCATCATCAACCAAGTCAGTGAAGCCAATCGTCCAGTCTGTATCTATGTAGCCATCGGACAAAAAGAATCAAAAACTGCGAAGATTGTGGAAACACTCCGGAACTCTGGCGCGCTCGAAAAAACTATCGTGGTAGTCGCCTCTGCTTCCGATCCAGCTAGCTTGTGGTATCTCGCACCATTTGCCGGAGCCGCTATCGGTGAATATTTCCGTGACAAGGGTGAAGACGCCTTAGTTATTTACGATGACTTGTCGAAACACGCCTGGGCCTACCGTCAGATCTCCCTCCTCCTCCGTCGACCACCAGGTCGCGAAGCCTATCCAGGAGATATCTTTTATCTCCACTCCCGTCTTCTGGAACGTGCGGCAAAACTCAGCAAAGAAAAAGGTGGCGGATCTCTCACTGCCCTCCCAATTATCGAAACCCAGCTCGGTGACGTCTCCGCCTATGTACCAACCAACGTCATCTCCATCACCGATGGACAGATCTATCTTGAGAGCGATCTCTTCTATCAAGGTCAGCGCCCAGCCGTAAACGTCGGTCTTTCTGTTTCTCGCGTCGGATCAGCTGCCCAAACCAAGGCTATGAAAAAAGTTGCCGGCCGACTCCGCTTGGCCTTAGCTCAGTTCCGCGAACTTCAAGCCTTCGTCCAATTCGCCTCCGATGTCGACGAAGAAACCAAGAAGCGCATCCGTCAGGGTCAGATTATGAATGAGATCCTGAAGCAGGATGACCTCTCGCCAATGCCATTTGAAGAACAGGTGGTACTTTTCTATGGTGCAGTAAACGGCTATTTCGATGGCTATCAACCATCCGAAGTACGCGAGATGAGCGAGAAACTCCTGGCTAACTTCCGACAGTTCCACGACAAAGAAATCCTGAAGGCTATCAAAGAAAAAGAAATGTTCGAACCAGAAGTCGAGGAGAAGATGAAAAAAGCGCTCACCAGCTTCACCAGCAAAAAATAGTCACGAGGACATGGAGTCACTACAACAAATACAGATCCGTCGAAAAAGCGTAAAGAATATTGGAACCATCACGAAAGCCATGGAGCTGGTTTCGGCTACTAAAATGCGCCGAAGTCAGAGCATCGCCCTCGCTTCTCGGCCATACGCAGGCGCTGTACTAGAAATTCTGAAACGACTTCGCAAAGAAGAACTCGCATACACTCCCCCACTTCTCCAACACCGTGTCATAGAAAACCGCCTCATCATCTTGGTTACTTCAGACAAAGGCTTAGCTGGTGCTTTCAATAGCAATGTTCTCAAAGCTTTCGAAAACTTTCTTAAAGAACACCACTCCGAAAAAAATACCTATATTGCCGTTGGACAAAGAGCACGCGACTATCTGGCAAAAAATAATCTTCCAGAATCGGCCAGCTTCGTTAAATTCGGCGACTACACCACCGTTGAAGAAATAAATCCTCTAGCGAAGACTATTATCGATGGCTATTTGTCTGGAGAGTGGGACGAAGTAGTCTTCTTCTCCACTCATTTTGTAAACGCACTTCGTCAAAAAGTACTCGAACAAAAAGTTCTCCCAATCGATCTCCACGCGCTCGAAAAGGAAGTGGAGGAAATCCTTCCTACTCACGGAAAATTCTCCGAAAACAAGACTACCAAAATCACCACCGAAAAACCCCAGGAGTATATCATCGAACCCTCACCAGAAATTGTCCTCGACCAACTCCTGCCTCATATTTTAACGATGCAGATCTATCACATCATGCTCGAGGCTAATGCTTCAGAACACTCAGCTCGACGCCTAGCCATGCAAAACGCCTCAGACAATGCTAAGGATATCAATGAAGAGCTCACTCTTATTTACAACAAATCCCGCCAGGCCACGATTACTCGAGAAATTATCGAAATCTCCAGTGGCGCGGAATCATTAAAGGCCAATACTTAAAAAAATAAAAATATGAAAAAACAAGGAAAAATTACACAAATCATTGGGCCAGTTGTCGACGTTGAATTTGAAGATAAAAATGCAGTACCAGCAATTTATACGGCATTAAAAACCAAAGAAGGAAATCGCGAGATTATCCTGGAAACTGCACGCCATCTAGAACCGGGTCGCGTCCGCACTATCGCCCTCTCCTCAACTGATGGCCTGAAGCGTCATGACGCCGTTGAAAATACTGGCGAGATGATCACCGTGCCAGTCGGTCCCAGTACTCTCGGAAATATTTTTGATGTTATCGGTAACTCCTTAGGCAACCCAACTGAAGCTTTTACAAAGAGTGGTGGAAAAACTCGCTGGCCAATTCACCGCCAAGCCCCTCCACTCGTCGAACAATCAACTAAAACTGAGATCTTCGAAACCGGTATTAAAGTTATCGACCTCATTGCTCCATTCATCAAAGGAGGTAAGATTGGTCTCTTCGGTGGCGCAGGTGTCGGCAAAACTGTTTTGTTGATGGAGTTCATCCGTAACGTCGCTGAGGAGTCTGGTGGCGTCTCCGTCTTTGCCGGTGTTGGTGAAAGAACTCGCGAAGGCAACGACCTCTATAACGAAATGAAAGACTCCGGTGTGCTCAATAAGACCGCGCTCGTCTATGGACAGATGAACGAAGTCCCGGGCGCCCGTTTCCGTGTGGCCCTTTCTGCGCTCACTATGGCTGAATACTTCCGCGACGAGGAAAGGAAAGACGTGCTTCTCTTCGTTGATAACATTTTCCGCTTCTCTCAGGCCGGACTTGAAGTCTCCACTCTGCTCGGTCGCTTGCCTTCTGCAGTCGGCTATCAGCCAACTTTAGCCACCGAAATGGGTGAACTTCAGGAACGCATCACCTCGACCACAAAAGGCTCTATCACCTCCGTGCAGGCCGTCTATGTGCCAGCCGATGACATTACCGACCCTGCACCAGCCGCTGCCTTCGGACACTTAGACTCTACTATCGTGCTGTCTCGCGCCTTAACAGAAATTGGTATCTATCCCGCTGTTGACCCACTCGGTTCAACCTCAACCGCCCTCACCCCGAAAATCGTTGGAGACGAACACTATAAAGTTGCTCGCGACGTACAGAAAACACTCCAACGCTACAAAGAACTTCAGGATATCATCGCTATTCTCGGTATCGAAGAACTCTCTGAATCAGATCGTCAGCTTGTTGGTCGCGCTCGTAAAGTGCAACGTTTCCTCTCCCAGCCATTTTTCGTCGCTGAAGCTTTCACTGGTTCATCTGGCGCCTTCGTCAAGCGCGAGGACACTATCCGTGGCTTCCGAGAAATCTTAGATGGCAAATACGACCATATCCCTGAAGAAAAATTCTACATGAAAGGTTCGATTGATCAGGTACTCGAAGCCTAACCTCATCATGCACGCCAGTATTTACAGCTTAAAAAAAACTCTCTTCGAAGGTGAAGTAGTTTCTTTGAACTGTAAAACCTCGAGCGGTGAGATTACTGTTCTCGATCACCATCGCCCGCTTATTAGTATCTTAGAGCAAGGCACCATCACTATCATCGACGCAGAGAAAAAAGAACACTTCTTTCAAGTTAATTCTGGATTCCTCGAAGTCACTTCAGAAAATAAACTAAAGTTGATAGTCGAAGAGTAACAGTGAAAAAACTCATTCTCGGTATTGAAACGAGTTGCGACGAGACTGCCCTCGCCCTGGTCGAAGGAAATGGCGACCTTAAAAAACCAACCTTCAAAATCAAGGCAGCTTTAGTAAACTCTCAGATCGCGATCCACCAACCTTTTGGTGGCGTGGTTCCTAATCTTGCCAAACGAGAGCATCTAAAAAATCTTCCCATCCTTTTCTCTCAGATCGACCCCAAAGGAACTCTCCTCAAGAAAGTTGATGCCGTGGCCGTTACAGTTGGTCCAGGCCTTGAACCAGCCTTATGGACGGGCATTGAGTTTGCCAAGACACTCGCCAAATCCACAAAAAAACCACTCGTTGGTACAAACCATCTTGAAGGACACTTGTATAGTTTTATTCTCGACTGGCAAAAGAAAAGAATGAAACCAGGCACCATATTCCCAGCTATTGCCCTCATCGTGAGCGGCGGGCATACGATCCTCCTCAAGATGGAATCACTCTATAAATGGAAACGACTCGGCGAGACTCGCGACGACGCCGTCGGTGAAGCTTTCGATAAAGTTGCGCGACTCCTCGGCTTCCCCTACCCTGGCGGACCAGAAATAGAAAAATTATCTCTCGAAGGAAACGACTTGGCATTCGACTTCCCGCAACCGATGAAATACGACAAGAACTATGATTTCAGTTATTCGGGGCTAAAGACCTCCGTCCTCTACTTTATGCGTGACAATCCCGCATCAAACAAAGCCGATGTGGCCGCTTCGTTCCAGAGAGCGGCTACCGACGTCCTCGTACACAAAACTCGTCGCGCCCTCAAGGAGTTTAAAGGAAAATCAATCATCCTTTGTGGTGGTGTCGCGGCCAATAAGTCTCTCCGGAAAAAACTACAGAAACTATCCAAGGAAACCAATACTCGATTCTTTGTACCTGAGTTCAAACACAATACCGATAATGCGGTTATGATCGCCGTTGCCGGCTATATGAATATTCTCCGCAAGAAGAAATACCCCATCCGTGCTAACGGCAATATGGGAATTTAATAAATTGATTGCTGTCAACTAGAGGATCTTTATTTCCGCACTTTGACCAGTAGCGAGAAGGTGCCTAACAGCTTCCTTGTACTAGTGGCCGGTCCGTAGCCATAGACAGATACGCTCTTTTCGCCAGGCTCGAGAAACATCAACTCACGAGTCACACAAGGTCCTCCTGTCTCTCTAAGACGGAATGATATCTGACTATCAGTTACTTCTAATGCTGGTTCACGCTCACAGATACCACCAACCTTCACCACAATTTTCTCGAAAGACTTAAATCCACGACCAGAAATAGTGATGATATCGTCAAAAAATGCTTCTCGAGAAGAAATACTTGTCGCCTTTGGATCGATGACTTCTTGACTCACCTCTTCCTTTTGATCTTTAGAGGTATCGGGGTGTTGAGAAATAGACTTCTCCCCGATGCTGCGATCTCCACCCGCCATAGGAGTATTAGGATAGGTAATGATAACAAAGAATAGTATTCCTAAGCTAAGGAGCAAACATATTCCTCCGAAAGTCTTGCTAAGAGGAGTTTTAAGCATGTTTTTATTTTACAACATTTTCATTAATTAGCCTTCTCATTTAGCTAAATTAGGGCCAGAATAGCTCCCATATGACTGAGAAATACCCCATTCGCGCTAACGGCAATATGGGAATTTAAACAGTAGAAATCGATCTAATTTTCTCCTCGATCTCAGCCTCAGAAAAACCAGCCTGACGCGCACCAGCAAGAAAAGATCCATATGTAACACCGGCCTGATCCTGCCTCATGGAAACGTTATTTCCAATCACACCATCAAAATCGACTAGCAGGTAAGCTCCCTCAAGAATTTCACCAAATCGATTCCGATCAGCTAGCTCGGTAAAAGATCCTATGGCATTAAGCTCCTGCTTGCGCTTCTCGAACTCCTGTTCTTTATTTTCTTTAACTGCCTGACGTTCTGCGGCTTGCCCTTCTCGGCTATACGTTGCCCAGATCGGAAAGATTCTAACTCGATCGAGTATTGCTTCGCCATACCTCCCTACTAAAGCAGTCCTGACTTTATCAAAATTCTTAACGGAATCCTCAATAATAACTATTTTCATAATCTCCCCTTCCGTCCGTCGTTCCTCAACCCAACCTAGCAAAGCATCAAACTTATTGTCATCTACCAAATAACTCGTCCTTTCCCTAAACGCCGTCTTAGCACTCGCTTTATCAGGAGTTCCCAATCGAAGAGCCCCATAAAAATCACGAATGATACGGGACCTCTCAATTTTTCCTACTTGATATCCAGTTGCTTCGACATCACCAGTAGACCACAACACAACACCCTTCACCGAATCACCATATTCTTCAATCAACGGAACCAGATTCTCTCGAACCGATTCATATACATGCTGTCTCATATCAATCTGGTGCAAACCAGCAATTAAACTTTTCTCAAAAACCTCGAACGCCTCAGGTGTATTCATAGAATCCTGTTGGAGTATCTCCTGCCACATCAGTTCGGCATACCGATGATAGTCCATCCTCCCCTCCTTCTCGACTCGTCCTTGAAGATCAAAAATATACTTCACCAACCCCGGAGGAACATCACTAACTCTCTCTATCTCAACATCCGACTTATTCTCCTTCCGTTTGTCCGCTGCATGGTGATGAGCTGAGACAAAATCTCTTGGGGCTTCGAATTTTGATTCCGACATATTTGCTATTAAACCATGCGATAATCTAGAATTCAAATAATGATTTTTTGGTTTTTTGGACCACCAGGAACAGGCAAAGACTACTGTGCTAAAACTTTCTCCGAGATATCAGGGGCGCAGTATATTCATGCTGACGACCTCCTTACAGATAAGGAAAAAGAGAGGATCATCGAGGGCACGTTTACCGATCAGGATAGAATCTTGAAAATAAAAAGGATTGTCAAAGTCCTGAAGAAAACTCAAAAAGAAACTGCCCACATAGCCATTGCTGACTCCCTGCCTAGCAACGCTTCGCGCATTCTTTTGCACACACAACTTCCTGGAAAAATAACTCTTATATTAGTTAAGACACCAAAAAAACTTCATCAAAAAAGACTTAAGAACAGAAAGGATCATTTTTTTGAACACCACCTCCTGAAATCATATCTCGAGAAACATTGGGAACCCGTGACAATCCCTCATTACCTTATCAAAAACGACGTTCCCATAGGAACTTTACGAAAAAATCTGAAAGCAATATGGCTCTTAGAAAGCAAAAATAGGACTTCTCATTCATCTTAATTTGAGCTAGAATAGCTCCCATATGAACGAGGAGTTTCCGACGCGATACGACCAAAATGAAGCCGAACCTCGCATCTACGGCCAGTGGGAGGATTCGGGCTATTTCAACCCCGATCGATGCGTCGAAGATCGCATCATTTCAAAAGACGCCGACTATTTTTCCATCGTTCTTCCACCTCCAAACGTCACTGGCACACTCCATCTCGGTCACGCCTTTGAGGATACTGTCCAGGATATTATGGTTCGTTACAGCCGTATGCAGGGAAAACGCACTCTCTGGGTACCTGGTACTGACCATGCCGCCATCGCTACGCAATCAAAAGTAGAATCAATTATCGTTAAAGAAGGAAAGAAAAATCGCCACGATCTCGGTCGTGAGGAGTTCCTGAAACGCGTCCATGAGTTTGCGCAAAAAAGTCACGATACGATCGTCCGCCAGGTAAGACGTATGGGCGCATCTTTGGACTGGAGTCGAGAAGCCTACACCCTCGACGATGAGCGAAACCTAGCCGTTCGTACCGCCTTTAAAAAGATGTACGACCTCGGTCTCATCTACCGTGGTGCACGGATTGTAAACTGGGATCCAAAAGGACAGACCACCGTCTCTGATGACGAGGTCGTCCACGAAGAAACCGATGGTATGCTCTATACCTTCCGTTACGACAAAGATTTTCCAATCAGCATCTCAACCACCCGGCCAGAAACGAAAGTTGGTGATACCGCGATCGCCGTAAATCCCAAAGACGATCGATATCAGTCTCATATCGGAAAAGAATACAAAGCCCAGTTCGCTGGCAAAGAACTAACAATTAAAATCGTTGCCGATGAAAACATTGATCCTACCTTTGGTACTGGGGCCGTTGGTGTAACTCCTGATCACAGTTTGGTTGACTGGGAAATTGCCGAGAAAAATTCGCTCCCCCATATTCAAGTTATCAACGAATACGCCAAGATGACCGAGGAAGCTGGTCCGCTCGTTCAAGGCCAGAAAGTTCTTGAAGCTCGTGCAACCATCGTCGACTGGCTGAAACAGGAAGGTTTGATGGAGAAAGAGGAGAAAATTAAAATCAACCTTTCCAAAGCCGAACGAAGTGGCGGAACTGTTGAGCCCCTCCCCAAACTCCAGTGGTTCATCAACGTCAATGCAAAGTTCATGCTAGAACACTCTAATATTTCTGGCATTCCTTCGGGGAGCGAGACGACGCTCAAGGAGATTATGAAAAAGTCCGTCGAGAATGGTCAGATTAAAATTGTCCCCGAACGATTCGAAAGGATCTACTACCACTGGATCGACAACCTTCGTGACTGGTGTATTAGTCGCCAAATCTGGTTTGGTCACCGTATTCCCGTCTGGTACAAAGAAGAAGAAATTTATTGTGGCATCGAAGCTCCTTCGGGTGAAGGCTGGATCCAGGACTCGGACACCTTAGATACCTGGTTTTCTTCTGGTTTATGGACGTTCTCCACGCTTGGCTGGCCAGATATAAATAAAGAAGATTTCAAGAACTACCACCCCACGACCTTTATGGCACCAGGATACGAGATCCTCCCCTTCTGGGTGGCACGAATGATCCTGATGAGTGGTTGCCTCTTGGGAGAAGTTCCGTTTAAAACAGTCTACTTCCATGGCATCGTCCGAGACAAAAATGGCCAAAAGTTCAGTAAGTCTAAGGGTAATGGCATCGATCCAGTAGAGATGGCCGAGAAGTATGGCGCCGATGCCTTGCGTATGGCTCTGATTGCTGGCGCTTCAGCGGGCAATGACGTGAAGTTCGACGAAACTCGCGTCAAAGGCTACCGTAATTTTGCGACTAAGATCTGGAATGCATCACGCTTCGTGATGATCAGTAAACCTACTACTCCTCGACCAGAAACTGCTGCTCTAACCGAAGAAGACAAAGCGATCATTGCTGAATTCCAGAAGGTCAAGAAAGAAGTGAGCCAACACATCGAGAATTACGATTTTCACCTAGCCAGCGAAACCGCCTACCACTACTTCTGGCACACCTTTGCCGATAAAATCATCGAAGCAGCTAAACCACGCCTAAGAGGCGAGAATATAAACGATCAGTGGGCATCTTATGGCACCTTAGAACAGATTCTCCTTCAAAGCCTAAAAATGCTTCACCCATTTATGCCATTTGTCACCGAAGAGATTTATCAGAAATTCTATCCGGGAAAAATTCTGATGGTTCAGTCGTGGGATAACTAAACTGAAAATCTGATATAATAAACGGATATGGCATTTCAAGCCGCCGTTTTGGCTGTCAGTTTTTTCCCTGGGCTTGTCTGGCTTCTCTTTTTTGAAGAAGAAGATGATCATCCTGAACCAAAGCGCTTAGTAGCCGCCGTTTTTATTATCGGCATGATTAGCGCCATCGCCGTACTCCTTATTGGCGGCATCCTAAAAACTATTATCTTCGGACAAGGTACCACGTATGCTCTCTCCTACCTCACCATGGCCGCTTTTCTTGAGGAAATGGGAAAGTTTATTTTTGTCTTTTTGTTCGTTCGTCACATGAAAGCCTTTGACGAGCCCGTCGACGCCATGATCTATATGGTTGTCGGTGCTCTCGGTTTTGCTACCCTAGAAAATATTGCCTACCTCTCACGTGAAGCCAGCAATATCCCCTCTCTCTCGCCAGCCATCCAAACAGCTCCCTGGAGCTATATCGGCCAGATCGCTTCACTTCGCTTCGTTGGTTCGACTCTCCTCCACGCCCTAAGCTCTGCTATTATCGGCTACTTCTGGGCCTTGAATGTTCGTCATTTCAACAAAACACACTTTCTCCTCATTGGCATTCCTCTGGCTACCGGCCTTCATCTCTACTTTAACTACCTCATCGTAACCTACGGAAGTATGACCTATATACTCCCGCTTCTGCTGGTTGCTGGTTTCTTTGTGCTCAGCGACTTTGAAGAACTCAAGTGGCGAACGGTGTGACGTGTGGATTTCTTTGATAAACAAAAAATGCTATACTCCTCAGTATGAATCCATATTCAGAAGATCATATCGATGAGGAACGAGAACATCTCGAGGAACCTCTAAAGATAGACTTAGCTAAATCCTCTAGTAGTATCACCAGCAAACCGAAACTCCATTTCCGTGCCGAAGAACCTACCGAGGAGGATGAGCTAGAGGGCCAACTCACCATCGACGTGTATCAAACACCAAATGAAATTGTGGTTGAATCAGCGGTGGCTGGCGTGGACCCAGATAAAGATCTCGATATTAATGTTACCGCAGACTCTATCACCATTAAGGGACAACGACGTAAAGAACATACCGTAAAAAAAGAAGACTACTTCTACCAGGAGTGCTACTGGGGCAAGTTTTCTCGATCGGTCATACTCCCTCAGGAAGTTGACGCTGAGAATGCCCATGCCGTGTTTAAAAATGGAGTCCTCACTATCCACCTGCCAAAACTGACTAGACAAAAAGCCAAGAAAATTAGGGTTCGGATGGAATAGCCAAACTGGAAATCGACCTAAAAAGACCCTAAACCAGGGTCTTTTTAATCTTTGACTTCCCTGCCGAACAGTGCTACAATAGGCCCCATGCGACAGTGTCAACTATGTGGCAAGGGATCAATTATGCGCGGTCAGCGAAAGTTGCTTCGTGGCCACTATAATCCCCTCCCCACCCAACGTAAGTATCCAAACCTTCAGTGGGCAAAGATCAAGGATGTGAGGATGAAAATCTGTACCTCCTGTCTCAGGAAAAACCAGAAGGAACCGGTTACTGCCAAAGAAACAAAAAAACTGAAGTAAATCGCTTCAGTTTTTTTGTTCTCACATAATAGAAACTCTTACCTGTTATTTCTTAGAATCCTTAAGAGAGTTGAGCTGACTGAGAACTTCCTCGTTGCCTGGGTTCAGCCTGAGAACCTCATTAAAATTCTCCCTAGCCTCTTCTAGTTTCCCCTGCTTTTTATAGAGTAAGGCCAAGAGGTAACGAGCATCACTGAACCCAGGATTAATCTCCAAGGCCTGCGTGAAAAGTAGCTCAGCCTGATCAAGTTTCCCTTCTGTATAATAAAGTTGTCCTAAAAGTGCATTACTTTCCACCATATTTGGTTTCAGGTGAATACTTCTTTGAAGCTCTTCCTCGGCTGTTGCAAGAAGATTTATTCGAGCAGTACTAGTTGCCCTATCCGCAGAGAGAATCTGCAATCGAGCCAGAACCAAGGGATAAAATGGATTCGTGGGATTCACGCGCTCAGCCTCAGCATAAGCTCTAATAGCTTGATCTGAAGCACCTTCAATCGATACAACGTTCTGATAGATATCTCCAAGGAGAGCCCAGTTCTGATGGTTGATGGGATTCAAACGAATAGCTTCCTGCGCAGAAGAAACGCTGAGATTAAAAGAGTCCTGAGGAGTTACTGTCGCAAGCGACGAACTACCCTCCCCCAAAGAAAGCACTAAAGATCGCTGCCAAAGAGTGCTCAGTAGCTGTGCCGTAGCTTCCTGAGGGAAAATGCGGTGAGCAACTGAAACATCCTGAAGCACTTTTTCGAGATTACCATCCCGATTAAAAACTTCGACACTGCGATTCATTACTAGAGAAGCATAGAATCTCTGGACCAGGAAAAAGCCAAGTACCGCAAACGAAACAATGAACGCGATGAGGATAAGAGTCAGAAAAAAAGATCGCAAAGAAGTTACTACAAGCAAAGCATCCTCCTTCTCGTTCTTTGAAAAACCAGCTAACAAGCCCAAACCAACAAACAAATAGATAATCAACGGAAAAGTAAATCCAAAGAAGAATGAACTAATAAAAAGAAAAGCTATTCCCAGTGATAGAAGGAATTCTGGCCTTGAGAAATTGCCCTTCTTACTATCTACAGTCAACCGATGCAAGCTTTGCCAAAAAATTGATAGACATAAAAATAAGAAAGCTAAGGTGCCAACCAAACCTAGTGTTGGTAGTAACGTCAGCCACAAAGAGTACGCGCCTGGAAAATCAACACTCCAAAGAGAAGTCAGGTTGATCGAGAGTGGCTTAAAGGAAACAAAATCTGAACTATATGTATTTGGCCCCGAACCGACCAGAAGAGACCGAACATTACTACTCAGAACTTGAGTAGCGATGGAAAGTGAAGCGTTAAAACTGGGTGCTACCTCAGCTGGTAAATTGAGGAGGGATCCTACACGGTAACCAGTAATAGCCAAGAATGAAAGAATCGCAATAGCCAAAACTACAAAAGCAGTTCCCAAACTGAACCGATTCCCAACCTTTAAAGAAAAGCTTTGCTGAAACCCTAAGAGCGTCAAAAGACTTGCAATAGAAATTAAGAAGATCACTGCGTTACCGAATAGTAGTAGGAAAGTGAAAGACAGAACAGCAAGGAGCGTTACTAAAATCTTTTTTATAAAAATAAGCTCGTAGGCAAGCAGATACCCAATCAACAAGACGCACGCTCCTCCTGAAAAAATAGCAAATGCATTAATTCCACCTAAGAGATTAAATGCGTTGCTTGTTATTCCCAAGAACGGACGACCGAATGCAAAGAAAAAAAGGTTCACTAAGACCACTAAAAGATAAGTGGCAAATAAAGAAAAGAATTCTCCGGAAAAGAGAAAGCTGGAATCCCTCCTCTCCCGAAAAAGAGAGGTACCAAGAAAGAAACTAAGGAGGCATAATAGAAAAGCAAGGCCAGTGCCTCCTTCAAAACTACTTCCTCCCCAGAAACTGAAACTTCGAGCCGGAGAAAAAAACAAGGAAACAGAAACTCCGATAAAGAAAATCAGAGAGAAAATTTTGACTCCTCGAGACAACGAGGAAAATGGAATCCTCCTTTCTCGCAGACTATCAAACAGGAAAAAAATTAAACTCGAAATAATCAACACTCCACCCACTGTTTGCTGAGTTATCGATGCCAATCCAGGAGCGCCCGGGACAAAAAAGAAAGGCATCAAGGCCAACCCCAGAACAAAACTCCAACGACTTAATCTTCTCCAAATACTTTGCTCTGTAGAACTAGACTCCTCCCTGATCCCAACGACCTCCTCTTCGTGCAAAACATCCATCACAACAACTTCTGAGATTTCTTTCTTTTTTCTTGGCATACGTGAAATTATATAAAAAAAAGCTTCAAATAAAAAGGTAAATACTCTTTACTCCACTCTTAAATCGAGATACTCTGATAACGCTTTAGCGGGCTGTAGTATACTGGTAGTACGCGTCCATGGGGTGGATGTAGACCGGGTTCGATTCCCGGCAGCCCGACAAGAAAAAGCACCGTTTTTATGAGAAAACGATGCCCGAATCACCACTGAGCCTTGAGAGTAAAAAAAGGCTTCTCTCCCTTCAGTCTAATTTCGACTCCCAGCCAGTCAGGCCAAGATATCTCTTCTTTGTCCGCATCGACAAAGAAATTCACACCCCCGAGAATCAACGGATCTAGACGAAGGGCTTTCCTTCCCCTAATGTCTTCAGTGAGAAGAACATCTAAGATCTTCTCTGTCTCTGACGATTGTTTCTCGAAGACTCTCGTCTTCTGACTAAGATCCCCTCCAAATACACAGGTGGGGAAAACGAGAAGAAGAATACCAAGAAAGAACCTCATCGCCTCTCCCTCCTCGGTTAGAAATCCGCCCGCTAGTTACTTTCTTAAGTATAACAAACCCATCATTTACATACGTTGAGGCACTCGAATATTTAAAAGGTTAAGTCCGTTCACAAGAACCTGCCGAACACTACCAATTAATTGAATCCTCATCTTCCGTTGAGCCTCGTCTTGAGTACCCTTCACGGAAGTCGAACCATAGAACGAATTGAATAGTTGAGCCAACTCCTCAAGATAGGTGGCGATAAGATGCGGGTGTGGATCTCCACTAGCTTGTACCTGGTGAATTATCTTAGGAAATTCAGAAAGCTTCAGTAGAAGCGATCGCTCCGTGGGCTCCAAAGGAAAAACTGCCACCTCCCCCACTCCAACCTTACTGAGAATAGAGGCGATGCGGACGCAGGTATACTGCAGATACGCGGCACTCCCTCCCTCAAAATCCAACATTCGATTCCAGTCAAAGGAAATATTTCTCTCCCTCGACTGACGAAGATCGTTATAGACCACCGCCCCGATTCCAATGATCTCAGCGTTTTGTTTAATCTCAGCTTCGGAGAGATCAGGATTTTTCTCTTTAAGGATAGTGGCTGATTTCTGAACCGACTCCTCGAGCAGACCTTCGAGCTCCACAAGACTGCCCTTACGAGTCGACATCTTCTTGCCATCAGACAGTACCGTACCAAAACTGATATGTGTGGCTACTTTCTTTTCATCAAGAATATGCAATCTTTCGGCCAAAGAAAAAAGTTGTCTAAAGTGAAGTTCCTGTTCGCTACCAACGACAATAAAAATCTGATCGGGATTCCAGAAACGGATTCTCTCTTTTAATGCCACGACATCTCGCGTCAGATACAAACTCGTTCCGTCTTTTTTACGAAGGATAAACGCGGGCAGTTCCTTGTGAGAGTCACTCCCTCGCCCATGGAGCCCCTCAACAACTACCGCCCCAGACTCCTCATCAACATGGCAAATGTCTGTCTGTGCGAGACACTGGCCTATAACACGATCTTTCTCATCAGAATGGGCGAAATAAGCCTCTCCAACCAGGTAGGTATCGAAGCTAACCCCCAGCCTCTCATAGGTCTTTTTAAAGCCTTCTAGGCTAATATCCTTAAACTTACTCCACACCTTCAACAACTCCTCGTCGTCAGCCTCCAAACGAGCGGCGTACTCCCGACCCTTATCCTCAAGCGCTGGGTCTTTCTCTGCCTCTTCGTGAAACTTTACATACAAATTTTTTAACGAACGAAGAGGGTCTTTTTTGAGCATCTCCTCATCTCCCCATAGTTCATACGCATAGGCCAACTTACCAAACTGTGTCCCCCAATCCCCAAGATAGTTGTGACGAATAACCACCGCTCCCGAATATTCAAAAATATTGGCAATCGCCTGCCCGATAATTGTTGAACGCATATGGCCAACACCAATTGGCTTCGCCACATTCACAGAAGAATATTCAACTAACACAACTTTTCGTTCCGATTCTATCTTGTTCTCATTCCCATTGTTTTCTCCATACCGACCACTAAGGTCCCTGATCTGACCAAGAACCGACTCAATAAGAAACTGATCCTTGAGTATAATATTTACAAAAGGACCAACCACTACCGCCGAAGCCCACAGTACGTCATCATTGGTGGCCTGAGTATTTAGAAGATGAGCAACACCCTCTGCGACCTTAGCCGGAGACTCTCCTCTTTCTTTGGCTAGTGGAAAAACTGGCAAAGCAAAATCGCCTGCGATATGGGCAGGAGGCTGATTTAATCCTTCAAGGCACTCCTCAACCCCAACCAACCCACCAAGCACCTCTAAAAGTTGTTTCTTAAAACGAAAAAAATAATAATCTGACAAAAGAAGAGAATGAGGCTCCCGCTTTTTTTGCGTAACATGCTCGCGGATTTTTTGAATATCCTTATCTGCTTCCTCTGTGTATATCTGAAAATTCTTGTTCATAAATTAAGAAGTAGATAGTGGCTCACCAAGCAAACCACGAATCACCATTTTCGTTTCTTCTGGCCCAGTAACTTTAATATAATCAACTCCCGCCACAACTGCGGCATAATCATTTCCTCCAGGATAGATTGCATCGCCAATGAAAAACATTCCTGACTTAGGAACTTTCAAATACTCTTCCATCTTGTGAATTCCATAAGCCTTATCAATCCCCTTCCGAGTGACATCAATGGTCGTAATCCCACCCGCCCGAACTTCAAAGTCAGGCAGATATTCTGCGAGCATATCACGCATCTTAAGTCGTAAGGGATTATATTTTTCCCGCCACTCTTCTTTCTTTTGAGGAGAAGCCTGCTGCCCAAGTGGAGAAAAAGAAATTTGGGTAGTTCGATCTTCTATATCAACGCCATACATTACTTCTGGCTTCTCATAATTTAACTCTGAGAAAACCCTCTCAAACGCCCTATAAATTCTAGTTTTCTCATCTTCAGTCAAGAGTTCCTCATAGACCTTTTCCCAACCTACAGCAACATATCTATAAAAAGCCGACCCAGAGGTTGGAAAAATAAAAAGTTTTTCGGAAAGTGAACTTGGCAAAGAGAGGCTAGACAAGAGCTGACTTTCAAATTGAGCATAATTTCCGCCACCGATAACCGCCACCATCTTGACCTTAAGTAACTCGCCGAGTAGCTCTCCCATCCCCCGATCCATAGTGCTCTTACTTACAGTTAGAGTGCCGTCAAGATCAAAAACGATCAATTCTTTCTTGCTATAATCTTTTTCTAATACCATTGGATTATCCTGAATAATAGCAGTCAAAATGCCCCCTCGCAACAGAAAACCCCCTACAAAGGGGGTACTCTGGCATCCCGAGAAGACGACCCAGCGTATCGCCAGGTGGGTGGACTCAGTCTCAATATTCCGGACAAACCAGCAATAAGAAACAATTCGTCCTCCCGTTGTTGATTATTTAGTCTGGATCTTCTACGGGACGTGTATAGTATACCACAAAACCAAAAAGAAAACCGCCGGAAGGCGGTTTTCTACATTAAGTTACACCATAATGAGCTTTGAGATTTTTCGACTTAGGCCTTTTGGCTAGGAGAAAAATCCAAAGCGAATTATCTTTTTGCCCACTGTGGAGATCGACGAGCCTTCTTCAAACCATACTTCTTACGTTCCACCATACGAGAATCACGAGTCATAAATCCTAAGGCGCGAAGTCGTGGCTTCAACGTTTCATCAGCGATCACAAGTGCACGAGCAGCACCATGACGGATAGCTTCGGCCTGAGCAGCAATTCCTCCTCCAGAAACTCGGGCGTCAATTCCATACTTTGCGGTAAGCTGCAACTCCTTCAGAGAAGCTCCGGCAATTTCCTGCAATTTTTTCAAAGGAAAGTAATCGGTGAGCTTCTTTTCATTCACTAAAAACTTAGAGCCACCCTCGGTTAATCGAACTCGCGCAATCGCAGTTTTTCGACGACCAACTCCTTCCACGTAATGGTTTGGAGAAATCTTTACCGTCTTCTTTGTTTTTGCTACAGCTTCCATAATGATAGTTATTCTTTAGTTTTCTCTTTACCACCCACAAATACCAAGTTGGTCAATCGACGATGATTGATAAAGTTCTTTGGAAGCATACGACGCACCGTCTCTCGAATCACCTTCTGAGGATCTCGAGTATACGCCTCCTCGAAAGTCAGACTCTTCAAATGCCCCATATATCCAGTGTGACGATAGTAGATCTTATCCCGAAACTTGTTTCCGCTCAGAGTAACTTTATCCCAGTTCTTTAAAATAACACGGTCTTTAGAAATCACGTTCGGTGCATAGTCCGCGCTCTTCTTCCCTTGCAAAATAACGGCAATCTCAGAAGCGAGACGACCCAATCTTTTGTTTGCGGCATCAATGTGATGTTCCATAGCAGTGTTCAAAGGTTTTATCATACAAACTCGATTACCACAAGAATCGAACCGTCACGACGACGAGTCTTCGAAGACTTCTTGATTCTCAGATAACCTCCCTTTCTCTCGGCATATCGCTTCGCAAGATCATCAATAACCTTACCCGCCATTCGTTCATTATGTAAACGCTGAATCAAAAGCCGACGAGCCGCCAAAGTCTGTTTCTTGCCCAAAGTCACCAACTTCTCTACTTTTGGTTTGATTTCTTTAGCACGAGCCACCGTAGTCTCGATCTTCTCGTAACGAATGAGGTTGTTAACCAAATTCCTTACAAAAGGAACTCGAGCCGAGGCTTCTCTATGAAATTTTCGTCCTTTCTTGCCGTGCTGCATGCTTTTTTATTTCTTTGATTTTGCCGCCTTCTTTTTCTCTTCGGTTAATGGCTTGGCCGCTTCTGCCGTCTCAAATGCCTGCTCTGAAACCAACGCTACCTTCTCGAAATGATCGCGAAGTACATTCGCAGACTTATGCAAGGCAGTCGATGGACTAATTGTGCCATCAGTCTCGATTTCTAAGTGGAGTTTGTTGTAATCAGTTCTCTCGCCAACACGCATATCCTGAATCACATAGTTCACCTTAATTACTGGCGAGAAGAACGCATCCAAAGCAATCACGCCAATTCCCAGCTTCTCCCTCTTTCGAGACTCAACTGCTGAATAACCCAAACCACGCTCAACGGTCACCTCCATCTCCAAGGCACTTGATTTTCCAGTCAACGTGGCAATGGTCGTACCTGGAGTAAGGACTTCGACCTCAGAGTTCACCTCGAGATCAGCAGCCGTTACAACTCCTTCTCCCTTTGATTTCAGAAGTAAAACTTGTGGCTCATCAGTATGCACTCGAAAACGAAGTTGCTTCAGATTCAGACTCAACTCAACAACATCCTCTTTCACTCCCGGCAAGGTGGAAAACTCATGAGAAACACCCTTTATTTTAAACTGAGTAATGGCTGCACCTGGCAAAGATGAGAGAAGTGCTCGACGCAACGCGTTTCCAACAGTTAAACCGTACCCTGCATACAACCCTTCCACCTCGAACACGCCCATGCGCGCCTCTTCGGAAATGGTTTTGATAGAAACTGCTTCGCTTAAGTGAGTGATCTTCATAGTTGTAGATAAGTATTAGGACCTATTTTGTAAATGACTGAACCAGCAAGCTGACATCAAACTGTTGTTCAAGATCTGCTGGCAGAGAGATTACCTGGCCCGTAAGCTTATCCGGATTCAAAGACAGCCAGGACGGGATCTCTTTCTTGGCCAGGGCCTCTCTGCCGTCCTTAGTAAGCCTTACCCCTGCCTTTGATCCCTCTTTGAAACTGATAACATCTCCTTTTTCGACCAGAACGCTCGGCGTCCTTGTATTTTTTCCATTCACCGCAATATGTCCATGACTAACCACCTGTCGCGCTGACGCACGAGATTCTGCAAAACCCATCCGGAATACTACGTTGTCCAAACGACGCTCTAAAAGTTCCAAAAGTTTCTGAGCAGTAGGTGCTTTATCCTGGTGAGCAATCGCAAATAGACGACGAAGACTCTTATCGGAAAGTCCATAACTCACTTTAAACTTCTGCTTTTCACGGCTCTGTCGCGCAAAATCAGAAAGCTTCCTTGGTCGTGATGGATTTGGTCCATGAACGCCTGGTGGATATGGACGGCGCAAAGCTGCACACTTTGGCGAAGAACAACGCTCTGCCTTCAGATGAAGACACTCGCCCAACGATCGTTCTCTTTTTTCTGTATGCTTAATCATAGTTCGTTATACGCGACGTACTTTTGGCGGTCGAGGGCCATTATGAGGAACCGGAGTAGCTTCTTTAATTGAAAGGATATTAAACCCATGGTTTGGAAGTGAACGAACTGCCGAATCGCGACCACTCCCAATCCCCTTCACAATGACATCAACATCCACTGGACCAGAGTTCTTAAGTCGTTCGGCAATAGCCGCCACAATCTTCGAAGAAGCAAATGGAGTGGCCTTCTTAGGACCAGAAAAACCGAGAGAGCCAGCTGAAGCCCACGTTAAAACCTCACCCTTAGAATCAGTCACGGTGATCATCGTGTTGTTATAAGAAGCGTTCACATATACTCGCCCCTGCTGAACCTTGCGAGCCTTGCCCTTGCCCGAAGTACCACCACGAGAAGCACTGGACTTTCCCGAAGTCTCGTCGCCTGATTTTTGAATGACTTTTTTCTTTCCCATGGTTTTTATTTAAGATCAACTTTTCTCTTACCGCTACCAGCTGTTTTACGGACATTACCACGAACAGTTCGAGAATTTGTCTTGGTTCGCTGGCCGTGTACTGGCAGTCGGCGTGCATGTCGAGTTCCACGGTATGATCCCAACTCCTTCAAGTTTTGAATGTTGCGACGAACCTGCTGACGCAAGTTACCTTCTACGGGGATATTCTTCTCGATAAAGTTCAGAATCTTGTTGGTTTCCTCGGCAGTCAACTCCTTGGCTTTTTTAGTAGCCTTAATTCCTGTCTCTTTCAGTATTCGAGCACTGACAACTGGACCAACGCCATAAATATACGTGAGGGCCACGTTTACATGTTTTTCGTCTGGAATGGTGATACCGAGAATACGCATGATAGTTTAACCTTGACGCTGTTTATGTTTAGGATTTTTACAGACGACATACAAGCGTCCCGTTCGACGGACAATTTTACAATTCAAACATCGCTTCTTAATGGAAGAACGTACTTGCATGATTTTTTAAAGCCTTCTTACAATTCTGCCTCGATGGCCGTCCGGAGACATTTCCATAAGTACCTCGTCACCTGGCAACACTTTAATGTGGTGCAGTTTTAATTTTCCCGCAAGATAAGCAATGACCTCTCGATCGTGATCAAAAAGTCTAACTCGGAAAGAAAGCCCTGGTAGGGCCTCCTCCACCTTTCCTCTCTCGGGACGAGCCTCTTGTGAATTAGAAACCATCTGTAAACAGTCCAGAGATTATAACCGCATCATCCCCTGACTGTCAACTCTCCCCCATCCTCCTACTGCACAACGATAGTAATCCGACTCATATTCTGGGGAAGGGACCAAAGCCAGGGTGGCCAGATGCCAATTTTTGCCGATTCCAGGCCAGTCAGACGACCAAGATACGCCCGAGCATCATCAACTCCCTTACCGGCTATCTGTCCTTTCACCGTATCAGAATTAAAGGGGCTCGTCAGCACCGCATCAGCTTTCACTGTAAAACTCATCTTCCCATTCGCAAAATCCGTCCGAGTACCATCATACGCAAGAGTTAGACTACGGAATGTAAGTTCCGGTTGTTCTCCCTTCATAATCCCCTCAAGAACAGTCTGAACATCAGCCTCCTTGAAGGCAATAACTGATAACTGCCCCTCGCCAAGTACTCCAAAATTTCCCTGATCATCTGTTATTTTATTCACAGTCATCTTCAATATCTGTAATGACGAAGCATCTTTAAGAATCTTGAACTCTTCGGGGATACGTCGACGGATATTAATATCCAGAGCTGATCGCAATGTCTCCTTGGTTTTCTCTTCGGCTTTAGCAATATCTTCGTCTGTGGGGAATGGTGCCTCACCAATCAAACCACCAGTCGCTTTCTCCTTCATCGTTGCATAAAAACCGTCATATTTAGGAGTTCCCTTGAAACCAAGGATAGTCATCTTCTCGAATGGACCAATATTGTACTCTTTGCCGGGCTGATCAGCAGTGACAGTCGCCTCGATTCCTGCTGGAGTAATCTTCCCATTGGCCAACTTTGCACCAGGAACAACCACTCGACTATCAAGACGGAAAATCTTGCCATCGGGAGTGGCTAGACGAGTAGTCGCCACCAGGGTCTGGGGCGAAGAATCATATCCATTGTAAATAGTGACCTTCGCTGTCGCTTTCTGGCTGGTCTGCTTCCTTCCTGAGGCTTTAAAAATCTGTGCGGTATTCTTCTTTTCTGTAAAAAGCATCGCAGGTACCGTCGTACCTCCAGTCCGTAACGAACTGAGAGATTTATCGGCAGACACAGTGGTAGTTGACTGCCACGGTGTCTTCTTGAGAGTCACAGCAACATCAACACGGCCGAATGCACTACCAACTCCCCAGAGCACCAAACCGACGACAACGAAGAAAACCACCACTCCCCCCACGACATATCTCGTCCTATGCGAGGGCGCTTCTTCGTCCTCATCAACAGAATCTTCATCTTCGGCATAGACATACGCCTCTTGTTCCTGTCTTGGTCGACGACGAAAACGGGCGAAACGCCTTGGCCTCTCCTCCTCCACCTCCTCAACCTCTTCATCAACATCTTCCTCCTCCACCTCGTCATCCTCTTTCTCTACCTCCATGGACTTTTCGGTAATTTTCTGGGTTTTATGTGAACGAATATCAGAAAAAGTCTGCCGTTTTTCGCTGCTACCCTCAAAAAGCGGATGAACCCGTTCCATCTCGTGTCTCTCCGCAAGTTCTAAAATATGCTCGTCGATTGATTCAATAACTAACGTCTTTTCGGCCTCATCAGCATGCTTCTTGAGAAGCGATAAGTGATTTGCCTCCCCCAATTTTGAACCACGAGGAATCACCAACGTCACTTTATCACCAGAAGCTCGTGCAATCTTTCCAGCCAGAACAGAGACTGTATCTTTTTTATCAACAAATATTTTTAACATACCTATTAAGTATAGTTCATTGAACCCAACCAGTGAAGTCGTCGACGCAACCAACGATTCACCTCCTGACTGCCCTGATCCGAAAAAAACTCAAGAAGTGGTGCGCAGTAAGAAAATTGTTCATACTCTTTTACTGGCCAGATCATCTCCTCGGTGGTGAATCCCATTTTTTCTAGAATAGAAGCAAGGGAAACTCGCTCCAGCGCCAAGTGTGAAGAAGTTGGCAGTACCTCTTCCTGACTCGTCATTAAAATTTTTGATTTATGAGAGTGCGCTCCGAGAAGCTTTTCTAGTCGATCAGTAATACGTGTAAATTCTTTAGTAATAGATTGCTGGATAACTTCGGGTAGTTCCTTTTTTTGGTACAAATGATAAAGATCCCGAGCAATCTCCTCGTTCACTCCCCAAGTATCCATAAAAACCTGCAGAAACTCCTTAGCCGACCAGGCGATCTCATGACGATCAATCTGATTCCCGGTAGCAGTTCCACTCATACGGAAAATGGAAGAACGTGGCGATTCTAAGAGCGCCAGAGAAAACGGCGGTTCATACACCTTTCCAAGCGCAATCAGCTGAGCTCGATCAAGACTTGTAAAGAAAAAACGGGATCTTCGGGACAAGGCCCTTAACGACTCATACACATCTCGACGCACAAAGGTCATAGAGATAAGCGCCTCAATAGTCTTAGCTCGAGATCCCATCGGACTATGTACTTTATGACCATCCATTCGAAAGTCAGCAATCCGGCTATCAGCAAGCACAATATCAAGATCAGATACCTGTAACGCCTTACCCGCCACCTTCCGATAAGCCATGAACTCCTGGTTCATGGCCCGACCGAGCAAATTATCTAACTGAGAAAATGACAATGGTCCGTGTGACGACCCTTCTCGCTGTAGATGCAACGGAATATCGGCGGTATACGCAAGATGAGGTGAGACAGCCACAATCACATTCCAGTAAGGAAAAGTTTTCGGCCACCACCGATGACTCTGTTGGATCGTAAACTCCGGCCAAAACTTCTCACAACTAATGGAACGATCCCTTGTTACCGCGAATAAGATAGCGCTGATCCTCTCGGGCGCAATTAAAAGAACGAAAAACTTTTCTCGCCGATCAAAAGGATTTATAGAAATCACCGCTTTCTATTGTACCACACCACCAACACGCAAAAATGAGCTATTCGATGATGCCGTCCAAATTAACATCATACAGAATCTTCTCACCCACAAGATTGTAATCAATCAGTTCTTCGCTCTTGAACCAGTGAGGAATTTCATTCTCTGCTTCTTCAACACTGCCGGATGCATGGATCAAATTACGAATTGCCCGACCATCTCGATCAGCCATCTGGTATGAATCCAACACAAAATCCCCACGAATAGTCCCTACATCCGAAGATAATGGCTCCGTACCACCGACTAATTTTCTGACCACACCAACAGCATGCGCTCCCTGCCACACCATAAATACACCTGGACCGCTGGTCAGATATTTCGCTAAAACCTCAATAACCTTCTCGCCCAACTGAATTGGATCTTCCGATGGTGGCACCAAGCCTTTCTTTTTGTAACCCTCAATAGATTTCTCGCCCACCTTCCTAATCCATTCTGGATCCAAAAGATAATGCTGGCGGACCATTTCGGCTGACGGCACCTGTGTCTTCATTGCCACAAGTTTCAAACCGACGCGCTCAAAACGACCGATAATCTCCCCTACCAATGAACGCTGAACGCCATCTGGTTTAATGATAATAAATGTTCTTTCTTGTTTTGGATGTGTATCTGCCATGTGTAGATTTTTAATTAAATTTAATAAAACTATTCTCTTGAGTCTCAATGCTACGTCATCGCCTTAGTCCGCGTCAACTAATCTCTACGGCTCCAACCGCTTCACCCCACGATACAAAAACATCGCCTCACGAACACTATCCACGCCAAGCAACTTCATAATCATCCGGTTTGGCCCCATGCCAAAACCACCGTGAGGCGGACAACCATATTTAAAGAAGTTCAGATAGAACTGGATACTTGCGATATCCATTCCCTTCTCCTTCGCCTGACTGACCAAAACGTCATATCGGTGTTCACGCTGAGCACCGGTCGTAATCTCAAGTCCATTCCACAAAAGATCAAAGCTCTTCGTGAGCGTTGGATCATCCTCGTGGCGCATATGATAAAACGGTCGAACACTGACCGGATAATCCGTAACAAAAACAAATTCATGCCCCAACTCCTTAAGAGCATACTCACAAATTTTTCGCTCCTCCTCTGGAGAGAGATCACCTTCTTTTTCACTTGACACACCCATCTCTCCAAGAATCTTTTTGGCTTCCTTCATAGAAATTCTTGGGAAAGGCACTGTCGGCACAATAACTTTACGCCCAAACTCCGCTTCGATCTGGGCACCGTGCTTTTCAGCAACTGCCTTGATGGCATGCTGAATCGCCTTCTCCTCTTCAGCCATTACATCCCCATGAGAATCAACGAAGGCAAACTCGGCATCATACCCAGTAAACTCGGTGGCATGCCGAGAGGTAAATGATGGTTCCGCTCGAAAGACTGGCCCGACCTCAAATACTTTTTCAAAACCTCCGGCCATGGCCATCTGCTTATAAAACTGTGGCGACTGAGCTAAATATGCTTTGCGATCAAAATATTTCACTTCAAAAACCTCGGCGCCAGACTCACTTGGTGCACCCACCAACTTCGGCGAATGAATCTCAATATAATCGTTCTTCACCCAGTAATCCCGAAACGCCTCCTCTAAAGTCGTCCAAGCCTGGAAAGTGAGGAGGTTGCGTGGCTTGCGGAGATCGAGCCAACGCCAGTCGAGGCGAATAGGCTGGTCAGCCTCTTCCTGATTTCCCTTCTCTAAAATAGGAATTGGCAACTCTGGATGAGACAACGAAAGAATCTCGATCTCCTCACCGACTACTTCATACCCTCCCGGCGCCTGAGCTTCCTTTTTAGCTAAGCCCCTCACCGCCACCACCGACTCTAACGTCAGTGACTGGGCAATTTTCATGGCCTCCGCTTCACCTTTCCCAGAAACCACCTGCACCAAACCAGTGCGATCACGCACTAATAAAAAAACGATCTTTCCTTGATCGCGAATGGTCTGCACAAAACCTTTTATCTCCACTCGCTGGCCCTCTCTTTCTGAAATTTCTGAGATCAGTGTACGCATTTATGTTATACTATACTAAATCAATGCTTACTTTTTCACAAATTATTGCACGATTGGCAGTAGCCATGATTCTTGGATCATTAATGGGACTCGAACGAGAACTCTCCGGCAAAGAAGCGGGCATCAGAACGGAAATGTTGGTCTCCGGTGGATCAGCCCTTTTCACTCTGGTAGCGTTGAGTATTCCTTATGTTCTCTTACCAACTCCAGAACTAGCTCAAGCGATGATGATTTCCAACGCTGGCTTCCTTAGTATCATTGGCAATATCGTTGTTGGTATCGGTTTTCTCGGAGCTGGCATCATCATTAAAACCACCGAACACGTTCACGGACTGACCACTGCCGCCTTTGTCTGGACGACCGCTGCCATTGGTATCCTTTGCGGACTGGGATTAATCGAAGTTGCCGCGACCGCCACCGTCCTTCTGGCTGGAGTCCTCTATCTAATGCGCCGTCTGAATGTCTCTGAGCGAGTAAACGGAGAAATTCGTAGTTAATAAGAAATTTCGAAGATACAAAAACTCCGCCTTACGGTGGAGTTTTTTTGGTCATTCGATAAGCGGGATTCTGTGCTCCCGACAACATTCGTAAATAACGACGCAGTCGGGACGACGACCATTTATCTGGGCCTGAAATTACTTCCAGGCTCGAGCGGCACTTCCCCGCCAAAGGCGGGAACACGACCTTGCACTCAGTAAGGATTTAGCCGTTTCACCTCCGATATTACTATCAGAGCTCTTCCATTCAGCAAGCCGAATGGAAGTCTCTCTCCTTTCGAAAAGAGACGTCTCTGCTCGCACCTCGATCCTTGCGGATGACGGCTGTTAGCCGCTACTTTTTTAACTTACCTCTCTTAAGGATTAATCGTTCTTAAGAGAAACAAGTGAGTGTCCCGACTTTCCTCCCCTCAATTAATTTCTTAATCAAAGAGTAGTCGTCTAAATGACCTGAATTATTATTTCATTTATTACACCTAGTGTCAAATAACCGCATGCCATAATAAAGAAAAAGGACCCAGACAGCGAGATGCTGTTGGGTCCTGAGAGAGAAGTTTTTTTTCGAGGAGTCTCTCATCTCCTTTGTAGGACATTACCCGTCTTTGGTTTCCGGTGGGAAACACAGAAACGCCCCGTGCCCATCTCCGATCGGGATAAACATGGGTGGCGCTCCGACGGTGGTCGCCAACCGTTTGGCTTCGGCAAGCGTCGTCCGGTAGGCCGGACGAGCACCAAAGCCGAGATAGACCGGGAGTTCGAACCTCCCGGCAACGCGGAAAAACTCAGCACAGGACTCGTTCGACGTCTCCGCTGCGGGAACCGTCTTCCGAACTCCCGCCGCCGGATTCTTGGTAGCTGGCTTGTAGATCGCCGGCCTTACCAACGGCATCCCGTCCGGCTCGACCTGTTCTTCGTCCCCCCAGGTTCGATCGAGGAAGCTGAAATCTTCGGCCTGCTTCGCGGCAGGCGGTTGACCACAGCCAACCAGCGAGACCACTAGGGCGACCAACGCCCCCATCCAAACCATCATGCGTGTCATAAGACACCCTCCTCATTATTAGCTCCTGTCTTTCTGGCCCTCACGGACTAGTCAGACCTCCAGAGCTTGCTGGTTTTGTTTATAATATATTAAACATAATTAGTCAATAGTAGATAAAAAAACACCTAGAAAAAATCTAGGTGTACACTAAGGAGAGCAAGGGCTCGTTCTTGTCTCACAAAGAGCCGATGTTTTTGACGAACCACTCGTCCGAAAAGGCGGTTGGAACGTACTACTCCAACACCTTCCTTCGGAGTTCTGAATCTGGAAGATAAGAGGAGTCACAGAATCAATCTCCACTCGATCCTCTCGATCACGAAGACGAACAAGGAAATGATCCGAGAGAACGTGATGACTCAGGGAGATTCTCAGCTTCATCTGATTAAGATCAGATGAGTAAGAGAACCCACTCCCCTGCAATCGCCACCCCTGACCAGCTTCAACCGTCCCACCGAGAGCCAGAGATGTAGACTCTCCTTGATAAAGACAGATGGCGTAGTTGGTGGAAGACAGAGGATTCCCAAGGGACTGAGACTCTCCTTCGCCATAACGAGAACCTCTCCACAGGGTTTTCATACCCACACGTGTTTCTCTGATCCGAAGAGATGCCTGGTCAAAAACCATACAATGAACCAACGGCTCAAAAGAACACAGAGGGATCTCTAAGGATATCTCTGTAGCTGTCGGCGTTGGCAGAATAATCGGCGTCAGAGTCACCGTTGCTGTTGCTGTCGCGGTAACAGATGCAGTGGCTGTCGCTGTTGGCGTGCTTGTCGGCCTACAAAAAAAGTTTGCCGCATTCACGCACGACTGATCCCAGCCACGAGGACTAGAACCGCCACCACAACAAGAAAAATCAGCTTCGCACACTTTTACCTCACACTCCTCGTCATCACACCCTGATCCAACGTGAACCTGATAACAACCACCTCCCGGTGTTTCCGTCGGCGTCCTCGTTGAGGTTGTCGTTGCAGTTGGCGCGAATGTCGGAGCACAAGGACAAGCCTGAGGATTACGGAATGCAGCATTCACGCAACTCACCCGCCAATCCGGATTTAATGCGTCCACCTGAAAACAAATGGAAGTCCCACCCGGATTAATCACAGAGTTTACCCAATCCTCACAACTTGGGACATTACACCCCGGAGAATCGTGAACCGTGCAACAGTCACCTTTGACCATCGTCGGCGTGACTGTTGGCAAGAAACTCACCGTGGGTGTCATAGTCGGTAAAGATGTGCTGGTAGGAGTCATCACCGATGTCCAAGTTGCCGTCATAGTCGCCACACTACTCCAAGCCGGAGACGGAGTTGGCAAAGCAACTGCCTCTACCACTAAATCATCCCAAGCAAGAAATCTCTCGGGACAGTTCCAGTGAAGCCGGAGCATAAAAAAATTACCTCTCTTTTGCATCTCCCTTGCTGGAAATACAAAAGGAAAGTCTATGCCCTGACTACCTGCTACACCCCGAACACTTCCATCAGAGAACACTGAAAAATCGATATCCACTCCATTCGCAAACTGTGGAAAAGAGTAGACTCGATCTGTGATAATGTTCCCATCAAGAAGAGCAATCTGGGAATTGAACTGGGTTTCATCAGGACGGAAGAAGTACAGTCCATAACCGCCAGAACCATACTGGTCGGTAAAAAGCTTGAGTTCATGATCGAAATGATCACTCACTCCTCCTGCTGTACCACAACCACCACCGATCAAACGCCCCCTAATACGAATAGGAAAATTAAATGGTAGGTCGCGAGTAATAATTCCCGAACCAACCAATCGATTCCCCTGCACGAAAATCGAGGGATGTACATTACTCCATCCGTTCCCTGCCACCGTCGAATCTGGACGATTGAAATTATCGACAAAGATCAACGAGCCGGCAGTTGGCGTTGGTGTGCCTGGAAGCGATGTTGCCGTTGGCGGCGGTGTCGGAAATGGCGTATTAGTTGGCGTCCGAATCTGAGTCAGACTCGGAACTGGTGTTGGTGAGTATCCTCCAGGCAATGGCGTCCACGTCCTCGTTGGCGTGAAAGTCATAGCCGGAATAGGCGTCGAGGTCGGCGTTGCACCACCACACTGATTAGCCGCTCGGGCGAATCCACCACTCCGCGCTGCCAAAGACACACAACTAGACACCTTTTGAAAATTCTGCCAGGAAGTTCTAGGAAAAAAACTCCCGCAAAAGTTCTCTCCAACTGACCAGTTGTAGGTTGGACCATTTCCAATAACAGGAACGATACTCTGATTCCAGTAGTTTTCCGAAATCGTTTGATCGTAGAACGAAGGGATCGGAAATCCCACTTCTTGTTGGCCGTTTGAGAAGGCCAACGTAGCATTACGACAATCCCCAGACCAACCACTCGTAAACTGCGCCGGAAAACTAACCGAAGCTCCATCTCTTGGATTCACAAGAGCTCCTAAGCAATTAGTAGCTTTAAGCCACTCACCGCTTACCCATCCTTCAAGACAGTCCGTAAAACGTACTCTCCAGCGGACTTCTCCGCCACAGGTGACTGGACCATCGAGAACAACAGCAACCGAAGTCTCCCCTCGGTAACCGATAACCGATCCGCAGGCACTCGAACCATAGACAGGCAAAAAGCCCGTGCCTATACCCGTCACCTTGACGGACGTGTTAATGGTGTACCCCTGATAGCCAATCAAACTCTCGTATGAACGCACCAGGGACATATAGGGAGATACCCAAGTAGTTCTCCCTATTGAAGGGACAAACTTCTGGATATCGAAATGGAGGTGGATAGTTGTTAACTCCCCACCAAACCAATTTGATATCTTCCCTATCCGATCTCCCTTTCTCACAACGGCATTGTTTGCAACTACAATACTTGAAGGATCAAGGTGCATATAACGATAAGTTATACTATCAGAACTGTTACCAGGAGTTGTCAGGGTAACCACATAGTCGTTGGCACCATACGAAATAGTCCCATCTGCGGTGGCCACCGCCCAGTAAGTCTTATCGACATATGTCGGTGGACGGTTATCCTGACCCTGGTGATGCCCTCCATCCTGATTAGGACACTCGGGGGTAGACCAATCTCTTCCCCTGGTCTCACAAAAGTTGTCCTGCCAAGGATACTTGAAGTTGGAAGGATCACTAGGACTCCCTCCTCCATATCTATATCCACCAGGCCGCCATACTTGAGAGTTAGCGTAGACCGGTCCAAACTCCACCGGAAAACGAATTCCCGGTGCATGGACAGTAAAATCGACTTTTCCTACACCGCTCTGAGGAATAAGATCCCCTGGAGATGCATAAGAAAAATACTCTGCTTCGACCGGAATCGACCAAATAACGAAAAAAATCAGGAGGAGGAATCCTCCTTTCTTTTGTAAGTTCATCCTTCACTCCTTCCTCTGGTTGTGGGTTGCGTTGAAAAAACAATTACTATCAATCCCCAGATTTTCTACTCTCCTTTCCCTCCAACATAATGGAGATTCTCTACGATAGAACGAAGATACTGATCGCTCCTGCATCGAGGGTCTCTGGGCACTCGGAAGCAACGGATCTCGAGGTAGTAAGCAGCGCCGAATTCATTCCAGTTTGCATACCAACCTCCTTCTGTTTCTCCGATGTCTGCCGGTAACCCCCTGATTCTGTCAGGCATGTAAGGAGATGGAGTAGACGGTGCCTTTCCGCCACCCTCACCCGAACTGATCACACGAGAAATAATCGGAATATCTGGGTAGTCTATAGCAAAAACATAACCACCCACAAAAGAAGAAATCTGCGTTGAAGTAGGCGCCCTGGGTGTGCTAGGTAATAGCACCGGTGCCGAAGATTTTCTTATCATTTGACGAGTCTCTTCAGAAAAAGAGCTGAAAAGTTCTCGATCAATCGTACTCGAAGCCGGCCAGTCAATCTCAAACGGCAACACCGGAAGTGGTTTCGGTCTGGGATCCCCTGGTTGAGGACCTCTAACCTCATTGATCACCACTAACTCTGGATAGACCTCCTGTTCTTGGGACCCCAGCTGAGGGAACGCCCCAAAATACCAGATAGCTCCCCAAAGAACCAAGGCGCACGACAGCACACCTATCAAAATAAATCGTTTCTGCTTCTCGTGTTGTCCCATTGTTCGAATTCTCCTTCCTTAGGTTTGATTGTATCACTTCCTTATCTTCACTCATATGAAGTTATCGAAGTGCCTGGTATTAGATTAGAGTACCTACTACTGTTGTCAATAGTTGACAACAGTATCTGTGGACAAGTAATATTCAAAATAGGCATTTTTCTACCTTCAAGCATTGCATAGAAATAAAACTGAGAAAACAACTATCTCCTCTTCTTACGTTGAACAATCTTCTGGGCCAGGGTATCAGCCACTCGATTCATTGGTGTATGGGTTCGATTCGAAGATTGAATCAACGAGGTCGTCATTTTCTCTATGGCCCTCACCTTCATTTCCACCCAGTCTTTTTTATAGCCACCAGGCATCAGGTGGGCCACGGCATTAATAAGCCCTCCCGCATTGGCTACATAATCAGGGATATACAAAATATTTTTCCGATGAAGACTCTCGCCAATTTCCATGGAAACCAACTGGTTATTCGCTCCTCCGCAAACAACCCGACAACGCAACTGGGAAACCGTCTTTGTGGAAAACTCATCCCCCATTGCACATGGCGCATACACATCAACCTTCTGTCGATGAATATTTTGCGGAGGAACTATCTGCACTCCTTTGTATCTTTTCGCAAGCTTATTGACCTTAGTTGTATCAAGATCAGCAATAGAAACTATACCTCCGCTATTATAAATAAGGTCCAAAAGATGAGAACCCACTTTTCCTATGCCCTTAATAGCAAACGTTCGACCAGTAAAAGAAGTGGAGCCAAATGCCTCTCGTAAACCTGCCTTCATCGCCGAGAAGACACCAAGAGCCGCCCAAGGACTCAAATCCCCCACCTTGGAGGGACCGTTAATATGAGGCGTCACCTCCTCCATGATTTTGACATCATGTTCAGTCAACCCGACATCCTCACCGGTCGAATATCGACCATTCAGAGTATCAATATAACGAGCATACGATTGAATGAGTTGTTTGGATTTTACCCCACGAGAATCAGCAATGATCACCCCTTTACCACCACCAAAAGGAACGTCGGCCAGAGCACATTTATAGGTCATCGCTCGCGAGAGACGCAAACCATCCCTCAGCGCCTCAGCTTCTGTCCGATAGCTAAAATATCTGGTTCCTCCCGTCGCGGGACCAAGTGCCGTGCTATGAATAAACACAAAACTCCGCAAACCAGTCTTTCTATCTGCGAAGAAAACAATCTCTTCGTGATCATCAAACTCAGGAAAACTATCTACTGTCAAAAAAGATTTTTGATGCTTCGTCATGAAATTACGTAGTCGCTTTCGGTTGGCGCCACTCACGAAAATAAGTTCGGAGAAGCTCCTTGGTAACTGTTAAAAAGTAAAAGAATGGCAACGCCTCTACTAGAAATGGTTGTGTCAGAGGAACTAGCGTCACTTCCCTTCGACGACGACTGGCCAGGAAAATAAGTTCAAACTGAAAACCTCCATGGGCTATCCGCCCGGCTCGTGCTACCTCCTCGCCAACTGATCGAGAAAAGATAATCGGACTGAAACGTGCCGAAACGCCTCCCGGAACAATCATCCTGAAAAGCCAATCAAACAATTTCCAAGAGTACAGGAAGAAAAGTGCCAGTGGCCAAAGCGAGGAATAGGGCGAGATACGGCCAAGTATCACTCCAGAAAATGACTGGTAATGAGAAGCTTCTAATAACTGATCAAGCACCTGAAAAGAGAAGCTTGGACGCAATAATACAATCCGTGAACCACGACTCTTTAAAATTCCCTCCCGAGCTGCTACGCCTAAGCCAGTCGGTCGTTGGTGCGTAATCAAGCTGATCGTTTTAAACTGACGGGCCAAGCGCTCAACTACAAAAGAAGTCTGATCCCTTGAGCCATCGTCTATAACGATAAGCTCAAAACTTTCATTCCGAGATTCAAAGTGACGATAAAAACTAAAAATAAAAAGTGTCAGTTCTCGACACTGATCGCGAACCGGCAAAACAAAAGATAAAAGAGGTGGCTCGTGAGACATCTGTATGTACCTATCATTATAAAACAACTTAGCCTAAAAAGGGGCGGTCAGTACACGAGGCCCACCTTCAGTGATAGCGATCGTATGCTCAAAATGAGCTGACAAAGACTTATCAGTTGTCACATAGCTATCATCTGCGACTTGTCGAATCCGTCCATTTCCAACAGCGGTAATCGGCTCTATGGCAATCACCATTCCAGACTGCAAAGCCATTCCCCGACCTGGCTTACCAAAATTAAATACTGATGGCTCTTCGTGTAATACTTCTCCAATGCCATGTCCTGTCAGATCGCGAACGACGGAAAAACCAGCACTAGCGACGAAAGATTCAACAGTGTATCCAATATCTCCCAACGTCTTCCCTACGACCGCCACCTGAATCGCCTGACGTAACGCTTCTTCGGTCACCTCAATCAAACGCTGTGCTTCAACACCAATCGAACCCACCCCCACCGTAATCGCTGAATCGACACACAATCCCTTGTATCGTAACCCAAGGTCAAGCTTGAGAAGATCACCTTCTTTTACAATGAGATCTCGCGATGGCGTGGTATGTACAACCGCATCATTCACGCCGATACACAGTACGGCTGGATAAGGCACTGCCGCTCCAGTTGGCTGATATCCAAGAAATGCTGGCTCCATACCAGACTCTCGAATCAGACGACGACTCTCATCCTCAAAAAATTGAGTAGATAATCCGGGTCGAACCATAACTCGAAGCTCTTGCAGAATCCGTCCAAGCTCCCGACCCGCCACCGCCATATCTTCTATCTGCTCTTTACTTTTCAAGATGGGCATAAATACTCTGGAACAATTTGAATGGAGCAGGACGACCATCGATATGAACTAAACGATATCCCTTTTTCTGCATAAAATCGAAAATTGGCTTAGTTCGATTCTCGTACTGATCAAGCCTAGTAGACAACACTTTGGGGTTATCATCAGTCCTCTTGTACAATGGCCCCGCGCATACTGGACAGTGCTTTGGTTTTTTACTCGGATAGTACTCTGCCAAAAGTGGCGCCGAGCAGATCTTACACAAATAACGACTACCATTTCGTTTCAAAGAAACTTCCTTGGACACATCAAGTACAAACACAAATACATTTTCCTTCCCAAACTCCCTGGCCAACACCGGAAGCAATCCCTGAGCCTCGTATAAAGTTCGAGGTGATCCACTAAGAATAATACTGGAATCGGTCTTCGCAATTCTTTTTATTCGCTGTTCGACTACACGCAATACAAAACTCGGTGTCATCAACTTTCCAGAATCATATAATGCGCGTTCTCGGCGAATCACTGCCTCTTTCTGCCTTTTCTCATCATGAACCAAGGCCTCCAAATAACGCCCTGTATCCATCAAAAAGAGATCGAGCTTGGCAGACAAAAATCGAGACTGGGTAGACTTTCCACTTCCTGGTGGGCCGTAAATAATAACGGCGATTTTCTTCATGCCTACACTCTACCAGAAGACAAAAAATATATCTAGTAAAAAACACCGTTATCGGTGTTTTTTACTAAAACAGAATAAAACAAAAAACTAAGCAATACCGTCGTACTCGCGAACAGTCAGTTGTGAATCGATCTGCCTCATCGTATCCAAAGCAACTGCTACTACGATCAAAAGCGCTGTACCGCTGATATGCAAAACTGCAACACCAGTTATCTGTTGGACAATAATTGGCAAGACTGCAATAAGGCCAAGGAAGATCGCTCCCCACAAAGTTACTCGATTGATAACCTTACTAAAATACTTACTTGTCATCTCGCCTGGTCGAAGTCCTGGTACGAAACCGCCACTGCGTTGTAAGTTCTTCGAAATCTCCTCAGGATCAAAAGTTATGGCAGTGTAGAAGTAAGTGAACACTACCACAAGAATGAAATAACTCACTCCATAGATGAGCTGATTATTCAAAAAACTATTTACCCAGGAGTTCATTGCAATCGAAAAAGAAGGTGAAAAAACAGCTGAAATCTGAGCAATGAACTGAGGGAAGAGCAAAACCGAAACTGCAAAAATAAGAGGAATCATACCGGCCTGATTCACCTTGAGGGGAAGATAACTGGCTACTCCACCATACATCTTATTGCCTCGCACCCGACGAGCATAGGCGATCGGCACCTTGCGTTCACCTTCGTTCAGGTACACTACGCCGGCGATCACAAGGAAAGAGATTATTAGAAAGGCAAGATAGATTGGCAACTGACCAGGAGTATAGGCTTCAAAAGCCAAACGAACACTACTTGGCAAACTACTCACGATACCGGCGAAAATGATCAAGGAAACTCCATTACCTATCTTCTGTTCGCCAACCAACTCTCCTAACCACAAGATAATCAGAGAACCCGCTGAAATTACGAGAACGTTGCGAAGTAATTCGAAACCAGAAGGTTCGATAATAACTCCCTGAGAAGCCAGCAACTTCAAGAAACCAAAAGCTTGCAATGCCGCCAAAGGAACGGTGAGGATACGCGAATACTGATTGAACTTAGCCCGACCACGCTCCCCTTCTTCGTAGTACATTTCCTTGAACTTAGGAAAGATAATGGTCAGCAACTGCATAATAATCGTGCTGGTGATATACGGACCAACTCCAAGCATCGCAATCGAAAGATTGGATAAACCTCCTCCAGAGAAAAGGTTCAGTAGGCCAAGCAACTGATTAGAGCCAAAAAAACGCTGAAGATTAGCGACGTCAACTCCTGGGATTGGAATGGCCGAAAACACTCGAGAAGCCAAAAGAAGACCGAGAACAATCAGGATCTTTTTTCGTAAGTCGGGAGCCTGAAAAATTTGGACAAATCGGTTCATTGGTGATTATGAGAAAAAATACTACTCAACCTTCCCTTTCGCTTCCTCGATCTTCTTCTTCGCAACTGCGGAAACTGCGAGGCCACGAACAGTAAGACCGGTAGGCGCTTCTCCGGCTGATAAAATTTTCACTAAGCCAAGATGACGCTGTGGGATCATCTTTGCCTTCTTCAAGGCCTCGCGATCCACCACGCCCTCCATCTTCTTGAGGTCAGAAAGTTGCAGTACTAACGCTGAGGCAGTTTTTGGCTTGTTATGGAAACCACGTTTCTTTGGAATGCGGATGATAAGATCACGCATTGCTGGACGAATGCGACGACCAGAACGAGACTTCTGTCCTTTCTGTCCCCGACCAGAGTAGGTCCCTCTCTTACCGCCACGAGCCACCCGCTGAGCACGGTTTGTTTTCTGAGATGATAAGGTGTGAAGCTGCATAGTATGTTGAAAGACTAGAATGAATTAAAGGGAAAGTAAATTAAGCAGTTGGGGTAACTCGTGGGCGAGGCTTTTCCTGTTTCATCTTTGAAAGCGCAGTAATGGCAGCCATGGCGTTCGTAAGTTTGTTTGGAGTACGGCCAAGACACTTGGCGGTGGCATCTTTAATACCCGCCAACTCAAGTACGAAACGAACACTCCCACCAGCTCGAATACCATGGTCAACACTCGCTGGCTTAATCAAAACATGAGCAGCACTATACTTTGCTGAAACCTCATGAGGGATAGTTCTCTTATCGATACGAGGCACCTCAATCAAGTGTTTCTTAGCGTCAGATTTAGCCTTGGCCATTGCCTGCTGGACATCCAAACCCTTCGCAACACCCACACCAACACGACCATTGCGATCGCCAATAACTACTGTCGCTCGGAAACGAAAACGCTTACCACCAGCCATCACACGAGTGACGCGTCGGAGATCAAGCATACGATCCTGGAATTCTTCTTTTTTTACCGGCCGTGGTTGCCGTGGTTCAAATTTTCTCATGATAGTTATATTTTCAGACCCGCTGACCGTGCACCATCAGCAACTGCTTTCACTCGACCGTGATACTGATATGATCGTCGATCAAAAACTGCCTTCTTCGTTCCGAGGGCCAGAGCTTTTTCAGCAATCTGCTTACCAACCATCTCGGCCTGCTCGGTCTTTTTCTTCTTCGCGTCAGCACCAGTCAGATTCTTACTGGAAGCCATCGCTAAAGTTGTACCAGTTTCATCATTAATCAACTGAACACTCGTGTAGTGATTACTTCGAAAAACCGCCAAGCGTGGACGTTCAGCTGTTCCCAGAATGTGCGAGCGGGTACGAGCCACTCGACGAATCTTTTTCTCCTGTACTTTTTTGGTCTTATTCATAGTTATCTGGTGTTAGCTTTTCGCAGTGGCTGCTTTTTTACCGGCCTTGCGTCGAACAACCTCTCCTTGGTAGCGAATGCCCTTCCCTTTGTACGGCTCAGGCTTCTTAAACGCTCGAATCTGAGCTGCTAACTTACCCACCATTTCTTTATCTGATCCCTGAATCGTCAACGCCTTCTTCTCAACTGTCACCTTTAAGACTGAAGGAATCTCCACCCGTACAGGATGAGCATACCCCAAAGAAAGAACTAAAGTCGAACCCTCGACTACTGCCTTATACCCGATTCCTTCAATTTCAAGAACTTTGGTGAATCCCGTAGCCACACCATTTAAAGAGTTGGTCAGGAGAGACCAGGTTGTCCCTTCATTCATTCGAGATTGTCGATCTTCAGAAGAAGTTCTCACCAAAACAGAATCTGGAGAAATAGTAACTGCCACCCCAGAAAGTTTTGGGAGTTCCTTGGTCCCCTGAGCTCCACGAATCAAAAAATGATCAGCACGCTCTTCGATAGTGACGCCGGCAGGAATTGAAATTGGTTTTTTGCTAAAAGATGACATAGTAGTATTACCAGATTTCAAAAAGATACTCTCCACCCAAACGACGCTTTTTAGCTTCTCCTCCAGTCATTACTCCCTGAGAGGTCGAAATAACCGCCAATCCATAACCCTGCTTCACTGGGAAAAGCTCCTTGGCCTGAACATAGAGATGACGACTTGGCTTACTGACAATTTTAAACTGTAAAATCTGCGCAGGAGTCTTAGAGGAAAGATCGATATCTAAAAATTTCTTCTTGCCAATCAGTTTCTTTTTCACATCTTTAATAAAACCATGCTTAACCAAGATCTCTGCCACCGTTAGATCGAGATTCGAAAACGACACACGGAGAGACTTCCGGCGAGCCGCCTCGGCATTTTTAATTTGGGTTAAGAGATCGTAGTACATAAATAAATTTACCAGCTGGATTTTTTAATTCCCGGAATGTGTCCCATAGCTGCCATCTCGCGGAAACAGATACGACAGAGATTGAAATCTCTCATATAGCCGTGCTTTCGACCACAGCGAAAACAACGTCGAACGATTCTGGACGAGAACTTTGGCTTCTTTTTGCTTCGCGCAATGACAGATACTTTAGCCATAATTATTTCTTGAGTGGTACGCCAAGCGAACGATACATCGCCAGAGCTTTTTCTCGATCTTTATCGCGTGGCACAATCACTACCTGTAATGGAAAAACAAGCGGTGTGTCCTCAGGATTAATCTCAGAAAATACCAAGTGTTCCCTGAGGCCAACATTCAAAACACCTCCTTGATCAACGTTGGTCAGAGGAATACCACCAAAGTCACGGACGCGAGGTAGTACTATATTAATCAAGCGTTCAAAAAAATCAACCATCTTGTCACGTCGAAGCGTTACTCGAGCACCGACAATCTGGCCCTCTCGAACCTTAAATCCGGCAATAGACTTACCGATCCTACGTACCTGGGCTTTCTGTCCAGTAATCACCGCCAGATCCTTGGCCACCAGAGGAAAAACTTTGTCCTCAAAAGACGGCTGTTGGCCTAAGCGACCAACTCCGGTATTTACCACAATCTTCTCCAAGAAATTTTTTAACTGTTTTCTATCGTTCATGAGATTTAGACGGTTGCCTGACACTTTTTACAGTATCGTACCTTTTGATCACCATCGATACGGGCGCCTAAGCGTACCGCTTTTTTGCAACTAGGACAAACGAACATCACCCGTGACCGTGGCAATGGACGCGCGACTTCCACCATCTCCCCCTTCTGACCCTGCTTCTTCGGCTTCGATCGTTTCTTGAAGAGATTCAATCCGGTGATCGTAATCTTATCATCATTCGGAGCAACTCGAAGAACCGTCCCCGTCTTACCGTGGTCCTTCCCTGTTCTAATTTTTACTGTATCTCCTTTGCGAATATTCATGTTAGACAATTTCTTCAGCTAAAGTCATGAGTTTCGTATAACCCATCTGTTTTAACTCACGAGGCATTGGACCGAATACACGAGTCGCTACTGGCTCCCTTTTGGCATCAACAATCACTACTGCATTCTCATCAAAACGAACATACGAACCATCGGCTCGTCGAAATGCTTTGCGTTCTCGTACTACCAGAGCCTTCACGATATCTTTCTTCTTCACGTTCTTGCGTGGCTCGGCAGTCTGCACAGAGGCAACAAGAATATCGCCAAGTCGAGCATACCGCCTTCGAGTACCTCCCAAGATACGGAAACACCGCACCGTCTTGGCGCCGGAGTTATCTGCAACTTTCAAAATGGATCGTTCCTGTAACATGGTTATATTTTACCGACAATTACCCAACGTTTCTCTTTAGAAAGTGGCCGACACTCTTCGACTACAACCTGATCGCCAACCTGATACTCATTCTTCTCGTCGTGAACTTTAAACTTCTTGGTCACTCGATAGTATTTCGAATACTTCGGATGCTTCTTAAGACGAGTAATAGCCACCACTCGGGTTTTCTCCATCTTCCCGCCAACCACAGTTCCCTGGAGTCGTCGTTTGGTTGTTTTTTGTGTATCGGTCATGAATGGTCTATTCTGTCATTAATTTCAAAAACGTCAAGATGGTAGCCACGTTTTTCTTCGCTGTTCGAATTTCGCGAATATTCTTTACCTTACCCGCCGCCAAGTTAAACTGCAAAACACGCAAGCGCTCGCGCTCTTCTTCTAACATCTTCAAGAGCGTTGGTCGAGAACTCTTTTTTAAATCTTGTTTTTCTTTAGTCTTCATGGTCGGGTAGTTATTTCACGATTACTTTCGTCTTGAACGGCAATTTAAAACCGGCCACACGAAACGCCTGTCGAGCTTTTTCCTCGGAGACACCATCGAGTTCGAAGATAATTCTACCTGGACGAACCGGGAAGACATAATGATCAACACTACCTTTTCCACCACCCATAGTCAGCTCTGGTGGTCGTGCAGTGACTGGCTTGTCTGGGAACACACGAATCCACAATCGTCCTTCGCGCTTCAGGAGGTTGGTCATCGCCTTACGAGCTGCCTCGATCTGATTCGAAGTCAACCAGGCTGCACCCATAGCCTTAATACCAAAGCTTCCATAGCTCACCTCTAAGCCACGAGTCTCAACCTTACGACTACGAGATCGTCCCTTATGCCACTTACGATGTTTTACTTTTTTTGGAATTAACATAGTCGTATTTTAGGCGCGAGGTTTTCTTTTTTCCTCTTTCTTAGAAGTCTTCTCATCAAAAGAATCCCCCTTGTAAATCCAAACTTTAATACCAATCGTTCCGTAGGTGGTGTGTGCAGTAGCACGACTATAATCAATCACCGCTCGCAAAGTCTGTAATGGTAACTGTCCTCTCTTCAGCCACTCACGACGAGCAATTTCTGTACCACCAAGACGACCGCCCATCAGAATCTTCGCTCCCTTAACACCCTGGGTCTGCATAATCTGATCGAGATACTTTTTCATAAGACGACGAAATGGCATACGACGCTCAATATCCCAAGCAATCTGTTGAGCCACGTATGCGGCCGAAACATCAAAACGCTTTAGTTCTTCAACATTAATAGAAAGTGGAATATTTTTCTTCTTACCACCAATCTTCGCTACTCGCTTCTGCATCAACTTATTCAGATCCTCAATCCCCTTGCCACCACGACCAATCACAAAACCTGGTCGAGCTGCCTTGATGTTCACAATCACCTTGTTGGAAGTACGCTCAATCTCAATGTCAGCAATACCGGCCTGATTAATCTTTTCATAGATAGTCTTTCGGATAGCTTCATCCTCTTCGAGCATCTGAGGTGCGTCACTCTTAATAAACCAGCGGACTGGCCATTTCTTACTGACGCCTATTCGGAAAGAATTTGGATTAATCTTTTGTCCCATAATAATTATTTGCCCATACCAGACTTACGATTGAAGACTTTTTTGAAGAATCCAGGATTTTCTTTATTCTGAGCCTCGCTCTCCGTCTTAGGGGCGGCCTTCACCTTTGTCTTCGGTGCCCGCTTCGTCTCGGCGGAAGGAGTCATCTTCTTTTTCTTCTTCGGTACGATTGTAAAGTTACGAGACTTCACTCCCTCAATCTCCGCGAGAGTCAGAGTGATATGACACATCTTCTTCTGGATTGGTGAAGCGGAACCACGGGCTCGTGGCAAGTAACGCTTGAGCATCGGACCCTGATCAATCTTCAAAGAATCAATTTTCCAGTGTGTCGCTTCTTCTCGTTGGTTATTTTTAGCATTGGCTAAAGCTGAACGCAATAGTTTTAAGATTGGTTTGGCGGCTCGACGAGGCTGAACCATCAACTGAGCCTCAGCTTCAGCAGCGGATAAACCACGAATCAAACCAGCCACCGCTCGCACTTTGCGAGGAGTCATTCGGAGATATCGTAATGTGGCTTGTTGCTGTTTCATATTTATTTCTTAGCAGTTTTCGCAGCTGGTGCTGGAGCGGATGATTTTTGCTCAAGCTCTTTTTGCATCTTTCCTCCGTGACGAACAAATTTCCTAGTTGGAGAAAACTCACCAAGTCGATGACCAACCATTTCTTCAACCACTCGAACCGTAATGAAATCTTTTCCGTTGTGAACCGCGAAAATATACCCAACCATATCAGGAGAAATTTCTGAAGCCCGAGACCAGGTCTTAATCGGACCATCCTCTGCCTTGCGGTTGGCAACCTTCTTTAAGAGATTTGGATCAACAAATGGACCCTTTTTAGATGAACGTGACATGTTTTATTTTCTTCGTTTCACAATAAACTTTGTTGACCATTTCTTCTTGTTGCGAGTCCTGTGTCCGCCAGTAACCTTACCCCACAAAGTCTTTGGTTTCTTTGTACCACGAGGCTGACTTCCTTCACCACCACCGTATGGGTGATCCACTGGGTTCATAGCAGAACCACGAACCGTTGGTCGAATACCCAACCATCGAGAACGTCCTGCCTTTCCGAAATTGACCAAGTTGTAGTCAGGGTTAGAAGGTTGTCCTAATGAAGCCCACGACTCCCAAGGAATACGTCGAACCTCGCCAGAAGGCATTTTTAAATCAGTATGCCCATCTGCATTGGCCTGCACTTCAACGGACGACCCAGCTGAACGTGCGAGCTTACCGCCAGAACCAGGAAGAATCTCCACATTATACACTCGATAACCAACTGGAATATTCTTCAACTTCAAACGGTTACCAATCTTCAACGGTGCCTGCTCGGAAGTAACGATGGAATCACCAACTTTAATATTGTGAGGAGTAAGCACATAGGCTTTTGACTTATCGTTTTCATACTCAACAAGCGAGATGAAACAGGATCGATATGGATCATACTCCACAGTCAAAATCTTCGCTGGTACATCGAGACGCTGTTGCTTGAAATCAACCAAGCGATACAATTTTTTATTACCACCTCCCTGATGACGAACAGTGATTCTTCCCTGAGAGTTTCGTCCAGCATTGCTCTTTAAACGAGTTGTTAACTTGCGATATGGTTTGGACGCAGTTAACACTCCTCGGTAAGAGACCGAAGTCATATTTCTACGTGATGGACTTGTTGGGGAGTAGTTCTTCATATTAGAAGTTTATCTTTTCTCCTGCCTTTAAAATAACGATGGCCTTTTTTCGTCCAGTAATCGCGCGCACTAAGCCTCGATACCGCCGTGGCTTGGCTGGCAACTGAACCATAGTGACATTCTTCACCTTAACGTTATACATCTTTTCCACTGCCTTTTTCACCTCTGGCTTGGTAGCCTCTGAGCGAACCTCAAAGACATACTGACCCAATGGCTCAAGCATACTAGCTTTCTCAGTGACAAGCGGTTTTTTGATGAGAGAGAGATTGGCCATGGTCTAGGAAATTTTATAGCGACTGGCAATAACTTCAACAGCTTTTTCTTCGATGAAAATATTCTGATAGTTCAAGAGGTCGTAGACATTAAGACTGGTCGCGGGAAGCACTTTTGCTTTGTCCAAATTGCGAACCGCCTTCGCCAATGGTGTTGCTGGTGCAGCCGGAATCAAGAGCACATCAAACTTCTTCTTACGAGGAGTCATATTCAAAGAAGCACGAAGGTTGGCCTGAACTTCCTTGGTCTTTGTAGTTTTAGGATCAAACTCATCAAAGAACTTGATCTGATCATTCTTAAGCTTCTTAGAAAGAATCGAGAAAATCGCAACACGACGCATCTTCTTATTGATCTTCTGACTATAATCACGATTTTTACTTGGACCATGCGCCTTACCACCACCAGACCACAATGGTGAACGAGTCGAACCATGACGCGCTCGGCCAGTCCCCTTCTGCTTCCATGGTTTGCGACCACCACCACGCACTTCACTACGATCTTTGGCGTGAGCCCATGGTCGACGACTATTATTCAACTGAGCAGTTAATACCTGCTGAACTAACGTGTTATTCCACGCCACACCAAAAACGCTGGCGGGAACTTCCATTTCTTTAACCTGTTCATTCTTCTGATTGTACACGTGGAGCTTCATAGTCTTATTTCACTTTTTGAATTTCTAATAACGCACCACGAGCACCCGGAACTGCTCCGCGCAAAAAGATAAGATGTTTCTCAGTATCAATACCAACCACCTTCAAACCCTTCAAGGTGATTCGATTTGTACCCATATGTCCAGCCATGCGTCGTCCAGGGACCACGCGTTGCGGGGCAGTGCTACCAATCGAACCAGGAGCGCGCTGACGGTTCTTCTGACCATGAGTTGCTGGACCACCATGGAACCCATGGCGCTTCATCACACCCTGGAAACCACGACCCTTCACTTCACCACTCACTCGAACCACGTCATTCTCTGCAAACGCAGAGATCTCGATCATGTCGTTTTCTTTCAACGGATTGTCAGCTGGTACGCGGAACTCCCTCTTGGACTTTCCGGCCATCACCTGAACCGCCTCATAACCATCACGTTTGGTAGTGCGACGCAAAGAAACCTTATTTGGTAAGGCTTCGATAATCGTCACTGGAATGATTTTTTCATCCTTCCAGATCTGACTCATCCTAACTTTTTTGGCAAGTAAAAAGGCCATAAATAAAAAGTCTTAGAAAAACACTACCCAGGCGTTAGCCCGGGCGATTCTGCACACCAACGAGTGAAATAATTTTCCTTAAAAATTAGGGAATTTCATTCCTGGCTAACGTGCACCCATTGTAGAAGATCACCCTCAATTTGTCTAGAGTCTTGAGTTCTAGACCATCTTAATCTCAATATCTACGCCCGCAGGCAAATTGAGACTAGACAAAGATTCAATTATCTTTGCATTGGGGTTCAAGATATCAACCAAGCGCTTGTGCACTCGGAGTTCAAACTGCTCTCGTGAATCCTTGTCCACGAAAGACGAACGGTTCACGGTGTATCGCTTAATCTCAGTCGGTAACGGTACCGGACCAACCACCTTGGCGTCGTGGCGCTCCGCGGTCTCGATAATCTGACGAGCCGAATTATCGATCAGTTTGTGATCGTGGGCTCGAATCTTGATTCTCAATTTGGCGGAAGCGCCAGACTCCTTTTTCATAGATGTTATTTGTTGATCTTAGTAACCACACCAGCACCAACAGTCTTACCACCCTCGCGGATAGCAAAACGCTGTTTCTCCTCCAAAGCGACTGGCGAGATGAGCTTCACAGTGATCTTTACGGTATCACCAGGCATCACCATCTCCATGCCTTCCGGCAAAGTGATTTCACCAGTTACGTCAGTGGTTCGGATATAGAACTGCGGCTTGTAGCCTTTGAAGAATGGCTTGTGTCGTCCTCCTTCCTCCTTGCTCAAGACGTAGATTTCAGCTTCGAAATCTGTGTGTGGGTTCACAGTTCCTGGTTTGACCAAGACCTGACCACGCTCCACATCTTCCTTCTTCAAGCCACGGAGAAGAATACCGACGTTATCGCCAGCCATACCTTCATCAAGAAGCTTGTTGAACATTTCGATACCAGTGACCACGGTCTTCTGGGTATCGCGCAAACCAACAATTTCGATTTCTTCGTTCACCTTCACCTTACCGCGCTCACAACGACCGGTAACCACAGTGCCACGTCCTTCAATAGAGAAGACGTCTTCGATTGGCATCAAGAATGGCTTATCGGTCTCTCGAACTGGATCTGGGATGTAGGTATCCAACGCATTGATCAAATCCAAGATTGGCTTGGCATCGGCATCATCAGCTGAAGCCGCATTCAAGGCCTTAAGACCTGAACCACGAATAATTGGAGTGGCATCACCATCAAAGTTATATTTCTTCAAAAGTTCACGAATCTCAGACTCTACCAAGTCGATCAACTCTGGATCACTCACCTGGTCAATCTTGTTCAAGAACACCACGATCTTTGGCACACCAACCTGGTAGGCCAAAAGAATGTGCTCGCGAGTCTGAGGCATTGGACCGTCAGTCGCAGCGACTACGAGGATAGCACCGTCCATCTGGGCGGCTCCTGTAATCATGTTTTTAATATAATCGGCGTGTCCTGGAGCGTCGATGTGTGCATAATGACGCTTCTCACTCTCGTACTCAGAGTGGTGAAGGGCAATGGTAATACCACGGGCCTTCTCTTCTGGCGCATTATCAATTTGGTCGACCGACTCCGCCTTTTTCGCCCATCCCTTCAAGTGGAGGACGTGGGTGATAGCCGCCGTCAATGTCGTCTTTCCGTGGTCAACGTGACCAATGGTACCGACATTCACGTGGGGCTTGGAACGACTGAACTTTTCTTTCTCTGCCATGTTTTTGTTACTGCAGGGAGAAAAATAAGGCAATAAAAAAACCGCCCTTTTCCCACTTATTTATTTATTTTCGACGTCTCCAATCTTACACCAATACAAGAAAAGCTGTCAAGAGAGAAACGGAAAAAGAACCCCCCTAAAAAACATAAACCCCGACAATATTGTCGGGGTTTATTTCTACTCTTGAGGAACCGGAAGGACGATAACTATCGAATGGTTAAATCAAAGCTTCTCATTGGGAAACCATATCCTGAAACTGGAGAACAAGACACGATAGGACGATTCTCAGTCATAGGAACAACAGCCTGACATCCACGCAACATGAAAACAGGCCCAAAAGAACCAGGAGTTGAGCTTGCATTCACATCCGCATAAATATCAAAAGAGACGGAGCTGCTGCTCAAAGGTAAGTACTGACTAAAGTAATCCTGACTTACACTAGGTGCGATAAATGCATACGTCTCTCCATTCCGAATATTCGAATATGTGGAAGTACCAAATGATCGTCCCCTCACTAGAACTCTGAGATTAGAGAAACGACTACCAGCTCCATTAGTAGTAAGAGTTACACCAGTTAGCCAAGCATCATGTTGCTGGGGAGAGATCCTATAAGAACCCACTAAAACATTTTTTTCTCCTCGAGAATAAGTCTTATTCGAAATTAAAGGACTCACCATCAAGGATGGATCGATGATCGAAAAAGGGAATTCACTTTTCGTGGTAATTAAAGGAGTATTTGATGAAGAATAGCCAGTGATACCAATCTTAAAACGATCCTGCCCAACCAAGCTACGAGAAAAAACCTTAGAAGGACTCCACTGATAAGAGTAGGAAGGTGGATCTGTATAGTAAGGATACTTAACAAAGGGCAACGAGCTAGTACTTGAAACACCTGGAACGTACACGAAAGCGGAAGATGCTGATAAGCTTCGAGCAACCGTCCCAATCAGAGCATCGTTTTTATAAAGTGCAATGGACACACTTTTAATATTGTCAGATTGCTGCCACTGGATCGAACTAGTCCCAATCCAGGTAAGCTCTGTTCGTACTCCACCGATATTGTATTGAGGAGAAGGGTAAAAAAGCTTAAGTTGGCTAGACATTACTGTTCCTCCCCTATTTTGACACTCCTGTTGGAAAGAAATCCCTCCTACCGACGGAACATTGATCTTGATTTCAACACCATTCGCACTGAAACAAAAAGTTGAGGAAGTGGTATGGCCAGGTGGTGGATTCACTGGCACTGCATATAACGCCGTCTGGGTCTCAGCAATATTCACCTGGTTATCGAGGCTAGTCTGAATCTGGGCTGATAAATCAGCCACCTTGCCATCGAGACTTGCTAAGCGCTCACCTATCTGACCGCTAAACCCTGCAAACCCGACAACTATTGCCACCATACCTAAGGCCAAACTGGCATACAACTTATGATGTTCCACGAATCTCTTTTAATAAATTAATAATGAGATAACAGACGACTTTGTTATATTACTATTCATTATACTACCCCCCCCTCTTAAAGGATGGTGGGATATGCACAGGAGGAAACCTCTACAAACAACAGCCCTCGTCTTGGTATATACTTACCTTTATGAACGCCAAGCAATTCAAATCAATTATTTTAATCCTCCTGGGGAGTATTTTCTTAATTGGACTCATCCTCTGGAATACTAAACTGGAGATTACTCAGATCGAAGCACCAGAAACTCAAAGAATATCTCAAGAAATAGTAGATACTGCTCCATTAAGTACCGCCTGGAGTGAAGCTATTAATTCGTCCTCCTCAAATACTAGTTCCCTTTCTCGCTAGAGAAACTACAAACGAAAATATCCCTGAAGTAACGACTCTCTGGCTCTTTTCTCAATCTCCTCCTCTCCAAAATAGGAAATAAAAATCTTATTCCATAATGCCTCCTGATGATGGTAGAGGTATTTGACCATCTCTTTTTGCTGAACTAAAGACATAACCGTATCAACAAGATCAAAACTCACGAGCACATCGATACCACTCTCATCCTGGAAATAATCCCCTACCCACCCAAGATTAATCCAGAAAGAAATATCCTCAGCCGAACCACCCATCATTGCCGTGGCTTTTGGCAAAACGGCAATCGCTTTTGCCCAATGCAATGCCTCGGGGTCGATATGTGCAGCCGACAGTCGCCAGTCATTCTCGTCATCTTTTGCCAGATATCGCTGGACAACCAACCAGGTTGATGGATCCTCAATTAAATGACGACTTTCCGGTAAATCACCACGTAACAATGAAGTGAAGTTACTAGAAAATGTCTCTGGTTGAGCGATAATGCGTCGGAACATATCCGCATAAAATGGAACTTCGTAGAGATAGTGTCCAATCAAAGTAATCATTCGCAAGATCTCACCAGGAATGCCAAGTGTGGTGGGAATAATAAAAACCACTCCTAGCTCCTTCAGATGACTGATATTGTGACGTTTTTTGGCCACAAACTTCTGAGACATCTCTGTCCATTTGTGTCCCAAAGCACGCACCTCAACCTCCCGTTCCTCGAAATCGCTCGGCGATAGATGTTCGTACTGCTTAAAGAAAACTGTATTCAACCACTCATTACCTTCAATGAATCGCAACGAACTATACACTTCGAAGAGATCTTCTTTGGCCAACAGCTCCTCCACCGTCTGATATCCTAGAAAACCCATGACTTGTCGAGGAGGTTCCTTCATAAGAAACTCCCGCGCCTTATCAAGTCTCAAGAATAATCCCTTAGGAGGATTCACGGCATTTTTTACCAACGTCGCCACACGCTGACACTCCTCGGTCGAACGAGAATCAGGCTCACCGAGTGCTTTAAATATATGTTGATCGTCAGCACCAATTTTCGTGATTAATGCACTATAAGCCCCCTTCGAATTCACCTGACGAGAGATACCTAACGTGGAAAGCGCTCGCCCCATAAGCATTTCGTTTTCCTCAACCAGCTGATCGAGTACCCCCTTCTTGCCAGTCAGATCAATAAGGCGATTATTCACCCCTTCTAAATATTTTTTATCGGCTCGCAAAATCCGCGCAATAGTTTCTAATGAAGTCATTACTATATTCTATCCGAACTCTTCGAAGAAGGCCAAACTACAAGGACTTTGCCTCTATTGATAGGTTCTTCCAGCGTACTTCTTTCTTGAACTGCCGATCGGTCAAAATCCCTGGCTGGGCACCGATATGCTCCACCACCGCTGTCCCATTGGCCGAACCAAGTTTGATGGCATATTCGAAATCTGCTGACGTAAACTGGCGACTGGAAAATCCTCGGGCCTCCAGAAGGCCAGCAGTCAAACCACTTCCAAACGCATCACCTGCTCCCGTTCGATCGATAACTGCTTTTTCTTTGTAAGTTCCCGCTCGATAGATATTCTTTCCATCAGAAAGTAGGACCCCCTTCGGTCCATCAGTCATTACCGCAATCCCATGTACCAGTTCATCTAATTTCTTAAAAATCCCCACCTCATCCTCATAGTGAATCCCGGTTAAAGAGGAAGCCTCCTCACGATTCATCTTAATCACATCAATCGCATCTAAAAGCGGCTTCAACTTCTTCGCTCCCATCTCCAAATAATGGCTCGAAGGATCCATCACGAGAAACGCCCCATTTTTCTTCATAATCCTCACCGCCGTCATCAAAACTGGAAAAGGAATCCTCCCGGGAACGATATAACCAATTTTGGCTTTCATTTTAGAAACTGGGAATTCATTGACACGCATACCTTCAGAAGCACCACGATGATTTAAGATTGTCCGCTCACCACTCGGCGCCAAAAGAATAACTGAGTACGAAGTCATCGCTTTCTTATCAAAAAGCGGGAGTGTGGTTACTTTTTCGTTTTTTAAATCAGATAGAACTGAACGACCAGAATCATCTTCGCCTATCTTGAAAAGAGAGGCGGTTTTTAATCCCTGGCGAGCAAACGTCACTGCCGCGTTCGCCGCTCCCCCACCAACTGTAAAAACCGGCGCCTCAACTTCAATTTTTCCACCCAATGGAAAACACTCGGCTTCGCCTGCGGGGAAACCCATATGCTCCAACTTCCTCGCTCGAACCGCCCGGAAGGCCACGCTCTGCATAAAAACGTCCCGAGTCGCCGAACCAATAGTGAGTACATCAAGCATTATTTTCTTCGCATAACTCTCTTTGCTGCCGCTTTGATATCCTTAGCCATCATTCCATATTTCTGGAAAAGTGCGCTGGCCGGTCCAGACTCCGCAAAAATCCCCTGCATACCGATAAACTCGATTGGTACCGGATACTTCTTGGCTAAAAGCTCTGCCACTGCCCCACCAAACCCACCCGATACCTGATGTTCCTCAACGGTCACAATCGCCCCATATTTTTTGGCAATCTCCACAATTTTTTCTTCGTCTAAAGGTTTCACGGTATGGACATTTAAGACCACCACGTTCACCCCCTCCTCCTCGAGCGCTCGTGCGGCAAGTAACGCCTCATAGACCAACGGTCCACATCCCAAAATGGCCACCTTGTCCTGCGCTAATCGGGAACGGCCACCTTTTGTCATCCAAAAAATTTCTGCCTTCCCCACATGAAAAGGAGTTTCTTCAGTGGTCATTATCGGCGTCTTCTCTCGAGAAAAACGGAGGTAGAAAGGGCCCCAAACATGAGCTGCTGCCAGTGTCGCTTTTTTCGCTTCAATGGCATCGCATGGCACGATCACACGCATATTGGCCATCACCCGCATTGTCGCAATATCCTCTATCGCCTGATGAGTCACACCGTCAGGACCAACAGAAATTCCGGCATGATGACCAGCTACTTTTGCATTCGAATTGTTATACGAAATAGTCGTTCGAATCTGCTCCCAGTTACGACCAGGAGAAAACGCAGCGTAAGAAGAAATGAAAGGAATCTTCCCAGAGACACCAAGCCCAGCTGCGATGGTTGCTAAATTCTGTTCAGCCACTCCAACTTCGAAAAATCGATCTGGAAACTTCTTAGCAAACCCTTCAGCACGCGTCGATTCTGTTAAATCGGCAGAAAGGGCTACCACATTCGAATCTCGTTCCCCTGCCTCCACTAAACCATCACCATATCCATTCCTGGTTGGTTTCTGATCGACATCCTTGTCGAAAATCTTTGGGTTAAGTTTGGCGTCAGAGTTTAGCATTTAACTTAGGATAACAAAAAAATATAAATATGTCGCTCCCAGAAATATGGAATAACACAGAAAACCAAGAAAAATTCCCTTCATTAATTCCTGCCTCTTAATCCGCCACAGCATAAATGTAGCCAAACACGCAACCACAAGAGCAATAAGAAAAAGGAAAAACTGGGAAAAGGAATATAATAGCCAAGCAATCGAAAAACCAATCGCTATGCCCAGAAAAACCATGATCTCTATGAATGAGACTGCCGATAACGATTCATGAGCCACATACTGCCACCAATAACTAAGACCGCTACCGCTAATCCAACAAAAAATTTGAGCTGATCATCAGCGCTTCCCCAACCACGAGCGTACCCATAAATAATCCCCCAGAGACCAGCGAGCATAACCCCAACTGGCACGCCGTGACTAGCGACATCGGTTTTGAAAATAATGAGAAATCCACCAACGAACACCAGGATGCCAATAATATTCGCGATTAAGAATACATCACGATTATACTGCTTCATCGCCTCCTCCCACTTCTTTTGTTCAGCATTTATTCGATCCTGTTCAACCTGCTGTTCTTTAAAATACTTGTCTCGAGCCGTCACACAATCGATGTCTCCTTTCGTACAACTCGTCTCTACTGGTGGCACGATCTTTGCAAATGTCGAGTAATCAAGTGGTGGCGGTCCGGGATGAAATGCCCGAATACCCAACACAATCAAGGATCCCAAAATTAAGGTCGTACCGATACCCACCACAATGTTAATGATTTTCATAATAGTTTATAACTCGCGTTATTTTTGAAGTTCTTTAAGAGCAACTTTTTCCTGCTCAGCCTTTGGAGGCGCGCCAGGCACATCATTCAATCCTGGTGGCATACCATGCCAGAGATAGTTATTCTCCATGAAACTCACCCCTCGACCAGGAATAGTGTGAGCGATAATTATCGTTGGCTTCTCATAAATGGCCTTAGCCTCTGCTATAGCTGCTGTAATCTGCTCGAAACTATGACCGTCAACCTCTAAGACATGCCAGTTGAACGCCTCATATTTTTTACGGAATGGTTCCAAGGGCATCACATCCTCAGTGTGGCCATCGATCTGGATATTATTCCGATCGATAATCGCCGTCAGGTTCCGCAACCTCTCCTTTCCCGCAAACATGGCCGCCTCCCAAAGATTTCCTTCCTGGTGTTCGCCATCTGACATCAGACAGTACACACGATAGTTTTTTCGATCGAGACGAGCGGCTAAGGCCATGCCAATAGCTTGAGAGAGTCCAGAGCCTAATGGACCAGAGGTAGATTCAATACCAGGCAACGCTCCTCGATGAGGATGTCCCTGAAGTCGTGAATTGAGCTGACGCAAAGTCTTCAGTTCGCTTTCTTTAAAATACCCAGATCGAGCAAGTGCCGCATATAAAATTGGGCAGATATGACCATTCGAAAGAACCACACGATCACGATCCGGCCAGTCTGGCTTCTTGGGGTTGTGATTCAAAATATGAAAATAAAGAACAGTGAAAATGTCTGCCATGCCCAACGGGCCGGCCGAGTGTCCCGAACCCGCAATCGTGAGCATCTTAATCACGTCCTGACGTAAAACGCTGGCCATCTCTTCCAGGAACTTCAGTTTCTTTTCGTGTAATGATTCCACAGTAATTTAAATCCTTTGTAATTCTCGAAACGCACCGCCAGGATCATGTGCATCTAATACATACGAAGCAGACACAATGGTATCGGCACCATACGCCTTTACTAACATTGCAGTTTCTAAATTCATTCCACCATCTACTTCGATTATAGCATGCGGCACTCGCTCTCTCAAAAATTTTATTTTCGAAAGTACTGTCGGCAGAAATTTCTGTCCGGCAAAACCAGGATTCACTGCCAATGTTTGGAACGCCGACCAGGTATTCAAATATGGATTCAGTCGCTCTACAGAAGTTTCTGGACTTAAGGCTAGCATTGCTTGAGCGTTATACGACTCACAGGTCTCTCGAATAAATGCTGAGTCAGTCATGGCCTCTACGTGAACAATTGCCCGCTCCGCGCCTACCTTCAACCATGATTCCAGAACCTCCTCTGGATCCTCAACCATCAGATGCACCTCGAACTTTACGTCCTTCACTGCCAGATGCTTCAGAATCCCCTGCCATCTTTCTGGATTAGCCCACGTCCGACTAAATGTAAATCGTGCATCAGTGATATCAAGATGCAATGAACTCCCCGCCGGCAAAAACTTTTCTAGGCGATGGAAAACAGCCAAGATGCCGTCTAGGTCATGACAATTAACCGAAGGAATAACCTTCATAATAGTCTATAGGCCTTGTACAAAATTCTTATGCTCGATAGCCTCCACTTCTCCTAAGCGACGACGGTGACGTTCCTCTCCGGAGAAATCGGTAGTCAGAAATATCTTCACTGCTTCTTGCTCCTCGATCTCGGCCATAAAACTGGCTGCCAAACACAAGACATTCATATCATCATCACGACGAGCAGCATATACCTGCAAAGAAGAAACACCAATCATCGAACGAACACGAGGAAACTTATTAGCCACCACGTTCACACCACCTCCCGAACCACAAAGAATAATACCCCGCGCCGAAGGATCGGCACTCACCCTCTCGGCCACCTTAGCAGCAAACTCTGGGTAATCATCATTTTCGTTGTACACAGTATTCCCCATATCCTCCACCTCGTGTCCCATTCCCTTCACGAATTCTTTGAGTCGTTCCTTCGTCGCAAAACCTCGATGATCTGCTCCAAAATAAATATGCATAATAAAACAATTATAACATACCAAAACCAAAAACAGTCCCTTGGAGGGGCTGTTTTTGAAAAAACTCATATTTTATTCTCTAAGTCCCAGGAGTGTAAGAAACCGAATTAATCATAATTGGAACATCCCTGGGAAGAAGATTGACCGTACTTCCTCCAGTCGGCCCTGTTTTATATCTCACATCAGTAGCAAAATTGATTCTTGCTGAAAGTGTTTGGGAGATACCCTGCTGACCAGGAGCTAACAAGGTCGAATTTAATCGTAAACGATAATCTTTGGTACTACCTGCGGCAAGCTGATAATCATTCAGATTAAAGTCGGCCGTGCTTGAAGCAAAAGACACGAGAGGAAACGACAAACCTAAAACTGGATCGTACAAGCTAATTGAAGAAGTACTGAGAGGTTGCCCCGTTAAAGCTGATCCGGCTAAGGTAACTCTCACTAATCCCAAGAGAAGACTCCCTGTGCCAGTGGCATCGGCACTAAAGTTGATAGTACCAAGGTCATCAACTGCACTTTTCGTTCGACTTGTCGTTGGGCCAATCCCTGATGCAGTCACCGTCAACTTATTCCTGAGGACCGTCTGAGTACTCGCAAATGAAGAATTCAAACTCACAAAAGAAGATGCATTAGAAGTCTTGCCATAAGCATTAACTGTCTCAGCTGTTGTGTCATTGTCAGAGTCAGTCGAAGTGGCAATCTTGAACACATGCGTCGTATTATCAGTCGCTCCGCTACTACTAAAAGAAGCAACATCACCTTTCAGAAGAGCCAAAATTGAACCATTCTGAGGAACAATAATTGGATTGGCAAAATTGAACGTATAGTAATATCCCCTTCCATTCGTACTAGCTCTCGCTGGAGAAGCAACTGTCAGTTCATTAGCTCCTGAATAAGAAAGAGTCAGATTGGAAAAAGCAGGTTTCACAGAAGAAATCGAACTCACTGAGTCGAAAACATTGAGTGAGGTAACTTTGATATCCTCAAGATTAGAAACCTCATTAAAACGAAAAACAGCTAAGGGATTATTTGATGAGCCCATCACTAACTGCCCATTAGGAGGTGAACTGGCGTCTATAGTAACAACCAAACTAGGTTGTCCTCCCAAGACAACTCCCTGTCCGGCAACATAGGGACAAGAAACGCTCGCAAAAGTTGCTGCCCCCTGTCCGGTGCAATCAGTCACTGCTGTCGCTGTCGGATAGGTACCTAAAGGCCCACTCAGAATATCTGCATACACATCAACAGTTCTATTTCCTCCTGGCGGGATGCTTAAAGTACCTGAAAAACTAGAACTTACATATGGCCTTAGGCTGGGAATAACAGTACCAAACTGAGTGTTTCCAACCATCAACCGGAGGTTTGCAAATGGCGATGAACCAGTGGCAAAAGTAACAATAGATATTCTATTGAGGTTAACTCCCTCCGAAGCCGATGCCGTAAATGTATATGAACCAATTTTTGCACTACCCCGATTTGCAGGGTAAGTTGGCTGCGTCAAAGCAGGATTTTTACTCACTGAAAGAGTAACTGTGCTGGTTGAAACTATCGGACGAACATCAAAGCGAGCAGTAACTCGTTCCGCACCTCTCATTATCACAACGCACTGAGAAGAAGACACTACGCCACATCCCGTCCAACCAGTAAACACACTCCCCGCTTCAGGCTGAGCGGTAAGAATAATACTGCTCGAAACAGCATACTGCTCCATACAATCTCGACCGCAATCAATACCAGAAGGATTACTAGTCACACTTCCTTTTCCTAATCCTTGCTTCATCACTGAAAGATTCCTCTTTATTAGTCTTGCTTCAATGGTCACCGGAAAACGATATTCAGCGATAATATTCGACTGCATTCGAAGCTCGAAAACTGCAGTGGCCGTTCCTACATTACCCCTCACGGTAAACGTAGAAGATGAAAAACGACACTCTCCGAGAGGAATAACTCCACGACGCTCACCACCACACTGAACCGCCGACCCACCCGCAGGTGATCTCCTAGTTCGACCACTAATTTCTTGTAAAAGATATGCAGACAAAGAAACGCCAGAAACCGATGCCTGACCATTATTCATTATAGAAATCCCATAAGTCAGACGCGAAGCATCGTTTATAGTAGCAGGAAGATCAACTCCGGTGATTACCACCGAAGACGAGCTCACCGTTTCAGGAGAAGAAGTCGAGTAAGATGATTCTACTAGTCCTAACGCGGAACTAGGACGCTTGATCTGAAATATCTGCACCAGAGCAGAAAACTGCTCTGGAATAGATGCTAAACCGGAAAAAACATCACCAATGACACTAGCCGATGCAAAACTTGGCAACATAACACCAACAACCAACAACACACTAAGGGGTTTTTTCATACAACGAGAGGATTATAATTAATGACTTTTATGACTTTAATGATACCCCCCCATAAGAAACCATGAGAAAAGTTATCCCCAACGAGATTATCTCATTTAGGGAGCCACCTTAACCGTAAGAACCTTCTGAGTACTCAAACCCTTACTGTCCGTGACCATAAAAGTCACGGGGTAGTTATATTTCAATGCATAACTATGATTTTCAAACGATGCCAACCAAATCCCTTCGTCAGTCTGGCTACTTACATTTGGGGTGCCTACTGAACCATCACCCCAAAGAACCGAAAAAGATAGCGCATCCTTGTCGGGATCAGAAGCGCGCACCTGCCAAGAACCTTTCTGATTGATTTTCAAATTCGTCGGACCAGTCACCTCGATAATGGCCGGTGATTTTCCAGCAACCTGAGATCGGTCGAAAACATAAAAAGTTGGGCTAGTACCGAAACCTGAACCATCATTAACATGCACACGATAATTACCGGAAAAACCAGTAGGTAATGTGCCTCGATAAAACTGTGTATTAGGAATATTTTCAGCCTTCCAAGATAGAGCCCGATCGGAACCGAAAGCCTCTAAGGTGGTGTTGATTAAATAAAGACTCACAGGCGCAGTCGAAGTTGATGTCCATTGCACAGTGAACGTCTCTCCACCAACCAACTGTTCTCCAGCTTGCGGTGCTTTGACGATAATATTCTTATTCGGAAGAGCGAACTTCACAGGCAAACGGATTTCTTTCTCTGAAGCACTAAGGAAGGTAGTGGTATTTTGACTTGTGAAAATGAGTACTCCGGTATCTATGCGAGGAATCCTGAATGACATCTTCCCCTCGAAAGCAACGGGCTTATACCTAACATCAGTTTTTGGTTGAAGAGAGGCCTGTCCCAACAATAATCCGGTAGTATCTAATAATTTTGCGGTTCCAGCATTGTTTCCTATCCAACCATTACTATTTACGTAACCCGAAATATTCAATGGATTGTTTAATACCTGACCTCCACTTGGAGTTAGAATAGTAAGATGTTTTAAAGCACGAACCGGCTGAATCTGACCAGGACTTAGGTCTGGTGCCTTTGCCGCACATCCGTACAACGAATTGAGCTTAGCTCGTGTTCCACTCCCCGCAAAACCAGTACCGTACTTCAACCCTAAAGGAGTGAGGATCTGCGCACTATGTTTCTGTTGGAAGCCACTTACCGCCGAAGCCGTCAGCTCGCCAAACTCTTTCTTTCCTTTCTCACCGCCAACATCAAAACCCTCTTTCTCTAAAGAAGTCTGAAGGAAAACCACATCATCACCAGAATCTCCCAATTGCAGATTTCTATTTAAAGTAAAACATGAAAACTGACTAATTCTCTCTAGATTAGTCAGATCCGATTGAAGTCGAGTAATTTGCTGGATAAGTGAAAGTATCTGTTGTTGTAATGAGGAAAACTCATCGGCACGCACCACTGGTGTCAGTAAAACTGAACATAATAGAAACGAAACTACAAATCGGAATTTCATTCTTTTATTATACCGTTTCCACAGAACAAGACCAAGAACCTCTCTCGCAACTATTAGAAAGAAGGCTGGGAGACGGTATTAATGGCTACCGTGCGACTACTTACGTTAATAATTTTCCCATCTCGCACCGAAGCAAAAAGTGCCATCCCCGTCATTGTTGATGTCGAAAAACTCTGATCAAATACAAAATTCCCCAAACTATAGGCAATCCATCCTGTACGATCTGAAGATCCCGTAACTGCTTTATATTGCTCCAACTCCTGGACAACGTGCGGATGATGACCAACCACCAAGTCTGCCCCAGCCTCCACCATCTGACGAGCCAAAGATCGTTGCAAGCTATTCGCCTGATGTTCATACTCCTCTCCCCAGTGAAAGGAAACGATGATGATGTCTGCCTGGGCACGTACCGCACGAATGGCACTTAAAATACTTTCCTGATTAGAATGACTGAGTCCAGGAGTATCAGCTCCAGCTTCTAAACCTCGAGGCATTAGATTGGTATAGGCAAAAAACGCAAACTTCGTATTCTTGCGGGTGAGAAAAACCGGCGCGTTGGCTTCCATTTCATTTCTCCCTGCACCAACTGGCTGGATATCATTCTTCTTTAAAAGATCGAGTGTGTCGACTAAGGCTTCAGATCCCCAATCCCAAATATGATTATTGGCCACCGATAATACATCAAACCCAGCAAACGTTAATCCCTCAAGAACTCGCGGATCTGATCGAAAAGAATAGATACTCCCCTGGTCCTTACCACGAGAAGAGATGCTCGTTTCCAAATTGGCAAAAGCAATATCCGCCTGACTGGTAGTCGAAGCTACATATAAAAATGGAAACCGAAAATCATTTTTCCGAATCATTCGATCACCTACCGAACGAGACAGCATAATGTCTCCCACGAAAAGAAGTTCCACTTGTCCCTTATCTACTTTTTTCGGTAAGGCAATCTCCTCTGCGAAAGAACCAAATCTTACAACACTGAAAGACACCCCCAAGACGAAAAGGACAAAGAGAATAAAAGCGAGAGAATTTTTAGACACAAATTACTGGAGAAAAGAAGCAATCTTCAAGACGTGCCGAGTCAGCGTTGAAACATATCCATACTCATTGTCATACCAGGAGATAACCTTCACTAAATCACCATCAATAACCTTAGTCAGCGATAGATCAACGATTGCCCCGTACGGTTCGCCAATAATATCGGAAGAAACAATCTGATCATTAGTTACTTTGAGAATACCCTGCCATCGTGGCGCTTGAGAGGCCTCAGTCAGGATCTTATTAATTTCCTCAGCAGTCGTCTTCCGAGCAGCCAAAAAAGTAATATCAGACATTGACCCCGTGACTACTGGGACACGGTAAGCTAAGCCATCGAACTTTCCCTCGAGAGATGGAACTGCCCGAGTAACGGCAATAGCCGCACCGGTTGTCGATGGAGCAATATTATGTGGCGCCGCACGGCCTCGTCGAAAATCATGTCCACCACGTACTGGCCCGTCAGCCAAACCCTGCGTTGAAGTCATGGCATGAACCGTTCCTAAAACTGCCTTCAGAATTCCTGGATTATCAGCCAAAACGGTCATTACGGGAGAAACCGAGTTCGTGGTACAAGAAGCATTCGAAGAAATTACGATGTCCTTTAAAATGTCTTCGTTCACGCCCATAAGCACAGTCCTTCCCTCCCCCTCTCCATCTTTTGCTGGTGCAGTAAGTACTGCTCGTTTGGCACCTGCCACAATATGCGATTTCACTTTCTCGAAAGACTCAAAAAGTCCCGTTGACTCAACAACAATATCAATTGCCATATCTTTCCAAGGCAACATTGCTGGATCCTTGACCTGTAAAACTTTTATTCGCTGACCACCGATCACCAACTCACCCGTCGCAGTATCCCCACGCACCTCATCAGTAATCCTCCCATAGACTGTATCGTATTTGAAAAGATAGGCGAGATTCTCAAGATCACCAAGATCATTAATAGCTACTATCGACAACTCTGGCCTACGCAAAGCCTGCCGTAAAAACAACCGACCAATTCTGCCAAAACCATTTATAGCAACACGCACCATAAAATTTTATAAGAAAATTAGTGTACCTTACGATCAGGATTCGAAAATTCCACCTTCGCTATCCAATCTTCCTGGCCAGGCTCTCGTGAACGAAGGGAAACAACGTAAGAATCATTCTCTGGATTGTATTCATCAACCCCAAACTGATAGAAGTCCAATGAATGACCGTCTTTGTTGATATGACACTGCAGTCGGCCATTCTCTCGAAAACAATTAGCCTTAAAACTCGCCTCCTGCCCTTCTCCAACTTTCAATATGAGAGAGTATTCACGATCCAAGCGAAACTCCTTCTCGTCATCCGGAAAAGATCGCGAAACAGGTATTTTTTCCATAGATTCCATACTGTTTATTGTACCGTACTGGAAGGAAAAACAACAAGACTCCCTGCCTGCCATCCATGGCTAGCTACAGTTCCAGCAGGCACCTCCAGAACCTTATCAACAGCTTCCGGTGGGTAGAAAACTGATAATTTCCAGATTGGTGTATTTGTTTGTGGTTGCACATCAGAAGTCACTCCGACAACCTTGTCGCCCCGAATCCAAACCATATCGATAGCAAAGTTCATATCTCGCATCCAAAAACCATAACGGGCGGTGATCGGAAAGATAAAAAGAAGACCATGGTCTTTCGGAAGATTATCTCGACCAGACAATCCCCTCTCGCGAGCTAAAGAGGAAGAAGCGATTTCGATATTGATAACATCACTATCTATCCTCAACTGCCCAGACTGGAGAGGCTCTGACGAACGACCATGCTTGAGCCAAAAAAAACTCGCCAAAAAAATAAGGAAAAGAAGTCCAAAGAGAAAGAAAAACCACTTCATAGTAACAATTATATACTTATGGGTAGACTAAACGAAACAGTGCTATCCCTGCCGAAACACTCACATTCAAAGATTCTTTTTCTCCAACCATAGGAATTTCCAGTATAAAATCAGAACTCCTAAGAATCGCTTTCGAGACCCCTTCAACTTCGTTTCCGAGGACCAACGCAATCTTCTGTATTTTCCTCGGTAGTTTTCGATAATCGACTGAAGTCTTCGCTTGCTCAAGAGCACAAATACCATACCCATCAGCGCGAAGTTCTTTCGCAAGGCGAGAAAATGAACTAATTTTTTCCCACGGGACTATCCCCTCAGCCCCCAAGGCGACCTTGGCAATGGGTCCACGAACTCTCCCCAACAAGTCGACTGGTTCTGGTGTGATCCCAAGGAGATAAATCTTTTTTACACCAACACCATCAGCAGTACGAAAAATAGAACCCACATTATGAAGACTACGAATATTATCAAGAATAAGAACTACTTCTCTCTTCTTCATGGATTACTTAAATCAGTTGTCTGAATGATTAATAAATTCACGGGCTCGGATCTGCCTGTGATATGAAATCGCAAAGCGATGTGCCTCATCGCGAACCTTGATTAACGTCTCTAAGTTGACCCCCCTAGGAATTAATCCAATAGTATCATTCCGTTTCCTTTCTGGCCCCTTTGCCAAACCAACAACCGGAATACTCAGTTTCAACTTTTGCAAAACTTTTCTGGCTGCATTGACCTGAGGAGCACCTCCATCCATGAGTAGGAGTTGCGGTAATGGCCACTTATTACTAAAGCGACGTTCTAAAACCTCAGCCATCATCCCCACATCGTTCGCTCCCTGAACTGTGCGAATCTTAAACTTGCGATACTCTTCTGGAGCCATCCGTCCATTCACTGCCACTACCATCGAACCAACTGCTGACATTCCAGAAATATTAGAAATATCATATCCCTCAATGCGATAATCTCCCCTGTCAACAAACTCTCCTCCAGAGATCTCACCCTCAGAAATCAACGCGACATCCTGAATGTGTTCCAGAGCAAAAAGTTGACGCTGTAACTTCTGAGCTTTTTCGAACTCTAGATTTCGACTGGCCAGTTTCATCTCTTTTTGTAACTGAGTGATAATCTTCTTTTTCTCTCCACTTAAAAACAAAATAAGATTCCGCAAAGTTTTTGAATACTCGGCGCGTGATATACTATGCGCACATAGACCAGGGCAAAGTCCCAACTGATAGTCAAAACACGGACGAGTGTATTTTTTATCAGGATCATGAGTATTGAACGGAAAAACTTTTCTCAAAATCCGCAAAGCCTCTCGCAAGCTGGAAGCAGCCGTAAATGGACCAAACGTTTTCCGCCACTTCTTATCCTTCTTATCCAGATCCTTGCCTCGTACGAGTGACACCCGAGGAAAAGTCTCGCGCGTGATACCCACAAAAAGAAAACTTTTGCCATCCTTCTCTCTAATATTAAAGGGAGGTTCGTATTTTTTTATGAGTTCCGCCTCTAAGACCAAAGCCTCAATAGCTGTGTCGGTTGTACGATGTTCAATATGATCGATTTCTTCAACAAGTTTTTGGATTCGATTATCGTGAGGTCGTGTGAAATAACTCGACACGCGACGTCGTAAATTACCCGCCTTGCCCACATACAGCAGACGGTCTTTTTCATCCTTCATGAGATACACACCAGGTGTCTCTGGGAGCTTTTTATAAAGAGACGATCGATCCATCTCAAAACCTTATCATAAGGTCTTCAAAGCGCAAAAAAGACGACTCAATCTCCAAGAAGAACCTGAACTGCCCCACGCGCTAAATCAGAAAGCTCTCCCCCATGAACGGATTCACGAAGTTTGCTTAGTTCGATCTTCTCGTCGTTCTCTGCGTGGAGATAATCCCCCCGAATATATGCTAGTTTATGACCGCCCCGATTATAAATATTCTCTTCTTCAAAATAACCGACGTGACGCCCATCCTTATCATACAGCTGGGATCCCTCAAGCCAACCAATCTGTTCGCCATCACGAGTAAACTTGTGACCCTCAACATGAATCATATTTTCATTATATCAGAAACTAGAAGTTTTATTTCAGAACCTTACGCAAGTACTCCGCGGTAAAACTCTTCGCCTTCTTAGAAACCTCCTCCGGAGTTCCTGCGGCCATGACTTCTCCACCCTTCACCCCACCCTCTGGGCCAAGATCAATCACCCAATCGGCCGTTTTAATTACATCAAGATTATGCTCGATAACGACAACAGTATTTCCTCGATCCACTAGCCGTTGAATAACTTTTAGTAACTGATCAATATCGGCAAAATGTAAACCGGTTGTTGGCTCGTCGAGAAGATAGAGGGTTTTCCGAGTGTCACGTTTCCCCAATTCTGATGACAACTTGATACGCTGAGCCTCACCACCCGACAGTGTCGTCGCCGACTGACCAAGTTTGATATATCCCAAACCCACTTCCTCTAATATCTTCAAACGATCATGGAGCCACGGAATATCCTCAAAGAACTTAGTCGCCTCCTCAACCGTCATCTCCAAAACTTCATAGATATTTTTTCCTTTATACTCCACCTGCAAAGTCTCGCGATCAAACCGCTTTCCTTTACAGACATCGCACTCAACATATACCGTTGGCAAGAAATGCATCTCGATTGCCAGTGTGCCATGCCCTTCACAGTTTTCACATCGTCCGCCAGGAATATTAAAACTGAAACGACCTGGTTTATAGCCACGCACTCGCGCGTCATCTGTTGCTGAAAAAATATCTCGAATGAACGTCCAGGCTCCCACATACGTCGCCGGATTCGATCGTGGTGTTCGTCCAATTGCTGACTGATCAACATTGATTATCCTATCAACATACTCAAGTCCCAGCATGGCCTTGTGCGCGCCAACAATATAACTACTCCCATTATATTTATTTGAAATCGCCTTAAAGAGTACGTCGTACACCAAAGAACTCTTGCCCGAACCAGAAACGCCAGTTACCGCCGTGAAGCGTCTGAGCGGAATATTCACGTCCACATTTTTCAAATTATTCGCAGTCGCTCCTTTAATCTTCAAAAACTCATGATTCTTCGTCACCGATCGGCGTTTCTCTGGCACTGAGATAAACTCCTTACCTCGCAAGTAATCTAACGTCAGAGACTTATGCGTGGTGTCTTTGAGAATCTCCGGCAGTGGCCCAGCCACCACCACCTGACCACCATGCACTCCCGCACCTGGCCCAATATCAACCAAATAGTTACTGGCTCGAATTGTATCCTCATCATGCTCAACAACAATAATGGTATTCCCCAGATCTCGAAGCTCCTGGAGTGTCTGGATTAGTTTTGCATTATCCCGCTGATGAAGACCGACGGTTGGTTCGTCTAGGATATAAAGCGTTCCCACCAAACGCGACCCAATTTGCGAAGCCAGACGAATACGCTGAGACTCCCCACCAGAAAGCGTTCCCGCTTTTCGATCAAGCGAGAGATATTCGAGCCCCACATCGATCATAAACTTCAGACGATTCCGAATCTCCCGTAATGGCACCTCGGCAATCTCCGCAAACTTCGCCTTACTATTTTTCTCTAGCTTACCAAAAAAATCATACGCCTCGGCAATCGAGAGCGCCGTTACGGTCACAATATTTTTTCCACCGATCAATACACCCAAGCTCTCTTTTTTGAGACGCCTTCCCTCACAGTCCGGACAGATCTTCTCCGACCAGACATCCTCAGTCCCCAAGCCATGACAGGTTGGGCACGCACCGTATGGACTGTTAAAAGAAAAAAGTCGTGGCTCAATTTCGGGAAATGAAAAACCATCATTCGGGCAGGTGAACTGCGCTGATAAAGAAAACTCCTCATCAGTAATCAATGTCACTACATCATGCCCATATTTCAATGCTGTCTCAATCGCCTCAGCCAGTCGCAAACGATTATCTTTATCCTTAAAATCAAGTCCCGCTGGCATTCGATCAATCACCAACTCAATGGTATGTGTTTTATACTTCCCAAGATCAATACGCTCCCGAAGTGACACAAACTTTCCATCAACTCGCGCCTCACTGAATCCTGCGTTTAAGAAATCATAGAGCATCTGATAATACTCCCCTTTTCGTCCACGTACGGCTGGTGCCAAAATCAAAATATTTTTCTTATTTTTATTTCGATTAGAAATTTCAATTGCCGTGTCCACAATCTCCTCGCTGGTCATCTTTTTAATCTCTCGCCCACACTCTGGGCAGTGTGGCACACCAACACGTGCAAAAAGCACACGAAGGTAGTCATAGATTTCCGTAATTGTGGCTACTGTCGAACGCGGGTTCGCCGAATGACTCTTCTGGTCAATAGAAATTGCTGGCGACAGTCCTTCGATTTCATCCACATCTGGCTTATCTAAACGCCCTAAAAACTGTCGCGCATAGGCCGACAACGACTCGATGTATCGTCGCTGGCCTTCAGCAAAGATAGTATCGAACGCCAAGCTCGACTTCCCGGAACCAGAAAGGCCAGTAAATACAATCATTTTATCTCGTGGCAACTCCAAAGAAATATTCTTCAGATTGTGCTCACGAGCTCCTTTAATAACAATTTTATTCTGCATATATATAGTAGGTTGCTCAACTTCTCTATTCCTCGCCTCAACAGTTGATATGCCATAAAAATAAGGGTAAACACCAATCAAGTCAAAAGAATATAAAAAAGCCGCTCGAGAAAATATCGAACGGCTAGAAACGATGCTTGTGTGAGTGGATAAAGGCGAGAGCTGCCGCCCGATCTTCCGGGCAACCAATCAACCTCTTAATATCATCCCCGACTGCCTGGAGATCATAACGACTCTCACAACGTCGTAAGAATCTTACCGTATCATCAACGATGATCTTGAAAGTCATCGCAGTCTCAAAGACCACCATCTCGACGACGCCACCGTGATGGCGTCCAGAGAGAGATCTACTCCGCCAGTTCATACCCGACCTCCCGCGTGTCTCCTGACGAAACTTTCGGCCTCAGACAAAACCTGAGGACAAGCTACCAGTTGACCAAGTACACCGAGAAGCTCAGTTGCTTGCGTTCGGAACGGAAAATCCCGAGTCAACTTCCTTCTCCCGTTTTCGACCCAAAGCAGGAAACCGTCTGTTTCCGGATCGAAAAAAAGCGAAAGCTTATGATCTGAATGATATGGTTCACGAAGTCGAACCGTAACCAATGTACTTTCCCCGACAATTACACCACTATCCACCACACTATTCTCCTGTTAATGAACTTTTTATCACGGCAAAAGGCGCGCGATAGGAATCCATCCTACACAATTACTAAAACAAGGTCAATTCTCGAGACTGAAATCTTTCTTATTATCGTTCGTATCAACGATCACTCCATCAAGATAATTCCTTCTGAGGATTTGTTTATCTCCAGGGTTTGTCCCAAAAACTTCCCCCTCAACAAATGGATTCGTATGGCCACTTCCCCAGGCCACTGCATCAATCAGATTTCCTATCACATCAAAAAGTCCGATACTTGAATCGTTAGAAATAGTTTGTGTACTTGAGGCCTGCGCACCAATCGCTTCACTAAATCCGTCTTTAGAGTTCGCCCACCTAAAGATTCCTAACGATGAGATACTACCCCCGTTTGAGAAAACCTTGATCGACGACTCCGTCCCTGACTGTGTTCTTTTTCGCAACTTCCAACCACTCATATCAATCGTTGAAGAAGTGGGATTAAAAATTTCTATAAAATCATTTTCAGCATTTCCCGCGCCACCAGTAATCTGAATTTGAGAAATCACGAGATGATCAACGAAAGAAGAAATGGTTGATGACTCTGCTGTCGAAGAAGTATTGGTAGTGCTACTAGATATATCTAGAAAACTTGTACTCGATGACTCTATCGTACTACTCGGCGCCACTGATTCGGTCGATGAAGCGAAATCAATAGTGGATGATGAAAAATTATTATCTATCTGATCTGTCGAAGTTGCTCCTGTCTCAGAAGAAGAACTTGCACTTTCAGATACCGTCGAAGAAACAATATCCTCAACTAAAAGAATCGCCAAAGATGAACAACTCTCAATCATTTTTCCAAGGCTCGGACAATCCTGAAATTCAAAATCATTTATATTGGAATCAGTGTCAACATACGTCCCACCAGAAAACTTTCTCTGGATACTCTCGCTAGGCCCTGGATTTCCTATTGCCAATCCCTCAGAATCACTGGCCCCTCCCCAGCCAACCTTATCAACCACCTCCCCGTTCGGATTCTTGAGGACCAAGGTATTATCATCGGCAAGCCCTTCCTCGGTAGACACACTATATAGAAAGGAGCTCGAAGGATGCGCAATCACAAAGAATCCCCGAGGTAAGATTCGTTGTCCCGCAAAAACCCCTTTGGGCGCAAAAGAAGTATACGAAACGCCTGATTTTGTCTTCTTCTGGAGATACCAGTCAGTCAACTCAACCACCTGATCGCTGGAATTATAGACTTCCACAAATTCATCACGAGTAGTTGAAACAGAGGCAGTCTGAACCTCAGTAATAATTAATTTCGGATATGTAGCGTTTGGCGGATTTGATTCAGAACTCTTAGACATATGAGAAATCACAGAAGGCGTCTGGTCAGCACTGGCAGAAATCGAAATAATCTCACTATTCTCTGCCCTTGGAGTTCCTCCCGGAGAAACACTCGTATGCCACCCCATCAAATCATCATCTCGCTCCATCGTCTGTTTTGTTTCTCGATTACCTGCGGGCCATCCTCGAACGTCACCGACTTCGTCGACAACTGCACACTGGTCATTAAAAAGTTTTATTCTCATCCCCTCATTCGACAATGGTGCCGAATAAATCAGATTTGGTTTATTCCCTAAAATTTTTTCTCCACTGCCTCGGGCCAAAAGATAAAAATCTCCCGCGCGTAATACTGCTCCATGTGGAAAAATAATTTTAAACTTTCCATTTGTATCTTCGAGTCTCCAATTTGCCAAAGAAATAGTTCGGGAAGAAATATTCAAAAGCTCAATCCACTCTCGCCGACTCGCCGCCGAAGAATCTTCACTCGATTGCGCCACTGATCCCATCCATGCTAACTCATTAATCACCACCTCTCGACTAAGCACTGAAGTTGAAGAAGCGAGACAACTTACTACTGTTTCAGAAACACTTTTCTTTTCGTTTTCTTTCTTTAGTAATAAAAATGATTCTGTCGATGAAGCTCCATTCAAAGATGAAGTCCCTTTCACGCTATCTATTATAGATTCTGATGAATTAACAGGAGCAAGAGACACTTCGGCATCAAGATAACGAGAACTTTCACCAAAAGAACGCTGAAAAACTTCAGAAATTGAAGCGAGCAATGGAGACGGTTTATCTTTTATTGAAAATTCTTGTGCAATAACCTTCTCCTTCTCCTGCGCGGAAGAAAAAAATATCTGTCCCACAAAAAACCCTCCCACTGATCCAATAAAAAACACTGCCACCAAGAACACATAGAAAGAAACCGAGAAACCAGCCAAAACTCTTTTTAAAAAGACTCCCACTTTTTCCATGCCTCTCATCTTAAAATACCTTATTTTGTTGTCAATAGATACCAACAATACAAAGATTTGAAGCCAGTACTCACTTCTCTCTTCGAAGGGTTCTGTGTATAACTTCACACTTTTGCAGGGCCTTGGGAATGCCTATAGAATGCTAAAGCGGTTAATAAAAACTAAAAAAATAAAGGTTTAAAAAAATAAAAAATAAGGACAAAATTATGGCCACAAAAAAGTCCGCAGTACTCGCAATTCCAAAAGCAGAAGCCAGAAAAGTAAACGAAAGTTTTTCTGAAAATGCGTTGCGCATGATGAAAAAACGCTATCTTACGAAACGCCCCGATGGATCTCAGGAAACTCCTGCTGAAATGTTCCAGCGAATTGCCCACGCCTTAGCCGGCATGGAGAAAAATTATGGCCATGACGAAAAGTTCATCGAAAAAACTGAGCGTGAGTTCTTCGAGGTCATGTCTCGCAAAGAATACACTCCTGCTGGACGAACAATTACGAATGCCGGAGCGGACACACCAGTCGTCGCAAACTGTATCGTGCTTCCCGTGCTTGATTCGATGGAAAATATTTTTCAAACCCTCAAGGATGCAGCTCTCCTTCAACAAGCAGGTTCAGGTTTAGGATTTGATTTCTCACATCTTCGACCAGCCATGACGCCAACCAAAAAATCAAATGGTGTTTCTTCTGGTCCAGTTTCCTTTCTCCGCGTCTACAACGAATCATTCGGTATCATCAAACAACAAGGACGTCATGGTGCGAACATGGCTATGATGCAGATCGACCATCCAGATATTCTAGATTTTATTCGTTGCAAACAAATTGAAGGCGATATTCGCAACTTCAATATTTCTATCAAAGTAACTGACGCCTTTATGAAAGCTCTGACCGAAAGGCCAAACGAGCAGTGGTATTGCGAATGGAAAGGAGTAAAAACAAAACCACATCGCGTGCTCCGCGCTCCAAATGGTTCTGTAATTGGCGCCGAAGAGATAGACATTACCGTCAAAGAACTATTCGACGAACTCGTTCACAACGCCTGGTCGAATGGTGAACCAGGAATTGTTTTCATCGACGAAGTAAATCGCACCAATCCCCTGCCTGGACTCGGACCAATCGACTGCTCCAACCCTTGCGGCGAACAGTTCCTCCATCACTACGACAACTGCAACCTTGGTTCGATCAACTTGGCTGTCTTCGTCAAGGATGGAAAGTTTGACTGGAACGGTCTGAAGCGATCAGTCAAAATCGCCACTCGACTGATGGATAATGTTATCGACACTTTCGACTTCCCGGTAAAACAAGTCACTGAGTTGGCTCAAAAAAATCGTCGCATCGGCCTAGGCATTATGGGTTTCGCCGATATGCTCTATCAATTGGGTATCCCCTATGACTCAACAGAAGGTCAGAAGCTCGGTGAGAAAGTAATGAAAGCCGTTACCGACGCCTCCCATGAGATGTCTCAGGCTCTCGCCAAAGAAAAAGGTGCTTTCCCCAACCTCCCTCACTCTATCTATGCCAAGAAAAAGATAAAGATGAGGAATGCTGCCCTCACGACCGTGGCACCAACCGGTTCAATCTCTATGATGTTCGACTGTTCAAGCGGTATCGAACCAAACTTCGCCATCTCCTATATCAAACAAGATAAGGATGGCATGCGCTACACCTACCTTAATAAATACTTCGAAGATGCCTTGAAGAAAGCCAAACTCTCTCCTGAGCAGATCAAGGAGGTGAAAGATGAAATTACAAACACCGGAAGCATCCAGGGTCTCTCCTGGCTCCCTGAGAAGCTCCGTCGAACCTTTGTGGTGGCCATGGACATCTCTGCAGAAAATCACATGAAGATGCAGGCAGCGTTCCAGAAGAATGTTGACAACTCCATATCAAAGACCATCAACTTCCCCAACAGCGCTACCCACGAAGATGTCTTCAATGGCTACGTCTATGCTTGGAAACTGAAATGTAAGAGCGCTACTGCCTATCGCGATGGCAGTCGCAACGTGCAGATCTTGAATATTGGTACCGGCGAAAACATCAAATCACCAACCGAAATTGGTAAGGAAGGAATCCGCACTGCGCCTTCTCAAACTAACGAAACAAAAGTGGAAGTCTCCATCTCGCTCGACCAACTATCAACTGGCAATCTCGTCCCTCGCGAACGACCCGAGGTGATGACCGGAAAAACGTATAAAGTGAAAACTGGCTATGGCCATCTTTATGTTACCGTAAATAACGATGAACTCGGTCAGCCATTTGAAGTCTTCGCCACTATTGGTAAGAGCGGTGGCTTCTTCCAAGAGCAGAGCGAGGGCATCTGTCGCCTGATCTCACTGGCACTTCGCACCGGTATTAAATCAAATGAAGTAATTCACAACCTCAAAGGTATCCGTGGACCAATGCCAACGATGACCAACAAAGGCACCGTCCTCTCCCTTCCCGATGCGATCGGTCAGATTCTTGAGGAGCACATCAACGCCGTTGATAATCCACGAACTGAACTGACAGAAAGTGAACCAGTCATGGTAAACGTCAAAGAGAGTGTGGAACAGGAAACGGTTTCTGTAACTACTAAGAAATCAATCGCCTACTATGGCATGATGCCTGGTTGCCCAGACTGTGGCGCGGCCCTACAACTTCAGGAAGGATGCATGAGTTGTCGCAGTTGTGGTTTCAGCCGCTGTTCATAGTTAAGCGATACAGAAAAAAATAAAAAAAACGGCTCGTGGTAACACGGGCCGTTTAAGTCTTGAATCGCTCCTTATATCTCATACAAAGAGCCGTCATTACTCCAGCACGCTGAGTTGGAGTCGAATCACCTTCACCGACGAACAGAACAAGGTCGGCAAGATCCTCAGCGGGAACATCCTGATTCCTCGTGATGAGATCGAGGACAACCGAAAATCGCTCCATCAGAATCAACTCGGATAGGTCCCGTCACCTTCAGGAAGCCTACGACGGCTAGGCAGGAGAACCGGACCTCGTCCAGCCTGCTCTTTCAAGAGCTTCTCCCCTCTCGAAGAAGGTGAGGCATGGAACATACTCCAAAAAACGAACGAAACGCCAATTACCAGCAGGGCTCTGGGAATCATGAAGGTCTCCTCTCACTCCCCATTTTATACAACAGAGGAAGTTGTCGAGCAAGTTGAAAATCTCAAATGATTTGTTACACTAAGCCTCATATTCCCCGGTAGCTCAATGGTAGAGCGGCGCCCTGTTAAGGCGAAGGTTGTAGGTTCGAATCCTACCCGGGGAGCACTTTGGTTTTGTTATACTTCTTGTATATGTCAGAAAAAAATCCACAAAGAGATAAAATAAACGACCCTATATGGGAAGAATATGCTCCTACGGCAAGAGGACGAAATGAGCATTTTGAAGATTTAGACCTGAACATTGAACAACTAAAAGGTAAGAAAATATTAGATATTGGCTCTGGACTAAACCAGTTTGCAAATGAACTGAGAGATGAGTCTTTAAACATAACATCTCTTGACCCGTTTTACGCCCTTTCCGAAGAAGAGCAGAAGCAATTATATCGTGATAGAAATTATGAGGACGGCGATCGTCAATTAGGTTGGCAAATTGACCAACTACGCCGTGGCAACCGAGCATCTGATTTAGTAGCTGGCCGAAGCGAAGCCTTGCCATTTCAAGACGAAACATTTGATTTAATTATTTCACATTACGGTTCTCCATTTTATGCCGAAGACGCTACGAAAATTAGACTCTTCTTCCAGGAGATAAAGAGAGTCTTGAAAAATGGTGGTGAGATCAGAATTTACCCTTCGTGGATTCGAGTATCCAACAGTGAAAAAAATACCGCCCTAAGAAAGAGTCTAGTTGATCTAGGAGCTGATGGTTTTCAAGTAGAATCAAAAGGGAGCGCCTTAATTCTAAAAAAGATTAGCCCTTGATTTTTTCAAAACAAGTTCCAGCTTCGTCCCCTGCCTGGCGGCAGGCACGTCGAGAGCAATTCAAAGTCATTAGGTTCTATCTACGTCTTTATTCTACCCCTAAGTGGACGGTAGAACCCGCACTTTGTGATACAATGTTTTTTATGAATCGCCTTCATCTGCAGGGTTCTTGGATCATCAAGGCACCGAAAGAGGAGATCTACAAAATAGTCTCTGATTTTGAAAATATGCCGAAGCATTTTCCTACTATCGCAGAATCTGTACATATAATAGAAAAACAAGGGAATCATCAAAAAATGAATGCCCAGGTGAAATCTTTCGGGAAAGTTTTTGATGTCAAAATGGAAACAGAACTTCTGCCGAACGTTGGTTTTAAATCAACGAATGAATCCTCTTTCGGCACCTCTGGCTACGAAGAGTTTTTAATGGAGGATATTGAGGGTGGCACTAGAATTACTTATACCTATGATATTGAAATTCATCGCCCGTTATTGAGAGTCGTGGCGACACCTTTAATAAAGTGGTTTGCTATGTGGTCCTGGAAACGAGCCTTTATTGATACACTGCGGAAGATTGTAGAAAAATAGTTCTCTCAAAAATTAGGGATGGGGACATAAGGATTATTTTGAAAATAGATTCTAACGTCGTCCACGACTCGGAGCAAATAAAACTTCAGTCGTAAAAATTCTTCAGAGCACCTCGACGATTCATCACTCCGAGAAGAGCGTCTTGGTTTTGTTCAGATAGTTGTCTGATTACCTGCGGTTTGAGTTCATTAGGAACTTGTTCATTCCAATAACTAAGTAAGTGATCTTCCCAATCCTGAACAGTCCAAATTTCTTTACCACTCGGCATTTCCTCTTCGCTCTCGTAATGTGGCAAGATATCAGCATAACGTTTCATATCAATCAAATGCTTATTCATATCATCCCAATAGTCGAGCAATGCTCTCACTATCGACTCAGTACTTTCTATTTTTCTATGCTCAGGAGATTTAAATTTCATACCTAAAGTATACCAAAACAGGTCCTAACGTCGTCTATCCATCAGAGCAATTCAAAATCATTAGATTTTATCTACTTCTTTTTTATACCCCTAAGTGGACGTTAGAACTTTTTGGTATACTTGTGAAATGCTCGGACTTCACCAAGGAACGGTAAAACTGGTCCCCCATAACCCCGAGTGGGCCGGATTATTTGAAGAGGAAAAACAGTTACTCTTTAAAACTTTTGGCGAAAAGATTATTGCCATAGAACACATCGGTAGCACCGCCATACCCGATCTTCCGGCCAAGCCAATCATCGATATGAATGTGGCTGTGTCATCATTGGATGATATTGATGTGTTTATTAAGAAACTTCCTGAGCTAGGGTATGAATACATTTCCGAACGTCGATTCTCTGATAGACAGTTTTTTCCTAAGGGCTCTCGGGAAAACAGAACGCATCATTTGAACCTCGTCGAAATAACCAGCGAAACAGGCTGGAAAAGTCAACTTCTCTTCCGTGATTATATGATCAAGCATCCCGAAACAAGAAAGGAGTATGCTGACCTAAAAACAAAACTAGCCGAAAAGTATGCCGATAACCGAGATGAATATACAGAACGGAAAAGCGGTTTTATTCTAGGCATCATTGAGAAGGCAAAACAAGAATATGGAAAGCTGATTTGAAAAAGACTTCTGTCATATTACAACACTAGAATTATTCCAACTTCGTCCCACAATCAAAGCAGATTTTGATATAATAAACAGATGTCTAAAAATCCCCTTATTAATGCCTTATGTACTTCAGCATACATAATCCTTATCGTCGCCGTTATGACCTTTGTGACACAACCCCTCAAGGATAAGCCCGACACTTTCTTTGCCCCAATCACATTTTTATCAGTACTCACCCTTTCTGTAGCGGTAATGGCATTTCTCTTTTTCTACCAACCTCTCCTGTTATTTATTGAAGGAAAAAAGAAGGAAGCAGTAAATCTATTTGTGAAAACTGTAGGTATTTTCGCAGTAATCACTACTGCTATTCTCATCCTCCTTTTTGCTGGTCTAATTTAGACTTAGTCAAAAATGAGTTGTAAAACGATATATCTACGTATCGTTTTACTCAATTTACAAAGTAATTTAAATAAACTATATTACGTCCAGCTCTAAGAAAGGAGGGCAACAAAATGGAACTAGAAGGGTTTAGGGACGCTATCGTTCATTGTTTCAAGGAAAATCTGCAAGCTATCCTGTACTACGGCTCAAGTGTATTGCAGAATAGCCATACTGACGTTGATATTGCGATCATCTTAAAGAAGAAGATAGCACCGTCAAAAGATCTGTATGAGCTACGGAGGATAGCCTCGCAATTTCCTGAAATCATCTTCGATCTCTCTATAACGTACTGCGAGGAAATTACCACAGCCAATAATTTCTCGCATGATAGCCACGGTTGCTTTTTCGTGTACGTGTTCAAGGAAGCTGCCGTGTTGTGGGGAGAAAATCCCTTTCTTGATGTCACTCCCGATCTGGAAGCCTTGCGAGAAAGCGTAGTAAGAAAACTACAATACTACGTCTTTCGTGCCCGCCAGATGCTGATCGGCGAGACCTACCAAATCAAAGACAAGAATCGGGATTTTCATCGCAAGAAGATCCTCATGGGACTTACTGGCATTCTACTGTGCAGATCACTGAAGCTGCCCGAGTCCCCGCTAGAAGACTTCGAAGCGAACTATCCGGGGTACCTTACCAGTCAGGAGATTCGCGCTTTAAGTATGGGGAAGAAACCGCTCTCCATACGGGAAGCGCATCCAATCTACGAGAAGCTGTACACCTTCGGACTTGAAAGGCTGGCGTCATGAAAGTGGTAACTACTTTACCAATCTCACCACGCCTCGATCCTCTGCCAGGATTCTTCACCATTCCAGTCGTTGTAGATGTCCTTGCGAAAAGCAGTGGATATCAAGCGATTCAAGCTATCAATCTATTCGGAGATAAACCGAACGGAGCGAAGGCGTTGGGGCTTTATCGAAAAATCCTCGATCGGCTTCTCCTCAGCACCGATCTCATATGGCTAGACTCAGAACATCTCGGAATACCCGAACTGATTCTTGAGGGATGCCGAAATGGTTGGGTCAACGAAAAAGAAGCGACCAGTTGGGTGTGCGCTTGCGGAAAAACAGAAATCCTGCAACAAGCGGAAGGCCTACTCTTCGATGACTTCGCGCCCACCACGTACGAACTGGTGAACGAGAGGCCTCATTGCAAACTGTGTGGGACATCGGCCTCTCTGAAAACGTCACAACACCTTCTTTTGCAGCTTCCAGAGGTAGCAGAAGCTATTCCAGTCCAACCTCACTACGCAGCGATAGAAATCAATAATCTTCAAATTCGGTTTTCTAGAAGAGAAATTTCTATAAGCCGAGAACGAGAAACGGGACTATCCCTCGTTCGCGGAAGGAACAGATATCATCTAGACCCCGACGTAACCTGGATGCTGTTTCTTGCGCTTGTTAACTCTGAGCTTTCCTGTTCTATTGAAGCGTTAGTTGTCGGACACAAGACACTCAAACATGCGCTTCTGGGAAGTCTAGTTTCTCAACAAGTCACAGGAATACTCCCACGTCTTATCGTTGCATTGCCATATGTCAAACTACACGGACAAAAAGCAACGGTAGACATGGAAAGACTTCTCGATCATCACAGTGGTGAAACCCTTCGTTGTCTCCTCTCTTTTGTTCTGGGAAGCAAAAGCAAAGAGCTCGTTCTTCCTAGTGAAACAATATACTGGATCGAACACTCACTAAGAATGCCCCTAGATATACAAAACGACATACGGACCACAAATCCGTCATATCCTCCGGAAGAAATCTGGAGAGCTTTCTCAAGGGAGTCAATGAATAATCTTCTAGCCAAACTAAGGCGGAAGCAATTTCAAAGACTTACCACCCTAGAGAAATTGGTTCTCCGAGGAGTATTAGTCTGAATAAACTTTCTCAAAACTCTCGATCATATTGCGGGAGTTTTTTATTAGACGTACCATAGACACATGGCACACACCCTACGCACCAGGATAAAAAAAGAGATTATCGTTGAATTTCTTCCACCCGCCAAACCATCCAAAAAGGTGATCATTCTCTGCGGTGGCATGCCAGGATATCCAGATCACAAAGAACTCATAATTGCCTTATCCAAAAAAGGGTACTGGACATTCTCACCTCGCTATCGAGGAACCTGGGAATCAGGAGGTAGCTTTCTTAAATACCCACCTCAAAAAGATATCATTGATCTAATCGAGGTATTGCCATCCGGCTTTTTGGATCTTTGGAATAAGCGAAAGATAACGATAAAAAACCCGGAAGTTTATTTAATCGGTTCAAGTTTTGGTGGCCCCGCCGCCCTACTTGCCTCAAAACATTCATCAGTGAAAAAGGTAGTGGTCTTATCCCCTGTGACTGACTGGTCCAAAGAAAGCAAAATTGAACCGCTGAATTGGCTTGAGCTATTTACTAGAAATGCATTTGGTAATGGATATCGTTTCAGTCACAAAAACTGGAAAAAACTCAAAACTTCAAATTTTTACAACCCAACGAAGTTACTCAAGAAAATCGATCCAAAGAAAGTTTTTGTAATATACACAAAAGATGATGCCGTGGTACCACCAGAATCAACAAGCCAGTTTATTAAACTCATCGAATGTAAATCTCTCTATCTAAAATCAGGAGGGCATCTTTCTTTTTCAACTATCATCACGCCAAAAATTTGGAAAAAAATAAGCTGGTTTTTTGCACTCAAATAGCAAGTGGGCTAATCTTTAAAAAAGTTGTAAGATACGAACCAAGAAGGCAAGTATGAAAAAAATATCCCTCGCAATCGTCTTTATAGTAATAATCATAGGTCTTGGCCTATGGTGGCAACTGAGGAATCGTCCAGGATCCATAGTCACCAACTTCGAAGAGTGTGTATCTACCGGTAGCCCCGTCATGGAATCTTACCCTCGACAGTGTCGACATAACAACCAGACATTTACTGAAAATATCGGAAATGAACTCGAGAAAAAAGATCTGATCCAGATCGAATCTCCTCGACCAAACGAAACCATCACTAGTCCGCTTCTCATTAAAGGGCAGGCACGAGGCACTTGGTTTTTTGAGGCCAGTTTCCCCGTCTTCCTCACAAACTGGGATGGACTGATTATTGCCCAAGGAATCGCCACTGCAAAAAGTGACTGGATGACAGAGGAGTTTGTACCCTTCGAAGCAACGCTTCAGTTCACCGCTGATAAAAACTCGTACAGTAGTAAAGGAACACTCATCCTTAAGAAAGACAATCCTTCTGGTCTTCCTGAACACGACGATGCGTTAGAAATTCCAGTGGTTTTCAAGTAATAAATAAAAAGTCCGTGTTCGCTTCTGCGATTCACGGACCATAGATATGACTCATCCTAGCCGTACACCAACTTGTAGAGAAGTATGGATGCGGCGAGGAAAAAAGTAATCGAATTGGAGATAATGAGCGGTCGATCTCGAATCCTGAATCCATAGACGAGCCAGAGCGAGATACCGAAACACAAAATGGAGAACATCCCCAGCGAGATATCCGTCGCTGGTTCTGGAAAGTGCCCCCAAACCAACCATACCTGCGGGAGAAAAGATACCGTGGTCAAGACACCCGCAACCTTCCCAAGACGCTCATTAAATTTTTCTTCCACTTCCAACCTCACTTTCAAACGTACCGAAGAAACCAAAGAGATAAAAACACAAGAATGCCAAGCGAGTCAATGTGGCCCCAAAAGCCCCTCCTCTTGACATTCAATACAATCCGTGCTAGAATGAACTCAAATAAGTTACTCCTTCGGCCAAGCCTTATTTAAAAACTCAATAAAGCCAGTATCTCGAATTCGTTTTTCACGATTCTAGCTATTTTTCCGGCAATCAACGTCTATTAAGCGAAAAGCATTTATTGTACAGTGCCCTTTCGAAACTTAGCTAGATATTGGTTTTGTTGAGTTTTTTAAACCAGAAAATCTGTTTTCTGTAAACGGCCAAGATCAAAACTGTATTCACTATCAGCAGATAAACTTGAAAACTAGCGTTTTCTACGTTCCAAACAGGAATCGAGGGTAGAACCAAAACGACGCTAATAAGGCTTGTAATATACGTTAGTCCGGTCTCTGTTTCTGGGTTAATCCAAGCCTTCCTAATCGTCGGCAAAGCTGCAAAACCATCCCCTATCGCCGCAAGAAGAATGGCAAATCGAGGAGAATCAGCAAGCAACCACGCAACAAGAGCCACTAAAGAAAATGCTCCGCAGATAAAATCAAAAACGCCAAGTTTCCAGTAGCTCTTCCTATTGAAAAAAGAAAATAAAACTATAAGGAGAGGAATAAAACCAGCCAGAAATATTCGCACCGTTGTCCAAGGATCAGCCTGAGCATAGAGAGCAGCGCCAGTACCAATAAGAGGAGCAATTGCCCACATCGTCCAAGAAAGACGGTTTGGTCTGGTCTTTCCAGAAATTGTGTCCCGAATATAGGCCCATGAACCAAATAGGCTAACAAAAGCACTGATAATAACTAACCAGTGAACAAAACTAATTGAAAAAAACATATCGAGAGAATTATACCTCAAAAAATAAAAAGACTTAGTCAAAAACTAAGTCTTAGATGAGGATACCTCAATCACCTTCGAGCTTCCGCCACACATAGATAGCTCTCTGACCAGCCGTGAAGTTCACTAGCACAGCCAGCAAGACAATTATCGCCACAGCCGGCAAAGAATAAAACTCCATAAGGACGGTTCCGAAACCAAGGAGTAGGAATCGTTCAGCGCGTTGCATCAAGCCAATTTTGCAATCCACTCCCAGTCCTTCGGCCCGCGCTCTCGCATAGCTGACGTTCAACGAGCCAACTAACGCCAGTAGCGTCGGCCAGATGACCCAGCTTCCTTGGAAGAAGTAGATCAATCCAAGGAATGCAGACGCGTCGGCGTAGCGATCGATCATGGAGTCAAGAAACGCACCCTGAAGACTGGCAGTCCCAGTCTTCCGTGCCACTCGGCCGTCGAGAACGTCAAGGACGCCAGTTGCAAGGAGAAGAAGTCCACCAAAAAGAAAGTTTCCCATGGCGTATTCGTATCCCACAAAAACGCTACCCACCAACTGCGCGTAAGACAGATGCGCCGGTCGGATGCCTAAAAAAACGCACAGATCCTCAAGCAGTCGAAGCTTCCCAAAAAACCACTTTCGAACTCGGTCATTCAAGACCATACTTCCCTCTCTTTTTCACAGAATCACGCTGGCCGTAGCTTAACTGGAAGTCTCAGAGAAGGCAAATAGACCATTCGCTAAATTTCCCAGGATAAGGTATAGTTCAGACCTCTATGAAACAGCCACAAACTCCCCCTATTACCCTCCTCCAGCTCAATCGAAAACTCGACGAAGAGGCGAAACGGCTGGTCCGAGAGAAAGAGGATGGCATCAATAAGTATGTGAGTAAAAAAGCCAACCTCGCAGGAAATTCGACCATGGTCTTCGAAAAAAAAGATAAAACAAAGATAGAACTAGCCTTCCGTCTCAACGAAAACGACAACCTAAGATTCGCATACGAAAAACGTTTTACTGATAAATAGTTAATAAAGAAAATAAGCACTATAAAACTCCCTCAATGGGAGTTTTATAGTAGTAAACACTTATTACAGACAAGTCTACCAAGAGTTCCGACGGTTGTTATTTCCCCCGCCAAAACCTCCTCGACTGTTTCCTCCTCCGCCGAAACCACCACCAGCTGGTCGATCTTCTTTTGGACGAGCAATATTTACAGTCAGGCTTCGACCCTCGAGCTCTTTGCCATCAAACATCTCAATGGCTTTTTTTGCTTCCGCCTCTGAAGACATTTCGACAAAGCCAAAACCCTTCGAGCGATTGGTCATACGATCAATAATGATGCTCGCTGATTCGACTACACCGGCTGCTCCAAAAGTTTCCTTAAGAGTCGCCTCGGTTGTCTCATACGACAAGCCACCAACATACAATTTCTTTTCCATATTTCCTTATAGTAATTTAAGTAAGTAAGCCGACCTAGTTCCAGTTCTCTCTCAGGCCCGCCACACTCTACTCGTGTAAGGAAAGGAGGATTTAAAGAAACTTACTGAGTATTTTTAACACGCCCCATCTTCTTTGTCGATGAGAATAAGAAATATGGCCATCAAGTTGTATAATAATAAACAGCAATAGAGGGGAGGTATTTATGAGACGGACAACTCATTGGGTAGCCCTCTTGGGGTGGGGTTTCATCGCAATCAGTAAAGGAGGCGTTAGTGGACCGAAAATTCCAGTACCTATGGGAGGTTACGAAAACCGCGCTGATTGTGAGCGGTTAAGTATCGAAACTGGAAAATACGCCTATGTTACTGGCTGCGTCGAGACAGACATTACAACCGGTTGGAGTTTTATCGCTGTTGGCAAAGGGGGTATCGGACCAAACATTCCAGTCGGACTCGGAATCTACAAAGACGAGAACGATTGCAATGGGCTGGTAGCCGAAATAGAACCCTACGCGGTTTATGTTTCTCACTGCGTAAAAATTAATAACTCGCCCCAATGAACCGCAACGATACATCGTAAGCGGTTTTTTTATTTTCAAAAACAGATAAAAAAGACGCATTGTTTAGGACGCGTCTGCTAACTAGTCAATCTTCTGGTTCTTCTATCCTCTTCCTTCTCTTCTTGATCAGATTCTTCCTGGGTCTCTGTCCTAAGTGCGGACATCTCACTTCGCTACAGAATCGCCGCAACTTCTCTATGCTCGGACCTTTACCGCGCTTGCAGTAGTAATAGATGTCCAATCGAAGGGTCATAACACCTCCGCTTAAGAATAATTAGCTACCTATACTATATCAATAAAACCAAACCGACTCCACTTTCCATTACTTAGAAGAAAACTACCTACTTCTGAGTCCTCAACTCCTCAAAAAGCTCGATCATCTCATCCGTGGGCACTACGGCAATAGTCGTTTTCGCACCCCGCTTCTCAACTCGCCCGAAACCATTTATCTGTCTGTTTTTCTTTACATCAATTTTTACACCAACATGGGCTAGTCCCTCGCAAATTCGCTCGCGCATCGCCCAAGAACGTTCGCCAATCGTACCCGTGAAAACTAACAGATCCAACCCTCCTAATACCGCCTGGAAGGCACCAATATATTTCTTAATTCGATACGCGAAAAGCGATAAGGCTAAGGCAGACTTCTTATCACCCTTTCGTTCGTAGGCCAAAAGATCTCTGACATCGTTTGTTTCGCCACTCACTCCCAACAAACCCGATTTAGTATTTAAAAACACATCAAGTTCCGCCAAGGATAATTTTAAAGTCTTACTGATATACATCACCACTCCTGGATCAAGATCACCAGGCCGAGTCCCCATCGGCACTCCTTCGAGTGGCGTGAAGCCCATCGAAGTATCGATACTCTTTCCGTCCTTAATCGCAGTCACACTCGCGCCGCTTCCAAGGTGGCAGATGATGATTCTCTTCGGAGTCCGATGGAACTGCTGACGAATCGTCCGCATTGCTGAAAACAAAGAGATGCCATGATACCCATACCGACGAATTGGCACCTCGCTAGAAATCTTAGGAATTGCATACGCCTGAGCAACTTCGGGTAAGTCTTTATGGAAGGCGCTGTCAGAAATTCCAAATATTCTGGTACGAGGGAGCACTCGTCGCAGTTCTCTCAGTTCGTCAAAGACCATCGAAGCATGCAACGGAACAAGGCTCATCACCGACTTTAGATTCTTGATATACAACGCATCAACTGGTCTGACCTCCATAAAAAAATCTCCCGGCGCCACAATTCTGATACCAGCCAAGGTGATCTCTCGCACATCGTCAATAATATGCTTGGCTAATAATTTCTTCAGGAAAAAATCGACACCAGAGTTGTACTGCTGTTTTGTCGCCGGCAAGGTACTGACTCGACCATCCTTCAGAGTAGCCACAAACCCCCTCCCCTCCTTCTCAAAATGAATACGCGCAATCTCCTTATGCTCGCCGTACAGAGCATACTTCTTCGAGGCACTACCAAGATTAACAATTAAATATTTCTTTTCCATTTCCAGTTTTCTATTTCCGGAGGATCGATACCATACTCCTCGATATACGCACGATGATTCTTTAAAATTTCCTCCCACTCCGCCTGCAACTCATCTGCCTGACTCTTCATAATGACGCACTTCTCAGCCATCAACTGGACCGCCTCGATGGCCAAATGATACCGACTAGTCTTATTTCTCACCTGCATATCAAACGGCGTGGTTGTGGAACCATGTTCGATATAGCCATGCACCCGAAAACGACCAGGATGTTTCTGAGCTACCACCATTGGCTGAAGCGCTTCTGGATGGCCATAAAAATTCATAATAACCGGCTTATCATGAGTGAAAAACTCATCTGAATCAAGCAAGGACACACGGCAACTCTCATCGCCAATACCCAGAGCGGTCAGTTCCATGATATTTACAAACCGGATCCGTAGACGAGGAAGCTTGTCTTTCAGTACATCCACCGCAGCTAAGGCTTCTTTGGTGAGATAGTCGCCGATACCGGCAAAGACAATGTCGGGATTATCATCGCTGGCAAAATCCCAGACCATCAAGCCACGACTCAGTTCTTTTCTCGCCAGTTCAGGCGTGAGCCATAAAGGCTCAGGAGTCTTCCCGGCCACAATGACATGAATTTCGTTTTTCATTTCGAGGCAGGCCTTCAGTACTTCAAGAGTACTATTCGCATCTGGAGGAAAATAAACCTTCACAAAACATCCCTGCTTCTCAAGCATGGCACTAATAAACGACGGATTCTGATGAGAAAAACCATTATGCTCCTGTCGCCATCCAGAAGAGGTTAAAATGTAGTTCAGCGAAGGAACTTCATTGCGCCAAGGGATCTCCTCGCGCGACACGCGCAAAAACTTGGCATACTGATCAACCATACTCGAAACAATCTCCACAAACGCCTCATACGATGCGAACACCGCATGACGACCGGTCAGGACATACCCCTGATTCAAGCCCTGCAAGGAATGCTCACTGAGCATCTCAATCACTCGGCCATCATCAGCCAGATCCTTATCCCAGGGTTTCCGTGGCCAGACAAAAGACCGCTTCGTCACCTCAAAAATTACATCAAGTTTATTGGAGTAGGTCTCGTCCGGCGAGAAAAATCGAAAGTTTTTTTCTTTATCATTAAGACGAATCACCTCCCTTAAAAATGCCCCTGCCTGAATCATACTGCTGGCCGTCACACTGCCCGGCGCACCAGTCTTTTTCAAAAACTTATCCGTCTTTGGTAAAACTAAACTCTTACTATTTTTAGCCAGGGCATGAGGACTCATCCCCATACGCAGTTCTTCCCGCGGCACAAGACTGAGCACTTCCTTAGAAAATCCTGCTTCTTTAGAAAAAAGTTGTGCGATTTTATACGAACGCATCCACGACTCCACCGCCACAAACTCCTCCTTGTCAGTCTTTGCTTCAGTGCCCACAATTTGATGGGCCAGACAGTTACCTTCAATTTTTTTGCCCTTCAATGTTTTTATGCCAGTCCAACCTTTTGGTGTGCGAAGAATGATCATCGGCCAGCGAGGCGAAACAACACCTTTGCCCTTCCGCGCTTTCTTTCGCAAAGTAACAATCTTGCGGTATGACGCCTCAAGGGTCGTAGCCATTTTTTCGTATACGGCAGTAGTTTCGCCCTCCACAATAACCGGATCGTAGCCATATCCATAGAAAAGAGAAAGGAGTTCCTTGTCGCTCATTCTGCCAAAAACGGTCGGACCGGAGATCTTATATCCGTTGAGATGTAAAATTGGCAAAACCGTACCGCTCGTCCGTGGACTGACAAATTTATTTAAATGCCAGGCAGTCGCTAACGGCCCAGTCTCCGCCTCGCCATCACCAATCAAACAAGCCGCGATAAGATTCGGATTATCAAGCACCGCACCATAGGCTGTTGAAAGCGAATACCCCAACTCCCCTCCTTCCAAAATAACACCCGGCGTACCAGGATTAGAGTGACTCGGAAATCCATATGGCCAGCTGAAGTTTTTCGCGATATACGCCAGACCGGCCTCGTCTCGAGTAGCTTGAGGGTAGAATTTTTCTAACGTTCCTTCTAAAAAGAGATTGGCCTGTAAGGCTGGAAAGCCATGCCCCGGGCCAAGCACGAAAAGCATCTCCAGGTCATGCTTCTTAATCAGATAATTCAGTTGTGCATAGACAAAGTTGATTCCCGGACAAGTCCCCCAGTGACCCAAAAGACGGGGTTTGATATCCGCCTGAGTCAGTTTCCTTTCCAGTAAAAAATTATCCTGAAGATACAACTGTGCTGCCACAATATAATTTGTTGCCCGCACATATTTCTGGATATTTTCGATATCCTTCTTCATTTATTTTTATTGTACCACGGACCCACGACTGATTCAGACCGAAATATCCACCGAAACCACTTTCATCTTCGAAAACCAGAATCACTCAAATCACTTGCCAAATTATTATTTTCTACTTATTATGGGACGCAGTTATTTTCGAAAGGAAGGAAATGAGAGAACTAATCATTCAGTTTAGTGTTCACCTACTGAACATGCACCGAATATCTACGGACAACACGATCGCCACCGTCCTTCAGTATCGTATGGACGGAAAACCAGAGTTTCTTCTCGAAGACGATCAACCCGATCCGGAGGTAGTCTCTTTCTGGGAAACACTTTCTCCTCTAGAGAAAGGGCCGCTCGAACGAATGGATGGAAAAAGTCTGCTCCTCGCCCATAAGCGATGTGAAGAAGAATACCTGTCCAAGGTTCGGGCAGCAATTCTTGTTCGAATCGCCAGACATCTCTCTAACTCACAAGCCGCCTGACTCATCAGCGCGGCTTTTTTATTCCTTTTTGACATTTATCCCTCAGTCGATATGCTTCATCTTATGAGACAAGAGACTCTTTGTTTAATTATTCAAGGAGAAAGACTCCTCCTTGGTTACAAAAAACGCGGATTCGCCATGGGCAAATGGAACGGTTTCGGTGGAAAAGTGAACCCAGAAGAAACTCTCGAAGCAGCCGCCCTCCGTGAAGTCGAAGAAGAAGTCGGACTTACTATCCACCCTCACGATCTGAAAGCGGTCGGAGTATTAACATTCTATTTTACTAACCACCCAGGCTGGAATAGAGATGTCCACCTTTTCCTCGCAGAAGCATGGCAAGGAGAACCCCGAGAATCAGAAGAAATGCGACCGGAATGGTTCCCCATTGATCAGCTTCCCTTTCAAAGTATGTGGAGCGACGATCCCTTGTGGCTTCCGCTTGTCCTTGCGGGAAAGAAAATAAAGGGTGAGTTTCATTTTTCCGACGACCAGGGAAGAATCGAAAAACACCTGATCAATGAATCCGCGACCTAAGACCCTGCATACCCCTCCTGCAACAAAGTTAGAAGTTAAAAAGTAATACTGTATAATAGAAACTATGCAAAAAAATAAAATAATGTACGTCATCGTCGGATTGGTAGTTATTGGTATCGTCGCTGTTTTGGCTAGTATGGGCGGATCAACCACTCCTCCTGTCGTAATCGAAAATGGAACTGCGACCACAACCGCCACAACCACCGAAATGCTCAACGTCACCTCGACGTCACAAGGGACTACTACTTCTTCATCGGCATCAACAGCCATAAAAACGTATGCCCTCGCTGATGTCGCCGGACACAAAGACGCCGCAAGTTGTTGGAGCATCGTAAACGGCGGAGTTTATGACCTTACCTCCTGGATTGGCAAACATCCCGGCGGAGATAAAGCCATCCTTGGCATCTGCGGAAAAGATGGTTCGAGTGCCTTTAATAGCCAACATGGTGGTATGCAGAAACAAATCTCCCTCCTTGCCACCTTCAAAATTGGCGAGCTAGCGAAATAACTAGCTCTATGAACTTAGAAAAACTCCCCCTCTACGCACCCCTTCTTCTCCGTTTTTCTCTCTCCGCTGTCTTTCTCTGGTTTGGAATCTCTCAGTTAACCGATCCGCAGACATGGGCTGGCATTGTGCCAAGTTGGGCCACAAATCTATCCGGATTAGACGCCTCATTGATCGTAAAAATGAATGGCATTTTCGAAGTCCTCGCCAGCATTCTTCTGATCATCGGAATTCTCGTTCGCTATGTCGCCGGCTTACTGGCCATCCATCTCTTTGTTATTGCCTCAGGATTTGGACTAAGCCCCACTGGCGTGCGCGATTTTGGTTTAGCTTTCGCCACACTCTCAGTCGCCCTCTCTGGCGAAGATAAATGGTGTCTCGCCAGAAAAAATCGAAGCAGAAACAGTTAACTGGCCCTGATAAAGAATCCACAGCCCACGACTTGACGGATTATCTATTTCTGATACTATCTGTCCCTAGCGCCCCCCAGGTCTTCGTGAGCGGAGATCCGGTGGGGATTCCATCAACCCGGAGTCGCAAGGCTCCAAACAGAGGCTGCAAGCCTCGAACGTACAGGAGGTACGTATGAGTAGCCAGAAGCGTCATGGCCGTAATAGCCGCCAACCCCGTCAGAGCGACGGTCGCCGCATGGGCCGCAAGAACAGGAGCGCCGAGATCATGGTGTCGCTCAACCACGGCGGTCGCGTCTCCAGAAGTCCGATCAATCCCGGACACCTCAACTGGCGGAAGTTCAGCGGCGCGGGCGCCCCGAACTGCATCAAGGCGGCGAAGCTCGCCGACGGAAGCTACCTGCTCGGCAACACCCGTGGCGGCGGTTTCGTCCAGGCAACGCCGGAGGAGATCCAGGCTTTCATCGACGGCTTCAACACCCAGACCACGGCCAAGGCCTGATCGCCAACGCGAACCTTCACCCCTAGCCCTCCGCCTGTAGGCAACCCACAGGTACCGACACTTCATGTGCCGGTTTTTTTTACCCAAATTCCTCCGAAACCGATATAATGAAAAGAATGTTCTTAGACGTCTCTCAAAAACACTGGCTCCTTATCGGCGGGGTGCTTCTTCTCGCAGGAGCTGTTCTTCTCTCAATGGGGCAGACACCTTGGTACAAGTATGGCCCACCAGGATTGTGGTCAGGAAATGTACAAAGCGACCAAAACTCTCAGCAACTGTTTGATCCCTATACCTTTACGCACATTATTCACGGTATTCTTTTATATTTTTTTCTTTGGCTCTTTTTCAGAAAAAGACTGACAGTAGGCCAGAGACTTGTTCTCGCAGTTGGGCTGGAGGCTGGTTGGGAGATTTTTGAAAACACCGATTTTGTTATCAATCGCTATCGTGAAGCCACCATCTCTCTCGATTATTATGGCGATAGCATTCTCAATACCATGGGCGATATATTTGGCTGCATTATCGGTTTCCTTATGGCTTACAAACTCCCATCCTGGGCAACCATTCTCCTTATGATCGTTATAGAAATCATCCTTGCCCTCTGGATTCGTGACAGCCTACTTCTTAATATCATCATGCTTATCTCCCCCATTCCCGCCATTAAAGCTTGGCAAATGGGTGACTAAGGGATATAACCAAAAGATGAATATCATCCCGCAAAAAAAGAATGGCATCCCACCCGAAGCGAAACGAGTCTTCAAAGGTGTTGTTTTTGATGTCTACCAGTGGGAACAAAAAATGTACGACGGCACTACGGCCACTTTTGAAAAACTAAAACGGCCAGACACAGCACTCACCATTCCGGTACTCCCCGATGGAAAGATCCTTATCTCCGAGCAGGAACAACCCGGTAGACCATCAGACATCGGGCTTCTCGGTGGTCGTGTTGACGAAAGAGAAGGAATACTCGAAGCAGCCAAGAGAGAACTCCGGGAAGAATCCGGCTACACTAGTAATGAATGGAGTCTTCTTTCAGCCGAAGAACCCGTAATAAAAATGGACTGGGCAATCTATACCTTCATTGCCAAAAATTGCATGAAAACCAGCGAACAAAAACTCGACGCCGGAGAAAAGATCGCCCTCAAAACAGTAACCTTTGATGAGCTCCTGGACTTAGTTACCGATGAGAAATTCTATGACTTAGGATTGAAAATGATTATCACAGAAGCCAAACTCGATCCTCAGAAAATGACCGAACTCAAGAAAAAAATCCTCGGCTGAGGACTCCTTATCTTCGCAGGCAGTAAATAAAAAAACGGCTGGTTCGATGTGAAATCGAAGAAGTCGTTTATTCATCAAACTCCGTCGGAGGACCGAACGGCGCTGCAACACGACCCAGCGTGGGCCTCAGGATAAGAAATGCCAAAGCAACCACCACCGCCTCCAGGTACTCCGCCCAGGTTAGCTCCTTCACGCTCTTTCTTCGCGCCATGTTTTTTCTCCTTTCATGGTAAACTACTGTCATTCAACCACTCTCCATAACTTAGTCAAGTCTCAACTCATCTGGTAGAATAAAAACATGAACAAAGAAAGTATGGGACCGCGAGAAATCGATTACAGCGAAGATGGTCCGGATATTATTATTCCCGGCCATCACGACGAACCGAAACCAGAGATGGGCAATCCTCACGATCAACCAGAAATTGGTCAACGAAAAATAGTCCCGGAAATGGGCGAGGAAGATGATATCCCTAACCACGAATCTCCAGAAATGCCCCTACCAATCAGTCCAGATATTCAGGAAGTAGAGATTACGCCTAACCCCCTTCCAAAAGATCCTATAAGAAAGGAGATCGAAAAAATTATTGGAGAAGTTACAAACGATCCTAAGAAACAACAAGAAATTCTTGAAGAACTCATCCGACGTCAAGAGAAAAACAAAGATAAAAAACCAACTCTGAACTAGTCAACTGTTCATTCTAAGCACAATTACTGCTAAGCCCCGCTTTCTTACTTTCTACTTGAATATCAAGCGTGCTTGGCAACGTTCAGATCGTTCAGTAGGATGCGAACGCGCTCAATACTCTTGTCATCCAAAATAGACATTGCCTGACAAGGCTTTTTTAACTTCTCAAATTTTTTCACCACCGCTAGAATCTCTTTCTCGGAAGCCATATCCGAACGACTCACAAAAATATACTCTGGCTTCTCCAGAAGCGCAGGATTATAGGCCTTTAGTTCGCCACGAATAATCTTGTAATCTTTCATAGGATCCTCGGAGTCGGCAGCAACAAAATGGAACAACACTCTCGTTCGTTCCACGTGTCGCAAAAAACGCACTCCCAAACCCTTACCTTCAGAAGCACCTTCGATCAATCCCGGAATATCCGCCAAAATTAAATCCTCGTACACGCCTAAGTTAGGTTCAAGCGTTGTGAACGGATAGTTCGCTACTCGAGCCTGGGCCTTAGTGATGATATTTAAAAGACTCGACTTTCCCACATTCGGCAACCCCACAAAACCAATATCAGCAATCAACTTCAGTTCAAGACGGAGATCTTTTTCCTCAGCTGGCGTCCCATACTCAAACTGTTTAGGACTAGTATTTGTTGAAGATCGAAAATGGAAATTTCCCCGACCACCTTTTCCGCCACGAGCCAGGAGTAGCCGCTCTCCCACTTTCGTAATCTCCCGTGGACTCCCCTGAGGAAAGTGCACCACGGTACCTACCGGCAACTTCAGCACCAACTCCTCGCCACGACGACCATCCACAAACTGACCTCGACCATCCTTGCCATCTTCGGCCTTAATTTTTTTAGTAAACCGAAACTGACGTAACGCCGCCAAGTCAGACACACCCACCGCATAGATACTGGCCCCATTTCCCCCACTGCCACCAGCCGGACCCAAGCTCATTAAGTTTTTATTAAACGCCACTGCTCCCTTACCTCCATGGCCAGCCGTAACGTGAATTGTAATATCATCAATCAGCATATATGACCATTATAGACACGGATTGCCCAAATAAGGAAATGCTGTAAAGAGGGCCAAGAAACTTCATAGATATATAGTGGTATACTATCAACAAATGACCAGACGAATCTTTATAGCTATCTTTAGCGTCTTTATACTCCTTGGGCTTCAAGTCACTCAGGCCGAAACAAACGTCAGCCTCTCCCCGACCGTCCCTCAGCCAGGTGATGCGGTCTTTGTAACACTTAACACCGATCAGCCAGTTTCCATCGCCTCCTTCGACGGCAAACCAGCCTATAGTTATACCTACAAGAATAAAACTCGCCTCGTCTTCGCAGTGCCCTATAATCAGACCCCCGGGAACTATGTATTGAAGTTCACTCTGGCCAACGGACAGACACAGGAAGAAGTGGTGACCGTAAAGAAAATCGTTTTTAAAAAAATCGTTCTTGGTATTCCTGAGAAACTCGATCTCACTCCTAAGAAACTCAAAGAAAAGCTGGCCACAAATAAAACTGATCTCACCAGTACGTTCACAAGTTCCAGCGAAACCGTCTTTTTCACGAACGCCTTCGGCCTGCCTCTCTACAAAAATAGAGTTACCAACTTTTATGGCACTGTTCACCAAACAGGAAACTCGTTAATCAATCATTTCGGTATTGATCTTGGCTCACCGGAAGGCAAACCAGTAGCCGCTATGAACGATGGCCGAGTAGTCAAGGCCTACGTCGACACAGTCAACGGCAATTCAATTATTATCGACCACGGCGGATATCTATTCACTATGTATCTTCATCTTCAAAAAATGAACGTGCAAGCTGGCGAAACAGTAAAACAAGGACAAATTATCGGCACCGTCGGTCAGACTGGCTATGCCACCGGACCCCACCTTCACCTCAGCATAAAAGTCGGTGACACTTCGGTCGATCCATTGCATTTCGTCAGGGATTTTAAATAAAACACACAACTACCTCCCCGAACAAAAAGGTCGAATACTAATCATCAATCACTACTCACATGAAAGTGAAAGAGATTATGGAAACTGAGATTATTATTATCCCAGCCGACCTGACATATGAGGAAGTTGCCCGAGAACTATATGAGAAGAAAATCAGTGGTGCGCCAGTGGTTGACCGAACAGGAAAACTAATCGGCGTTATCTCCGAGAAAGATCTCTTCAGACTCCTCTATCCGAGCTATCGAGATTTTTACAAGCATCCGGAAGCCTATCTGGATTACGAACTCCGCGAAGAAAAAATTGAGGAGTTGAAGCAACGACCAATCGCAGAGATTGTTAATCATCAGGTGTATACAATCCATCCGGACGCACCTGTATTACGAGCTGGCTCCCTCATGCTTTCTCACGGCTTGCATCGTTTACCAGTTGTCCAAAACGATGTTCTGGTCGGTATCGTCACTCGCGATCATATTTTCCGGGGCATCCTAAAAAAACATCTTGCCCTCTAAACCTCCAGCTGGAGTTTCGCGAACATCAATCTCAGAATATAATTACACGTGAGATGAAAATAAAAAACATCGCCATTGGTGGTTGGTTTCAGCGTACTACACTCCACCTCACTGAGGTGTGGGACTTTCTAAAATACGAAAGTTCGCCACTAGGATTTTCAAAAAATGAAATACGAAAAGCCATCAACCGATTAGAAATCAAAAGCCTCGAAAGAAAAAGTGGACCTCTTGAATATCTCGAGCTCATCACACAGCAAGGCATCTCCTGTCGCATCTACGAAGATGGCCTCATTACTCTAGAAAAAGAAAGTGACGACCTAAAAAAAGATCTGGCAACAATAAAATCTTATTACGACAATAAGCTCTCTCTATCGCTTTCACTCATCTTTAGTAAGGGGGCTCCCGTCCCCAAAGAGCTGGCCAATATTAGAACCATTCTCCCCTTCATCCTTACAGTAACCGGTGGCAATGAAACTCAGATTAAAAAATTATTCACGAGCCTTGAAGAAGCAATTTACTCAACCACTAAAGCGAAACGTGTTGCTGTCTATCGTGGCTCAGGCCTCATCGTCATACATAATCTGACGAACGAAGAACTCCTACGCTCCATCATTGAATCTCAGATATTTTTCCGCGAGTTCAAAACCCAACTTCATCGCTATCTTGCGATCCATCGAACCATCTGGGAAAAGATTGCAACCATTAAAGAGCAGCACCAGATTAAGGGTGTTGATATCGATAAACTTCGTAATCAGTTGGCTGATTATGAGAAAACAGTGAATCTCATTGGTGCCCGCATTGATCAGATGGATGCCTATTTAAAAACTCGTCAAAAACTCACCGACCTCTCCCTCATAGATCAAAACCTTCACCCTCTCTTTCAGTTCAAATTTGAAACCCTTGCTGATACTTTAAGTTACATTAAAAATCTCTGGAAAATGACTGCCAATTATCTTCATGGTACCGTCGAGCTGATGAACGAACTTCAGGGTAAGAGTACGAAAAACACTATCTCCTCTCTCCAGCTAATCACTACTATTGGCGTAGTGGCTGGTATCTTGGGTTATCTCGGCAAAGACACCTGGCCCCAGTTTACACCAATCGGTCTGGTCTATTTCGTCTTCCTTCTTGGCGCAACCTGGCTCATTAATCGTATCGTTTCAGAAGTCTATCGCAACAAGCAGTATCCTATTAAGACCTCCGAGATCTCTCAGTTTGAAAAAGAAAAATAAACTCTCGTTGTGAGAGTTGGCTCTAAAAGGCAAAATCCCCCGTGAAGGGGGTTAGTGACCGTGTGACTCTTCCTGCGTTGCCGACTCACCTTCATCAGAGAACTCGGTTACTCGGGCAAGATCACCACAAAAATGAGTTCGATTGATATTGGGAAGCTTCGATTCGGAAAAGCTGACATTGCACTTATTGCAGAAGTAATCAGTCTTCATCAGAAAAATCAGGATTATTAATATTTTTATACCTCCTATTCTAACCTAACATTTTTTAGTATACACTGAAGAAAAATAAAATTCTATCCACAGCCTTATGCTCATTCATTTCTTGAAAAGTTTCTCTTATGCCTTTAAAGGGCTCCGCTATGTCTTCAGGGAAGAGTTAAACTTCTCCCTCCAAAGCATAGCCAGCCTACTTGTGATTACCGCTGGCTGGTATTTTGGTATTAGTCATACAGAATGGTTTTTCGTGATCCTTTCTATAATACTCGTCCTCGGTTCTGAAATTCTTAACACTATCCTCGAGGATATCTGTGATGAGCTAGAGCCAAATCACCATCCTGTCATAGGAAAAGCCAAGGATATGATGGCCGCTCTAGTACTCCTCAACAGCTCCGCTGCTCTGGCCATCGGCCTCATGATCTTCCTCCCTCGACTATTTTAAAGTAAACTGAAGAATATAGACTTTTCCTCAAAAATGAAACAAAAGATTCATCACTTAATTGTTCGCCTAAAAAATACCTCACGAAAACAACGAATCATCGCTGGTCTCCTTCTCGGCTTTCTAGTTATCTATTTCACCTTCCTCAAACCCCAAGAAGCCACCAAGGAAACCATCACCGTACAACGGGGCAGTCTCTATCAAGAAGTAAGGGTCACCGGCGTCACCAAACCCTTCGAAGAGGTTAGCCTCGCCTTCGAACAAAGTGGCAAAATAGCCCAAGCCAATGTACGAGTGGGCAGTCGAGTCAGCGCCGGACAAATCCTCGCCTACCTTGACCAGGGACAACTCCTCGCCCAACGAGCAGAACAACAAGCAAGCGTAGAAAGTCAGCGCGCCCTACTCCAAGAGATGCAGAAAGGTTCACGCCCTGAGGATATCCAAATTAAACAGGCTGCTCTCGCTACCAAGAATCAAGAGCTAGAAAACCAATATCAAGGTGTTGTCGATGTCTTAAATGATGCCTACATTAAAGCTGATGATGCCATCCGAAAACAGTTGGATGCTCTTTTCCAAAATGACGAGGAATCAAATGTCCAGTTAAGCTTCTCCATTAACAATTCACAACTCCAAAGCGATCTAGAGAATGAACGGCAGGAGTCTTCTGGTCGATTAAACAACTGGAAAAAAGACCTGGCCACAATTTCAGGGACCACAGACAGAACAATCTTGGATAGCACCCTCACAAAAGGTGCTAATAATCTTGCTTTTTTTAGAGACTTTCTTTCTGACTTGATGACTGCTACCAACAGCAACCACTCTCTTTCATCTACAGATCTTGCTACTTATAAAACGAATATCAATACTGCGCGCACCAATATTGCAGCAGCACTCGTCAGTATCAATACGACCATCCAAACCATTCGAACCGATAAGCTCGCAGTGAAACAAGCGGAAGCTGATCTGAATCGAACACTGGCTGGCAATACTCCAGAAAGCATCGCCTCTCAGGTTGCCCAAGTAAAACAAGCAGAAGCTCGTGTGCAAGCCACTGAAGCACAAATGCAGAAAGGTATTATCCGAGCGCCGTTCTCTGGCGTAATCACCAAACAGGATGCCAAGGCTGGGGAGATTGCTTCTCCAAACACCCCTGTCATTTCACTCATCTCCGAGGGCAAATTAGAAATCGAAGCAAATGTACCAGAAGCTGATATCGGGAAGGTGCTGGTTGGTAACCAGATCGTCGTGACTATCGACGCCTTTCCTCAGGAAAGCTTCCTGGCCAAACTTACCTATATTGATCCTGCCGAAACCATTGTTGATGGTGTGACTAACTTCAAAATAAAAGTAGTGTTCGATAAGAATGACTCACGAATGAAGAGTGGTCTCACTGCAAACTTAACCATCAAAACTGTCCAAAAAGATAATATTCTCGTTGTCCCTCAGTATGCCATCACTGAAAACAAAGACGGAGCATTTGTGATAAAGCAAGTCGGGACCGAGAACGTCACTACCTCAATTACTATTGGCCTTAGGGGTCAGAATGGGTTCGCAGAGATCCTTTCTGGATTAAACGAAGGAGACACTATTGTTGGTGTGACGAACAAAAAATAGGAAGATTTTCTGTTCGGAGAGAGGTCTGCTACAATACCCCCATATGGCAACTCAGCCCAGCTATCTTCCCACCATCTTCGTCATCTTTGGAGCAACCGGAGACCTGGCAAGTCAAAAAATAATCCCCGCCCTCTTCCGACTCCATCAAAAGAAACTTCTCCCTCCCCTCTTTCAGATAGTGGGGTTTTCGAGACGAGAGATGAGTACGGAGGAATTCAGGAAAACACTCAAAAACTTAAAAGCCTTCAGAAATCACCAAAAAGATAAAGATCTTGAATCCTTTTTGAAACTGATCACCTACACGCAAGGGCTATTTGATCAAAAAGAAGGCTACGCTACTCTAGCCACACTCCTTGGCGCTCAAGACAAACAATGGAAAACTTGTGCTAATAAACTTTTCTATCTTTCCACTGCACCAGACCATTACACCACTATTTTCAAAAATCTAAAGAACTCCGGACTGACCATACCCTGTAGTCCAGAAGAGGGTTGGACACGAGTAGTTGTGGAGAAACCATTTGGAAAGGACGCAAAAACTGCTGAAAACCTTGATCTACTTCTTGGGAAACTATTTCGAGAAGAACAAATATACCGCATCGATCACTATCTTGGTAAAGAAACTGTCCAGAACATTATGGCCTTCCGTTTCTCAAATGCTATTTTTGAACCATCTTGGAACAAGAAAAATATCCAAAGTATCCACATAAAGTTCTGGGAAAAAGAAGGTGTTGGATCACGAGGTGAGTTTTATGATGCAACCGGTGCATTGCGCGATGTTGGACAGAATCACCTTCTCCAACTCCTTTCTCTTTTCACCATGGAAAATCCAGGCACCCTAGAAGCAAAAAAGATCCATCGGGAGCGAGCGAAAGTCATTCAAAAACTCACTCCTTTCAAGCCAAAAGATGTCTCCCAGAAAACAATTCGTGGACAGTATGATGACTACAAGACAGAAAAAATGATCGATCGGAAGTCGCTCACGGAAACCTACTTCCGCCTCCAGACTTCCATAGATACGCCTCGCTGGAAAGGAGTAGACATCTTCCTCGAAGGGGGTAAAAAAATGAACCGATCAGAAGTCGAGGTTATCATTACTTTCAAACCACCATCCCCCTGTCTTTGTCCTGGTCTTGGTTCATCCCTTCACTATCAAAATACACTTCGCTATCGGATTCAGCCCGGTGAGAAAATCACTCTCTCCTTTTGGGTAAAAAAACCTGGCACAGAAATGATAGTTGAAGAAAAAGATTTCTTCTTTGATTATCAACAAGCCTACCCTCATCTTCCCTTTATCGATGCTTATGATAAACTCCTTCAGGATGTCATTGATGGAAATCAAATGCTCTTTGTGAGCACCGAAGAAATCAAAGCAAGTTGGCAGTTTATTGATCCAATCATTGGCGCCTGGAAAAAAAATGCTTCGCCGTTGGTTATTTATAAATCAGGAGAAAAAGAAATAAAATAATAACTATGAAAATAAAAAAAGAAATCGCTTATGTTGGTTTGGGGAAGATGGGGAAAAATATGGTTCTCCGACTTTTGGAGCACGGCTGGAAAGTGCACGCGTATGATACGGATAAAAAAACGATTGCCGAGGTGGTCAAGGCAGGTGCGACTCCCCTCACTTCACTTGCTCACATAAAAACACAACTTTCCACGCCTCGTCTGGTCTGGGTTATGGTGCCTGCCGGCGAACCAGTTGATGAAGTTATCTTCGGCAAGGAAGGCCTCACAACTATACTCGAGAAAAATGACATTATCATCGATGGAGGAAATTCTTTTTATGAAGACACTGTTCGTCGTGCCAGTAAACTAAAAAACAAGAAAATTCGTTTCATGGACATTGGCACCTCCGGTGGCCCTCGTGGCGCACGAGAAGGAGCTTGCCTAATGATCGGTGGTGACAAAAAACTCTCCAAGGAACTCGAACCTCTTTATAAGGACTTAGCTTCACCAGATGCCTATGCCTACTTCGGTCCCTCAGGCAGTGGTCATTTCGTAAAAATGGTACACAACGGTATTGAGTATGGCATGATGCAGGCTATCGCTGAAGGCTTCAGTCTCATGAAGAAATCCCCTTTTCACCTCAACATGGAAACTATTGCCCAACTCTATAACCGCCGAAGCGTGGTTGAGTCGCGTCTCGTCGGCTGGCTCAAAGATGGCTTCGACGAATACGGAGAAGAACTCAAGGCAATCTCCGGCACGGTCGGGGCTACTGGCGAGGGCGAGTGGACGGTAAAAACTGCCAAAAAAATGAATATTCCGGTGCCCATCATCGAAGGTGCCTACCAATTTCGTGTTCAGTCCAAGAAAAATCCAAGCTACGCTGGCCAGCTTCTCTCGGTCATGCGAAATCAGTTTGGCGGTCACGATGCCCTGCGAAAAAAGAAATAGTAGCTAGGTGCCAAACCTCCTCAAATCAATTATGATTAGTGGAGTTTAAGAAATCCTCTAAAAAATGCCTCCCAAAAAAACGACTCCAAAAAAGAAGACAACCCCCCAACTCTCAACCGAAGAGTTAAAAAAGATACTCGAACTCCACGCTGAAGAAGCCTCTCCTTGGCGTGTATTTAAAATCATGACCGAGTTCGTCGCTGGCTTCGACTTCCTTCAACGCTATGGAAAAGCAGTTACCTTCTTCGGTTCTGCTCGGTTCAAACCGCAAACGAAAGACTATAAAGAGACTGAAAAATTAGCGGGAAAATTAGCCAAGGCAGGTTTCGCTGTTATCACCGGTGGTGGGCCAGGCGTTATGGAAGCAGCGAATAAAGGCGCTTTCAAAGCTGGCGGACAATCACTTGGCTTCACTATCCAGCTTCCAAATGAGCAACGAAAAAATAAGTACATTACCGAATCACAGCCATTCTATTACTTCTTTGTCCGTAAAGTAATGCTTGCCTTCGCCTCGGAGATATACGTATTCTTTCCTGGTGGCTTCGGTACGCTCGATGAATTCTCTGAAATCGCAACGCTTATCCAAACAAAGAAAATCAATCCCGTACCAATCATCCTTGTTGATAAAAACTACTGGGGACCACTTCTCGAATGGATAGAAAAGACAGTCTACGAGAAATATAAAGGCATCGACAAAAATGATATGAAAATCTACTACCTTGTTGATAATGCCGATCAGGCCTGGGAACTAATCCAAAAACTTGCGAAAGAAAAGAAATTGCAAAGAAGCGACGTCCACTAACCTTTCTCTGGATATGACCATCCCCACCCAGGAAATCTTTTCAACGGATCCCTATTTTAAAAAGATTGAGAAACCATGGGGATATGAAATTCATTGGGTGCCAGACACCCTTCCCTATATGGGCAAGGTTATTCATATAGAAGCTGGAAAAAGACTTTCTCTGCAACGACACGATCAGAAACAAGAAAGTTGGTTTCTTCTTTCTGGCCAGGGAAAAATTATCTGGGAAAATACAGACGGGGAACTAACGGAAACAGTCATGATTCCCCATCAGGGATATACGTGCGCTATTAGACAAAAACACCGACTTGTCGGCATAACTGATTGCGATATTATCGAAGTCTCCACTCCGGAACTGGGCACTACAGAAAGACTCGAAGACGATTATGGCAGACCAGATGAAACAGAAGAGGCTAGAAAATTATTACACAAAAATCAATAAACCTACTTTATGAAAAAAGACTTTACCTACGTACCAAAACACTTTGCTCCAAGAACTGATGAAAAGATGCGAGAAGTTCTCATGGATCCAAACGCCCCTGGTCCAGCTTTTCATTACTACATGGTTCGTGGAGGTAAGGACCAAAGAAACATCACCATCTGGGAACCTGGCACCGTTGGTGGTGAATATATAAAAACGTATGGCCATTATCACATTGGCAATCTCGATGAGACATACTGGATACTCCAAGGAGAAGGGATTGCCCTCCTCCAAAAACTTGCCTCAAACGAAGCTGGAGAGGTTCTGCCTGATGTGGTTGAAGAATTCAAGGCCATTGTCGTAAAGCCAGGAGACGAAATCTATATGGCACCTAGACAAGGCCACCTCTTAGTAAACACCGGGGACACCTACCTAGTGACGGCCGACAATAGTCCAGTTGATTTCGAAGAAAAAGACCCAGTCACTCTACCTGGACATGCCAATTACGAGCTAGTAAAACAAATGAGAGGCTTCGCCTACTACGTCGTTGAAAACAATGGTCAACCAGCACTCAAAAAAAATAGTCTCTACAAAGAAATCAGGAAAGAGGATCACGGAGGATTACCGCTTATCTAGTTTTCTCTCAAATAGATTCCCCCTCTAAACCCTAGACCATTTCTATGGAATCAATCTTTGCTATCTGGAAACCAAAAGGGCCTACGTCCTTCCGTGTGATTGCCGCAATCAGAAAGCTGACTGGCGAAGAAAAGATTGGTCATGCCGGTACCCTCGACCCTCTCGCCGAGGGAGTGATGATCATTGGATTCGGAAGGGCTGGCACAAAACAGTTGTCAGAAATGGTGGCTAAAGAAAAAGAATACGAAGCAACAATCAAGCTTGGCTATCAAAGCTCCACCGATGACGGTGAAGGGCTTATTACTAAAACAGAAAATCAGAATCCCCCAACAGAAGAAAAGATTACTACGATTATCAGGAGGTTTATTGGCCAGATCGCACAAATTCCTCCCATTCATAGCGCTATGAAAATTAATGGGAAACGATCCTATAAGCTTGCTCGTCAGGGGAAAAAGTTCAATCTCCCCTCTCGTACCGTCCTTATAAAAAATATCGAAATAATAAACTACTCCTGGCCACTTTTAAAAATAAAAGTAACTACCGGGCCAGGAGTATATATCCGCAGTTTGGCTCGTGATATCGGAAACGAACTGACCACCGGAGGATATCTGATAGCTCTTGTACGCACCCGAGTCGGCCAGTTTGATCACGAAGCCTGTAAAAACTTAGAACTTATATTCCCGCAAAATAGAGCAGAACAACTACCCCAAGAATAATACGGTAGTATCCAAATACGCGGAAATTATTCTTCTGTATATATTCAAGAAATACTCGAATCACTCCCATAGCGACCAAGAAGGAAATAATGAATCCCACCGAGAGAACTATCGCTTCCTGGAAGCTCATCGAAAAACCAATCTTTAGTAGTGAGTAGGCTGAAGCTGCCGCCATCGTAGGAATAGCCAAGAAGAAAGAAAACTCTGCGGCGGTCACTCGAGAAAGTCCAAAAAACATCCCTCCAATAATCGTGGACGCCGAACGAGAGGTTCCAGGAATCATTGCGAGGCACTGAGCAAGACCGATCAAAAACACCGTAGAGTACGGTATCTCTTTAATCGAAGAAATACGATGGCTTAGGCCTTTCCACTCCACAAAAATCAAAAGGAAGCCACCGACTATAAGCATCACTGCTACTACCGTCGGATTGAACAAATAATCCTGTATAGCACTCCCAAATAAAGATCCAAGGACTAGTGCTGGCAGTACACCAACTACCGTCTTTTTCCAGATATCCAGAGTCTCTTCTTTCCTGATTGGTGTTTTATCAAAAGGCCACAACCGATCACGAAAATAAACTACTACTGCGAGAATCGCCCCAAGCTGGATAACCACATCAAACATCTTTGTGAATAGTTCATCAAAGGCAAGCCACTGATTCACAATAATCAGATGACCAGTTGAAGAAATTGGCAAAAACTCAGTCACCCCCTCGACCACACCCAAAACAACTGCTTTAAAAATTTCAATAATCATACGTAAGGTTTATTTCGATAGTCGACTAACGATGCATTGATTTTATCTTATTTTCTCACATTCGGCGACTATCATACGCCCAGTGTAGTAGCGCCTGTCGTTGTCGGGGACGACACAAGACATCGCCAATTCGGCAATGCTTTTTAATCTGACCGATATGGCGAGCAATGGCTCGCCACCGCTTAATCTGTCGCTCGTCCTCCACTGGCAATCTCCGTCCCATATAATACCGGCAGTACCACTGAAACCAACCCCGAGGATCGTCTTTATAAATCCACTTCTTTTTTCGCCACTCTTCCAATGGTTGACTGGCATTCACCCCAAAACAATTAAGTGTCGGATCATGCTTGAGATGACTAAATTTGGCCTTCTTAAACCAACTCAGAGGAAACTCTTTCTGACAGTCCGTCATATATCTTCCCCCAAATACACCGAGCGCCAACATCTCTGGCGGAGTAAGGTGTGGCTTAAAATCAGGAGCAAAATTCCTCCCTACCGGCTCTGAGAGTTCGTAGCGATAGTTCTTTTGCATTAAGTCATTCACGACTACTATCTTCTTTCGTAAACGGGACATATTAGTAATCTCTAATGAATCAATTATAATACACCTATGAAAACATATATTACCGCCTATCTAGTTGCGTTCGTTGTGATGCTCCTTATTGATGGTGTCTGGCTCACGACCATGGCTAAATCATTTTACGGTAAATATCTGGGACATCTTATGAGTGCTGCCCCTTCCCTCCTGCCAGCCGGTATCTTTTATTTTATTTATATCCTCGGCCTCACCATTCTTGTTATCCTCCCCGCACTTTCGGGAAACTACTCTTTGGTAAAAATATTTTTACTTGGTGGACTCCTTGGTCTTGTCGCATATGGCACCTACGACCTCACCAATCAAGCCACCCTCAAGGATTGGCCAGTATTCGTAACAATCGTCGACCTCATCTGGGGAACACTCCTCACGGGAGTTGTCTCTGTGATCACCGTATTTATTGTGAGGATTACTGGCTAACATGTCAGAAATTTTCCTGGCCTACACCGAACTAGCGGTCATTATCCTAGCCTACATGACCGCCTGGTTCTGCGTCGCAATTATAAAAAAAAGAAATGATGTCGCCGATATTGCCTGGGGTATCGGTTTTTTTGTGATTGTCTTAAGCGCCTACCTTCCCGGAGGATTTGCTCTCGACCGCGGACTCCTCGCACTGCTTCTAGTAACGATCTGGGCAATAAGACTCTCCACGCATATCTACCTCAGAAATCGCAATAAAAAAGAAGATTATCGCTACGAAGCCTGGCGAAAAGAATGGGGAGATCAGTTCTATATCCGCACCTATCTTCAGGTGTTCCTCCTTCAAGGATTTTTTCTTCTTTTAGTGTCTACGCCAGCAACGCTCTCAGCTCTGTCTCGAGGGACCAACTGGAATATCCTCGATCTCCTTGGCCTTGGGATTTGGGGATTCGGTTTTTTCTTTGAAGCTGTTGGCGACTGGCAACTAGGCCAGTTCATAAAAAATCCAGAAAATCGGGGCAAGCTCATGCGCCAGGGATTATGGCGTTACACCCGACATCCAAACTACTTCGGCGAAGTGACACAGTGGTGGGGACTCTGGATTATCGCACTCTCTCTCCCCTTTGGCTGGCTCAGCATTATTGGTCCACTGACTATCACCTTTCTTATTCTCAAAGTTTCCGGCATCCCAATGCTTGAAGCCAGTATGCGGAAAAATCCCGAATTCGAAAAGTATACACGTGAAACAAGCATCTTCTTTCCTCTGCCACCAAAAATATGATCCCCCTCTCTCCCGAACAGTGGTTGAATAGTCTTGGTTTATTCACCACCATCGCCGGTTTTATTATCGGCCTTGGCGCGGTGACTGTTATTGATATTCATGGCTTTCTTGGTCGTCACTCCCCCTACTGGACAGAAGCCACCACAAGAACTCATAAAGTCACCAAGCCAATGATCTGGATTGGAATTCTCCTTGTCGCCCTCGGTCAGGTAACTCTCTTTCGTCACGATCTCCTCAGCACACTCTTTCTCACCCAGCTGAGTCTAGTACTCATTCTTACGCTGAATGGCATCTTCCTTTCCTTTAGGGTAAGTCCCTATATGCTCGAACGAGAAAAAAATGGCCAGTCAGGCGATCTCCTCCCGAATGAATGGCAGGAAAAAATAATGGTTAGTCTCATTATTTCTGACATCGGCTGGTGGGGTAGTCTTCTTGTGTTTGTTTCCTATCTCCTCCAAAGATTCTAACCTATTCGGTCGTCTGACCATCAAACTCAGCATCATTGGCCTCAGCCTCAGCTTTGGTCGTTCGCAGAATGCCGTCTTTATGATGTGCTGGAGAGTAGATAGTATAAAATTGTAGCAACTCAGAATCTGAAGTGTTTATAACATTGTGTTCTGCTCCGGCAGGCACGATTACCGCATCACCATCTCCAACAATATTTTCCGATCCATCAATCAGAACCTTGCCAACACCAGACTCGAAACGAAAGAACTGATCATTATCTTTATGTATTTCTAATCCAATCTCCTCCCCTGGCTGAAGACACATCAATACAAGCTGACAGTGTTTTGCAGTATAAAGAACCTGGCGAAAATTTTTATTTTCCAACGTAAGCTTCTCGATATTATTTTTATATCCTTTCATATTTTATAAATTTTATTTTAGTAACGCAGTTATCAAAACTCCTGCAACCACCAACCCCCCGCCAAGAAGATTTCCTGTTGTTGGCTTCTCCCCCAAGAAAAGCAACGCTAGAACGATCGTTAAGCCAACACTCAGCTTATCGATTGGTGCAACTTTTGAGGCCTCGCCGAGCTGAAGAGCTTTGTAGTAGAAGAGCCAGGACAGACCCGTGGCAATAGCTGAAAGAACAATGAAAAGATAGGAGTATCCGGAAATCTTCCAGAGATCGCCAACATTTCCCTGAATCCACACAATCCCCCAAGCAAAAACAACAATAATCGCCGTACGAATCGCTACCGCAAGATTACTATCAACTCCTTGGATACCAATCTTCCCAAAAATCGCCACTAAGGAAGCAAAGAATGCTGAGGAGATTGCATATATAATCCAATTTTCCATGCGCTTATTATAACTCTCTTCCGCCCAACTACCGAATTCGCGAACGAATATTGAGATACCCCTGCCTCTTCTGCTCTGGAAAACGTTCAATCGCATACCGCAACATAGTCCTCGGCATCTGCCAAGCATGCTTTTCAAGGAACCCTTCCTCGACTTCCTCGGATCGCTTACCAACCTCACGCAACATCCAGCCAGTAGCTTTATGAATCAGATCATGAGAATCCCCCAGAAGTATCTTGGCAATGGCTAAAGCATCCTCAAACTGATTTCGAGAAATAAAATACCACGTTGAAACGATTGCAATTCTCCGCTCCCATAGACTCTTCGATCGAGCGAGTTCGTAAAGTACAGAACGATCTTGTTCAAAAAGATAGGCCCCCACAATATCCCGACAACTCACATCAACTAAGTCCCAGTTATTAATAAATCGAGTATTTTGAAGATAAAAGTTAAATATATTCTTTCGTTCTTTCTCCCCTCCTTTCTTATACTGCTCCATCAGAATCAAGAGGGCAATCAGTCGTTCTTCATGGAAGGGCGACTCAAGAAGCATGAGAATATCCTTTCGTGAAGCTTGTGAAAAATGTTTCGCAATCCGTCGCGATTCCGGTACGGTCAGTCCCAGAAATAAATCCCCCTCTCCATACTCTCCCTTTCCCGTCTTAAAAAATCCCGAGAGTACTTTTGCCTTCTCGGGATTCTTATGCAAACTAATTTCCTTTTTTATATCTCCAAGAATAGTCATCGAGACCACTATCCCCAAACACCAAGAATATAACCGAAGGTTACGAAGAGTATTAACTGATAACCCGCCTGGATAAGAAACCGAGCCCAGGCAATCTTGCGAGAATCATTATTCCACATCGCACCTCCCGCAACAATTGGCATCACGAAAGCCGCCCAAATCCACAATGCATTTTCTACTGCTGAAACTTCTGTCCAACCCTTAACATAATGAGCCAGAACATACACCTGAAAAAGAGTGAGTAAGAACTGAACAAAATATAAAGGACCCGCCTTTTTCTGCATCTCCTTACGAGCTTCCATATCTAACTTACTAGCCCCGACAATTTCTAGCCACTTATTTCCAAATAACGGTCCATACCAAACAAATCCCAAAACCATAGAAAACACTCCGCATACGAAAACCGCCAGATAATTTATTTCGGTCATAGTAATTAAAAGCTATTTCTTCTTATCTAGATTCTCCAAGCCAATCATCTTCACGCCATAATAGACGACTAGGGCAACCACGAGAAAATCAATCGCCACACTAATCAGATCACCGTAGAGGATTTCTGCACTACCCAAGTGAATTGATGCCGTCTTTAAACCGCCGACCGCACCTAACACTAAGCCTAAAAGCGGATTGATGATATCAGTGACCAAGGCAGTCACCACTTTCGACACTGCACCTCCAAGAATAAAACCAACAGCTAATCCCACCACGCCCTGCTCTCGCACAAAATCAATAAATCCTTTCATATTTATTTTATAGTTAATGAGATCTTATTACTCATCTTACCCCAAGGATAGACATATACTTGATACTCTCCGGGAATAAGCACTAATTCATTCTGACACTCATGGCCACTGTAAGAAGTATCCTCCTTACATACCGACGGTTGCAAAGTAAGTTTCAGAGACGTCTCTGTCGAATCGAGATCGCCATACAAAATCCCCTTTTCTCCTTTATCATTCTCTATCCAGGCTGTCTTATCCCCCTCGAAACCAGAAAAATTACAACCGACCAACTCAATCTTCCCTCCTATCTTACTGGACGTGGCTGAAATAGAAGTGATCACTGGCATCTCGCCATCACAAGAAGGTGTCTTACTCGAAGTCTCCGAAGTAAGTATAGGTACCTGGACCTCCTCTTTTGGCGCTATAGCCTCCTTCGTCATGACATAATAAGTCGCTCCGCCAGAGAAAGCAGCCACCAAAAAGACTAACGCAACATTAATAAACCCATTTCTATTCATAAGTACCCCCCTAGATTACCACAAAGACGCTCTTCTGACCAGGCGTCACTGACTCTCCGTCTTCCTGGCTAGCAAGTAATACTCCCGTCTATTTTGATCAAGTAATCGCACGGCAAAACCAGCATTTTCAAAAAGTCTCTCCAACTTCTTCGGCGAATGAAAAATACTCCCCAACTTAAAAATTTTCTCGAAAAATAGTACTAGCTTACCACCCAGCCTCTCGGGAGCGAACTCCTCAAAAACCACTAAACCATCGGGCTTGAGAACTCGTCGAATCTCTGACAAAACTTTTTCTTGATCACCCACATGATGGAACGCATCCACCATAATCACCTTATCAACACTTTCATCGGCGAGAGGAATTTGTTCTCCGCTCCCCACCTCACACGTCAGACCAGTGTGTTTTTTACACTCCGCAATCATCTTCTCCGAAGGATCGAGAACGATAATCTCTGACACCTTGCCAACCAGAAACTGGCTAATCCGCCCCGTTCCCCCACCGATATCGAGTACTCGATCAGTTAACTTAAATCCGGCTAACACACTTATCCTCCCAAATGTTTTCTCAGCACCACCGTGTAGTCGTTCATACACTGGCGCCACATGATCAAAAAATTTATTCATAAAAAGCTACCGCGTAAACCGCACGTAGATCCCCGAAGGAACTACTCGTTTTGAATCACTCTCTGCAATATGAAGCTCACCGAACTCTCCCTTGCCTTCAGGGAAAAAACTCTGGATAGCTTGCACGAATGACTGTGGTGAGTATCCAGCAGCATATCCATTCAACAGAAAAAATGCACCAGGTTTTTTACTGAGCAAAAGGGAGAGAGTTTTCAAAAGTTTGAGCAAGCCCTCCTCGATTTTCCAAACCTCACCTTTTGCTCCCCGACCGAAAGCTGGTGGATCAAGAATAATTCCCTCATAGACCAAACCACGTCGCACCTCTCTCTCCGCGAACTTCAAACCATCATCCAAAATATAACGAACTGCATTTTCTGGCACACCCGACATCCCCGCATTCTCCTTGGCCCAGACATTACTCTGCTTCGAAGCATCCACGTGAGTAACATGCGCCCCACGCATCGCGGCCGCAATCGTGGCGACTCCGGTATAGCCAAATAAATTCAGAACATTCGGCTCACGCAAGTTCTGCACCTTCTCCCCTAACCACTCCCAGTTTGGCGCCTGCTCAGGAAAAATTCCTACATGTTTAAAATTTGTGAGTCGCATCCAAAAACGAGCATACTCCCAAGTCATCTCCCAACTATCTGGCACGCCTTTATTTATCCAACTCCCCTTACCCTCGCGGAAACGAAACTCCGCCTGAGCTCGAGTCCATTTTTCAGGATGGAGTGGCTGCCAAATCGCCTGCGTCTCAGGACGAATAACGATATATTTTCCAAATCGTTCTAACTTTCTATTATCACCAGAATCGATTAACTCATAATCTACCCAGGGGCGCGAAACAAGATCAGAATGGTGCATCTACTTCTTTTTCTCCTTGAACGACTTTGGATGATTCTTGCTCCACTCGTACAAAACCACTGCCGCCGAAACCGAAGCGTTCAGTGATTCACAACGTGGATGCATCGGAATGCGCAACTTAATATCACATAGCTCCAGCGTCTTCTGACGAATTCCCTTGGCTTCATTGCCTACGATAAATAACGTTGGCTCTTCAAAAGTATCTTCGGTCAAACTCTTGGATCCTTCCATAATCAGGCCATATGATCGAAATCCTAAGTCCTGAAGTTGACCAATGGTGTAATTTACATTCCCAATCGAGACAATCGGTACCCGGAACACCATCCCCGCCGAAGCCTTCACCACTGCTCCAGTGATCGGTGCTTGATTATGATATGGCATCAAAATCCCCGCTGCGCCGAAAGCCGCCGCTGAACGAATAATCGCTCCGACATTATGAGGATCGGTCAGTTCATCAAGGAGCACTAACATCGAGTCGTTCGAAACCGGAAATTCGCGAATAAAATCACCAAAATCAATCATCAAATCGGCCGAGTCGATAATGGCCACAATTCCCTGATGGGCCGTGTCATAACCAACCATCTGATCAGCCTGCTTATCCTTCAGTTCGGAGATAGTCACCCCTCGCTTACGGATTAAATTCCTTAACTCTAAATCGTCAATCCGAGGCGAAAAAAACACCTTCCTCACTACTTGGGGTTGATAAGTCAACGCCTCCCAAAGAGCGTGTTTGCCATAAATATAGAGCTTCTGAAATTCTTTTTGCATAGAAATAGTCTCAAACTCACGTGCGATAAATTAGAACATTTTTTTTAGAATAACGCAACTTGTCCACTAAAATTTTTCTATGAGCAAGAAAGGGGTGAATATACTCTTAAAAGTTGTACAATATATCTATGAACCACTCATCTTGGCGCTCACGCGCAGTCGTCATAACCCTTGCGTCGGTAGTTTTTATTATTCCTGGAGCAAGCGCCTTCGCAGCGCTTAGTCTGAGCCAGTCGAATGTCACGCTCTCCGGAACCCAAGCCATAACTATAAACGTCATGGGCGGAGGAACCGACTACTATGTCTCCAGTAACTCCAATCCGGCCTCAGTGCTCGGCAATATGAACGGTTCGACACTGACCCTCACCAGCACCGGAAAAAGTGGCACAGCCAGCATTTCAATCTGTTCTATTCTCGACACCACAAATTGTGGAACGGCCACCGCAACAGTCAGTGACACGGGTGGGGCCACCACTTCAAACTCGTCTCTCTCCCTAAATCCCTCAAGTCTCACCATGACTCCTGGAGCCACTCAGTCCGTAAACATCTCCGGCAATGGCAGTTACTTTGTCTCCGCCAATTCAAATTCCGCTATCGCCTCCTATTCTCAGAATGGAAGCGTACTTACCATCAATGCACTCTCCCAGGGAAATACGACCATCACTGTCTGCCAAAACTCAGGTGGTTGTGGAAACCTCTCCGTAACTGTAAATAGTACTGGAGGAAGTACTGGAGGAAGTATTAGCTTTAGCCAACCGAACCCCTCAATCTCCGTTGGTCAGACAATCACCATTACCGTCTCCGGCGGAAGTGGCACATATAGCCTCTCATCCGTTTCCAACCCAAGCATTGTGAATGCAAGTCTGAGTGGTAATACACTCACCTTAAACAGACTTACCGTCGGTTCGGCAACAATCAACGTTTGTGAGTCTGGTGGTAGCTGTAGCACTCTCTCAATTCCATTTGGTGCTACCGGAGCGGTCCCCACGACCACAACACCAACTACCAATACAACGACTCCCGTAAACTCAATTATCTTCCCTACTTCTCTCCTCTCACAGATCCAAACGCTAGAGGGACAGATAGCTCTTATGCTAAATCAACTCGCTCAACTCAAGGCCACAGTCCAAGCACTGATTAGCGGAAGCAGTGTCATGCCCTCCACAGTCACTACCGCTACAAATGGCACAACGACTTCTTATAAGTTTTATCTCCCCCTCTCGATCGGTGACTCCGGAAATGAAGTACGAGAGCTCCAGAAGAAATTAATTGCTGGTGGTTTTCTCTCCGGTGAAATTACCGGATACTTTGGCCTCTCTACAGAAAATGCCGTGAAGGCCTTCCAGAAAGCGAATGGCCTTTCCCCTCTCGGCAACGTCGGACCGGGTACTCGAGCAGCACTGAACAAATAGTTCGGTCGTCAAGAAATAAAAAAGACTCCGCCAAATGCGGAGTCTTTTTTATTCCCAGAAAAATCCTAATCTTCCAAAAAACCACCCGACTGATGATCCCACAGCTTGGCATAGATCCCTTTTTGCTTAATCAATTCTTCATGTGTCCCATCCTGCACAATCCTTCCCTTGTCGAGAACAATGATTCTATCCAAGTGTTTAATGGTGGAAAGTCGATGAGCAATGACCAGCGCCGTCTTGTTTTTCATTAACTCCCACAAACCTTCCTGAATATACTTCTCGGACTCAGAATCCAACGAACTTGTTGCCTCGTCCAAAATAAGAATCGGTGCATTCTTCAGAATCGCTCGGGCAATGGCCACCCGCTGTCGCTGACCACCAGAGAGCTTCACCCCTCGCTCTCCCACCATTGTCTTATACCCTTGTGGAAGTTCACGAACAAACTCATCAGCATGAGCCAACTTTGCTGCTTTCACGATGTCCCGCTCGGTCGCTCGATCATTTCCATAGGCAATGTTCTCTGAAAGAGAACGATGGAATAGTAATGGTTCCTGTGGCACATATCCAATTGCTTCTCGAAGTGAAGTTTGTGCAACTTCACGAATATCTTGGTCATCGATAGTAATCTTCCCAGAATGAACGTCAACAAATCGCAGTAAAAGCTTAGTAATGGTTGTCTTTCCTCCACCGCTTGGACCAACTAAGCCAATTTTCTGTCTGCCTTTAATGTCTAAATTAAAATTTTTAAGGAACAACGGATCTTCCTCCTCTGTGCCGCCGCCACCATATCGAAAACTAACCTTATGAAACTTGATCGCTGCCTCAGATACGGAAACTTTCTTCGCCTGAAAAACATCCTCAACGAGTGGCGGAGTAAGAAGCATCTGGAAAAACTCAGCCGCCTCACTCACCGAAGACTCAAGCTGACGATAGACTCTATTTATCTCCCAAAAAACCCTAGTAATCTGAGAGTAATAGGCAAAAATCACCATAATCACTCCAACCTCCAGGCCCAACTGACTAGCTAAAAAGATCGACGCCACAAGACCACACACATTTGTTGCTACATAGATGGGAGAAATAATGGCATCAAATCTCTGGTTTTGATAATTCGCCGCACGCTTATACTTATCAGAAAAATCCTCCAAATAATCCTCATAATATTTCAGCTCAATTCCCTCTCGAGCAAAAGACTTGATTGCAAACATATTAGTCAGTATGTCGGACAAACGACCAGATAGCTTACTCCCCGCATCATGCCGTAACGCAACCAGTTCTGAGCGACGACGAATAATTGGCAAACCAATGAGAATCGCCAGAGAAATCCAGAAAAGAAGAATAAGTGGTAGCCAAAAAGAGTACTGCCACAAAACAATCATTGCAAAACTAATCGGAAGAATATTATTAATGACGCTAAAGGTCAGCGTATCAGTAAATGTCTCAAAACCCCTAGGAAAAGCCAATGCTTTCTTGGTTAACGAACCAACAAAATGATTCGCGTAAAAATCGTAATCCCGATCGGCCAGTCGCCGAAAAGCCATCTGCCCAAGATCGTAAAATGACTGGGCTTCAATCTTCACAAGAAAATGGAATCCGATACGCCAGAAAATCTCACCAAGTAACCAAAACCCTCCGAAAGCCGCTATGTAAGGCCAGATAGTCTCGATCGAGATAGTATGCTGTGCAGCAAAAATATTGATAAGTCGCGACACCACGAGTGGTGGAATAAAGAAAATGAAAATTGACCCAATCGCGGGCATAAAAAAAGCCAAAAATGCATCCCAAGGATATGTCCGGTACTGCTTAAAATATACTTGCAATACCTGACGTACTGCCTGCGAGGTAATAATATCCTTATCTTTCTCCATGAGATTTAACTCTACCTTATGACGATGGTTTTAGACAATAGAAAATATCCAACCAGCACATCCAAATCCTATGCTGCAAAACGACGGATTAAGCGAATCGCCAACTTTCTTACCTCCTCAAAAACAAGAATCGAGGAAGCAATCACTATCGCGAAGATCCAGTCGCCGAGAACCAGCGGTACCGTATGGAGATAAGTCTGCATGAACGGATTATAGACAGCGAAAATCTGAAGGAAAATAACCAAAAACGTGGCACCAATGAGTGAAGGATTTTTTAAGGGACTGTCCGAAAAAACTGACCTTGTCTCACTGCGAGAGTTCCAGGCATTGAACCACTGGAAAATAGCCAAAGTAGTAAGTGATATAGTCAACGCTTTTTCAATTCCCTGATCGAGATACTGAGAGAATGCATACAAAGAACCTAACGCGATAATACAGCCCATAAAAATCATCCGCAAAACCATATCGTTATCAAGAATATACCGAGACGGTTTCTTGAACTGACCATTAAGGAGGCCTATCTCTTTCGGTTCCAGGGGTAACGCAACAGTTAAAAAACCATCGGTCACAAAGTTTAACCAGATAATCTGAGTCGGAAGTACGGGCAGTGGCAATCCTAAAAATAAAGCGCCCGTAATCGTAAGAACCTCGCCGAGGCTAGTTGAAAAAAGATAAAGAATCACCTTTTTAATCGACTGATATATCCCCCTTCCCTCTTCAACTGCCGCAATGATATTCCCAAAGTTATCATCAAGGAGTATTAAGTCAGCCGCTTCCTTTGCCACCTCAGTCCCTACCCTACCCATAGCTACGCCTAGATCGGCTGCTGCTAACGATGGCGCATCATTGACCCCATCTCCAGTCATTGCTACCACCTCTCCTCGTCTTCTGAATAATTCAATTATCCTGAGTTTGTGTTCAGGAGCAACTCGCGCAAAGATACTACACAAACCCAAACGTTTTAATAACTGTTCATCGGATAACTGTTCTAAATCTTCTCCAGTGATGATTTCGTCATGATCGTCAGCTAAACCTATTTCTTTGGCAATCGCGTGTGCCGTGATCATATGATCGCCAGTCATCATCACTACTCGGATGCCGGCTCTTTTGGCGTCCTGAATCGCCTGCTTGGCTTCTTCGCGCAAAGGATCTCTCATGCCAAAAAATCCACCGAAGGTCAGCGGGGGCAACATATCACCAGCCACCACTTCTGGTGCGTTTTCATAGACAGCAAACGCCAGAGTTCGCAATCCCTGACGTGACATTTCTAAGAAAACTGCCTCCAACCTCTCTCGATCCCCCTGCTCGAGTTTCTCAATTCGACCATCACGCCATAGATTTTCGGAAATAGATAGTATCTTTTCTGGAGCACCAACCGCAGTTAAAAGTCGTGACTGCTGAAAATCGTGAATAGTCACGTGATACTTTGTCAGGTAGTCAAAAGGAAGTTCGAAAATTCGTGGTGACTCCTGCTCACCGTCCTTAAACCCGACTTTCCGACCAAATACCTCAAGGGCCGCTTCAGTTGGATCGCCGGATACCTTCCAGGACTTTTTCTCCTCAACATACATTGCATGAGCGTTCGAACAAAAATACGCTACCCGACCAGCCAACAACAGCTCTGGATGGTTCAGTGGCTCAATAGGTTCACCATCCAATGAAAAATCACCCTTCGGATCATATCCCTGCCCACTTACATCGAAGTAACACCCATTCGTATAAACTTTCTGCAACACCATCTCATTCCGAGTCAGAGTCCCCGTCTTGTCGACTGCAATTACTTTCGCCTGGCCAAGTGCTTCAACCGCCTGCAACTTTTTCACTAACACATTCTTCTTAGTCATCCGCCAGACACCGGTTGCCAGAACAAGAGTAATGACGACTGGTAAGCCTTCGGGGATAATCGAAACTGCCAACGACACAACAGTTGAAAACATCTCCCTCGGCTCCTCTCCAAGTAACAAACCAAAAAACATCAATGCACCACTTAAAATGAATACCGTAACAATGATAATCCGAGAAAGAAACTCTATGTTCTTCTTTAATGGCACTTCGGTGTCCACGCCCGCTACCGCTCGAGATATCTTCCCAATCTCTGTCTCTGGCCCGGTGGTCACCACTATTGCCTTTCCATTACCACCAGAGATATTCGTCCCCTTAAAAACCATATTCTTCTGCATATGAATGGGAAACGAATCACCTTCAAGTACCTTTTCTGTCTTAGAAACGGGAACTGATTCTCCGGTAAGACTCGATTCATCCACCCTCATTGACTGCACGGAAAGCAACCGCGCATCAGCCGGCACCTTATCTCCTTCCTGAAGAATCAGAATATCGCCAGGAACCACTTCGCGATCTGGTAAAACCATGATCTCACCCTCACGAAAAACCGAAGCGGAAGTCTCCACGAATTTTTTAAGAGCAACCAATGTTCGTTCGGCCCGACCCTCCTGAATGGTCCCCACAATTGCATTAAAAAATAACACCAAAAGAATAATAACCGCATCGGCTACCTCACCCATATAAAACACAATTCCCGCAGCACCAATCAGGACATAGATAAGCGGACTAAGAAACTGCGATACAAAAATAGAAAATAAGCCCGGTGACTTCTCTTCGGGTAAAGAGTTGGGACCATATTTCAAAAATCGATCTTTAGCTTCGGCAGTACTAAGACCAGATTCATTGGACTGCAATATCTGGAATACCTCTTCCGAAGAACGAGTTGGCCAAATGAATCTCTCCATATTCCCATTTTAGCACATGCAAAAATCCCGGATTCAAATTAAATAACTAAAAAATACAACCCCTTGAGGGGGGTTGTATTTTCCAACAAAAACGTAAAAGTCTTAGGAAAGATGCTTAGAAACCAACTTGGTCATTTCAAACATGTTGACCATCGCCTTGCCACCGAAAACCTTTTTGAGGTTCTCATCAGCATTAATATTTCGCTTGTTCTTTGGATCCTGGAGATCGTGCTTTTTAATATAAACCCACAACCCCTTCACCACCTCAGACCTTGGCATCGGTCCCTTTCCGACGACAGCCTCCAATTCTGGGCTGAGCGTCATTGGCTTCATAAATGCAGCATTCGGCATATACGTGTATTAATTGATTATTAAGACTTTCCATTAAGGGTACCCTACCCCTCTAAAAGCGCAAGTCCCCCATAAAAGACTCAACTTTCTAATTCTTATGACCAAAAAACCTCGCAACAAAAGATTACCTCAACTGGATTGTAATCTTTTTCAATCTCTGCCGACGCTCTCGGTAATCAGGGATAGTCTTTGCTACCAAATTCCAAAAATTCTTCGAGTGGTTAAACTCCAAGAGATGACATAGTTCGTGGACAATCACCTGATCAGCCAGCTCCGCAGGCAAAAGTACAATCTGATAATTAAAATTAAGATTCCCTTTCCGCGAACAACTCCCCCACCGAGACTTCTGCGCCCGAATCGTAATCTTCTTCGGTTTCACTCCATACAATTTTCCAAAATACGCACACCGCTCCTCAGTAAATATTCGTGCCTGCTTCTTATATAAAAGAATCTCCTTCTTGTTTCCATAAATAACCTCTCGTTGTTGTAGTTGCTGAACCCTCCTCTCAACCCAGGTCGAGTGCTTCTCCACAAAATACGCCACTCGATTTACATCAAAAATCGGAGGGACCATCACAACCACACTCCCATCAGGTTGGATAAGAAGTCGAGATAGTCGCAAGCGTGGGCTAATCTTCAATGTATACTGAAACTTGCTTCCCTGAAAAATCGCCGGAATCAAAATAATTTGAATTTATAAAGTTTGCAAAGGCTTGGTCAGAAGAATCTGCTCCACCTCCTCAAATCCTGTAGGAAAAACGAAATTGTAACGGGCCGGCAAGGCAAAGACATACTTGGCATTTCTTCCCAGTTCGCTCGGCCCAATCGGCGCCGCGCCGATATGAAACTTATCTGCTAAAATGTCAGACCACTGTTGCACCGTGAAAACCATAATCGGAATATCCTGTCGTGGATTTTCTTTCGTCCACAATGGATGACGAATAGAAATCATCGGTCCAGTTTCCACGGTCTGAGTAGAATACAAACCTTTCCAGGTGCTCGTCACAATCGAATATTCTTTCCAGCTATCAGGAAGTGGAAAACTGAAACCATACTCAGTGTTTCGATACTCCACTGATGAAGTCGATGGAATGAGCATTCCCGGAGCCTGGGCTGGAGGATTTGAAGAAAATACATAAATCCCTCCTCCGAGAATAGCGAGGGCAAGCGCAGCGAGAACAAGTTTTTTCTGGTTCATGAAATCACTATAGCACAGCTAGAGGGAAATTAACTTACCGATAGAATCAAGCCAACTCCCAAAGCTAGGGTAATGATCAGCAACCCCTGAATCATGTTTGACCTGCCTCGAAAAGAAAGAACCATCTTCTGGGCTGTCTCTGGGAAACCAATTCTTATCACGCCCTTCACAAGGGAGATCCAACCAAAAAGCGTTATCACCCCCACCCAGTCGGCCGTCCAGATATTATTAAGAATGACAGTCGTAAGACCAATAAGAAAGGCAATATACCCTGAAGACAACGTGAACCCTCGATCGCCAACAGACTGCAACATCTCCTCAAGGAGAGTCTTCCCTCTGACCAAAAAGATACCCGACAAAACAATCAGCATCCATCCCCAAAACTGAGCTAAAAAGATTGTAGTTTCCATATGTAATGAAATAAGTTAACAGATAAGCCCTATCGATAACGTCGACCTTTTGCCCAACCGAACCAATAAGACTCTCTATAGATAGTATACCTAAATTCTTCAGGATTACCCCCTTAACCAGCCGTACCTAGAGTAAGCCTATTTCTGCCCTACCTGAGGAATGAAACGCACCGAAACAACCATTGGCAAGAAGTCCTTCTTTAGTGGCGACTCTGGATTTTGATACTGGCCAGTAAACACGTACATGTTTTCACCATACGCCACAATAAAGTTATCAGATGGATAAAGCCCGTCGGCAATATAATGAATCGCATTCGCTCCTCCAACCACGTCCTCAACTGGATCTGCCGTTCTTAAATTAATACTGCTGTACAACGCATTCTCTATTGCCCAGGCAGTCGGCAACTGTTTTTTTGAATTTTTGAAGACTAGAACGTTAATGGTTGCCGGACCCTCACCCCCTACCGGAATTTTTTTCTGAGCTATCTTGGCCTTGTCCTCAGATCGCCACAGGATGAGCGATCGAACAAACTCCTTGTTTGAATCATTAGTAGGAGTCTTCTCCTCAAGAACATATCCCTTTGGTCCGCTCGGGTATGAGAACTCAACTCCAAGCTCTGTGCTCGAGTATTTGGTTAAACCATCAGTCGTTGTTTTCTTAACCGTAAAAACAAAATAAGCCGAGACCACGATAGCTACTGCCACTATAAAAATAATAAGTTTTTTCATAAGGGGTATAGTAACAAATGCCGTAATAAGAGCCAATGCCGAGCGCTCGGCATTACTCCACCGGACAGGTGTTCCGGCCAATCGCCGCGTTGAACCCACACCAGCTAAAGATCGCCTCAAAAAACGCGAAGCCGGAGAAGAATAGAACCCAAGGACTCCAGTCGGTAAAAATTGCGAGAAGGAGTAGGCCAATACCAATGATCAATCGAATGACTCTTCCGGAGGCATCAATATTCTTACTCGCCTTCCGCGGTTTACTTCGTGCAATTTGTAAAAGAATAGAGCGATAACTAAGCCCGAATACAAAAGCGATTGCAAAAATAAAAAGCACATACCCCCAACTCGAGAGTGAAAAAATTGAAGGAGATAAATCAGTATTATTCACTAAACCAATCCTACCGCTTCGACGAGCTCAGAACAAGCCTAAAAACGAGGGGGGGAAACCAAAGTTGCGTAGAAAGCCTCTTTTGCGTATTCTGTCTAAGACATCAAAAAGATCCTTATGGATCAAACCAAGGAGAGGTGGCCGAGTGGCTGAAGGCAGCATCCTGCTAAGATGTTAGGGGGGCAACTCCCTCGAGGGTTCGAATCCCTCCCTCTCCGCATTAATAAAAATAAAAAAGCCATGGAATTATTCATTCCATGGCTAATGTTCTTAGGAGGTCATGCAGTGTCGAAAGGTGATCAGTCCTAAGATAATCACCTCAGTAGCCCACAGCCCCCAGTAGGTGTGGCGGGTCCACCTCATTCCTTCGCTCCTCCGCGGAGGAGCGAATCCGCAAGTCAGGTATTCGTTACCCCTCCACCCCTTAAAGGCGATCATGTTGTTCATCATAGAACCCGATAAGAACACCACAACCGCCAGAAGGATCCAGAGGACGCCCAGGTAGGCATGGATCAATCCGGCCTCGAGATAGTCCCCAATGGAAATCAATACTTCGAGCATTTTGCCCTCCTAATAAGCTATCAGCTTTATAAAACAAATGAGACCATTTGTCAATGGTCCCAAGAAATAAGTATTTTTTCGAGTGCCCCATTAATTATATATTGATACCAGGCATAAAGTATTCGGGCTTGAGAAACACCCTAAAACTGGCCCTAGTCATGCATTTATAAAGAAACATTTCTCATAAAGGCCTCCCTCTCCGCACTGGATACCCAAAGTGGTATAATACTCCCACGATGTACAATAATTTTAATGGATTTGGACAGGGCATGATGGGTGGCGGATCAGGACTTCTCCCCCTCTTTGGCGCCGGACTTACACTTCTTGTGCTTTGGAGTGTTGTTTGGAAAGGGTTGGCCTTGTGGCACAGTTCACAACGCAAAGAACCCTGGTGGTTTGTGGCGCTTCTCGTTATAAACACTATTGGCATCCTCGAGATCATCTATCTCTTCTTTGTTGCCAAACTGAAATTCTCTGAATTGTTTTCACTTCCTTCGAAAGAAACCTCCGCGCCAGAAAAAGAAACCCAGTCATAATAACTTTTCACAAGAATATGCAGAACAAAAAATTTCTGATTATCGGCGTTATCGTCCTTCTTGGAGTAGGTGTCTATTTCTTCTCTTCGGGAACATCACCAAACACTCCACTGAACAGCCCAGAACAGCAAGTACGAAATGTGGTAACTGAATTTGGGAAAGCAATTAGGAACGTGCCACTCACTACTCCAAGAGAGACAATCATACAGGCCATCAAAGATTACTACTCACCTTTTGTCTCAGAAGGTCTAATGGAAGGCTGGCTCTCAAGTCCAGAACGAGCACCAGGCATCCTCAATTCTGGTCACTGGCCAGAAAGAATCGAAATCCTCGAAGTGCAAGCACGTGATGACGGAGCCTACGAAGTCCAAGGAGAAGTGATGGAATTAGCCAGTGCGGAAGCCACGAATGGGGTTGTTGTCTCCAAATATCCGATCGCCCTTGTCGTGAGGAATCAGGGTGGAAAGTGGACTATTACCGGAGTCACCAAGGCACTCTCCAACTAAAATAAACACCCCCTGGACGATTTTTTAAAAAGCTTGTATTTGTGTGTCTTTTCGGCTATTCTGTACAGACATTATGGCAACTCCTGACACACAAAACCTACTTCCCCGCCCACCGATTGTGGTAGTTATGGGTCACGTCGATCATGGAAAAACTACGCTCATCGACTATATCAGAAAAACCAACCTCGCCGCCAAAGAAGCCGGTGGTATTACTCAATCGATTGGTGCCTATGAGATTGAACACTCTGGAAAAAAGATTACCTTCATCGACACTCCTGGCCACGAAGCCTTTACTAAAATGCGTTCGCGAGGCGCTACGACAGCCGATCTTGCCATTCTTGTCGTGGCCGCTGATGAAGGTGTAAAACCCCAGACTGCCGAAGCAATCAAAATTTTAACCGAAAGCAAAACTCCGTTCGTAGTTGGTATCACGAAAATTGATCGTCCTGGCGCTGATCTCGATAAGGTAAAAAACGACCTCACCACAAATGGCGTCTTCCTTGAAGGCTACGGTGGGAACATCAGCTACCAACCGATCTCCGCAAAAACTGGCGAAGGCGTTGATGAACTTCTTGATCTCCTCCTCTTAGCTGCTGAACTCGAAAGTCTCACTTATGATCCAAAAGCTCAAGCCTCTGGCTATGTTCTCGAAGCCAAGAGAGACAAAAATCGTGGACTGGAAGTAGTGGTCATTGTAAAAAATGGCACCCTCAAAAGAGGCCAGAAAATCGCCGTTGGAAAAACTGGCGGTAAAATAAAAATCCTCGAAAATTTCCTTGGCAAAACCGTAAACGAGCTTGTCCCCTCCTCTCCGGCAATGATTATGGGGTTTGAAGAACTGCCTGCTATCGGCGAAGAGTTTATCGCCGGAGACAGTATCGAACTCGAAAACTCGACCTCTCAGGCCGTGGCCAGTCGTTCCACCAATCTCTCTGGCCTCTCTCCCTATGCCACTGAAGAAGAAAAAGGCATCTCCCTCATCCTCAAGGCAGAAAATAGTGGTTCCCTCGAGGCACTCACTGCCACGATTCAGGCGATGACCACACATAAACCCCTTTTCGTAAAAAGCACCTCGGTTGGTGAGGTATATGATGGCGATATCCAGTTGGCCGTCTCCACCCACAGCATCGTGATTGCCTTCCATGTCAAAGTGAACACCGCCGCCAAACGACTCGCGGAAACTCACAAAGTAAAGATTCTTGAATCAGACATCATCTATAAACTCATCGAAGAGTTGGAAAAAATTGGTCAGGACTCCACTCCTCCACCAGAAGGCGATCTAGAAATCCTCGCCGTCTTCAATCAGATGGAACCAGAAAAACAGGTAGTCGGAGGTAAAGTCACTGAAGGCGTTTTGAAAAACAAACGGGCCTTTGAGATCGTCCGAGGCGAAACCGTCATCGGGAAAGGTAGGATTACCAACCTACAACACAATAAAGCTGATGCCAACGAAGTCCCTGTCGGTAAGGAGTGTGGTCTAATGATTAATTCAGAAACGATGATCAAAAAAGGTGATCACCTCGTAGTTCGCCCAAGTTAACCTATGAACTTCCGAGAGGAACGAGTGAGCAACTTAATACAGGAACAGCTCGGACTGATTCTCCAGAGAGAAATGGAATTCCCAGGAGCCTTAGTCACTATCACCGACATCGAGGCTAATAAAAAACTCGATAATGCAATCGTCAAAGTAAGCGTTATTCCCAAAAGTAAGTCGTCTAAAGTTTTGGAATTACTCGATAAAGAAGCACCACGACTACAACATCTTCTCCTGAAGAAAATAAATATTAAACCAATGCCTCGTATCAAGTTTGAAATTGATTTCGGCACAGAAAATGCCGCGGTCATAGAAAAAATTCTGATCGAGGAGAAAATTGACTCGTCAACTCAGGATTGAAAAAAACCTTCCTGAAGCATAGAATAAGCGAGCCTGGCGCGGTGGCCAAGTGGTAAGGCAGTTCTCTGCAAAAGAACTATTCGGGAGTTCGATTCTCCCCCGCGCCTCAATTAATCTAATAAGCTATCTCTTTCTTCTTTCAACCCTCGAAGGCGCGTGGCTGCCTTATGCACACGTTCTTCATTTTGCGGAAAATAACTGGCTTCCATAATTGCTCTAAGCACACTCGCATAGCTCATGTCTGGCTGTTGAATAATCTCCTGGGTAACTCGCTCCTTATCTTGTTCATTCCCAGCCTGATCAAAACGCGCTAAAAGCCCAAACATTTTTTCTGAAAAATCAGAGGGAATTTCTGCTTTTGCGATTTCGTAGACCTCGTCATAAGACTGAGCATGCTCCACGCGATCAACAATTCTTTTTGCTAATGCCTCAATATATGCACGCCGTTCGGCATAATCTTTCAAGCTGTCTTCCATAACACTCATGGCATCAGCCATATCTTTTTTGGAAACTGCGCGCATCTTCAGAACAAAATATCTCAGGTCTTCATCATGATATTTATTTCCCCCTCCTCCATAAAAAACTTTATTAAAAACAAAACGAGCTGGATGGGAGAGAATAATCGATGTCTCTTTAAAATCAACCGACTCTCCTTTGAGCCAACTAGCCGGATACTGACGCCCATTCCATAGCAAAAACTCCCCTTGTCCCCCTCGGAAATGCATGATCGGCCCAGCCATAACCATATCTGCCTGAAGATCAATTTTCTGAATAGTACGATCAACCGCCACAACCCGAAACTTTGCATCAAACTTTGGGACAGCCTTCCCCTCTTCCACTTCTTCGAATCGCCATTTGGATTCTCCGCCTTCTTCATACTCGTACATATAAAAAAGACCATATCCCTTTGCTGTGATATGTGATCGTAGAGCCTCCAAGTCTTCAGCAAAAACAGAGAAATCGATATCCTTATGGACACCAATATAATCACCACCTCTCGCGATCTGCCTTAAAGAAATATTTAGAGATCCATCCAACTGCCACCAAAAATCTGCACCCTCCATCAACTTGGCAAAAGCAACAACCTCTCGATCCATTTTGTCTTTTACTTCTGGACTAGCAGAGATACGACTCTCAGTTTTGTTTAACTTTCGTTGAGGAAAATCTGCTCTATTAAACTCCTGGACGATACGAGGATGCCCTTTCTGCTCTTTCAACAGTAATTCACCGATAGATTCATTCATCCAAAGAATTATAACAGATAGTCCTTGAAAAACTCCCTGATAAGCTGTTAAAGTAGAAGCCAAGCCCGGGTGGCGGAACGGTTTACGCAGAGGACTTAAAATCCTTGCCTCGAAAGGGGTTGTGGGTTCGAATCCCACCCCGGGCACCACAATAAAGCATAAGACGGCACTATGTGCCGTCTTATGCTTTATAAACACTGCTCCAAAAAACTTCTACTTATCTTCTAGAATAGGCTTTGATCGAACGGTTAGTGCAAAAAGAACAATAAGGACTAAGGCGGCAAAACCAATGCCAACCCAAGGTATCCAAGTATATCGCTCGGTTAGCCTACTCTCTTCGGTATCGCACACATCACCAATCCGATCACCGTCCCTATCCTCCTGGTATCGATTTGGATTATTAGGACAGTTATCTTCCAGGTTGCCTACGCTATCCTGATCAAAATCATCACATAAATCTCCCCGCCCATTACCATTGAGATCCTCCTGATCAGGATTCGGCGTCATTACACAGTTATCACGAATATCAGGTAATCCATCATCGTCTATATCGGCAATTACGTAGCTTAGATTCCTCTCGGGTAAAGAAGATGGCAAGATCTTCACATCTCGAGCAAAGGCCAAGTCCCCAGCTTCCCCAACAGGAGCAACCACCGATCTATCAGGATTAAGATAAATACGATACTCGTGAGTTGGCTGAGCTAGGAAACGAACGGCATGGACGGTGCTTCTAGTAAGATTATCCTGGTGTAGACGCAACTCATTAATACGTAGTGGCTGACTAAAAAGAAAAGTAATAGTCCACTGACGTGAACTCGTCTGTGGGAAATGAATACGTTCTTCTAGCATTCTTTGATTCGCCACCACGATTCTATTCTGACCATTCACGACTGCTCGGATCTCCACCGATGTAGGTAAGGCAACATTGTTATCCAAAAGCACAGTGAGCAATGAAGAAGTGATTGGCTGAGAACTTACAAGAGAAATCTGAACCCGCCCCTGCTGATCCTCAGGGAGGAGAAAATTGGCATACGTCCGAGAATTTCCATCTATCATCAGCTGAGCATCTTCTGCTCCTATATTCGAGTTGAAGTTGATAGAAACTGGCACCTCATTTGTCAAAGTCTCCTGTTTAAAAAAGTATGGTTCAAATGATTGAGTAGTCTTATCAAAAACTGCAAACTCTAAGCGATCAACTATCTGATTTCCAAAAGGAACTTCTACCACGGTTGGCACCTTAATCGACGGCAAATCAACATCTTTATATTCTCGATACGCACTAAAAACCGAAGAAGTCATCTGAGACAACCCCTGAGCGTTTACATCTGCTATCGGCAACAAGAGAACGAACAAGAATAAAAAACTTTTTGATTTCATAGTCTTATTAAAGAATAACTGAAGAATCACTTTTTCTCCGCCCCCTCCCTAAAAATGCAGTGCTTACGAGTAAGGCACCTATTGCAAAAAATGTCACAATCCTTCCGGCCAACTCCATCGACCACACATCAATCAAAAAGAGTCGTCCGATAACAAACACAATGAGCGCCACTCCATGAAGTCTTATGCCTTTCTTTTCGTTGGCTAAACCATAAAAATAAGCAATCAAACCGATAATGGTATAGACCACCAAAGAACCAAGAACTGCCAAATTGTCATTCTGGAAGCCAGCGCCTAGAGAGAGCCAGAGCAGTACGTACAAATAGAAAGAGCCGGCATTCAGTAAGAAAGCGTTAAGCTGTCGTATCTCATCTTTCTCCTCACGAATACGACTAAAGAAAAAAAGACCAAGACCAAAGAGAACAGTCCCAAGAGTCAATAACACAAAGAAATCTTTGTGAAAAACACCTAGCTCCCAAGAAAGTGCGCTCATACTCTCAAAACTGAGAACAACCGGGCCGATAAGGAGAAGACTAAGACGTTCGGCAATAGCCAAATCTTTTAGGATTGCATACGCAATAAGCGAAATCATTCCACTCTCGATAATATAGGCGATGGTAAGAGACGCTCCATCCAACTGAACCGAAGTCGCTGCCGCTAACATGGCAACACTAACTCCAAGATAGGCATAGAACGGTTCTCGGCGATTGGTCAGCTGAAGAGTCAAGAACCCACCGACTGCAAACACTACCATCCAGGCGCAGATAATAAGACTCTTCCACTCTTCAGGAGCCGCGATCATAATCCAAGACAAGAGGAAGAGGCCGTTGGCAGAAGCACAAAAAAGATCAGAAGTAATCTCTTTCCCTTTCGCTTTCAGTATGCCCAGAGTATTGGTAATAGAAAAGATGGCTGCAAATGCATAAACAAACAGCAATACCGTGTCCGTCGCCTCAGATGAGCCTACGGACAAGAAGCTATGAAACGCCACTAAAAGTAATCCGGCGAGAGTCAGCTCTCTCATTTCTGTCACTGCAACCACCCAAACCGTTCCCAAGATAACAATCAAGAGGTAGGAAAATAATCCTACGTAATCAGCAGTTGGCGAACTGGTAAGTAGTGGTGCCACGCCCGCCAAAATGAGACTAACTAAAGCTAACGGCCGACTGCGATACCGTACGCTCGATAGTGCCACAAAGGCAGTACTAAGGAACATCAGCGCCAGGGCGGAAATTGGAGTAAAGAATCCATACACCGCCCGAGCAGCAAAGACTGTGAGGAGAATGACTGTTGAACCAAGCACGAGGAAAACTCCTCCCTGCTGAACATACTTCTGAATCCTCCATGACCCCAAGATAAGAAAAAGTGTCCCCGCGACTATACCTAGAACAATTCGTCCCATCGGACCAATCCAGTTATTGAGGAAGGCATACGTAGTAAGCCAACCGAATCCAACGAGGAGGAGGAACGCACCAAGCTTGAGAAGCCAATCTTCCTTGAGCCAGGCAATAAACTTATCACCTTCCGAGGGACCAATTTTAGATAACTCAATAGCCGGCTGACTTGAACGACCAACAGTTTCAAAAGCCTGGTCAATGTCTTCCAACGACCACCCCTTCGACTGAAGAGCTTGGGTAATACCCTGCACCGACTCCCCTCGCCTCAACTGTTGCCTGGTGTAGTCCAGAAGAGATGCGGGAACAGATTTTATCTTTGCTGAATCTTTCTCAGATAAACTAGGCTGAACATCTCCTTCAACTTTGCGCTGAGCAATATCCTTCTCCATTAAACGCTCTAGCCGCTGGACCCTACTACTCAAATTAGAAACACGCACTAAAAGAAACAATCCCCCAATAAAAAGAATGAAGGTCATGTACCCTTCATTATAGTACATTCGTACTTCTTCGAGAATCTATCTCCCTCCCCTTTCGGAGAAGAGTAGCTTCTTTAAATATGGCTGGAAAAGCAACCAACTAATCCCTGTGCCAAGAAAAGCAACGAGAAGACCCCCCAAGATATCAAGTGGCCATTGTACGCCAACAAAAATCCGGCCGAAACTTACTACGCTTGCGGCTAAAAAATATATCCCTCCCCAACTGCGATTTACACAAAAGAGTGCAAAGGCAAGAGTAAAAAAGACAACAGCATATCCCGCAGGAAACGCTGGAGATACCACTTTGCCAACCAAAGGTACAAAATCCAGAGGAATAAACGGACGATCAATAGGGAAGAAAAAACTAATCAAATACCCGATAACCCCTCGAGAAAGAATAAGCGAGAAAATAAAAAAGATGGTAAGCGCTCCTCTCTTCCGCCATCCATCATAAGAAAACACGAAAAAAAATATCCCAGCTACCAAGAAATAAGGGAGGTACTCGGCCAAAAATATCCCAAATGCATCGAGGACTGGGCTTTTTCCTGCAAAAGAAAAAATCGCCTGAAATACTCGGTAGTTAAAATCCATCATCTTTCAATTATACCAGAATAAAAACATCGCAACTGAGCTGTACGAGAAGTACAGTAAAGGCGAAGTGGAGAACCTAATGATGTCAGATGACTATGCAGTGTACGAATTACTGACGAACGTATGGGAGTAGTCCAAGAAACCGTGCTCGCTTGATAGCCATGGCCAGTGCTCGCTGGTGCTTCGCGCACACCGCACTATGCTGAGGGTCAATAATTTTTGCCTGGCTAGAAACAAACCGCTTGAGAAGTTCGGAATCCTTATAGTCAATCTCTTTGAAGTTTTGCGAACAGAAGTAGCACTGAATCATATTTCTTAAAATGGAATATCGTCTGTTTTATTAGTTTCGTCTTTCGCCTCATCCTCGATGTCCACAATGGGAATCTCTTCGACCAATGGCTGAGCAGTGGACTGAGAAGAGCTATCCGCCTTTGGACGGAAACCGCCCGCCTCTCCACCTGTTGTTCGTGGACCAAGTTGCATACGATCACACACAATCTCTGTAGTTTTCCTCTCTACTCCCTGCTTATCCTGCCAGGAACGAGTCTCAATCCGACCCTCCACAAAAACTAATGCCCCACGCGTGAGAAACTGACTGGCGATTTCCGCCTGTCGACCCCACACTACAATATTGTGATAATCAGTCTTCTCCTGGCGAGCACCTGCTTTATCTTTCCAGTAACGACTGGTTGCAACCGAGAAACTCCCAACTGACTGTCCGCTCGGTGTGCTTTTGAGCTGAGGATCAGCAGTCAGTCTTCCTAGGATGAAAACCTTGTTTAGATTCATAGATTACTTCAGGATCTCTTCAATCCTCTTTTCTAGATCTTCATTGCTGAGAGGAAGACTATGTCCAGGAGTAACCACTGCTGGTTCAACGACAACCGGTGTCGCATCAGCCAAAGAGGCCGCGGCAATCACTGGTACTGCGGAAGGGTCTCGAGGCACGGTGGCTCTTCCTGGCACATAGGTCACAATCAGTGAGCGAAGTACGGGCTGGTGAAGAACAAGAACTTGTTCAAGACTAGGGATCTGTGCAGGCGGAGCAGTGAAACGAATAAAACCGAAGTGAGCCGAAGACTGCTTCTTGATCTCGTAGGCCAGAGCAATCTTCTTCAAAGGACCTTCAAATGTAATGGTCGCTTCATGCTGTTTTAAGATGTCCAAAAGACCCTTTAAATCAGACTCTTCCGAGAGAAGGAAGGCGATTTCGTAGTCTTTATGATTGTCTTCTCGTTCTGTCATATGTGTGAGTAGAGGGTAATCGAAGAGGGCAATAAAGTCAAACCGATTGAGCTGATTTAGGACTCATCTTCTACGGCTTCGGAAACAGAGGTAGCAGCGGCAATTCCCTCATCAGAAACCGGCTCCTCGGAGATAATGGAACCCGTAGGAATGAGGCGCCCGATAATAACATTTTCCTTAAGACCACGAAGGGCATCGATTCTCCCCTCAACTGCGGCCTTCACCAACGCCCGTGGCGTATCCTGGAAAGAAGCTGCCGAAAGGAAACTCTCAGTGGAAAGGGCGACGCGAGTGATACCCAAGAGTAACTGTTCGGCCTGAGCCAAACCACTACCCTGCTTCTTCAACTCACGATTAACCTCAAGGAAACGAGATCGCTCCACAATCTCTCCCAAGATCAAATCTGGTGCGTCACCAGACTCGGAAATCTTCACCCGAGAGAACATCTGACGAATGATGACCTCGATATGCTTGTTGTGAATCGAAGCACCTTCTGCCAAGTAAATCTTGTGCACCTCGCGAGTAATATACCGAATAACTTCCTGCGTACCCTTCAATGTGAGCAACTCGCGAAGATCCAAGTGACCCTCAGAGAGCTGAGTCCCCCGCTGAACCATATCTCCAGCTTTCACATACACCATGGCGTGGGCTGGCAACTTGTATTCGATAATTTTATCCTTCTTAGCCGTCTTCGTGACTTTGGCCACTTTACCTACTCGTCCACCAGTTTCCTTGAGTGCCAAGATCTTCAGATTTCCCTTCGTCTCAACACTTTCAATCACTCCATCGGCCATGGCAAGAATTGCCTTACCTTTTGGTGCCCGTGCTTCGAAAAGCTCTTCGATACGAGGCAAACCGTGAGTAATGTCGAGTCCGGCGATACCACCAGTGTGGAAAGTACGCATGGTGAGCTGAGTTCCCGGTTCACCAATGGACTGCGCCGCAATAACACCAACCGCCAGACCTTCCTCAACCGGACGATTGTCAGCCAAGTTCAAGCCATAACAGGTGCCACAAATACCATAGAGTGTTTTACAAGTAATTGGTGAACGAAGCTTGAGGCTGGCCAAATTCGACTTCTCAATCTCCTGAGCCGCTTCTTTGGTAATAATCTCACCAACTTTGACCACCACCTTGTTACCAAGCTTCACCTCCTCGGCCGCTGTTCGAGAGAACAAGCGATTTCCAAATGAGTACCCAAGATCCTCACCGTCTTCACGGAAGATTTCGATTCCTTCCTTGGTCTTACAGTCAGCTTCACGGATCATAATATCCTGAGCCACATCAACCAAACGACGTGTCAGATAACCAGCCTGAGCCGTCTTCAACGCGGTATCAGTAGTACCTTTACGCGCACCGTGAGTAGCAATGAAGTACTCCAATACGCTGAAACCTTCCTTCAGAGAAGATCGAATTGGCAGTTCGATAGTGTCACCTTTCGGGTTGGCCACCAAACCTTTCATACCCATCATCTGAATTGGCTGAGCCCACGAACCACGCGCACCAGAATCAATGATTCGGTAGATTGAGTTATCAATCGGCAAAGCTTTCGTTACCATCTGAGCAATCGCCTTCTTGGCATCTTCCCAGACTGCAATAGTTCGCACCCGTCGCTCCGACTCAGTCAAAAGTCCCTGCTCAAACTGTTCGCGAACCACCGCCACCTTCTCCTCGGCTTCGTCGATAACTTTTGGCTTACCGGCCGGAATCAAAAGATCAGCAGTGCTCCAGGTCGTACCCGAACGCATGGCCATTTCAAAACCGAGCAACTTCACGGCATCCAAGACCTGCACCGTTCGCTCTGGACCACAGTTATCAAAAACCCGTTCAATCAATCGCTGTAATTTTTTCTTAGTAAGATTCTCGGTCACCTTCACGCCAGTCCCCTCAAAAATTCTATCAATCATCGCTCGGCCTAAAGAAGTCTCGACGATCCCCTCGGCAGTACGCATCAAGATTGGTTCTCGCAATGAGATAATGTTGTGATCATACGCTAACTGCGCATCATTAATGTCATTCACCGAACGCAGTGTCTCACCCTTCGGTAAAAGACTACTCAGATAATACATACCCAAGACCATGTCTTTGCTCGGCATGGCCACCAAATCGCCAGTTGCTGGCTTCAGCAAGTTGTGGCTGGAGTCCATAATATTTGCTGCCTCCTCCTGAGCCTTATCGAACAAAGGAACGTGTACGGCCATCTGGTCACCATCAAAGTCAGCGTTAAAGGCATCACAGACAAGCGGTGGAATCTGAATAGCCGAACCTTCAACCAAGAATGGACGGAAGGCCTGGACGGAGAGACGGTGCAAGGTTGGCGCACGGTTCAGAAGCACGCGCTTATCCTTAATCACCTCTTCAAGAATTGCCCAGACCTCATCTGGACCCTGCTCAATCAAGCGATTGGCATTTCTAATGTTGTGAGCCAAACCTTTGGCGATAATGCCACTAATTACGAATGGACGGAAAAGTTCTAAGGCCATCTTCTTTGGCAGACCACACTGGTTGATCGCCAACTTCGGACCAACCACAATGACCGAACGGCCAGAGTAGTCGACGCGCTTTCCAAGTAAGTTCTGACGAAAACGTCCCTGCTTTCCTTTCAACATATCAGACAAGGAGCGTAGTGGACGACGCTGAGCAGAAAGCTGCTGAGAGCCGAAACGAATTGAGTTATCAATCAACGCGTCGACCGCTTCCTGAAGCATACGCTTCTCGTTGCGGACAATCACTTCCGGCGCCTTAATCTCTAAAAGCTTCTTCAATCGATTATTACGGTTGATGACACGACGATAAAGATCGTTCAAATCAGAAGTGGCATAGCGACCACCATCCAAAGCAACCATCGGACGAAGATCTGGTGGCAGAACTGGAAGCACGGTCATGATCATCCACTCAGGACGCATGTTGTGTTTGATCATCGACTTCAGCATCTTCAACCGACGTAAAAGTTTGATCTCTAAAAGTGGACTCTTCGCCTTCTCCAATGCCTTATTCACCTTCTGCACCTCATCCTTCAAATCCATCTTCTCGAAGATACTGCGAATAGCTTCTGCGCCACTGCCCGCCTTGAAAACATCACCGAAACGACGAGCTAGGTGGAAGTACTCAACTTCAGTCAAAACGCTCCCTACACGAAGATCGGTCAGAAGCTCCTCCATTCGTTCAGCCGCATCCTCAAGGTCGCCTTTCATCTCCTTATCCTTTTTAGTCAGGAGTCCCACGCGACTCTTCAGCTCACGTCCAAGATCGGTCAAGGCCCGCTGACGATTCTCCTCGGAAACTTCTGTAATAATGTAATCAATATAATAGACCACGCGATCGAGACGGCTGGACTGAACGTCCAAAAGCAAACTCATACGCGAGGGTACAGTCTTCAGGAACCAAATATGACTGACTGGTGCCGCTAAAGAGATATGACCAAGTCGGTCACGACGAACGATGGCCCGAGTCACCTCAACACCACACTTATCACACACCACTCCCTTGTATCGTAGTCGACGATACTTTCCACAGTAACACTCATAATCCTTCGTTGGACCGAAAATACGCTCAGAAAACAGTCCATCTTTTTCTGGACGCTGTGTTCGATAGTTGATGGTTTCTGGCTTCAGTACCTCACCATGCGACCACCGCATAATATCTTCTGGTGATGCAATACTAATCTGCAAAGACTTCAGACGATCCGCTCCGGCCACCTCTTCGTGCAATGGATTGATGTTAAAACTTAACGCTTTCAACTCATTGACCAACACATTAAAGGAAGCTGGCACGTTCGAAGTGTGCAACTGCTCACCACGGATAATCGCTTCATAGGCTGCCGATCGCCCTAAGACGTCGTCAGACTTAATCGTCAACATTTCGTGCAAGACGTGTCGTGCACCATATCCTTCCAAGGCCCAGACTTCCATTTCTCCAAAGCGCTGACCACCAAACTGCGCCTTACCACCAAGTGGCTGCTGAGTAATCAAAGAGTACGGCCCAATTGAACGCATGTGGATCTTGTCTTCGACCAAGTGGTTCAGCTTGAGCATATAGATCTGCCCCACGGTCACGGTGTGATCAAATGCCTGTCCGGTACGTCCATCATAAAGGACCGCCTTCCCATCTTCTGGAAGACCAGCCTCCTTGAGTTCGTTGCGAAGCGTCTCCTCGGTAAACTTCTCCAAAGCTGGAGCAACCACGCGGAAGCCCATCGTTCCTGCCGCCCAGCCAAGATGCGTTTCCAAAATCTGTCCAAGGTTCATACGAGAAACCACACCAAGTGGATTCAAAATAATATCCACTGGCGTTCCATCCTCGAGGTATGGCATATCTTCGACTGGACGAACCTGGGAAATAACACCTTTGTTTCCGTGACGACCGGCGAGCTTGTCACCAGACTGTACCTTCATTAAGGTAGCAATCTCTACCTGAATGCGACGGATAATTCCTGGTTCAAGCTTATCACCCTGATCGCGCGAGAAAACTTTGATACCAATAACCCGGCCACGCTTTCCGTGTGGCAAGGTCAGCGAAGTGTCTTTCACATCGCTCGCCTTCTCACCGAAAATGGCTCGCAAAAGTCGTTCTTCGGAAGTCAGTTCTGCCTCACCCTTCGGAGAAATTTTTCCAACTAAAATATCGCCGGCTTTTACTTCGGCACCAATACGAATAATACCCTCCTCATCAAGATTGCGGAGTTTTTCTTCAGAGGCATTTGGAATATCTGGCGTGGTGATTTCAGGACCAAGTTTGGTATCACGGACATCACAGTAGAAATCTTCAATATGAATGGAGGTGAAACGATCATCCTTCACCACCCGCTCCGACAAGATGATAGCGTCTTCGAAGTTCGCACCCTCCCAAGAAACGAAGGAGACTAAGAGGTTCTGTCCAAGCGCCAAGAGCCCCTGATCGGTCGAAGGACCATCAATCAAGTTCTGTCCCTTCTTCACCTTGCCACCCGAGACCAAAAGGCGCTGCGAAAGACTCGTAAACTGGTTGGATCGTTCAAACTTCTGTAATCGATACTCTTTCACGCCGGCTTTTTCATAGCGAACCTTAAGATGCTGGGCATCGGCATCAATAATCTCACCATCCTCTTCAGCCTTAATCACATAACCAGAATCTTCAGCCACCTTCCCTTCCATACCAGTACCGACATACGGCGCCTGTGGACGAATCGAAGGAACCGCCTGACGTTGCATGTTCGAACCCATCAAGGCACGGTTGGCGTCATCGTGCTGTAAGAACGGAATCAAAGAAGTCGCCACCGAAATAAACTGATTCGGCGCCACGTCTACAAAATCCAGATCTTCGGCACTACAGACTCCTGGCTCACCATTAATACGAGCTTCTACTAATGGTAGGGTAATTTTCCCACTCGCATCGCGAGGAATACCACCATGACCAATCTTGTATCGCTCCTCTTCCAAACCATTCATCCAAATAACTTCCTTGGTAATCTTCCCCTTCTCCACCTTCACATACGGTGCCTCTAAGAAACCAAGTTCGTTCACTCGGGCAAAGTTTGCCAAATAGTTGATCAAACCAATGTTTGAACCTTCTGGGGTCTGAATCGGACAGATACGACCATAGTGAGAACGATGGACGTCGCGCACTTCAAAGCCAGCACGTTCTCGAGTGAGACCACCTGGCCCAAGAGCTGAGAGACGTCGCTTGTGTTCAACCTCAGCCAAAGGATTGACCTGGTCCATAAACTGCGAAAGCTGTGAAGAAGAGAAAAACTCCTTCACCGCGGCACCTAATGGACGGAAGTTCACCAACTGACTTGGCAAAAGGCTAGTCCGCTCCAAAGTGGACATTCGATCCTGGACGATACGTCGCAAACGAGCCAAACCGATTCGCAAGCGAGATTCCAGAAGTTCTCCAGCGGTACGAAGACGACGATTACCCAAGTGATCGATATCATCCTCCATCGCGTGTGGATCATTATTCAAACGGATAATCTCCCGAACGATGGCCGAAAGATCATCAACATCCAAAAGGCGCTGATCTTTTTTCTGAGCAAATCCTAATCGCTGGTTCAGCTTGAAACGTCCGACCGGAGAAAGATCGTAACGATCAAAACGCTTAAACATACTATCCACCAAGTTCTTAGCCGTCTCAATCGTCGCCGGATCACCAGGGCGAAGACGATGATAGATTTCTAAATAGGACTCCGCTAAGTCCTTCGCGCCATCTTTTTTGAGGGTTGCTTCTAAATATTTAATTGTGCCCTTATCCACATCGGAAAAGAGTGAGGGAGAGATTTCTTCAGTATTACCAAAGATACGGAGGAGGTCGGTAACGGCCGCTTTTCTGTGACGATCAATCTTTACACCAATCACGCCATCAACATCAGTCTCAAACTCAAGCCAGGCGCCACGGTTTGGAATAATCTTTGCTCCAAATAAATTTCGTCCATGCCAGGGTGTCGCCACAAAATAGACACCGGCCGAACGAATTAACTGAGAGATAACCACACGTTCCACGCCATTAATAATGAACGTGCCTCGCTTGGTCATAATCGGGAAGTCGCCAAGATACACTTCCTGAGAAGTGCTTTGTCCGGTTTTTTTATTTTCTAAACGGAGTTTCACGCGCAAGGCGGCTTCAAAAGTCGCCTCCTTGTGACGAGAGGTCACCTCGTCGTACTTTGGCTCATCAAAACGATAGTCTTCAAAATAAAGTTCCAGCTCTTTGCCGGTGTGATCACGAATCGGAGAAATCTCCGCGAGCAACTCCTTCAGTCCGTTCCTCAAGAAATGCTCATACGAATTGATCTGAACATCGTTCAGATGTGGCTGCGCGACCCCTGGCTTAAACTTACCAAAATCCTTTACCTCAGAGACTTTTAGTGACATACGTTTTTGTGGCGAAAAAAGTACTTCCTGCTTATTGTTGGAAGCAGGTAAAAAAGACCTTTAATTTATTAAATTTATTTACTGACCCATATGATGAAACTCCTATCCCCCTCCCCTGAAAAAAGAAAAACAAACCCCTCAAGTAGGCTTTTCTTTATAGTGTTCAAAGATTCTAACCCGAACTCCAGGGAGAGTCAAGGACTAAGGAGTAGGCTGGGGATGAACTGTGTACGACAGCCCGTCAGACCCCTATCGTAGGTATTTAGCTATATTTCGATTATGCTCCTCGAGGGTTTTTGCAAAAATAGTTGCTCCCGTCTTTGGATCGCTAATATAAAACCAGTAAGGAGAGGTCTTCGCCCCAAGTACAGCCTCAAAAGCCCAACGACTCGGATTACCAATTGGTCCGGGAGGGAGACCCTTGTTTCGGTAGGTGTTATAAGGAGAGTTAATCGCCTTATCGGACGCCGAAGGAGGAGTACACGGTTCATAGGGTAGCCCCCTCTTTGCTGCCCGCTCTAATTTCGCATAGCAAAGTGTAGCATCAACCTGCAAAGGCATTCCCACTCGAAGACGTTTTTCTAGGATACCAGCCACCACCTGACCATCGGAAAGATTAGGAACCTCCTTCTCGACGAGAGAAGCCAGAATAATCACCCGCTGTTGATCCTCATCTCCTGCGGGCAGAAGAGGGCCAATCTTTATTTCAAAATTTTGTGTCAGCTTATCTATTACCTCAGAAGAAGAAGCGCCTGAAAAAAATCGGTAGGTGTCAGGGAAGAGACGACCTTCTAACTGATCGTGTTTCGGAAGAAGACTATTCGGAAGCAACACTCCAGCCTTGGCAAGAAGCATATCGACTTCATAAAGAGAGGCGCCATCCGGCACCACCACTGTTACCTCATGACGCGCACCATTCTCTAGTAGATCAATAATTTCCACGCTAGAAAATGCGGGGCTTAACTGATATCGGCCGGGCTTTAGTGAGCCTGCCTGTCCTCGCCCAAGAGCCACAAGGCCAGTCACCGATGATGAACGAATAAGTCCAGCCTTCTGCAATTTACCAATAATCTGCCAGAATCTCTCTCCTTGCGCTATTTCAAAAACCTGAGTTGTGCCATGAATATCTACTGGTCGTAAAGAAAAAACGGGTACCGCTAATGTCAGTAGTACACCAATAACTAAGAATTTTAGTTTAAGATCGGATAGAAATGCCATGAATAATGCCTAAAAGAAATAATGAAGTAATCAGGCTTGAACCTCCGTAACTTAAAAGTGGGAAAGGTACACCGACTACTGGCGAAAGACCAATTACCGAACCAATATTAAGGAAAAACTGAATGAGAAACGTGAGGACTGTCCCTAAACAAATGAATCGTCCAATATTCTGATCGGCATTCTGACCAACCCGTAGGATCTCCAGAAGTAACCATCCAAAAACACTGACAATAAATATTCCTGCCAACCATCCCCACTCCTCTATCAAAGCGGCGAAAATAAAATCGGTCTGCGCCTCTGGGAGAAACCCGGCCTGAACCTGCGATCCCTGACCATATCCCTTCCCCCACCATCCAGCCGAACCAATAGCGATCTTCGACTGAATAACATTGTAATTATACGTTAATGCGTTCTGTTCGGGATAGAAGACATTCATAATTCTTTCCCGCTGATACCCCTTGAGAACAAAATGCCACATAAAGATAAGACCAACGAGAAGCACTGCTATCATTGTTAAAAGATGCTTCCAAGGCAAACCGCTCAAAAGAAGAAAGCCAAACCAAATACCACTCAGGATAAGTGCTGAACCAAAATCTGGCTGCAAGACCACCAGCATGATAGGCAAAGCCAAAATAAAAAAGGAGGAAAAGACAGTAGACCAGACTCCGATTTGTAAATGGCGACGACTGAAAAAATAAGCAAAAAGAAGGATTAGGGCGACTTTCGCCAGTTCTACTGGCTGGAAGTTCACAACACCGAATCGAACCCAGCTCTGTGTTTGTCGAACCACAGGACTAACAAGAGAAATAAGTAAAAGGAACAATACAAAAAAATAGAAACCCCATAACATTCGCGGAGAGGTCGTGATGATCCGAGGGTCAAAGAAGAAAAAGAAAAACGCACCTATTGCTCCAAGACTCACCCAAAGAAATTGAGATAACACCAAAGAAGAAGCAATACTACTCAAAACAAGGAGGCTTGAAAGCACAAGTATCCCCGAGGGAATAAGGAGACGAGAAAACACGGTATTAATCAGTCATTACAAAAACCTGAGTCCTTTCACGCATTAAACCAGGAAGCATCGGATGCACAATGGTAAACTCTCGAGTCTCCCCTGAGCCAAGCTGGGAAAGATCTGTTTTCGCTGCACCAATAGGAATACGAAACTGATTGAAAAACACCGCAACGGCGGTTGCCTCTGGTACATCTACTAAGTCATCATTAGTGATATTCCCTTTTACCTGCACAAAATTCCCCTCCCGAGAAACTTCCTGATCACGAACAGTAACTTGCGGCTGGTGGAAAAGTTCCGCGGGTTGCCAATCAATCTTCTGAAAATGAAGTTGGGCTCTGGCAATCGGTGATGAAATCTCTGACAAATCAACACTCGGCACAATCACATACCGCACCTGACTTGGATAGAGAATAGCTTCCTGAGGAACGCTCATGATTGGTTGATCCTGAGAGTTGTACAAAGTGATTAAATAGGAAACCGATGCACCGTGCGAAGCATTAGGATTCTTTATGCGTGTGAGAACTGTCGCCTTATCGGGGATCGGATAAAAAATACTAATCTCATCAACCACGCTCACTGGTCCAAGATTCTCTGGTACACAAAAACGAGCACATACTCCCCCACAATCCACTCCTTCTTCATTCTGATTCTGTTTTTTATCAAAACAGGATGGTGCCGGCTTCACAATCAAAAAATAAAACCAAAAAGCTATCCAAAGAAAAACGGCGAGGTAGATCCCACCGTAAACCAACTGCTTGGCTGTGCGATACTCCATACCCACTATAGTAGCGGATTTTAAGAGACCTGAAAAGCAAAAACCGCATCAAATCTTTTATATGCTGGCATAGCCTACTTTCCCAACCGGCGAACCAGTAAGTATCATCAGCCTCTCGCCCTTTCACTTCCCAGTTCGGAATGGAATGGGGTGGGACACGCGAGAGTAAAACACCAGCAAATAAAAAACTTTATGCGGTTTTCTATTCAAAATTCAAAAATGATTAAGCAATGTCTGTAGTTAAGTCAGCATTGGGATGGTTGGAGTGGATTATTAGTACTCCTAGGCTAAAACCATTGCTGGTTGTACACCGAGAGCCTATCAACCTAGTAGTCTCCTAGGAAATCCTGTCCTTGCGGACCACACCTAATCTTGGGGTGGGCTTCGTACTTAGATGCTTTCAGTACTTATCCCTTCCATACATAGCTACCCGGCATTCACTTGGTAGCAAAGCCGGTCGACCAGAGGTATGTTCAGCCCGGTCCTCTCGTACTAGGGCCAACTCCCCTCAAGTGTTTCTACGCCTACAGCAGAGAGAGACCGACCTGTCTCACGACGGTCTGAACCCAGCTCACGTGCCCTTTTAATTGGCGAACAGCCAAACGCTTGGGAGCTTCTCCACCCCCGCGCTAGGGCGAGCCGACATCGAGGTGCCGAGCGTGGTCGTCGATAAGGACTCTTGGACCACACTAGCCTGTTATCCCCGGAGTAGCTTTTATCCGATGTCTCCGGCCTTCCTGTAAAGAAATCAGAAGTATCTACTCCGCATTGGAAACTCCCGAAGGAATTGCCAACACGAAGTATACCTTAAGATTATTACCGTCGGGTCACTAACTTCCACTTTCGTGCCTGCGCGACTTGTAGGTCTTGCAGTCAAGCCAGCTTGTGCGTTTACACGACCAGGTCGATTTCCATCCGACCCTAGCTGACCTTAATAAACTCCTCCGTTACTTTTTAGGAGGAAAACGCCCCATTCAAACTGCCTACCAAGCACTGTCCCCAAAGAGTTTCCCTTGTGAGGCTCTCTCTAGGTTAGACTTTAAAACTCATGAGATGGATGTTTCATTGGCGCCTCCACATCTCCCGAAAGAAATGCTTCAAAGGCTATCCACTACGCTACGCACAAGAATTCTAAAGACAATACCAAGCTGCAGTAAAGCTTCCGGGGTCTTTTCGTCCCGCTGCAGGTATCCCGCGTCTTCACGGGAATCGCATTTTCACCGAGCTCATTGTTGAGACAGTTCTCCAGTCGTTACACCTTTCGTGCGCTTCGGAACTTACCCGAAAAGGAATTGCGCTACCTTAGAACGGTTATAGTTACCGCTGACATTGACGAGGGCTTGGAGCAGTCAGCCGTACGCATTGCTGCGCACGACCGCCACTGTTAACCTTCTCGCATCGGTCAGGTGTCACCCCCTATACATCCTCTTACGAGTTAGCAGGGAGCTGTGTTTTTGGTAAACAGTCGCCAGAGAGACTTTCGCTGCGGCCTCATCGAGACTGAAAGAAGGAGGGAATCTCAACGACGAAAGTCGGAGATTCCACATCCAGATAAGGTGGGGCTCCACGCATTGCTTCACCAGTGAGGGGGGATCACCAGCTTACGCGAACACGCTTCGCCCCATACGTCCCGATTGCTCGGGATCAAAGAACTACAAAGGATTGCAGGAGTGGAGGATCACTTAGGCCAGTATCCTGCGTTGGGTCCGGACACCATGCGTGGAACGCATATTCCAAAGCCCTCAACTGGGACCTCCTCGGTCACCTCCACTCCTTCTCTTCGCAAACAATATTATCCTTCTTTCAGCCTCGACAAGGCAGGCCTTATACCGAAGGTACGGCCGCTTTTTTGCCGAGTTCCTTAACAATGACTCACTCGTTCCCCTTGGGCTACTCGCCCTATTCACCAGTGTCGGTTTGCGGTACGGATTCCGTTCGTTCGCTTTACTGAGCTTTTCTCGGAAGGCTCTTCGTTCTTGTTCGCCTGACAAAAGCCAGACGTTCCGTCGACACGCGCCACATCTTGCGATGCAACTGAGTGCAAACGATGCCAAACCAATAAGGCACAAAAAGTTATTTCCTTCGTCCCTCAGATATGAACGGCGGAAGGGCCGGAATATTAACCGGCTGTCCATCAGCTGCGGCTTTCGCCATCGCCTTAGGCCCGCCTCACCCGTGGTTGATTGCCAGTGCCACGGAAACCTTGAATTTTCGGGGTCTCAATTTCGCATTGAGATAGTGGTTACTCATTCCAACATTCTCTCTTCTGAACGCTCCACAGGCCCTCGCGGGTCCTGCTTCGCTGCGATCAGAATGCTCTCCTACCACCATACGCATCTCACTAAAAGTTGATGCTTCTTGGCGCAGGAAAAAGATCAGAAATCTTTAACCATTCCAATAATAATTTTGTTACTACTACTATCAGAACTTCTATCAGTTCTGATTCTTCTCCTACGTTTTAGAAACACATCTCATCTTAGTGAGATGCATATGATCCACAGTGTCGGTAGTATGCTTGAGCCCCGGTACATTTTCGGCGCATCTCGCCGTCGAATAGTGAGTTGTTACACACTCTTTAAAGGATGGCTACCTCTAAGCCAACCTCCTATCTGTCTATGGCGAAACACTTCCTTTAACACTTAGCATACATTTAGGGACCTTAACTTGTGGTCTGGGCTGTTTCCCTTTTGAGCATGGAGCTTAGCCCCCACGTTCTAACTACGCACCAGAGTATCTCGCTATTCAGAGTTTGACTCGAGAGCCGAGCTTTCGCCCTTTACTCTTGAACCAGTAGCTTTACCCGCAAGACTCTATAGTACGCGCTAGTCCTAAAACTATTTCGGAGAGAACCAGCTATTACCAGATTCGATTAGCTTTTCACTCCTTACCTCAGGTCATCCGAAGGTGTTGAACAACCCACCGGTTCGGTCCTCCTCCATGATTTCTCACGGATTCAACCTGCCCAAGGCAAGCTCATCTGGCTTCGGGTCTATCATATACCCCTTATGTTCGCGCTTTTAACACTCGGTTTCCCTGTGCCTCCGGGTCAGAGACCCTTAGACGAGGGATATACGATAAGTCGTTGGATCATTCTTCAATAGGCACACTGTCGTCCGGGGCTTCCCTTGCGAGAAGCTCTTAAGACTTCAGTTCCTTGTAGACACACGGTTTCAGGTTCTATTTCAACGGCCTCACCGGCCTGCTTTTCACCTTTCCCTCACGGTACTTGTTCACTATCGATCATAAAATGTATTTAGCCTTAGGAGACAGTACTCCCAGATTCCTTCGAAGTTTTCTGGCCTCGAAGTACTCAAGAAAAAAGACTAAGAAGTTTGCTTGTTTTCGCCTACGGGACTATCACCCGCTATGGTTCCGCTTTCCAGACGGCTTCGGCTAACGCGCATTTTTTTACTTCTCCACCTCTTCCATTACACAACCTACTATAAACAAAAGGCTGTGTAATAGTTGAGAGAGTCCTTCCCTTACAACCCCTCCATGCAAGCATGTAGGTTTAGGCTCTTCCCGTTTCACTCGCCGCTACTCAGGGAATAACTTGTGTTCTCTCTTCCTCCGCTTACTGAGATGTTTCACTTCAGCGGGTTCGCACCTCTTGCGAGGTAATTACAGTTTATGTAATTGGGTTACCCCATTCGGAAATTCCCGGATCAAAGGTTGCTACACACCTCCCCGAGACGTATCGCCGTTACGCTGCGTCCTTCATCGCCATTTTATGTCTAGGCATCCTCCGTGTGCCCTTATTGTCCAACCATCCCAATGCTGACTTATGTTCGCTTCCTGCCTTGAGGAGCAAGAAGACGAACCTACTTAATTACTTAATCATTAAAATTTCAACGAGCTCGCATGGAACAAAAAAACCGCTCTCTGAGCGGCACCCAAGACTTTAGAAAGCCTCGCGCAACCACTCTAGGTCAACAGGTTTCTATGAGTCCTCATACGTAGAAGAGAGTGTACCCGAGCCCCCTCCCCTTGTCAAGAAAGCCCGCAAAGTGCATAGCCTGGGGATAGAAAAACATGCTAGAATCAGCCTAGCGAAAGGAGAAATCACGAACATGGAAGCACATGGAAGCTTGAGTTTACCTAAGCAAGTCTGGGGAAAGTTCCAGAAGCTGACTACCCACTTTCGACTCTCCTGTAAGCGCCTTGCCTATCTCTCCAGGGGAATCGTCATCCACGAATGCTATCCTCAAGTGCATTATGAAAAACACGGGGCAGTAGTCTTCGAAAATCTTGAGATGCACGGTATGCTCCAGGATATGAGCTCTGAAGACTCCCCTGTTAGAGATCAGATTCTCTGGCGAACACAGAAACGATGTACAGATCCTGTTGTTCTCCGCCAGTTTGGTCTCGACAGAATCTCTCCATAGAGAAGCACAACGCTTCTCTATTTTTATTTCTTAGAGAAACAAAAAAACCGCCGAGCTCATCCCGTAATTTTTCGAGGAGGTGTAGGTAATATGATAACGCCCTCACAGCATCACCACTCACCGTATTCCTCGAAAAATTACGAGACGAACTACAGCAGTTTTTTAAAAAACTATCGACGTGATTCTGTCTCCTCGCGTAGTTTGTTCAAGAGATGAGCGGCGTAATCTTTGCCACCCAAACCAAAAGCCAAACCACCAGCTAACGCAAGCATCGCTACAAATCCGGTGATCAACGCATTGACCACTGTCTCTGCGACACGAAGCTGTAAAAGAGCCGTGAAGAAACCAAAGACCACGATCGCCCACCAAGTGATTGTTCCCAAAAACTGGGCGGCATGCATTCTGGCACCCATGACTGAGGCGCGAACCACTCCACGCAAGAAACTTGCAACGACTACTGCCGCTAACATAATCAAGACTGCGGCAATAACGTTTGGAATATAGTTCAGCACATCACCCAGGAACATCGAAAATGCAGCGAGTTGCAAGAAGTCGGAGATAACCAAAAGGAAAGCAATGATGACAAACCAATAGACGGTGCGTCCCAAGAAATAGGCTACACGCAATCGTACATTAGCCCGTTCAAAATATGGCTTCAGTCCAGCATTCTCAAACACCTCGTCAATTCGCAATGTCTCAAAAACTTTCTCTACTAATTTGCCCAACCCTGCGGCGACAAAAAGACCAATCAGAAGAACGACGAGCGTTCCCAAGAGACTAAAGGTCAAACTCAGGAAGAGTCCCCAGACGTTCGTGAAGGCGTTCGCCAGAAGTCCAGCAAAATAGTTGAAGTTGTTGCTTGCTACTGTTGAAGTATCCATGAATAGTAAATTAAAAACATCAAAAGAACCTGCTCGACCTTTCCCTAGATAATCTCTAAGGCTTTCCTTAATTTTACTACACCCAAGGCTAAAAGAGTGTGGATAACTGACTCGCAAAAAGAATCGTTGAATTACCAGGAGTTCTTTTCTACTGAAAAGCCTCCTTGCGTTCTCAGGTCGCCACCTTCCGAAAGCTAATTCAACGACATTTTGCTCGCTATCGATTCGTGAGTAGAAAAGGTGGATGTCATCATATTGTAAGAAGTATCTCGAATAATAAAAAATCCCTCATTGGGATTCTACAAACCACCAGACAAAGCCATCCGGCAAACAGGAATCTCGGCACACGAAGCCGAAACTGGCCAACCGCCTCCGAAGAGGATGAGGCCATATGCAAAACCAATGGAACAGAGCAACGATAGCAATGCATCCCCTACTATCCTCTGCCGACTCTCGCCTCCAACCAAGTCGCTACCAAGACGACCGGGAAAAATCAGAAGACCAAAAGTCGAAACCACCATAAGAGCTACTGCCTCCGTCATAACTTAGACCCTCCTTCAAGATCTGACAAGATTATGAATTATTTATACGAAACAGGGAAGTCCTAGGGTGTGGACTTAAAAAAGAATCAGACTGAAATTATCACTAAACTCTTTTTCCATTTGTGGACCCGGGGAGAATCGAACTCCCGCCTCAGCAATGCGAATGCCGCGTTATACCACTTAACTACGGGCCCAAAATTCCTCCTTAGAGTACTGAATAGTTACTAAAAAGGCAAAAGGAAATTAATAGTAAAACAAAGGGGCCAACAAGCTCAAAATGATGAATAACACGAAGACGCTCACAAAAGTTTTTTTCATATAATCACTTTTCTTTATGCATCCGCTTCAGTTGATGCACATGACTCTCAATTTCTTCGACCTGATCCTGAATCGAATGCAGGACATCCTCTTCCGTCTCAACTTCGATCTCAGTTTTTTCAACTAACTTCTTATCTTTCTTTAATCCTGACAGAATAAGACTATCACCAATAAATGCCGAGACGAACAAACCAACCATCAGCAAGATCGCCGTACTAATGAGTAGAGAAACTGGACCATCCCACCAAGGGCCAGACTGCACTAAAAGATAGTCAGCGGTATGCCATACCCCACGCCAAAAAAGCACGATGCCAATCCCACCAATAAAGGCGTAAAGAATAGGAATATGACTCAGCTTGCTCCTCACGCGATCTTCAAGCTTATCAAAAAATCGCAGTATTTTTTCTATGATTTCCATAATTGTAATTCCGTAGTTGAGAATAAATGAATACGAAATAGTTAGCAATAATCTTATCTAAGAACGTGTCCGCCATCGCTTTGACGACTGTGGACGATTCACATACCAAGTATCCTTCTCATCGAACCACCAGTCGTCAGGATGGGACTCTAAAATAGCCTTTCCCAACTTCTGAGCCTCCTTAGTCTTCAGTCGTCGATAGGCCAACTTAGCCCAAATCTCAGCCTTACTATTCCCCTTAATCGCCTCCTCTCTCATCGTTGTCATCCACTCTAAATTATCTGCGTCTTTGGCCAATTTAGCCTCCAAAGTTAATCGTGCCTGTTCTTCTTTATATGCATTCTCGATTTCTTTTCCAAAAGGCAACGTCTTGGCTAAATCGGAAACTGCCTGAGACTCAGCCAACCGTCCATACTTCTGGTGCACATAATTCAGATCAGACGTCCGTCCCTCTCCGAGATCGTGCATTAAACATAAGAACAGCAACCTCTCCTTGTTGGCCTTCGGAACAAGATGAGCCAACACATAGCCAATCATCGTCGTCCGGAAAAGATGCTCCGCTACTGACTGTTTGCCAGTCCCAAGAAACCACAAACCGGAACGAGGAGTTTTTGTGAGAATGCCCGTCTCATAGATAAAGTTCGCCAAGGTTTTTAGATCCTTCGACGAACTTCGATTATTCTTCTTAACGCTCTTCATATCGATAAGGATACCACACCCTTTTCATCAGAAGGACATAAAAAACGGACAACGATCAAAAAATGAGGTGACTAGCTCTCGGTAACTGCCGGAGCTGGCAATGGAACCTCAGCAATGCCACCGCCACGCAATGCCTCGTAAAGAAGTTGCAGATACACCAAAGTCATTAAAGAGGAAAATATACTTAGGAAGAATGATTTTATAGAAAAAAGTAACACATACCAAGGAGCTACTGTAGGAATAAAAGAAAAGGGAGCAGTGTATGGCTGGGGCGTATACGAAAAATGAAAAATCGTTCTAAAGATAAAATCTGCCACCATGGAAACGATCCATAAAGTAACCCACAGCGTGATCAGCCTTCCAAACACCGCCCACCATCTTCCAACTACGTATTTCTTGCTCTGTCGCAATGCATCCGTCCCAGAAATATTCTCATTTACAAACACAAAAGAACTAAACACAAACCACACGGCGCATATAATACCCGGAATAATAAGGAGAATGAATCCGCCCGTAATAGCCAAACCCGTCCAAAGCCCGACAACGGCCAAAGCCCACATTCGTCTTCGTCCCAACTGAAAAGCCTCTCCCAAACTAAGATCTCTCCCTTCCTGACGGATGGCCCGGATCGCTTCAAGTAGTGCGGCCGAGATCCAAAAAGATAGAGTCACCACAATGAGAAAACCAATAACTAAGGCTACGCCAAAGATTCCAATGTTTCCCCAATTAGTCGCGCTGTCTTCAACTCCCATGACAACTACAAAAGCTCCAAATCCAACTATTACACTCACTCCAAAACCAAGAAGGACGTTTAACACCGAAAACCGAGCTAAGTTTTTCCAGTGACCAACAAGAACCATCCAAGTATCTCTTAGGAGTTGCTGAGCTCCAGGCAAACCGCTCACCACCGACTGAGGAACAGGCATATTATCCATTTTTCTATTATACCATTTCACGAAATAAAACATTGTCGGGCTGCCGGTAAGCTCACACGCTCACTTTGTTCGCTTTTCAGAACCCTCGGTTCTGAATAATCTCCGACACGGGAAACCAATCGTGGTTTCCCGACCCCTTCCACTATTCGATTCCCGGCTACATTAAGTGAAACTCTAACGCAATTCGTAATTTCAAAGAGGCTCTCGGAGACATAAAAAGATTGGTTTTTGCGAAGCAAAATTTTTATGTCGAGAGGCAGGGAAAAATTGTCGCTGGAGCAATTTTATCTCGACTCTTTGAAATTCACGAATAAGTCTGTCGGGCTGCCGGGAATCGAACCCGGTCTTTACGAACCCGAATCGCACGTACTACCGGTATACTACAGCCCGTTGAATTCGTTCTGACTCATTTAACTCTCTTCAGCACAAAAAGTCTAATCGATACTACTTCACAAAAAACTTCTTCTTCATCTCTTCTTCGGTTCCTGTCTCAAACTCTTCTTTACGATTCTTGGCCTGGTCGGCCATCGCCTTCAGTTCTTTTTCATTAAGCTTCCCAAGTTCATGCACTCGTTTTTCCAGATACTCAACCAAATTACAGTGTGGGTTATCTAAAACCTCTTCCAATAAAATAGAAAGAATAAAACCAACCTTCGGACCTGGCGGGATGCTGAGAAGAAACATGATATCACTACCCGTCACCTTTAACATCTTCGGCGAGATTGGATCGTGTTTTACCTTCTCGATCATAAAAAGAAAGTGGCGCAATTTGTATGGCACCGCCTTCGGCACGCCTGAACCAATTCGATCAGCCTCACGCACTTTCATTAAGTCATCAACATTCTCTGGTCCAACGCGCGCCAGAAATCGACGTACTCCCGCCTCAGTCACCTCACCGACGTTGTAATAGAACATATGATACCGAATGAGATGCGCAATATGTTCAATAGACTCTTTACCAAAACGAAGTCGCTCTAAAATACCAAAAGCCATTTTCGCACCCACCACTTCGTGATTATAGAAAGTAGCATTCTTCCCCTCTCCCCTCTTCGTCTTCGGTTTACCTACGTCGTGCAACAAGGATGCCACTCGAACTTCCAGTGAATAATTCTGTCTAACCGCATAATCAAGGGCCCGAAGATTGTGTTCAAACACCGTGTAAATATGATGAAGGTTCTGACTCATCCCTATTCCTTCACGAAGTTCAGGAAGTATATATCGCAACAAATCGAGCTCCTCCAAAAGCAACACGCCTGACGCTGCTCGCTCGCTCATAATAATCTTTACAAACTCATCACGAACTCGCTCCTTAGCGATCATCTCCAAAAGACCAGCCTTCTTTTCAATTGCCTGCCGAGTTTCTAGATCAATCTGGAAATCCAACTCCGTGGCAAACCGCACCGCCCGCATTAATCGCAACGCATCTTCATCGAACCGCGCCTCGGGATTTCCCACAGTGCGAATCACTCGCGCCTCCAAATCTTCCTGACCATGAAAAGGGTCGACGAGATGCGAAACAAGAGATCCCCTATCTATACTCGCCAGATCTTCGTCGTACCGTAACGCCATCGCATTCACGGTAAAATCTCGTCGGGCCAGATCTTCGTCGATGGTCTTTGAGAAACTCACCTCGTCTGGATGACGTTTATCGGTATATTTTCCCTCCTTCCGAAATGTCGTCACCTCGATAATTTTCAATCGAGAATCAACTGCTTCAGTCTTTACGCCAACGGTTCCAAACTGATTCTCATAGACACTCTCTGGAAAGATCTTCTGAATCTGCTCAGGCGTCGCCTCGGTGGCAATGTCCCAGTCCTTGGGTTCTCGAGAAAGAATAAGGTCACGAACGCATCCACCAACTAAATAGGCCTGATGACCATGAGCCACCAACTCGCCAGCTACTTGCTGAACCTGTTCTGGGATCGAGCTAAAAGATAAGAACGATAATGATTTTTTTGCCATAGTAGCATCACCGCACCTCGGCGCCGAACTGCTCTCTCGATTTTTGCTCAAGTGTTTTATGCATGGCATCAACTTCTTCGCTGGTCAATGTCCGCTCGCTACTCCGATAAATAACCCGATAGGTATAGCTCTTTCTCTCAGCACCGAACTTGGCATCATTCTCATAACTGTCCAAAAGTTCTACCTGCTCCACAAGGTCGCCGGCCACATCACGAACTAAATCAAAATAATCATTTGGAGAAAATGTCTTGGGTACGATAAAAGAAATATCACGAGGTGCTGGTGGGTATTTACTCACCTCCTGAAACTTCTGTCCCATCTTCAGTTGCTTAGTCACTCGTGGATCATCTGACCACAACAATCGAATATCTGGCAGTTCCATGCTAATAATTGCCAGTCGCTCAAGACCAAAGCCAAACGCCCACCCATTATAGCCCTCCACTCCGAACTTCTTTAAAACGCTCTTCTTGGGCATTCCCCCACCCAAGATTTCCACCCACTGATCGTTTACAAATATTTCTACCTGAAGAGAAGGATCAGTGTATGGGAACGTGTCATCGAGGAATCGATACTGAATATTCTCACCAAAAAGCCCCCTCACAATTTGGGTCAGTACATTCCTCAACTCATCAATCTCAATCATCGCAGTCGTATCTGGAGTCAGATACAGACCACCGAACTGGTGGAAAATATTCATGTGCCGACGATCAATCTCGTCTTTCCGGAATACCTTTCCATAGCAGGTCACTCCCAATGATTTTTTCTCTGCAATCTTTTTCTTTATCTCAGGAAGATTCAAATAGTAGTACCACATAACCGTGTCATGAGTACGCAAAATATTCTTTGGATCTGCGTAGTAGGTATCAGAGGTGCTTCGCGCTGGATGATCTGGGGCAAAATCAAAAAGATCAAAACTGATATCAGCTGGCACAATCTCCGGGATAATAATATTATCGAAATTTTTCAACGCGGGCACACTCCTTGCCTGAGCTACAATCTCATGAAGAGGACTACCTTCGGTACGAGAAAGATCAGGCATGCCAAGATAGCGCTTCATTCGCTCTGCCTCAAAATCCTTCCGAGCAGCCAAAGAAAGTAAGACCGCCTTCTCGTTCTCAAGAGAAATAGGATACTCCTTCGGCTCTAAATCTGGGGAGTTATAGATGGAATCCATAAAAATGATGGTAGCAAAATTCTGGCCGAAGAGCCAGATAAAAACAACCCCCTCACTCGACCGCCTAGTAAGCTGAAGAATAGAAACAACTCCTAAAAGCATCCAAGGAACGAGGCTGGAGCTGAAAACAATCCCCCGCCCTCTTCACCTGCGCATTCTCTGGGTCGAACCGTTGAGCCGTCTCAAAAGCTGTTCTGGCAGCGGTAGAGTCTCGAAGACCGAGGTGAGCCAAACCTAGACGCAACCACAGATCTGCGACCTCTTTCCTTGATTGATCTTTGTGGGGATTGATCCAGGCGACCGAAGCAAAAACCTCTTCGGAATACACTCGCACAATAGGCTGAAGAAGTTCGACAACTGCCTGATAATCTTCTTGCTGAAAATAAAGATTAACCAGTTCGCGATACGCACCAAACAAAGTAAAACGATCATATCGTAGAGCTGTTTGGAAGGCAGTCTTCGCTCTCTCTGTATCGCCTTGATAAAAATACACTTGCCCACGCAGGAAGAAGAAATATGGATCAAAAGGACGAATAGCTAATCCTTGATTGATCTCGTCTAATGCCTGTTCTTGATGAAAGATCGCCAAGCTCTTATCTCTTGTTCGCTTCATTGACTCAATATGCACCATCGCAAGGTCGCGTTTATAAAGAGGTTCCCATGGATCAAGACGCACGGCCCATCGATAACTGTCAAAAGCCTCACTGCTTCGCCCTAAAGACACGAGCTCGTGAGCTTGATTGAAATAACTTCTGGCAAGAACTTGCGTACCACCAACTACTGCCAAACCAATACCAAATAGAATAATCAAATTATTCAACCAACGAACTGAGTGAATAACCGATGTCTCTCTCTCGTAAACTCGTCTTACAAGTAGGGCCACAATCACCCAAAAAAGAACAACATCGGACGGAAAAAGCCAGTCGGCGTTTACCATATTCTGAAAGAAAAAAGCCAGAAAGCTTCCGATAACAACAAACGAAAAAGTCCTTTCCGTCCTATCCTTATAATCCCTTCTCGCCACCAGCCACACGAAGTAGAAAAGATTGCCAACAAGAACAAGAAATATCAGTCCACCAATCACACCAAGCTCAACAAAACTTCGAGCAATGAGATTATGCGGATCGGCAGTATAGTTGCGAAGTCCTTCTCGGTGCATAAAAAACGCATCTCCAAAAGCACCCCACCCGACACCAGTCAAAGGATATAAGAAAAAGATTCTTTGAGTTTCCTTCAGGAATGCAAAACGAGCCATCAAGCCATTCTCCTGAGGCGTTTCGTACTCAAAGAACTGGACCGGAGAATTTGGTGCAATGTGAACTGTCTGAGCGAACCTCTGATTCTTTGCGCTAAAAACAGTAAACGCCAAGATGCCACCGAGAAAAAGTATGAGAGATGTAATTCCAATATTTTTTACCCACTCACGCAAAGACCACCGTAAGAGCATCGCCGTCACCACAAAACTTCCCAAAAACGCCAGTGCAGCCCCTCGGGCAAAAGTCAGGATGAAAACTGTGATTAATAAAACACCAATCGATCCAAACAAAATAAACCTCCATTTCGACCGAGTGATAAAAAGGGATCCGAAAACGAAGAATAGAGAAGGCAACATAAACCCCGCAAAAGCATTTTGCTGGTAGAAAACTGAACCAAGACGAAATAAGGGATCGGCACCTATAAAAATATAGAGTCCATAGAGAGAGAAGAGAACGGTTCCCCCGAGAAGCCATCTGAAAAATTTATCTTCTAATCCGACATCCTTGAAAAGAAAGAAGCTCTTGAAGCCGACAAGCACTGCCGCCATAAGCACAAAAAAATCGTTGACCGTTTTGTGATAGTCGAAGGAAACAAATGCTGAGCAAAAAATTAATCCTAGAAAAAGTATAGATAAGTAGGAAAAGATACGAATCTGTTTGTCTCTCGGACAATATGAGTGCTGGAGCACAATAAAAAGCGCCGCAAGTACAAAAAAGAGCCCTCGACCAAAATCATCAAGACCGCCACTAAAAACTGCTGGGAGAAGTACTACCATCACCAATGCAAAAAAGGCCAGACGAACACGCGACCACGAGAGAGAAGAATTGTAAGTCTGCATTTTCTAATATGCTCCCCTTTTCAAAACGATCGCAGGCACTGTTCTTAGCAGAATAACGACATCCAAAAGGAAAGAGCGATGATTAATATAATAAAAATCATACTCCAGATTCTCAGAAAGCGGTAAATCTTTCCGACCAAGAACTTGCCAAAGCCCGGTAATTCCCGGCTTCACCAGCAAGCGTCGTTTTTGCCAATCATTATGTCGAGCCACTAAAAATGGCATTTCTGGTCGAGGACCGACTAGGCTCATTTCTCCCTTCAAGACATTCCACAGTTGCGGTAACTCATCAAGACTATAGCTCCTCAGAAAACGACCAGCTGAAGTTATTCGTTCATCACTTCTTTCGCGAGGCGCTGCTGCATATAAGGGCGTGTCGAAAATCATAGTTCTTAATTTATACAATAAGAAAATCTCCCCCCCTCGACCAACACGCTCCTGGGTAATGAGTATCGGCCCACGACTATCACGCTTTATCCAAAGAGCCACAAAGGGAATAAAGGGAATGCAAAATAAAAGTCCAAAAACGGAGAGGGCGATATCAAGAGAACGTTTGGCAAAGAGATAAAAATAAGAATCGGTCCGTTCTTCTTTGAGTCCCTCCAGAACATCCAGTTCTCGAGTTGAGATCTGATGAAACTCAATGAGTTCACGAGCTCTCTTTGCAATCTCCTCTTCTTCTGAAAAAACCTTCGTCTGAGGAAACACGCGAACAACTATTAAACGAATCAGAAAAGGAAAAATGAAACCTGGAATAAGCGCATACAACAAAAGCACTCGAGAGTAGTTCGCCTGAGCGAGGAATGCAAAACCGATCATAATAAATCCCCAACATAGCAAGGCACGAACATAGTCTGCGAGGTAAGACAAAGAAAACTGTGGACGTTCTTTCTCGTAAAAACGGAAGGCAAAAAAAAGTCCTACAAAAGAAAAAACATATACCCACAAGAAAGAGCTATAAAAAGAAAACTCCTGGAGCGGTGGAAAAAAAGGCGTTCTTCTTCTAAGCGCAAAAACCAATAAAAATCCAAAGACTAAACTGAAAATATCCCCGAAAAGAAAAAAAATCTGACGCAATCTATCTTTGGTTATGACCATGCTTTTTTGTAGAAGAATCGCAAGGCACTCTTCAGATGCGACCACTTCAACGGATTTCTGAAACCACCCTTAGCACTCAACCGCTGGTAATGATGGACAACTTCAGCTTCTGGATAATAGACGACTTTAAGTCCCGCTTTCTTTACTCGCCAACAAAAATCTACATCTTCGTAATTATAAAAATAACCCTCATCGAACAGCCCAACTTTCTCAATCGTCGTTCGTGGCATCAACCACGCTGCCGACATCGTCCAATCAACTTCTCTTAAAGAACTATGATCCCAATCTGTTACAAAATTTTCTCTACGCCACAGTAGTTTCAAATCACCGTCTAAAACTCGCAAAAAAAATGTAGCTAAGTTAGGAAATGGCCGACAGGAATACTGTAAACTCCGATCTGGATAAACCAACCGAGGGGCTAGAACGCCAATTTCAGGATGCTCTTCCAAATAAGAAAGAAGAAGGGTCGGAACAACTTTCACGCTTTCCGTATCACAATCGAGAAAAAGAAAATACCGCCCCCGGGCTTTTTCGATCCCTCGATTTCGCGCATACGCTGCTCCTCTATTTTCCCGATTGTGGATTAATACAACATCAGGAAATTTCTCTTTAATAAACTCTCGACTCCCATCAGAGGAATTATTGTCCACGACAATGATTTCAGAGTCGAAACCACCTAACGATTTCGACAAAGAAGAAAGCGCAGCTTCCAAAAACTTCTTTTCATTTGTACAGACAATAATAGCCGAAAGATTGATTATGGAAGAATGCATATATAGAAGTTAAAATATCCTAGGAAAAAATTCTCTAAATATAAAAAATGAGCGAAATATTCTCCGAACTCGACGATAAATCTTCAAAGCTATGCCGTACCCCTTATCATAGAAACGACCGATGGAAGGGATATCATACAATCGCCTCATCTCAAAATACACAGAGTTCCTCAGGGATGCAAGACGAGGATAACGCCTTGCTAATTTACCAGCTGGCCACTCCACATCCTGAAGTGCTAATCCAGAAAAATAATCCTCAAAAAAAGCACCCCTAAGAATATCTAGATCACGAGACGAGGTGTAATTCGCAAAAAGCAAAATTGGTTCCATGAGAACGTCGACCGAAGGATTAAGATGTTGTAGCTGACCACCAAAGGTACTAGCAAAATCACGAACGAAATCTACTGCCCCCTGATGAGCATTTTTTGCAATCTCCTGCTCCCTCCCAAATTTCATCTCATAGAACTGAGGGACTACCTTATTATCCTTATCCCTAGAATATCCGGTCACACTGCCTTCTGTGGTAATAAAAAAAGTTTCGAAAATTTTGTGATGTCTGAAGAAGCTCTTCCATTTCCTATCCAATATCTTTGTCCCTCGACGCATCTCTCCATAAGAACCGTACACTCTCGTTCCAAACTCATCCACCAGACTAAAGATATCCTTACCCGCGACAAGGAAGTAAAGATTAATATTATAATTCCCCGTGAGCTGAAAAATATTTCTTGGTGTCTGCCCGTGATAGCCAATGTCTACGAAACCAAGCTTCTCGTTGGTGTCTCCTTCTTCTCCATGCGGACGAGCAACTCCCTCCTGACTGAGATATTCAAAAAGGAGACTCCTCTGTTTCTTCGCCTTAGCGAGCACTCGCGGAGAGATCGCAAGAAGCACTCCCTGGAATTTATAACAATTCTTAAGATTGATTTTACTCTTCAAGCCATCTCCAAATCCAAATCTACGAACGAGCTCATCATCCCCCGGCTCGATCTCAATTCCAACACGATCTTTAATCCACTCTCCTACAGTTGTCTCAAACCAAACAATGCCAAATTTTTCTCGCATACCATCCAAAGAACGAATTGGTGCCAAGGCCGTCGACTTCCGAGAAAGATATAGATATTTGGACTGTGGCGAGGAATTAAAATAGGGAGCAATGATATCGTAGACCTGCTTCATGATCCAACCATCGCGAGACAAAAAGTACAGACAATTCCTATCTTTAGCATTGCGAATCAACTCCAAAGAAAAAGCAGCAAGAACTGGTCCAAGCCAGTAGTAACCAACGTTGTAGGAACTTCCATTAAAAATAGAATCCTTGTCGTAAGAAAAATCAGATGCATCTTTATCAAAAAGTTGATTCGCGATAACTCCCAAAACTGCACTCACCGAAGAATCCGAAGAACCCCTTCTCCACAAAAGATTATGAGGCCAACCCGACATCATCGTCTCTCGGTTCAAACCAACTAAAATTGTATTAATCCCCAGGCGCGCAACTGCCGAACCGTCATATACGGGATTGTCGCCAATGTGAACTATCTCATGAGGAGCTACCCCGAGATCTTCCATTACCCAGTTAAACATACTGCCACTGACCTTCACCTTCCGGTGCTCAGAGGAAACATATACTCGATCGAAACTGTATCCCTCACGAAGCAAAAGCTCTTCTATGAATACTCTTGAAAGATACATGTCAGAAACTGCAACAAGAGTTTTCCCAGAAGCCTTCGCTATCTCAAAAAGCTCTCGCCCACTTTTCTTGGCATAGATTAATCGTCGTTCGGTTTCTACCTCTAATTTTTTTATTGTTTCTCGATGCTGAGGTGGCAGAGCTAAAAAATGATCATATATCTCATCAATGGTGATGTCTTCGTGATGAGACAAGGCCAAACGCGTTTCATATTCAGCAGTCATGCGCTCCTTCCTAAAATCTATCGATCGACCAATAATCTCTTCTACCTGAGGAGAAATAAACGCAAAAAGATCCGTCGGCTTCAAAAATGGCCTGACCAACAAGGTATCAAACACGTCGAAAGAAACTACCTTAATCTGACCCGAGTCTTTAGACAATAATGATTTCAGTTCAGACACAGCAGTGTGTGACACAGATTCTTTCATATTAATGGATCATAGCCTCTCAGAGATCTCTAAGTAAAGGAATTCTCATTCTTACATTATGAAGAAAGCTAATTATTCGCCAACCCCGAGAATGCAAAATTTTATCAAAAGCACCCTGCAACTCCATCCTGTGACCACGTTCTTCACGCAACCCTCCTTCCAGCAAGAGAAGTTTTTGATATGTCTTCTTGACCGTTTCTCTATCTTCTATGTGACGATCTTGGAATTTTCTAAAGATACTGGCGATAGTATCAAGTGCATGGGACGGATAAATGATTTGGGAAGAGACTCTTCCCAAATGTTCATAATCTCCATCAATCTCCCCCGAAGGAAAAAGTTCTGGATGCAGTCCTTTTATCTGACTATAAATCATTGCATGGTTTGGCTTACCTTTTGTCTCAAGCATAGAATCTCCATGTTTTCTGTAGAAAAAAAGTGGTTCTGGCAAAAGAACTCCAAAAATCCCCTCCTTACCTAGATGAATCCAGAACTCCCAATCCTCATAAGAAGATAAACGTTCTTCGTATCCTCCTATACGGCTCCAATCAGATTTCCGAAAACATGCCGTGGCAGGAATAAAATTCTCAGAAAGAAGCTCTCGAAAATTATATTCTTTAAAACCAAAGAAATATTCATAATCACCAAATGTTTGGGTGACCGTATATACGAACCCTATCCCTGGATTATGCTCAAACATCCACAAGCACTTCTCAAGATAAGTAGGATCCAATTTGTCATCGGCATCAAGGGGCACTATGAACTCCCCTTTCGCTTCTCGAATACCGACATTTCTGGCTACTGGTAAACCCTTATTTTCTTGATGAATAACCCTCACCTTCGGATAATTAATTTCAGCAAGAACTTTTTTCGTGAGCTCGTCGGTCGACCCATCATCGACCACAATAATTTCGAAATCTTGATAGGTTTGATCTAGGACACTCTGAATTGCCTCGGGTAAATACTGCCCATAGTTAAAACAAGGGATGATGAAGCTGGTTTGAATAGTTTCCTTTTTATCCATAATGAGTTTCTTATGAATCTACCTATGCCCTATCATAAAACACCAGAAGAAGGATACCAACCGCTCTCCTTGTAGAAGTACTCTAGATCTCGATTCTTCAAGGGATTATCACCAATCAAGACAGCCTCTCTCACAATAAGACGAAGGAATTTCTGGTGAGCTTCTACCTGGGGAGGCTGAGGATACCAGTTGATAGCACCTAGCTCATTCTCGGAAAAAGACTGGAGATATTCCTTGACTGCCGTGAACCTATCATGATTCTCCTCGTAGTGAGGCTTGAACAAAATAACTGGCGTACTAAAAGCGAGACAAGGAAGGGCAACGTGGAGACGACTCGTAATGACCAAATCTGCCTGGGCATAAAAATCCAGAAAACTTTGTGCGCGAACTAGATTCAAAAATGTACTAAAAGTGCTAAATCGATAATCATTTTTTGGCAACAGCTTTCTAAACCGCCAAGAAAAAATTCGGCGAAAAAGAACAAAAAGATCTAGTATTTTAGCTCTTTTTGTGTGAGCAAAATACTTGACCCTACCCATCCTCAATAGCTCCAACGAACTTTGCGGAAGAATAGCCTCGTGAGAAAGTCCCACAGCTCTCTCTCTTATGCCAGCAGGAACAGAATCTAAAAAACCTTCCTTCACATCAACAAGATAAACACCGCCGTTTCTTTTCTTGTAAAAATTTTCAAAAGTCAGAGTCAGACAACCCGAAAAATAAGCCGGTACTCCTTTGGCTCGAAGAAGCTCAACCGTATCATAATCGCGACAACCAATTGGCCCATGTTTCTTTAAATGTTCGACAGCATCTGGAGAAAGCATCTTCTCGTCAGCCACGCAAAATGAAATATAAAATGGACGAATATTCTTCGGTGGCGGAAAATTTTCTGGACGATGCATAAACCATCCATTCATGATGACAAAAATCTCCTCTCCTTCTGGAGTAGTTTTAAGATTTTCCCTTTCTAAAAAAATATCGATACGAGGCAAGAACTGAATAGCTGCCAGGCTCTGAATGTAATCACCAATATTCCCCGAAGAAAAAGGAGCGATATCGGTATATGTTAAAGCACCGTATTTCATTACTCGTTCTTTGACTCAATCTCCCACCGAGCCGGCATATAACAAATCGCCCCTCCCTCTTCCGGACGACTCTCTACGGAAAAATAAACGGGTTGAGACTCAAAACACGGCCCAGAGAAACCGGATGGCCAAATTTTTATGAAAACAGTATAACGACCGCTCAAAAGATTAATAGCATCGTACTGGATACGACCAACTCCTCTTCCACTCGTCCCTTCTTTGACCAAGCCATGCCGATCGGTATTGTCTCCAGCGCAAAGCCAACCGCCCTCCGTATACATCTGAATCTGAAAAATGACTTGATCGAAGTCCTGAGAAGAATGGTATCGAAAAGTTGCCGTCATTGGCTCATTGGGATGAAACACAGCACAGACCTTTCCACTCCCATCGAGAAGGGTCACATCCGAGACAAGCACCCCCTCTCTCTTCTCAGTGAAAGGAGCGCCACCCCTTCTTTGGGCTTTGTAGTAAGTAACGACCTCGTCCGTTCTGCCAGACTTCACTAACTGACCGTCCTTGATCAAAATCGAACGTTCGCAAAACTGTTCAACTTTTTCCAAATCATGACTCACAAAAATCACCGTCTTCTTTTCCTGCTTAAACCGACGAAATACCTCAAAACATTTTTCTTGAAACTTATAATCACCAACAGCCAATACTTCGTCTACTAAGAAAATATCAGCTTGAGCTTGGATGGTAATCGCAAAAGCCAAACGAACCTGCATACCTGAAGAGTAATTTTTTATCTTCTGATCAATAAATCTCTCAAGCTCAGCAAAGGCCACGATCTCTTGGTACTTCTTATGAATATCTTTCCTAGAAAGACCAAGGAGAGCGCCATAAAGAAACATATTCTCCCGACCAGACAAATCTGGCTGAAAGCCCAACCCTAACTCAAGGAAAGGAGAGATCACGCCACGCACTTTGACCTTACCAGAATCAGGCCTCAGTACACCCGATAGAACTTTCAAGAAAGTGGATTTACCACTCCCGTTGTCACCGATAACTCCAAGGAATTCACCGGGCTGAACGGCCAGGGATATGTCGGACAATGCTCTGAACGACTCGTATGTTCTTGGCCGAAAAAGATGAATAAAGCGCTCGCGCAAAGTGCTCATCTTTTCATGAGGAATGAGGAAACTCTTGGAGACCTTTTTCAGTTCTATTACCGGTAAGTGCATGCTATAGTTCCTCAGCAAAAAAATTCTCTCGACTGCGGAATACAGAATATCCTATAGCAAAAACAACGCCGACGAATACCGTGAGAGACACGACGCTAAAAAATGACGGTATGGTCTGGAAAAGGAGTACCCCCCGGGCATACTCGATAATCTGTGCCAGAGGATTCAGATTAATAAGCCACTGATAACTCGGCGGAATCATCTCCTTGGCATAGACAACTGGAGTAAGCCAAAATCCAGCCTGAAGAAGTAACTCCCAAATATGAGCGATATCCTTTAAACGAGCGTTCAAAGAAGAAACAAGAAAAGAAATGCCAAGGGACAAGAAAAACAGTTCAAGAAAAAGAACGCAAAACAACAATAGTCCCCCCAAAAAAACTTGCGTCCTGAAAAGAAGAATTATGAAAAAAACAAAAAAGTTGAAGAAAAAGTTTAAGGCGGCAGTCAAAACTGCAGAAACAACAATGGTGCTTTTTGGAAAATAGATCTTCTTGATTAACCCCCCTTTTGCTAAGAGACTAGCGCTTGAAGAAGTTGTTGCCTCAGCAAAAAAATTCCAGATAATAATTCCTAGCAGCAAATAGAAGGGATAGTGAGGAATATCAAAACGCATAAACTCTGAAAACACCACCAAAAGCACTCCAAACATAAGAAGAGGCTTCAAAAATGACCAGAAAAAACCAAGAATAGAGCCCTGATATCTCAACTTGTAGTCGGACAAAACAATCTCTCGGACAAGGTTCAACGAAAGAATCATAGTACTAGACTATCATAAAACCCGTCAGAATTCTTGGACGGGTTTTATGAGTTGAAAGCTGAAAAAACCTTTAATCCCCTACCGCGGCACAAAGAGCACGGATCGCTCCTCCCTCAGAACAACTAATGGAAGAACGGCTACTATCAAAAGCAGCAAGACATGCACCTGCCGTTGGAACACCACACAAAGAATTTCCAGTTCCACTGCCTACTGCAGAAAATACATCAACACTACCCGGAGTTCCACGACGCAAACGTAGCGCATTGCTTGTTGGAGTTGAAATTTCTAATTTTGCCCCTGGAGTAATTGTTCCCATACCGACATTGCCACTACCCGCTTTAATGAAGAACCTCCCATCACCACCAGCAACACCGGTCTCCACGAAACTAAATCCACCACCAAAACCAGTGAAATGCCATTTGTTAGCTCCAGTACTATCCTTCAAACGAATCCAGGCTGATCCAGACTGACCACCGCCTTTAATAGTAAGAGGAAGATCGACGTCACTTGTTCCCACACCAATAGCATCAATCGTTGCTGAAGTCTTCAGTTTTGCCGTACCAGGAATCTGCTCCCACAAAGAAAATCCAGGAGTGCTCGAAATGAACGAGGAACAAGTACCACCCGTCACTAATCCTCCTCGAACAGTCGCTCCAGCCAGAACTTGGCCAGCCTGACAAACTGTTGGAGATCCACCAGTCACCGTGATAGAGCTCGCGGAAAGGCTACCAGTAATAGAAGTGGGCTTGCTAATAGTGACCTGAGTGCCATTATCGGAAATATTACTATTGGTCAAAAAAGCATTACCAGTGCTCGTCCACCTTGGCAGCGCATTTGGACTTGGCGCATCATTACCGATACCTCCTCCACTACCCCCACCTACCACACAGTCCTTCCAACTTCCTCCTTCGTTACAACGAAACTTTGTTCCATTGTAGTACATCATACCACCAGCGCCTGTCGTAGCCTCGTTGAATCCCTGACCCCCTACTTTCAAGATGCCATTAATATCTAAGCCGTTTCCAGAAAATGTTCCACCGAACGGACTGGTTGTATTGATACCAGCCGCTCCTCCAGGCTTAAGATACAAACGACCATCTATCACACCAGACTCTGCAATATTAAATCCACCATTTAGACCACTGATATGAAACTTGTTAATTGCACTGCTATCACGAAAACGAAGCCAGGCCGTGCTTCCAGCCTTAGCCTGAACTGTTAGGGGAAGGTCGGGATTAGTTGTTCGAATACCAACATTTTCAGTACCAACCGCGGTAACAACATTGTTATTAGCATCAACTGCCCATGTGTCTCCTGTTTGAGCATCAACTGCAGGAAGTTGAGATAGGAGAATGGTCACTACAGAAAACGCAGCGAACCAAATAATCGACGATGTCTTTTTCATTATTATTTAAATTTTCACACCCGACTTATTGATAAAATTATAACACCTTTTTTAATATAATATGTCTAGATATCCACACCTAGCAATAATATTAAAAACAATCCTTCCACATTCCAGCCTCATAACAACGAAAAGTTTGCAAGGAATTATTGTAATAAATCATTCCATTCTCTCCAGTTGGATCAGCAGTAAGAGAACCAACCTTAACTGTGCCATTTACATCCAGCTTTGCTTGTGGAGTTGCAAGACCAACTCCCACATTTCCATTTTGTGCTAAGAACAGTCTGTAGTCAGCCACTCCAGACTGCACAAAGTTCAATCCCCCATTCAGAAAATTAAGATGCCACTTGCGTACACCGTTTTGATCCTGGAAAGAAAACACCCGAGAAAATAATGGGTCGGCGCCTACGAATGCCTGCAGTGTTAATGGAAAATCTGGAGCAGTAGTTCCAATGCCCACCTTTCTCACTTGAGAAGCTGTGTAAAGTTGGTCGCCACTCGAAAGCCAAGAGGTTGTCTGAGCCAAAACCATCGTAAAAGAAAAGAGGCTTAGAATAACAGCACTAATCAGAAACGATGAATGTACTATTTTTTTATGGATATCCATGGAACGTAGTTATCTGTATTCTATCATATACACAAATTAAGGCATGACCACGGCAATACAATTTCTCCACTGACTAGATTTGTAACAACGGAACTTGTTCATAGTGGTATTGTAATAAATCATTCCATTCTCTCCAGTTGGATCAGCAGTAAGAGAACCAACCTTAACTGTGCCATTTACATCCAGCTTTGCTTGTGGAGTTGCAAGACCAACTCCCACATTTCCATTTTGTGCTAAGAACAGTCTGTAGTCAGCCACTCCAGACTGCACAAAGTTCAATCCCCCATTCAGAAAATTAAGATGCCACTTGCGTACACCGTTTTGATCCTGGAAAGAAAACACCCGAGAAAATAATGGGTCGGCGCCTACGAATGCCTGCAGTGTTAATGGAAAATCTGGAGCAGTAGTTCCAATGCCCACCTTTCTCACTTGAGAAGCTGTGTAAAGTTGGTCGCCACTCGAAAGCCAAGAGGTTGTCTCGTTAGGTGGTGAGGCAGGATCAGTTACTGTAAACATAAGTGGAGCCGACACTCCTCCACTAGGCGATGGGTTCTCGACGGTTACTGGGAAAGTTCCCGTGGCTCGTATATCACCGTCAAGAATCTGGGCAGTCAGTTGACGAGCGATCGAATCAAAGATAGTAACCCGAACTTGATTGTTCCATTTCACCACAGAATTATTCGAAAAGTTTGAACCAGTAAGAATCATATTAAAACCAGCGCCACCTGCTACCTTTGTGTTTGGCGAAATGCTAGTAATACTCGGCTGACTAGAGCTTGGAGCATTGGGATCTATAATTGTAAGCGTCTGACTACCAGACACCCCTCCTCCAGGTGGTGGCGTATACACCGTAATCGCCACCGTTCCAGGATTCGCCATATCAGAAGCCTGAGTCACGATACGTATCTGCTGAGAAGAAACGTATACCGTAGGCCTATCCTGACCATTCCAACGAATGACAGAATCCGGTACAAAACCACTCCCATTAGCATAAAAGTAGTAACTTGACTGACCAACATTGAACTGAGAATGACTGAGTCCGGAGAGAACTGGCACAGGATTCGGCTGAGGGGTAGTTGCGCTCATCGTAATCTTACGGATCCGACGATGGGCGTAATCAGCAATAAAAAGATTTCCCTGTCGATCGAGAGCTAAACGATGTGGTTCAGAAAGTGATGCTCCGACAGCCGGCCCACCGTCACCTGTCGGCGTGGAATAAAAGAGATTAGAGCCGACTAAAGTTCTCATCATGCCCTGAGGCGTTACGCGAAATACTCGATGGGTTTGAGGATCTGATGATATATAAAGAGTTCCGTCAGAAGCAACGACCACGTCATTTGAATTAATAAAGGTGCTGGTCGCAGAAACCTCTCCGCTATCTGGATAGCCTCTCGACAAACCGCCACCTGCCACAACAGAAATTTCCCTGGTTCCCGCGGCTATTTTATAAACACTTCCGTATCTGATTGCTACGAAAAGATTACCAAACCGATCCTGATCGATTCCGCGAGGTTGCACCGGAAAACTTACGTATGTGTCAATCGTCCCAGTGGGAGAGACTGTTCTGATTCGATTATTATTTTGATCAGAGAAAAAAATTGTACCATCAGAAGCCACCAGAAGGTCATATGGATCTCTCAGCGTTGCCGCTGTTGCCGGACCACCATCACCAGAAAATCCAGCCACCCCTGTTCCAGCAACTACAACCCAATTATTAGGACTGAGCAATTTCAAAATCCTATTTCCATTAATAGCATATAGAATACCCGCAGAATCTTTGGCTAAAGCAAAAGTCGTCGAGCCCTGCAAGCTATCAAAATCGGTAATTCTCGTCATCACACCAGTCCCGTCTTGCACGCCATTACGAGCAGGAACCCTCATTACTTTCGCAGTATCAAAATCGATGAAGGTTAAATTATTGCTCTCATCCACAAGCATCGAGTAGGGTCGAAGAAAAGCGTTCTGAGCGAAACACCCTTCTCCATTCGTCAAACCAGAAAAAGAAGAAATAATCCCATTCTCCACAACTCTAATCCCCTTATGAGTTCCCCCACCCTCACCAATATAAAGTCTGTCACGAGAATCGATTGCTAGAGAAATTGGACTATCGAGAGAGGCAGTGGTGGCAGGAATGTTTTCACGCACTGCTCCACGAGAATCTCCTGTGCCAACTACCGTGGTAATAATTCCGGTAGTCTTTGCAATCTTTCTCACGCGATGATTCACGGCATCAGCAATATAGATATCACCATTCGAAGAAACTGCTAAATCAGATGGCAAATAAAGCTGTGCCGCTGTTGCTGGACCACCATCACCAGAAAATCCCTGTACACCAGTACCTGCAACGAGAGTTACTTCTCCAGTTTGCACATCAATCTTTCTGATAGCATGAGCAATCTGATTGACTACCAATAAATTACCATCCGAGTCCATCGCCAAACGACGTGCATCGGCAACATCGAACTGGAGAAGTGTATCAATAATCCCATTCTTTATCCTTCGAATTCGATTACTTCCTACCTCCACAATATACAAAGTACCCGAAGTATCAAAAGTAAGACTGGCAGGAGAAGAAAGCTCGGCATTTGTCGGTATCCCTCCATCACCGCTGTATCCAGGACTGGTCATTCCAGCAAAAACTTCCCACTGACCAGCAGGAGACCTCCTCCAGATCCTGGCGTAACCATCACTGACATACCACCTCCCCTCAGCATCAAAAGCAACACCTCCTGCATTACTTATATAGAAAGGATTCCTGAAAATCTCTTCCTGACCAGAGGGAGTCGAAATTATAGACTCAGGACTCAAGGCATTGCCAACAATCGGAGAGACAATTCGTAAGCGGGGGTTTAGAGAGCCCTCTCTTATCATAAGATTCCCACTGCGATCGATTGTCATGCCCTGAGCCATAATCTCTGCAGCACTTTTCACTGGACAACCGTCACCATTGCCTCCGCCAACGATACTTGTAATGATATCGGTATGTGCCACTTGGGCCTGAACCAGAACTCTCGTCAGCAAGCCAGGAGCGCCGAAGAGAACATAAACGGAAAACAAAAAAACTCCTCCAGCAAGTATAAAAAGCGACGTTATTTTCTTCACAATGTATCAATTATATACTATCCCATAGACACTCGTCAGTTTTTTATTAAAACAACACTCACTACAATGCTTAAGAAAAAAGAAGTGGCCTTCTGGTGGCATCGCAACGCCACAAAGAGTTGGTATCAGATCGCTGCCTTTTCCCTCGTTGGTATCGTTGGCGTGATTATTGACCTCACCGTCCTCAATACGGCCATGTTCCTTACCGGCCTCTCCGCCGGAGCATCCTTCCTTGTTTTTAAAACCCTCTCCTTCTCTGTAGCTGTCTATCACAACTTTTTCTGGAATAGACACTGGGTATTTTCCTCTCAGAACGAAAAACGATTTGAAAAATTTTATCTCGCCAGCCTTCTCAGTGGCATCATCAACATCGGCATCGCTGCGTTATTGGTACACACTATTCACCCCGCAGAACTTTCTCCCCAACTATGGGCCAACATTGCTTCCTTACTTGGTATCGCCTGTGGCTCCCTTTCAAACTTCCTTCAATATAAGTATGTCGTTTTCAGAGAATAATGCCCCATTCAATAAAAAAACTGGTCATAGTTATTCCCACGCTGAACGAAGCGGGTAATGTGAGTAAGATCATCCCCCACCTCCTTGAAGATCCACATATTACTTCAGTTATTGTTGTCGACGATCACTCAACTGATAGTACAGTACGAGAGGTAAGAGAAATCCAAAAACAAACACCCCGTCTCCACCTTATAGAACGAAAGCAAACCAAGAGTTTTGCACAATCATATAAAGAAGGATTCGACTACGCTCTCAATCTTGGGGCCGAGGCTATTGTTCAGATGGATGCCGATGGGAGCCACGACTATCGAGATATTGCAAAGATCTATAACGCCCTCAGAGAGTACGACGTAGTTGTTGGTTCTCGCTACACAAAAAAAGGGGAAATTGAAGGCTGGAACTTCCAAAGAAAAATGATTAGTCGACTGGGCAACCTTTATGCGCGAAGCATCCTTCAGATATCCATTCGAGATTTGACTGGTGGATTCAATGGGTGGCGCAAAGAGACTCTACAAAAAATTCTCCAAGAAGAAATTACTTTCGACGGTTACTTTTTTCAGATCTGGCTCAAATGGCAAGCACTAAAAAATAACTATTCGATGATCGAAGTCCCCATCACCTTTCGAGACAGAATAATCGGTGCTTCAAAATTTAAGTCCTCCATCATCAAAGAAGGCCTCGTGAATGTACTAAAAATGAGGTTTGCGACGCAGACCAAGAAATGAAAGATGTGCTGGCGGGAAGGATCGAACTTCCGACCTAGGGTTTATGAGTCCCTCGCTCTACCACTGAGCTACGCCAGCATTCATAAGACAAACAAACTCGCTCCACCATCCCGACTGCAACGTCGGGGCTACGAATACTAGAAATTTGTATCATCTATTTGATGTTTTGACAATTGCTCTCATTCCCTTCTATAATAAGCCGTCATATCGCGGGGTGGTGGAAGGGTTACCATGCGAGCCCCATAAGCTCGTGGAGCCGGTTCGAGTCCGGCCCCCGCAACAATCTTCAGTATGCAATTTTTGTGAACCGGGATAACTTCCTACTGAAAGTTTCCCTGGATCTCAAAACCTTAGTTTCTCCGATAGCTTCTCAAAAATCATACACTTCAAGGAGAAGTTTGTTCTTAGTGTTCAAAAATATTCATAAAAAAATAAAATAAGTTATGCTATACTATTTTTATGCCCACAAAAAAAATCACGAAAGAGAAAACGGTTGCGGTAAAAGCTATGAAGAAAGAAATGGATCCGATTACCACAATCCCCGAAAAGATAGATATCGAGTTCGAAAATAAAAAAGAAAACCCCTACCTCATCCCTATTTCTATCATTGGCGCTGGACTCCTTGTCGCCATTGCTATTCTCTATAGAGATCCTACTTCATTCACCGGGAAAAATGGCTCCGCCAAGCCAGTTGATGTCATGGCGAGCATCGGACTCAAAAAAGACGCCGTTGAAGCCTGCTTAGCAAAAAAATCATTCGCGGAAAAAATCCAAGGCCATATGGCTGATGCAGAAAAAGCCGGTGGACAAGGCACGCCATACAATATTGTAATCGCCCCTAGTGGAAAGAGGTTCCTCATCGCCGGCGCTTATCCATATGAGGAGGTGAAGAAGATTATAGAAGAAGCTTTAGCCAGTACCAGCACGCCACCAACCGCCAAAGAGAAAAATGATCCTATCTACAACATGCTTCCAGTGAGCAGTACTGACCACATTCGTGGAAACCAAAATGCTCCAGTGAAAATTGTTGAATTCTCTGACTTTGAGTGTCCTTACTGCCAGGCTTTCCACGAAACCATGAAGCAAGTCATGGCCGAGTACGGAGAAAAAGGACAAGTCGCCTGGATCTATCGCCATCTTCCACTCACCAGTATTCATCGTTTTGCCATGAGTTATGCTGAGGAAAGCGAGTGTGCCAGCTCAATTGGTGGTTCAAATAAATTCTGGGAGTACGCTGACGCTCGATTCACCAATCAGGGAGAATAGTCGCCTCGGTTACTGATTTCAAATACCCCTCTTGGCGTAAACAGCGAAGCGGGGTATTTTTATCTCATGATACGAGTTGCCATTCTTGGGTTCAGTCGCGAGGGAATCTCCACGCTTCGCTTTCTTAGAAAACAGAAAGTAGTGTTTGGGCTTCCACAAAAAGATATCGAATACTGGGTACTCGACTACAAAACCGATCTCAAAATTCCTACAGGCATCCACTCAAAAACTGGCAAAGGATACCTCGACTCACTCAAAGAATTCGATATTATCATCCGCTCCCCTGGCATTCCCTATAACCGCCAAGAACTGAAGACGGCCCGAAAAGCAGGTGTACAAATGACGAGTCTGACCAAAATATTTTTTGAATACTGCCCAGCAAAAATTATTGGTATAACCGGCACTAAAGGAAAAGGCACCACCGCCACGATTCTCTATCAAATTCTGAAAGCGTCAAAAAAAGACGTATATCTAGTCGGGAATATTGGCACTCCAGCGCTCGATCTCTTGCCGAAAATAAAAAAGAGTTCTCTCGTTGTTTTCGAACTTTCTAGTTTCCAGCTCCAGGATTTAGAAACCAGCCCGCATATCGCCATTGTGTTAGGAATCGCTCCTGACCACCTCGATGCCCATAAAAACTTCAAAGAGTATGTTCAGGCAAAGTCTCATATCGCCAGTTTCCAGAAAAAAACCGACTGGGTCTTTTATGATAGTCGCAATAAGTATGCGCAGCTGATCGCCAACAAAAGCTCTGGGCATAAAGTTTCCATTGGTTCAGAAATTAACCCACTCCTCTCTCCTTCCGATCTCTACCTCCCCGCGCCACATCTCATCCACAACGCCAGTCTTGCCGTTGCCGTTGCACAAAAGCTTGGCTGTTCCGAAACAACAATCAAGAAGGCCGTTCGGAAATTCCGAGGCTATGAACATCGCTTGGAACTAGTCGATAAAATCAACAGTGTCTCTTTTTATAACGACTCAGCCTCAGCCAATCCCCTCGCTACCATTGCCGCAATAAAAGCGTTCAAAGAACCAATCATCATTATCGCCGGAGGAAAAGACAGAAATCTCGACTACCGACCTATGGCCAAAGCCATGGACAGACCTCCTGTTAAATTAATTATTCTAATCGGAGAGAATAAGAAAAAAATTCAAGAACATATAAAAAAAACCCCGACTCTTACTGCATCCTCTTTAAAAAAGGCAGTGGAAATTGCCGCCAAAAAATCAGAAAAAAATAATGTCGTTCTCCTATCCCCTGGATCTGCAAGTTTTGATATGTTCAAAAACTACGAAGACAGAGGCCAGCAATTCAAAGCAACCGTAAAATCTTTAAGATCATGACCTATAAAGCTCTCCGCGAAAAACACCCAACCTTCACGTATGAATCTTATTCCTACTATATTAAAAAGAAGGATTTGGTCATTCGCTTTTCTTTTTCCGTTTCTCCAAATATTCGCTTCGAACCAGAAGTAGTTATAGAAAATATAGATGAAAAAAGGATAAAGAATATAAACCCTGAACTACTCGAAAACCTCATCTTCCATCTTGGCCTAGCCGAAATCCCTAGCTACTGGAAAGCAACCACGAGTCCTCAGATTATCATTAAGGCAGGATATCTCTCCAAATCACAGATTACCTGGTGGCAGGACCTACTTGAAAATGGTTTAGCTGAATTCTTCTATGTAAATAAAATCCCTTTTTCCAAAAAGTTCGTGAACATAACTTCGTCTGCTCAAAAACCGACTATCGCCTCAAATCATCTCTCACTGAAAAATCGATACCTTGTTCCTATGGGAGGAGGAAAGGACTCATTCGTTTCTGCTGAAATACTAAAAGAATCAAAAGCACAGTTTTGCACTCTAGTCTTAGGAAACGTTCCTGCTGCCCTCAATGCCAGTCGAGCCGTTTCAAATCTTCCACCAATTACCATCCAAAGAAAAATCGATCCAAGTCTTATCTCGCTCAATAAAAAAGGATACCTCAATGGCCACACTCCTTTCTCAAGCTATTTAGCTTTTCTCACCGTACTCTGTGGAGTAGTCTTCGATTATCGACACATTGCCATTTCCCAAGAACGAAGTTCGGATGAAGGCAACCTAAAAAAAGGAAACCGAACAATCAATCATCAGTATTCCAAGAGTTTTTTGTTTGAAAAGAAATTCCGCGTGTATTTATCCAAATATCTTTCGAAAGAAATAAACTACTTCAGCCTTCTCCGTCCTGTCCACGAACTGCAAATTGCTTACATATTTTCTCAATACCAAAAACACTTCTCAGTTTTCAAAAGTTGCAACGTAAACTTAAAAGAAAATTCCTGGTGCAAAAAATGCCCTAAGTGTTTCACTATCTACCTCCTTCTCTCTCCATTTTTAGAAGAAAAAGAACTCCAAAAAATATTTAAGGGAAATCTCCTTAATAACCCTCACCTCTGGTCATATATTCCTGCTTTCTTGGGAAAATCCGCACACCGCCCCTTTGACTGCATCTCTACAATAGAAGAAACAAGAATTGCACTAGAACTCACTATTGAAAAATATGAGAAAATACACATGCCACTCCCCCTTCTCCTCGAGCGCTATCGTAAGGAATTCTATGCAAAAAAGAAGCCCAATAAGTCCTTCCTCGTATCCTGGAATAAACAGAACTTTGTTCCTAAAGAATTTCAAATAATTCTAAGAAGATCATTGAATAATTGAAATCGCTCGAAAGAGTGCTACAATCCTCCCTATGGCCTCTCCTATTAACCAAAAAGTATTAAAACACCTGGCCAATCTGGCTCGTATCGAACTTTCTGACCGAGAAGAGAAAAAACTCATCGACGACCTCCGTTCAATTCTCTCTTACTTTGAAAAGCTCCAGGAGCTCGACACCGAAAATGTCCCGGCAATGAATGGCGGTACCTCTCTCGAAAACATCTTTCGTGAAGATACGGCACGCCTCGACACTCAGAAACAACATGGAGTAGAAAGCTTCCCCGAAGAATCCGCCGGTTACCTTAAAGTCCCTTCAGTTTTTCATCATGACAAATCCTAAAGAACTCACCTTAGAAAAATTCCATACCGGTCTTACTAAAAAAGAATTCTCGGCGCTTGAGGTGGTCCAGGGTCTCTTCGAAAAAATCAAAGACGCTGACAAAAAAATCGGCGCCTATCTCAGTCTCAACGAAGAAACCGCCATTCGTCAGGCTGAACAAGTCGATCTAAAGATCGCTAAAAATGAACCTATCTCTCCTCTAGCTGGCGCCCCACTGGCTATCAAGGATAATATTTTAATCGAAGGCCTCCCCTGCACTTCGGCCTCAAAGATACTCGAACACTACACCGCCAGTTACGACGCCACGGTCATTAAAAAACTAAAAGAGCAGGACGCCATATTTTTAGGAAAAACAAATATGGATGAGTTCGCTATGGGCGCTTCGACAGAAAACTCGGCGCTATTAATGACGCGCAATCCTCACGACCCTGAGCGAGTACCTGGTGGATCATCTGGTGGTTCAGCCGCCGCCGTCGCTGCCGATATGGCGCTCGGTGCTTTGGGCTCAGACACTGGTGGCTCGATCCGCGAACCGGCCGCGTTTTGTGGAGTGGTCGGACTGAAACCAACCTATGGCGCTGTCTCCCGCTACGGTCTCACTGCTATGGCCTCGAGTTTGGATCAGATCGGACCAATTACAAAAACAGTAGAAGACGCCACAATTCTTTTTTCTGGAATCTATGGCCAGGATGGCTATGATTCCACCAGCGCACCTACTGCGTACAAAACAAAAGAACTTCTCCATCCTCGATACGAAACCGTAACCTCCTTAAAGATCGGTCTGCCAAAAGAGTACTTCAAAGATGGTGGCGTCGACGAAGCAGTGATGAATGCATTAGAAAAAACTATCTTTGCGTTCAAATCAATGAAGGTGGAGTTCAAAGAAATCTCTCTGCCACACAGCGAGTATGCGCCAGCCTGTTACTACATCATCGTACCCGCCGAAGTCAGTTCAAACACCGCCCGTTTTGATGGCATCCGTTACTCTCGACTAAAACAAGGCCTCAAAGAATCAGAATCACTAGCCGATCTCTATCGCAAACAACGCGGTCTCGGATTTGGTCCAGAAGTAAAACGTCGCATCATTCTTGGCACATTCGTTCTCTCCTCTGGCTACTACGACGCTTACTATGCCAAAGCTCAAAAAGTTCGCACTCTCATTCGACAGGATTTCGATAACGCCTTCAAAGAAGTTGATGTCATCTTCACGCCAGTCTACCCTTCGCTTCCTTTCAAGATGGGGGAGAAAATGTCCGATCCTCTAGCTATGTATCTGGCTGATATCTTTACTATCCCGGTGAACCTCGCTGGCCTTCCCGCGCTCTCCATGCCCACCGAACCACCAGGCACCATCTACGATTCAACGCACCTCCCTATTGGCTTCCAGTTAATTGGTAAACCATTTCACGAAGCAGATATCCTCGGCCTCGGTCAGTACTACGAAAAGCTCAACTCCTAACTCCTCCCCCTCTGCTGGAGTAGGATCTTTTTAAAATAACTCTCGGAACATGTCGATGTGAGAGCGTAGAGCACTTTTTTAGTAAAAAAAGATGCTCGGTATTTAAAAAAATCCTACGAAAACTTGTCCACAGCTCGCCCCTTGTCGGTTCCTGTGAGAGCGCTAAGATTAAGTCAGTCCTACAGACGACCAATACCACCGCCCCTCCCGCCCGTTCTACGGGCACCCCCTTCCCGCACTTCGTGCAGACCTGGCTGACCTAATCAGTCAGCAACCCAAACCCAAACCCTAGACACTCCGTGCTCTGGGGATTGTCTTTTTTATACTGTCTCTATTATTTTCTTTTTTCTGCGCGGTCGGCCGGACTCGAACCGGTAACCCCCGCCGTGACAGGGCGGTGCTCTAACCAAATTGAGCTACGACCGCAATACCTAGGCTATTGTACGGGAAACCAAAGAAAAATCAATTGGTAGTAAGTTTTAGAAACTCAGCCTCGGAAAGAATCTTTACACCAAGCTTCTGGGCTTTTTCATACTTCGATCCCGGCTCTGCCCCAACGACCACATACGAAGTTTTTTTACTAACCGACTCAGAAACCTCTCCGCCTAAAGCTCTTATCTTTTCCTTGGCTTGATCTCTCGACAAGCTCATCAAACTACCCGTTAACACAAAAGATAAACCAATAAATTTATTTGTCTCCCCTTTCGGCCTTTCATGACGGACGCTAACACCTGCTTTCCCTAAAGCGCCAAGGAGATGGGAATTTCTTTTCTCATGGAACCAATCATAAATACTCTCCGCCACTTTTGGGCCAATATCCGGAAACTTCTGAAGATCTTCAAGTGAGAGTGCTCGATAGAAATCTGCCACCTCCCCCACCATCAAAACTCCCGAACGAGGAAAAGGCATCCGACTGGCTAGCAACCGAGCAGTCTCCTCGCCCACATGAAAAATCCCTAGACTATAAATAAATCGCGACAACTCAACTTCTTTTCGATCTTCAATCTCTTTTATAATATTCTCCGCTGACTTCTCTCCAAATCTCTCAAGCACTGCAATGTCTCCCTTCTTTAAAGTAAAGATATCCGAAGCATCTGAAACTAAACCTTCGTCCAAAAACCGATCGATAATTTTCGGTCCAAGACCCTCAATATTGAACCCGCCACGAGATACAAAGTGATAAAGTGCTTCACGATGTTGGGCGCTACAACTCTTACTCGAACAACGATAGGCCACACCATCGCGCACCACTGGCGAATCGTCAACTGGACAACGAGACGGCATCTTAAAAACTTTCTCTTTCCCAGTCCTCAATTCCTTAAGCACTCTCAAGACCTGAGGAATCACATCCCCTGCTCGACTAATAATTACCGTATCGCCAACTTTCAATCCCAACCGCTCAATCTCATCGGCATTGTGTAAGGTGGCATGAGTAATCGTCACCCCACTCACCTCCACCGGACGCATAATCGCAACCGGAGTTAACACTCCAGTGCGACCCACCTGCACCTTAATGTCCTCAACAACCGTCGTCGCTTCTCGTGGAGAAAACTTATAAGCAATCGCGGCGCGAGGCGCCTTCCCGATAATCCCCGCCATCTCATAAATCCGATTATCGTTTACCGTAACCACAACGCCATCAATTTCATAGGGTAGTTTTTCCCGCTCTTTCAGAATCTTCTGATGAAAATCAAAAACCTCTTCCAAAGAATGCATAACTGCTCCCTGAGGATTCGGAGCGATACCCCAACTGCGCAAAACCTCATACTCCTTCTGATGAGTGGGATACTGCCTCAAGTACCCTTCCCCTTCACCAGAAATTCCATAGGCATAAAAGAAAAGTTTACGACTGGCGGTAATCTGAGAATCAAGTTGACGAAGAGAGCCAGCGGCGAGATTCCGGGGATTCGCATATGTCTTCTCTCCTTTTTTCTCGAGCTCTTTATTAATCCGCACAAAATCCTTGGTCATTAAAAAAACCTCACCCCGTATACGTACTTCACCAACATGTTTGCCCTCGAGGCTCAGGGGAATCGCTTCTACAGTTTTTAGATTCTGGGTGATATCCTCACCCACTAAACCATCTCCGCGAGTACTCCCCTCCACAAAAATACCATCTTGATACACCAACTCTACCGCCAAGCCATCCATCTTCAGATCGCAGTAAAAAGTGGGGATGACTTCCTGGCCAAGATAATTATGAAGACGCTCCCACCAGGCTTCGACATCTTCTTTCGAAAACGCATCATTCAGCGAACTCATACGAATTTTATGAGTCACCTTCTTAAACTTTTTTAAAGGCTCCCCCGCCACCCGCTGAGTCGGCGAGTCAGCGGTAACAAACTCAGGAAAAGCCAACTCTAAGTCGAAAAGCTCCTTCTTCAAGGAGTCCAGGGCCTCGTCAGAAATCAGCGAGACGTCAAGAACGTGATAACTATGACGATATCGCGTAATCTCTTTTTTCAGTTTTTCGATACGCTCCTTAGCCTCGATCTTCGTCAGCATTCCCCCATTTTACCTCGAATTCAGAAATCCCTCACCCCCCTCTAGTTTGCACCATAAATAAGTCAGAACGAGAAAATAGGTAAAGGAAGTCCCCTATTTTCTCGTTCTAAGAACGCAACTTTATTGTTGAAACGCCCGATTGGCTCTCCCCGACTCTCCATATGATCGAAGCACTACAGCGCTTGAAGAACCCTGCGAACAAGGAATGATTGTTGTCGGATCAGTACTCGTTGCACTATAACAGACAACCCGAGAGATCTTCGCTTTATTAGTTACCCCATTGTGATCAACCATATCTTGAGGAACCAGAGGCTCCTCTCCTCCAGTAGCATTAGCCAAATAATAACCAACCATCTCTATGCCAGCATCAGCCGCAAAAATCGCCTTATTAGAATCTTTCAAGTCCGTCGCTTGGCGAATTTGATAAAGCATGAGAAGTCCCGCAATCGTGGTCGCACCAAGCAGTGTACCCCCTAGAGCGATCACCGTAAGAAGCATCGCCTGTCCGGAACGAGGATCAAATTTTTCGATATGGCGAGAGAAACTACTCATCAGGGGCAATCTCAATAATAATTCCTGGCTTAGCTTGAATAGTCTGTCCTGGTCCGGCGTTCGTCAGATAAGAAGAATTAGCAGCTTTGGCAAAAACTCCATCCTGATAAACCTCAACAGCGGGCTTATAACTATCCGCTACGCTATAGATACACTGGAATGATGCTGTCGTGGCAAAAGTATCAATTGTCGATGACCCTCGATTCTTACCTCCCTCATCACAGAAAAATTTATAAGTAATACTAGAGCTCGTATTAGTAGTTACCGTAGCCGTCAAAGTGACTCCCAGTGGAACTTTTCCAGTCACCGGACTGGCCGTCAGATTAACACTAATTTGCGGAAGTGGTACCCGTGGAGGTTGCAAGAAAGCGGGGCTGGTACTGGCCTCGATAACTCCCACGTTATCACTTCCCCAGGCATATCCAGAAAGATAACCTGCTCCCGCACTACTCGTAGCTACAAATCCTCTGTAGTAATTTCCGTCCGTCGCGGTTCCTGAAGAAAAGTTTACCCAACCATCCCAACCGCCACTATTTGCTCCCGGGCCAGAGGATGCACACTGATCTGGAAAAGAATCAGCATCAGGTCCATCTATAAAATCACAGGCAGACAAAAACCGACCCCAACCCTCCATCTGCTTCTCGCCTGGATTTGTGGGATCAATTTTCGCGATATAAGACTCTCCACTATTAAATGGTGGATAGGGCGGAGACTGAGTTTCACTCTTATTAAAACTCAACCAACCAAAATTTGGGGACCAGGCATACCCTCTGAAAATTCCGGTATTGTTATCAATTACCACTTGATACTCAACGCTACTCCCTGGACATTCCGGCGTTCCCTGCCCACCACAAAAACTAATAAAACCAACACCCTGGCCATTATCGGCTCCCCAGACGTAACCCTTCAACGGAAGATCGGCTGGACCAAAACTCGCAAACACTAAATCTATGGAGTAAAACACTCCACCTATTACAAGAACAGTCAGGAAGGAAAAGAAAAGTCCAGATAAAAAACGGCTAGTCATTTTCCTAATTATATCATACGCAACTTCTACAGGACGATCAGATAACCGGAACTGGATACCCGCAGATAAAACCCTGGCGAGAGGCCACGGTTGTCTGAATCTCAGTCACCGTGTCATTGACTCCACGCTCTCCCTTCGGACTAATACCCAACACAATTGTTACTCGTGGACCGTGTGATGGAAAATCTCCCGCACTGGCACACTCTCCTAGTACTTTAAAACCCAAATACCGCACCGCCACATTCTCTGCAGTAATCGGCACGAGGTCTCCCGCATCACCCCGACGCACAATACTGCCGTTAGTTTTATCCCATAGATAGGCCACACTCTCGTTCCGACCAGTTGTAAAATCAAGCTCACACGGTAACGCTGGAGAAACACAGTCAGCCGAAGCAAGGGCTCGAAATCCCAATCCCGTCCTCATCTCTCTGGCCATCTGCTCGATAATCAAACTGGCATTACTGTTTGCTGAAATCAAAGCCTGAATCTGACGTTGAGTACGCAAGGCAGCCACAAAACCACCAATAGCCACTGAAAAAACAATAACGAATATAGAAATCGCCACCAGCGACTCTACTAGAGTAAATCCTCCCCTCGTCTCTGTCAGATGTATTTTCATAAACCTATGTAGAAGAAGAGTTAAAAATATAATCAATAAGGTTAACTTCATTATCTCCAGTTTTATCTCGCCAACGAACTACCGACTGAACAGTCATCTGGTCATCTGCCGTGGCGAACGGAATAGCCTCCTTGCCATATGAGATAGTTACTGTACGACGGAAAGGAGTTTCCTGCGAGTCAGTAGTGTCGTAGTCATACAAGTGAGTTGCAGGATGAAAAAAGAGAGGACGACCAGTCACGGCAAAAAGTCCCGGATATGAGGTGTTACAATCATCCGGCCTACTACTAGGAACTTCCAATGTGTGATCAATCTCATAACTACCAGCAGGTAGACCAGAACACCAGGCAACCGGAGTAAGAGGCAAAGAACCGGCCTGATTCCCAGCGTTGGTAACAACCATATTCTTTATCAACTCAACTCCTTCAGCAGCAAGATAGGTCGCCTTGTAATCATCAGCAATCACTCGGTGCAATCCTAGTGAGCTATTGAGCAAGTTCACGATTCCCAAAAAACCAACCGTCAGTATACCTAAAGCCACCACCATCTCCATGATGGTCTGTCCCCCCCGAGAAGCATGCAAAGAAACAGGATTCATGTCAGTTAATAAAACTATAAGTAATCTGCCCACCCTGACCAATAACAATCCGGATCCGAGACTGACCACCTTCATCCATAATCACAATTGTTCCACTCCTCAGTGGAGGAGTCGGCAACATGCCACTTTTATCGAAAAAGAAAATCTGAGGATCTGGTGGACGAAAAGCAATATCAGAAATTGTGGTACTTGCCAGATCAAAAACAATCCCCTTCGATAGAGTATACACCGATGATTCCGCTACCGCTCTTTCAAAACGATCTCCAAGGCTAAGCGGATTGCTATTGCCCATCGTGACACACGCTTCGTCAGTTGGACTCTTTCTCAGATAACGAGTGAGACTAAAACTGTTTTCTCCTGGCCTGAGATCAAGGGTGATGCCATGAGCGCAAGAAATACGGGTATCATTAGGATCTTTGTAGGCAGAAATAGCTAAAGCCTTAGCCCGAAGGACCACGTCGATAATCTTCGACGCTTCGATGTAAAGTGTAGTTTGATCCTGACCAATCTTACTAAAAGAAACTAACGTGCCAGCGGTAATCGCCATAATAGCTACTACCACCAGTAGTTCGATCAATGTATATCCCCTACGCGCATGAAAAAATGACTTCACCTATTCATTATATGCGAAAGAGGTGAAAGTAAAAATCAACCATCTGGAAACCAAAAAGGAAAACAAGAACTGAGGAAAAAACCAAAAACGGTCCGAAGGGAACCATATCCTTCCTCCCAGCTTGGCCAGTGATGAGTAGTGGTAAAACAAATAAACTTCCCAGAATAAAAGAAAGAGGAATAAGTATCAAGACATCTGGCCAACCAAAGATGAGTCCGAGAACGGCGGATAGTTTAATATCTCCCCCACCCACTCCTCTTCCCTTGGTGATGAAGAGAAGTACCAAGAAAAAACCTGCTCCGGCTAAGACCCCAAAAAGATGATTCAGCCAGATACTCTCTCGTCCGCCGAAAAGTAAGGCATAATGCCCGACAAAAGATCCACTAGTCAGATCAAATGATTGGGCGCTAAGCACCACTAGTGGCAAGGCCACCAAAAAAAGAAAAACAATCAACTCATTAGGAATAATTCTTATCCGAATATCGATAAGGGCTATTAGAAGTAAGGCTGAAAAGATAAATATCCAGAGCACAAGAACTGGCATCGAAGAAAAAATACCTAATCGCCACGGCACCATAATAAAAATAATTCCCGAGAAAAGCTCGGCCAGAGGATACTGTAAACTCAGCTGATGATGACAAAAACGACAAAGGCCGCCCTGCACTAAAAAGCTAACGAGTGGAATGAGTTCTTTCCATCGTAGCTGTTTCCCGCAATGGGAACAGTGAGAGCGGCCTCCGAGCGTACCGGCACAAAGAAGATTCTTCTCCGGCTGATAGCGAACGGCTATGACATTTAGAAAACTGCCAATCGCTAGTCCAAGAAAGAAAAGGATTGGGTAAAACGCCATACTTGTCAAAAAACTAGAAACTTACGCAGTAAGCTTTCTCATCACCACAGTTGACGGTACCAGCACTGCCAGTGGTAACCTGATTCTGAGTGGATTTTGAGTTAGGTTCCTCAAAAATTGTACCCAAAATATATCCTCCGGTAGCGGCATCTTTGGCATATCCATATGGAGCCTGTCCAGGATCCAACAATGGCATTGCAGTCACTACTCCAGAATCAAGGACGTCCTGAAGAGAATCTGGGTACACACCGTTTCGATTATAGTACAACTGCAAACCAGTCTGAATCTGTTTGATTTCAGCAATTCGCCGCGCATCTCGAGCGGTGTTTAAGCTTGGTCGGAGACCAACTAACACAATACCCGCCAAGATGGAGATAATCGCCACAACGATCAAGAGTTCGATAAGTGTAAAACCTTTTTTGTTCATTTTTTTTCGTGTATATGTCTAGCGAATCTCGACCTTTTCTCTATTCTACTGGAATGTAGAAACTAACTTATAGAGCGGGATGAGAATCGAACCGAATAATAATCCAGTCAGAAGTCCCAAGCCCACCATCAGGACCGGCTGAATTAGCTCGGTCATGTTGTTGATTGTATCATCCAGCTCTCGACCGTACAAGGTAGCTACACGTGTGAATATCTCATCAACCTGTCCAGTCACTTCACCAACCGCTAACATTTGGGAAATAAGTGTCGGGAAATAATCAGGATGCTGACTAATCGCCTTCGAAAGTGGTTCCCCCTGACGAACACCATTACTAATGTCACGAAGAAGTTCTTCGTAGACCGCGTTATCAACTGTCTGACTGACAATTTCTAACGTTTGCGCCATCGGCACACCACCATGCAAAAGAATGGCTGCATTATTGGAAATACGAGTAATCATTAGGGGCATATACACCTTTCCGACAATTGGTAATCGAATCTTCAGCTCATCAAATACTCCCCTCCCCTCGGTCGTTCGTGCATAGTCAAGAATCGTGGCAACGATCACCGTGAGACAGATAACCAGGACCAACCACCACCGACTCAAGAAATCACCACTGTTCAAAAGAATTTTCGTGAAGAGAGGGAGTTCCACTTTCGCTTGCGCAAAGATTGGACCGATCTGTGGGAAGACAACAGTGATCAAAAGAACCGATACGCCAACAAATAGAAGAATGACGATTATCGGATACATCAAGGCAGCTTTTACCTTGCTACTAATAATCGATTCTTTTTCGTAGTAATCAGCCAAAAACGAAGCGGCCTCAGCCAAGTTTCCCGTCACTTCAGAAGCACGTACCAAGCTTACAAAAAACTCAGAGAACACCCCACCCTGTCGTTCCAAGGCCTGCGAAAAAGATAGACCGGAATTGATATCTTCTGAGACTAAGATCACCGACTCCTTAAGCGTTGGGTTCTGTGTCTGCTCTGCCAGATTTCTCAACGCATCACCCAACGGTAATCGCGCATTCAAAAGAAGAGCCAGCTGTCGGCTAAAGATAACAAAGTCTTTTTTGCGAACAGAACTGAAGTAGCTTGATAATCGATCATACCAACGAACGTGTTCAGCTTCTTCGAGCGTCAGAAGGAAAAGTTCATGACTAGAAAGAATACTGGCCGCACTATCTTTAGTACCCGCTTCAACATAGCCCACCTGGAGCTCTCCTTCTCGCGTTTTTGCTTGGTACTTAAATTTCATATAAGAATACGAATGAACAACTCCTACATCCTCTCCAATAAGATTCTAAGCTCGGCAGGATTCAGTGAATACAACTCAGCATTTTCCAAAGAAATCTCTTTATTCTTCACCAAAGTAGCCAAGGAGCGATTGAGGGTCATCATCCCCTCCTGGACGCTTGTTTCAATAACCAAATCAATTTGGTAAATCTTTCGCTCACGAATAAGATTGCGAATTGCAGGATTCACAATCATGATTTCATTTGTCGGAACACGCCCACCAGACAATCTCGGAACTAAACGCTGAGATACAATTGCTACTAATGTCGCAGCCAGCTGTGACATCGCCTGTGACTGCTGCTCGGGAGGGAAAGAATCAATAATACGATCAATAGTTTGCGCCGCTGAGTTGGTGTGTAGTGTGGAAAAAACCAAGTGACCAGTTTCCGAAGCAGTCATGGCGGTGGCGATAGAAGTAGCATCTCGCATTTCACCAATCATCACCACGTCTGGATCCTGACGAAGAATCGTGCGAAGACCAGCGCTAAAACTGGGAATATCACTCTCTACTTCTTTCTGAGAAATAATGGCTCGATCCTGAGCGAAGACATACTCAATTGGATCCTCAATAGTAATGATGTGATCAGTGCGCGTGTGATTGATCTCATCAAGAATAGCGGCCAATGTTGTCGACTTCCCATGACCAGCCGGACCCACCACCAAAATAAATCCCTGGGTGAGCTTTCCAAAATCATGAAGAATTGGCGGTAAAGATAACTCTTCGAGTGTTTTTACATGAGGTGGAATTAAACGAAGTGCCGCCGACATATACCCACGCTGAAAATACACATTCACACGAAAACGCGCCTTGTCTTCATAGCTATAGGCAAAGTCGAGCTGGCGTTCATCAAGAAATCTTTTTTTCTGCTCAGGAGTAAGGAGGGCAGAAATCAAACCCTCGGCAATCTCTGGAGTCATAATTTCTTCTTTCTGTAATGCCACCAGCACACCGTCCAGACGCAACGTCGGACGACGACCCACACTTAAATGAAGGTCAGAAGCATTCTGTTTCGCAGTCGTTAATAACAACTCATCAAGTTTCTGTTTATAATCTTCAGCCATAAAAAAATTATACCATATACCTCCTCACACTCCTCATGAGCTTTCATTTTGAGAACATTATGGAGCACGTCGGTGCGCAGTATAGTATAAATTCAGCAGAATTTATACGTGTTCTGAAAATGAAAGCGATTAATCCTCAGTAGTCTCACGTAAGACATCCTCCAAAGAAACAATTCCCGCTAAGGCCTTCAGAACTCCATCCTGACGCATCGTGATCATCCCCTGTCGCTTCGTCTCAGCCATAATCTGTTGCATACTGAAACCGCTATTTAAAAGACTTTCCAGTTCTGGAGTCATTCGAAACACTTCAAAAACTGCCATCCGACCAACAGTCCCCTTACCTCGACAGGCATTACACCCTGGCGCCTTATATATAGTATAGGGATCTTTGAATTCAGCGGTCAGTTCTGCGGGCATGCCGGCTAACGCCTTTTTAATAGCTGTCTGAAGTTCCGGAGAAGCTTGCTGGGGTTCTTTACACTTCTCACAGAGACGAAGAACGAGTCTCTGTCCGAGCATCAGATTCAAAGCCGCCGGAATGAGGAATGAATCAACCTTCATATCGATCAATCGAGGAATCACACCAATCGCATTGTTGGTATGGAGTGTTGAAAGAACCACATGACCAGTGAGCGCCGCGTGCACTCCAAGACTGGCTGTCTCGGTATCTCGAATCTCACCAACCATAATCACGTCTGGATCCTGACGAAGAATCTGACGCAAACCAGAAGCAAAGTCATAGCCAATCTCGGGATGTACCTGGGACTGATTCACCCCCGACACAAAGTACTCAACAGGATCTTCAAGACTGACAATATTCACTCCCTCGCGATTCAAGGCCTGAAGCAAGGCATAGAGCGTCGTACTTTTACCAGAGCCAGTTGGACCAGTCACCAAAACCATACCAAAGGGCTTATTCAGTCCTTCTTTCACAAACTCCAAATTTTTGCCCATCAGACCAAGTTGCTCAAAACTCTTGAGGCCGGTGGTCGGATCAAGGACACGAATGGCCACCTTCTCCCCTAACGGAGTCGGAAATGTGGAAACTCGAAAATCAATATTCCTGCCAAAAACTGTTGTTCGAAAACGACCATCCTGAGGAATGCGCGTCTCGTCGATTTTTAAATCAGAAATGACTTTAATACGAGAAACTACCGGCTGAGAAAGTTCGACGGGCAAAGAAGCTTCCTCGCGCAACTCTCCATCAACGCGCAACCGAATACGAAGATAGTTTTGCTGAGGTTCAATATGAATATCCGAAGCGCCTCGCGTAATCGCTTCGCGGAATGTTTCCGCCACGATTCGGATAACTGGTCCATCCTGCGCGGCCGAGGCACCTTTTTCCAAGCTCACCAAATCACGACCAGCCGATGATTTCAAATTCAAAGACCGAATAGCTGCTTCAATCTCACTCTTATATGGAGAGTAGCGCTGTAACACCGACTGCCAATCACTCCAAGAAATAGCATACACACCAAGATTGAGGTGAGCCCGTCGCGCAATAAATTTAATCGCCTCCTGAGCCTTCAGATCATCCGGATCAACCATGCCAACAACTAATAAATCATTCTGTTTCTCAATCGGCACAACAGTATAAGTTCTGACTGTCTCTTCTGGAAAAAGTTCAAAAAGTTCTGTAGGAACATCTGTTGTTTTTACTTTCTTATATGGAACTCCTAAAACCTTCGCCTTCAACTGTGCCAACTTACCATCATCAACCAAGCGACGTTCCACTGCCACCGCCTCAACCGGACGTCCGGAAAGTTCTACTTCTTTTTTCAGTGACTCAAAGTCCCCTTGATTAAGGAGGCCAGCAGTCTCAACTTCTTTCAAAAATCGTTGTGCGTCCATAAATTACTCTCTAAAAAAATTATTAGGGCAGGAACGGATTAGCCTTCCCTGAAGTCCCCTCTCCTGGTCCTTCTACGTGTCGACCAGAAGTCTGTCGAATAGTAAATGCTGGATCTTTAAATACGCCTACCTTAAGATCAATTTTCGCTACCTGCGCGGTCTGGCGAAAACTCGAAGGTGCCACATTCTCCACAATCTCTGGATTCTTAAAGAAAATTAGATAGATAGCCAAGATTATAGTGACAATGACCACAAGCCAGCCGATAAGGACGATGACTCCACCACGATCTTTTTCTTCTTCAACGACAATAGCCATGGTTTATGATTGTTGATAATAGGATACGATTTCTACGTTGCCATTAAAAGAGTTAAATCCAGCTTTTCCTGATGGCTGTATGTTTAAAGATCGAACCTCGAAGAGGAGGACGTTGCTTTCCATCTTAGAGAAAAAGTCTTTCATTTGCTCATACGAACCAACAAAAGAAACTTTAAAAGTCAGCGTACCGACTGGTTTTACCAGCCCTCCCACCGAAGGCACTGCTGAAGCACGATTTGGCTGAGGTGTGAGTGTCTGAATGCTAAGCCCACTGGCCCGAACTAATCCCTCAAGCTGTACAAGCGGAGCACTCGGATTCGGTCCTAGAGGCAAACTCTCCGAAAGAGCCTGTTTCAAATCTCCAGCGCCTTCCCCGGTATACTCAGCAATCAAAGCCTGCACCTTATCAACGGCTGGTTTTTGCTCAGCCAAGAACTTCTCTCGTCCCTGACGCTTTCCCTGAGCCATCTCTAAATCCCTATACGCAGGCTGAGTAAGTTCAAAATAGACGACAAATGCGCCAACAATCATTGCAAGCGCACCTGCCATACTGAGCAATCTTTTAGTTCCTTGTTTCATATAAATAAATTACTGAGTAGGTATTGTCGTGGTCGCCAAAGATGAAGTCGCCGTCGTCGAGGATTGCTCAGTAGGTGTATTAGAAGTCTCTCCTGGAACGCCTTCCTGTGAAACATCCTCGTTATTTACTGGCTCAAGAACGACTGGGTTCGGATCAAAATATTTCCTGTTGAACACTAAGGTTGCTGAGAAATTCCATCCCCCACTCCCTTGGTTTAGACTCAGCTGAGAAAGTTGCAAGCTGATAATTTCCGACTGAGCCTGAAACCGATTTAACTGTTCTCCAAGATTTAGAATAGTTTTCGCCTGTCCAGAGAGAGTGAGTGTCTTCGTTGTCGCATTAAAAGAAAGACTGGTTAACTGAACCTGAGTGTTTGTGTTCGTCTCAATCCACTGGAAAACTTTTGACGTTTGCACCTGGTGAGCCAACAAGTTACTCAGGTTGTCTAACTGCGAATAAAAAGTAACGAGCTCTTCTTGTTGGGCCGGCGAAACTTGATCAGAAAAATTTTTAATATCTTTATCTAACTGAAGGACCTGCCCTTCTAGGAACGGTCGATATCCAAACTGAATCCCCAAAAATATTCCCAGACTTAAAATAAAAAAAGTCGCGCTAAAAAGAAGCACGCGACTGGACCAGCCTGGAGTTCGTGCAGGAGCTCGGCTTAACTGTTCAACAACTTTAGTGGGAAGAGCCATGCAATAGTTTTAGATAAGTTCCTTCGCTCCCAAACCTAACGCCACGGTGAAAAAAGAGTTTAGTTGTGGCACCAAGGGTTCCATGATTGGCGGATACTCAAACCGAAGGAATGGAGAGGCTTTCACTGTGGGATGACTAAGCTCTCTTTCGAAGTACTTCTCAACTCCCAAAAGATTCGCCCCCCCACCGGAAAGAATCACCCGCTCAACAGGCTTGGCATTCACAAACTGCCCCTTGTAATTAAACTCGCTCTTCTTGACATCTCCTATTATAGCATCTAAAAACGGTAGCATTATTGTGGACAACTCGTACTCGGCGCCCGTACCAACCAACCCTCGTTCTTTTTTTAACTCTTCAGCTCGCCTCGGATTCACGTTCAAGCTTGAAGCCAAGGCCTGTGTTAGTGCCGCACCTCCAAAATCGCTCTGTCCGTTGAAACGCAACTGTCCACCTTCAAAGAAAGCAATGTTTGTTGATCGACTCCCTATATCAACCACAACGGTTGGTGTCGGATCACTGCCAATCAAAATCCTCCCCAAGCTCAAACTCTCCAACTCAAGCCACCGCAACTCCAATCCCGCATCTTCAAAAATCTTTTTGAACTTATTGATATGTTCCAACGGAACTGAAAGTAAGAGAATCTGCTGATGACGATACCCTTTATCATCATTGTACTCACCTACTTTAATCCACTCCAAACTTACTTCTGAAATCGGCAAAGGAATATACTGCTTCGCCTGAAAAGCAATCGAGGACTGCAACTCGCTCGAAGTCATATCAGGCAAATCGAGCACCGTCACGAATGCAGAAAAGATTGGAAAAGAAGCGATCACCTGAGTCGTCTGAGGCTTCATATTGCGAATAATCGAAGTGAGAATTTCCGCCGCCTCCTGATCAAAAAGCTTAAGATTACTTGTCTGAATCGCCGAAGTTGGTCGACCCAGAAACTTACTCTCCTCAGAAAATCCATAGTTCACCACAGCCGGCATTTTTTTGCCTGGCTTCACCTCGACCACTTTAATCGAAGTTGTGCCAATATCCACACCTAAATACGAAGGAAACATACTCCTTCGGAAAGACTGATAGGCAGTGAGTGGATTAAGCCATTCAAGCATCGTAGTATGTACATTGTATCACAGAAAAATACTTCATTCATGAATTATTTTGCAAGTCTCTTTAATCTTTTATTTCCAGCCCGCTGTCTCGACTGTCAGAAAAGCATTGCAGACCAAGAAGAAGCACTCTGCCTCGCCTGCCAGAAAAAAATTATTATTCCAGACACTCTTTTCTGTGGTGTCTGTGGTGCGCGTCTACCTCTCGCCAAGAAAATCTGCCACCAAGACACCCCCTATCTTCTTGGGAGTCTTTTCGAGTACGAAAATCCTCTCGCAAAAAAGTTGATTCACGGACTTAAGTTTCGTGGCCTCAAAAGCACTGGTGTATTTCTGGGGAAACAACTCGCTCTCTACATTAAAAAACTCAATCCCCACCCAGAAATAATTTCCCACGAAAATATTGTTATTATTCCCATCCCCCTCAGCCGAGAACGTCTTCGAGAGCGTGGTTTTAATCAAGCAACCGAAATCGCAAACTCTTTTAGCAAAGAACTCAATATCCCAATCCTTCAAAACATACTCGTTCGCACGAAACACCGACTCCCTCAAAGCCAGACAAAAAATAAAAAAGAGCGTGAAGAAAATGCCAAAGATATCTTTTCTGTAGTCTCCGAAAAATCCCTCATCAACCGACCAGTAATTTTAATTGATGACGTCACCACTACTGGTGCCACGCTCCGCAGTGCCGCCAAAAATTTGAAAACAGCTGGAGTGAAAACCATTCTGGCCCTCACCATCGCCCGTTGAAGCTAATGTAGAACCTCAGACAAGAGAGACAAGCAACTCGTTTGAGTTCTCTGGATCTTCTTCATAGGAAACTCCAACTCTTTGATACACCGTCCGGGACGCATCCGAAACACGCGCTTTATAAGTTTTGATGCCACGCGATTTTAAATAAACAAGCTGCTCTTTAAGTATGGCGTTCGCTACACCAGCTCCTACTGCATTCCACGCTCTCCCAAAATACAACCGAGCTCTGTCTGGGTCTCTTCGAGACATGTATAGCTGAATCACTCCAACCCCTATGATTTTACTATCGGCACCTCCCCGCACGATCGTAATTGCGCCCTCAAGATTTTTTTCTTTGAGAGATCCCAAAATATAGATCGCATGATTAGCAACAGCCTGAAGTCCCTCCATCACCTTTCGATCTTTTGGCTCTTTGCCAACAGTAAAGAGAGCAACTGCTTCTCCTTCTTCTTTAACAAAAGCCCGAAGTTCCTCTCGAAGCCCTAGGCTCATATTTTGTAAGTCAAAACTTTCAACTACCAGAGGTAGCACCTCTTGTTTCGAAAGCCTAAAAGAGTTTTCGGATTCCATTAGTCAGATTATATCAAATCTCCTCGTATGCTATAGTAAATACATGGAAGACATTACCTGGACCGCCCCAGAGTTTGAACATCACGAGAAAGAAGTCCTCTGGTCTTGGGCCTCTATCATTATTGCCATAATTCTCCTCACCACCGCCATCCTCTCTCAAAACTTTCTGTTCGGAATTTTCATTGTCATTGCTGAAGTCCTGGTTCTCGTTTGGGGTAATCGACCGCCTCGAGAAATCTTATTCGAACTGAACGATAAAAGTTTAATTATCGAGAAAAGAGAGAACCATCCATTAAAAGAACTCGATCACTTCGGTTTCATCGATCTCGGTGAAGAAGAAAAATATATGGAGATTGGCCTAGCCTTTAAAAAGATCCGCCCCATGATGCGAATCCTGATGCCCAAAGAGTTACAAAAACCAATCGAACAAAGACTGAAACTCCACGGACGAAAAAAAGAGATGGAGCCGACACTTTCCGACGTCATTGAACGACTGGTAAGGTTCTAAAAATATCCTAAGGAAATCGCAGTGCCCTCGGTAGGAAGGCTCCGCTATTCTTACCTTAGCCCCTCAATCAAAAATAAGCCTTACGGCTTATTTTTACTCTCGGTGCCCTCGGTAGGAATCGAACCTGCATTACGGGATTCGCAATCCCGTGTCCTATCCGTTGAACGACGAGGGCTTTCGGAAACGATTAAAAATATAGCCTCCTTTAGAGAATTCTACAATACCACTTAAATCTTCCATCCAATTTCTCTTAAAAACTTACGCTGCTCCAAAACCGTCTTCTTTGGGAGTTTCTTAAAGAAACGAACGGCCGAAGCCTGGTGATCAAGCACAATATCCTTCGATAGTGGTTCGACTGCAATCGCAGTACTGACCGTATGACGGGACTCACCGTGCTGCACCTCTTTCAGAAATTCCATCGTCCCCAAGATCTTTAGAGGTCGAACCGACAAACCCAACTCCTCCTGAGCAATCCTCTGTGCTGCAGAGAAAAGAGACTCCCGAAAATTTACTCGTCCACCAGGAAGATGCCAGTAGCCCTTGTACGGAGCGATCTTCCGTAAACTCAACAAAAGGCCAGCCTCAGTCTCCAAGACCAAGTCAACAGCCACTCGTGGCACCTTAGAAAATATCCGTGAATACTCACCGTTCGACAGCCAAGACTTCTTCATCCCTCTAGAATACACTAAAATGAAGCCTCCCCAAACCCAATGTTTGATTTCTTGCCTGGTACCAGCTAGAATAATTCTCGCCGATTACCTGAACTATTCGCGGGATTCGTATAGTGGTAGTACACGTCCTTGCCAAGGACGAGGCGCCAGTCCGATTCTGGTATCCCGCTCCAAAAAAACGGAAAAGTCGTATAATAAGGTGAATTGGCAAAATGACTGATTTTTCCTACATATTCCGTAACCAAAGTGACCCCCAATCGTTATCTATGATAGATGGTGAGGACGATATTCTAAAAAACGCCATCCGGGGAGAGGCCTCAGCCTTCGGCCTACTTTATAAGCACTATCAGCCGAAAATTTATCGGTTTATATACTTTAAAGTTGGCCGTCGTGAGGAGGCTGAGGACCTCACCCATCAGGTCTTTCTGAAGGCCTGGCAGAACATCGAAAATTTCAAGCCTCGAGGTTTCCCCTTCGGTAGTTGGCTCTACCGTATGGCCAGAAACCAAGTCATCGACTCCTACCGAACCAAGAAAGCCAATATCTCTATCGACGATATCGACCCAGAAGCGTTCGCAGGAGGCAACGAAATCAGCGATCAACTCGACCGCGATCTCGATGTGCAAGCGGTGAGAAGTGCGATCCTCAAGCTCAAGCCAGAGCATCAGGACGTGATCATCATGCGCTTTGTCGAAGACTACTCAACAAAGGAAGTTGCCCTCGCCCTTAAAAAAAGCGAAGGATCAATCAAACTTTTACAGCATCGGGCTATGGAAAAATTACGCTCTCTCGTTAATGAATAATCTTGAACACATTTTACATAAGCTAAGAACTATCGAACCGGATCAGCGCTATACTGACCGTTCTTTAAACGCGATTATCGGGAGCCCTCGCAACTCCAAGCGTTGGCTGTCTTTGACTCTTTTACATATCGCTGAATATGGCAGTGCGGTTGCCCTTGTGAGCCTTCTCTTTTTAGTAATGCTTGGCAATTCTTCCTTAAACTCTCTCTTCTCTCCAATTCAGTCAGGAAGCTTGAACTCGGGTGGTCTACGAGCTGAGGCAGAAGCCATCGATATTCAGATCAAGCTCCTCGACGTCGATTATATTGAAAGCTCAAGCACACTACCCACTTCTAACACTTCCCGAATCGCCAAAAAGAAATCTCTCAGAACAGCGATCATAGCTCCCAAGCAGAGCACCTCAACTCCTCAAGCAGAAACCTCTACTCCTCCCACAATAGAGGATGTTCTCGAACTTCTCTCTGAATAATGGAATTTACACGCCATACAAAGACCCTCGCCGCTTCTCTCCTTGCGGTCTTTTCTTTGTCTCTATTAACCACACTCCCCCACCAAGCTCAGGCGCAAACAACCACCTGTGATTTTGGCGATACCATTACAAAGCTAAAAGAAATTCAGGCCCTCACGAATGATGGCGATCAGAAAAGTATCGTACGCGAACTGAATGCCAGGAAGAACATCCTCAAGATTACTCTCTCGTGTCTCAAGAAAGACGCTGATGATCTTGATGCCCAACTGTCTGAAATCAAAAATCCTTCTCCGGAAGTAAGCGCTTTCGCTGAGTGGATTCATCGACAAATCGAAGAAAATATTAGTTTTTACAACTACAAACAAACCCAGATTGATAATCTTGGATTAAAAGGGGCTAAGGATTTCGCGAAAGACATCTCCGAAAGAAGGAAGCAAATCGACGAACCTCTCGACTCCCTTGTCAGCACTCTCCTTAATTGGACGGACAGCCAGGCCTTGTTTGAAGTTGGAGGAAAGCGATTTAAGGATATTAAAAAGACACTCGATGCCTTTAGCCTCCCTGGCGATCACGAGATTGTTGCTCTTGAAAAAGAGGCTCTCACGATTTTTGATCAGGCAGTACTTCAAAACAGAAAAGCGTGGCAGAGTCTCGCTAATCACGAAGTAGAAAAAAGTCACGCATTCACGAAAGAATCTCTAGAGAAACTCAGTCAGTCGTACACCGTTCTTCTAAAGATCAGCGACGCCAGTAAAAAAATACTTCCCCTCTAAGGGAAGTATTTTTTTACCTTCAACTTCAAATTTAAAATCTTAAGCGACGGCTTCTTTAAGAGCCTTCCCCGCTCGAAACTTTGGCTTCACCGAAGCGGCAATATGGATCTTCTCTCCAGTCTTCGGATTGATTCCCATGCGTGCTGCTCTCTTGGCCACTCGGAAACTACCAAAACCGGCGATGGCCACCTCCTCACCACGACCAAGAGTCTTCGTGATAACCTCAAAGACTGCCTCAACGGCCTGCTTAGCATGGCTTTTGTGCTCAATGCCAGTCGCTTTCATTATGGCTTCTGCCAATCCATCTTTAGTCATAAATATATATAAATAAGAAATAAGAACGCCTCGACCTTTCTTATACCCCCATTATAGCAAATAAGTGAGATTTTACGCCACAAATCCCCCTTTCACACCTACTCTAGTCCAAGAGCCCGAAGAATCGGAGCCATATCTGCATATCCAGGAGAAGAACGGAGATCAGTTTTATTCTTGAGCTTCTGAAGCTCGATGCGAGCAAGATCTCGATCTCCAGCGAAGTAGTAAGCGACACCCAACTTTGCCATCACCTCAAGATTCTCTGGATCCATTAATCCTGCCTGTTTGTAAGCCATAATCGCATCACTCAAGTGTCCCTGATCAGCAAAGAAATTCCCTACTAGTATCGGTTCATTCACATTCTTCCACTGTCGACCCATAGCAATGGCCTCCTTCAGCTCTTTGTATGCAAGATCTTTCTGACCAACCACGTGAGCCAAAAGACCATAATAGAAATGCGCATCTGGGACTTTGGGCTCAAGATCAAGAGCTTTCTTCAAAATATCTAGAGCAACCAGATTCTCCTTCTTGAGAGTTTTTGTTTTAGCTAATGAGAAAAGCACCTGTTGCCGATTTGGACTGAGACTCAAAGCAATCTCTGCTTGCTTCTCAGCCTTACTAAGATACTGAGGATCTGCATCAGAGGCCTCGTTGTACATATCAACTAATGCATAATGATTATACGCATCTAATGGATGTTTCTCGGCCACCTCTTCCATTCCCTTGATAGCTCTTCGAACCGCCTCTACAGACACCGAAGTTGGATTATAAAAGTAGGCCTGGGTAATAGCTGCAGCATAATCTCTCTGTATATTCCAACGATATGGCGTAGGAAGTGCTATCGCCTTCTCAAAGCTCTCGACTGCTTTCTGAGATTGATTACGAATGAAAAGATGGAACCCCCAAAACTGGTGATATGTTGCTTGTAGTGGAATGACGAACATACCATACGCCACCATCAAGCCAACTACTAAGCCTGGCCATGGACTACTAAAAGAATGTGCTCCTCGTGAGTTTCCCTTAGGTCTTGCTGTTGTATTTTCAGAACCTCTTCGGTATGCACCATCAACCAGGCCGAGAAGGAGAAAAAGTATAAGCAATGGTCCAAGCGTTTCAAATACGAACAGATTCCTTACAGAGTAGCTCACAACGATAGCGACAACGATCTGTCCAAATAATAGATCGTCTTTCCGCCAAGCCTGCTTGATGAGAACGATTAACATGGCGCAATAAGCCAATAGCAATAAGGCGCCGCCGGTCACTAAGTACTCAAGAAAGACATTGTGTGGCTTATCAAATCTTGTTTCCACATAGTTATACTGCAATAAGCTTGGCTGATAATACTTATTAGAAACCACATTAAAGTTTTCCCAACCCCAGCCAGTAGGCCGTTCTAAAAAACCCTGCCAGGCAGCCCGATAGGCAAAGAGGCGCGGTTCAATTTCACTGCTCGAAAAAGTCAGGTTCTGAAATCTTTCAAGACCAGGAACTCCCTTCCATACTGATGCCGAACGAGTAAGCCAAAATCCCGAAACTATTAAAACAAAAATACCTAGACAGCCAAAATAAAAAGATCGCCGAGCACCGATCCCCGAAGAGAGCGGTGGCTGCAAAGCGAACAAAAAGAAAAGAGTAAGGATTCCCAACCCAAACCCTAAAATATCTCCTCTTGTTTGAGTAATGAAAAGTGCAATAGATAAACACACAAACGACCCTCCAAAGAACCATTTATACCAACTTGCTGAAGACGGAGCATTTTTCTCGAAAAGAAAATAATAGAGCGCAATAAAGATATGAAAAAGAAGATACCCAGCGAAAAACGTCGGGTTTCCAAAGGTCGCCCCGGGACGACTTCCCACCGACTCAGTAAGAAGCAGATTTGGCACGTTGAGTTGGAGGAAGGCCAAAAAACTAACTATGTCGGCTGTGAGAACTGAAGTAAAAAGGAGCCACTGTCGAGAAATGTGCTCTCGAAGAGAACTGACTACCAGCATAAACACCGCCAAGTGGAGAAAAGTAATAATTCCTACCATTCTCTCCTGGGTTGACCAAAGACTTCTCCAAAAATCAACTCCAAAGAAGGCGGTCGTGGCAGCCACCAATAGAAAACCCCCCACCGCAAGGGTAATCGGGGTAAAACGAGGTCTCAATCGTTGATCTTTAACCGCAAGAGCTAGCCAAAGAAAGAAAGCAATCTCTACTAAGGCTTGGAAAAAAAGAGTTTTCGCGAAAGTGTATGGATAGACACTCTGACGCACATAGAAAAGCGGCACTAAAAAAACAATGCCGAAAATCAACCACTGCAATATTTTTATAACTTTTGTCGGTTGCATAACCATATGAATTGTAAGAAACCCACCCCCAAATGCAAACCCCCTCTTGAAAAGAGGGGGTTTGGGGTTGTGACAGCAATCACATCTGTCACACGATATCACTACTAAGCGGTCTTACGGGTTGTAAGATACCGAGTTGATAGTGAGCGGAACCGCATTAGCCTGGAGGCTAACTGGTCCGGCGCCGGTAGAATCAGGTGCAGTGTAGAACTGGACACCAGACGCTGAGGCGATCGCGGCAGAGAGCGACTGAGACACACCGGAAGTTCCCGCCAAAGTCTTGGTCGAGTCAACCTGGAGCGTAAAGGCAACGCTTGTTCCAGGAGAGATCGCTAAGCCAGAGGTAGGTCCAGTTCCGAAGTTCCACGACTTGGTACAAGTAAGGTTATTGCTACCATTACAAGCCGAAGAAGTAGCGGAAGTTACTGTGATACCAGCCAAGGTACCAGCCGTGGTCACATCTGTACCACCATAACGGAGGGTTACTCCATCAAGGAAGGTCGAGATAGATGGGGCTGTACCACTGAAGGTCACAGTTACTGTGTTCAGAACTGCACCGCCTGAACCAGTCGAGTCAGCAGCAAAGGTAATGATACCAAGATCATCGTTTGATCCCTTGGTGTGTACCGCGTTGCTGGTCGAAGGATTCAAGGAAGCCGCACTGACAGACAACTTGTTCCTCAAGACAGTAACTGTGTTTGCAGTTGCCGAGTTAAGGGTAGTTGTCGCTGCAATGCTCGAAGTGAGACCTCGTGCATCAACTGTCTCCGCAGTCGTGTCGTTCACCGAATCGGTGGACGTGGCGATCTTGAAGACGAAGGTAGCATTGTCAGTCACACCGCTGTTACTGAAGGTACCAACATTACCCTTCAAAGTGACCAAGAGGGCTCCATTCTTAGGAACAACCAATGGGTCAGCGAAGGAGAACTGGTGGTAGTAACCAGCACCAGGGTTCGAGCTAGAAGCAGCCGCAGTTCCGTTCTGGGAAGTACCGCGAGGTGAAGTCTCACTTCCGACGTAGATACCGAGGTCGCTAAACGTCGATTTCACGGAAGAAGTAGCGGACACCTGCTGGAAGACAACCAAGTTGCTGATCTTCACGTTTTCAACGTTAGAAGTCTCGTTGAAGCGGAAGGTAGCCAACGGTACCTGAGTTGATCCTGCCACGATCTGACGTGCCTGAGGCGAGGAAGCATCAACGGTAGCCGTGATGGTTGCACCACTTGCACCAAGAACGCTCTGACCAGTCGCTGTACAACCAGTCACCGAAGTATAGGTGACTGCACCCTGACCAGTACATCCGGTAAGGGAGGTAATGGCTGGATAGGTCGTACCGCTACCAATCGAAGAAAGTGCATTGGCATACACATCAACAATCTTGGTCTGACCAGAAGGAATGTTTAAGGTGCCAGAGAAACTGTAAGGAGTGCTGGCATCAACACTCGACTGAGTCGTACCAAACTGGACATTACCGACCATCAAGCGAAGGTTCGAGAACAAGGTTCCCGAAGCACTCGTGGTGATCTGAATGGTGTTCAAGTTCACTCCTTCAGCTGTTGAAGCTTTCAAAGAGTAGGAACCGATCAACACATTAGCCTGGTTGGTAGAAACTGTCTGGGTACCGATTGCTGAGTTGGCTGCTGAGGTCAAGGTGCTGCTTACCAAAGTAAGCGCGCTTCCTGCAACCTGAGCGGTCGAATTGGTCTGGCTTGAAGTCATACCCTGGATGTTTGAATCTCCAGCGTGGCTAGACAAACCTCCCAAAATCGTCGTGAAACCAGCTCCCGACTGGATGTCGCCCCGGAGGGTGAGTACCCGAGTCGTGTTTGCTGGCACGGTGTAGTTGATTGGCGAAGAAGCAGTTCCGAAACAATCTGTGTAGATTGTTCCTGCAGCATTGTAGCCGGCCGTTACGGTCGAACCACCAACGCTACAAGTGTTTCCACTTGTTGGAGTGCTAATCGTTGAACCAACCTGAGCACCGGCATCGTCAACCAAGGCAATATTCTTAATCATTGACGACAAGGTCGTCGTTGTACCGGTGAAGGTCAACGTGAAGCTCAAGAACTTAACCCGGATTGGCTCACCAGCTGCGTACAAGGTGAACTTGGCCAAGTTTGTGGCCGAACCACCCTTTGCAATCTGACCAGTTGGTGTATCCGAAGCCAAGGATAAGGTGATCTTACCCTGAGCAATCGTGATCTGAGTCTCATTGGTGGTCGTTACAGAAGCGGCCACTGGAACACCATACTGCGAGTCCAAGGCGAGGACATCAAAACCGTTCAAGAGCTGGAACTTAAAGGTAAAGCTCGGAGAACCCATGATGTCTGCATGAACCTGCAAGTTAGAAGAACCAGTGTTGATCTTCACTGAGGTTGAACCATTTTCAAGATTGAAATAGGCACTTCCATCAGCTGCCACCTGTGGCAAGGTATCACCAACCTGCTGACCGTTCAGCATAAGTTTGACATTTCTGATGTCACTCTTGTTGGCTGAACCAGTCACTCGGAAGTTGATAGACTTCAGGATAACTGGGCTGTTAACTGGAACCAAAGTGTACTGAGCCACTGGGCGAGCCATCTCACCGGCCGTGACTGATGCACCAACTGATACCGCGGTCAAGCCGAAGGTAGCAATCGATGGACTAGAAACGGTGGTTACGGTGAAGACGTTGCCATTCAATGGGAAGTTACCAGCTGGGGTAACAACCGTATTGGCAGCATCAACTGCCATCACGCTACCAGCAGTAACTGCAAACGAAACCGTGTTACCGGCTGCGAGAGTTGAAGCTGGATCAATTGCCAACCAGACCTTGCGAGTCTGACCAGCAGCTACACTCAAGTTAACACCAGAGAAAGAGATAACTCCCTGGTTCAACGAGCTGTACTGAGAGAGCACCTTGCCGTTTTCGACGAGGTACGCTCCAGAGATCGCGGTGTCAGAGAGAACACCCTGTTTGGTGAACTTGATTTCAGATACGGTTACGCCACTCGAGTTTCCAGCAGTCAAATTGACCGCCAAAACTGGGGTGCGACCAGCACCTGCAATCAGAGAACCAGCAGTTGGGTTGTCGGAAGCCAAGCTTACGACCAATCCAGAAGCTGGAGCTGTTGGATTCGTTGGACTAGTAGGATTCGTTGGGTTAGTAGGATTCGTTGGCATCGAAGCAGCCAAAGCTGCACGAGTCTTCGCACCATAATAACCAGCGGCTGGAGAAACATTATTCGCTGCCTGCCATGCTGCTAAGGCCGCCTTTGTAAGAGGGCCAAAGGTTCCGGTCGGAGCGGCAATCTTGAGATAGCCACCATTGATCAGAATCTGCTGGAGGGCAGAAACGTCAGCACCTTTCGAACCAACGGTGAGGTCGCTGGAAGGAATAGAAGCTGGCATTGTTGTGCCACCCTTCGCATTCAACTGAGCCTGGAGCTGCTGGATCATGGCCAAAAGACCAGAGATCTGAGCAGTTAAGTCAGCAGTTGACTGAGCATGAGCAACAGGAACAAGAAGCATCGCTCCCGACATCCACACAGCGGTGGTCGCGGAAAGCGCTGCGGAAAGAACTTTCTTTGTTGATTTACTCATTTATTAATTAATTGACTTATTTGTTTGTTGTATCGACCAAAGAATAGATTCCTATTCATTGATCCTCGACCTTTGAGGAAAAATACTATTTCAGAATGACTACTCTCCGCGTTTTCGACCCATCGCCCACCAGTGAGGATGAGGGGGAAGGAACCAAGGAGACAGCCAACGCCATAACAAAAAAAAGAACTCGCTGTGAGGCGAGGCTTATAAACAAAGATGGCACAAAAGTGCCTATAGAGTCTTAGGAGAATATCCCCTAAGAACACGATCTTTGCTCAGCCTCACACTGAACAACTTGGGAACCACTATAACGAATTCTCGAGAACTTTTCCAGTCCCCTCTCCAAGGGGCCCTTTCTGGAGAAGCTGACTATTATAACGATTGTCTGGAGGTAAAGTTACGACCGGAGAGGCGGTTCTCGCCAAGCGATACGCACTCATTGGTCCAGCCCCGACTCGATCAATAGCTCCTTCTTCAACCAGTTTCTGCAAATCATACCGAAGCGTTCTTTCGCTGACATTCGGAAAACTTTCCTGTATATCTTTCATTCGGCAAACGGGCAGTATGTTGCCGGATGACGGCCTTCCCTTAAAAAAGGCAAGTATAGCCGACTGCCTCGAGGAGGAGTTGTAGTGATGGGCATTATTCTCATTCGGCAATCTATCCGGCAAAGTACGATCAATTATCCTAGCAACTGGACGGTCTTTTTTAGTTTGAGACTTCTGTTCGGCAGGAGACGAAACAGAATTGCCGGAAGAAGGTGGTGTAAGCGTATAAAAATCATCAACTCGAGACTTCTCTTTCTCTGCCACCTCAGCCAAGTTTTTTAGTTTAGAGAGTTCCACCAATAAGGCCTCGCCGAGATGCCTGTGAATAATTTCTGAGTCGGTCCATAACCGTACAAACCACCCCGCCCCCTCAATAAGATTCGGCGCCTTCTTGTACTGACTTTCTGTGAAAACCTCAAGAATCTGATGAGCCAACAGATCCAGTCGTGAACGCACACTACCTGCTTCTAAAGACTCCCCTATTCGCAACATGGCATAGGCAAGTTCAAAAGCTTTCTTGGTATATGGACTGCGGTCGAAATCTTCTTTCATAAAAATGAGGAACTAAAGCGATCCCTAGAAGAAGTCGGAGATAGTAGCGAGCGGGAGTACGAACTATCTAGTAGATGGCCCAGTTTAACAGAGTTGAAGAAACCCTGTCAACGGACTCAGGGTTCTCTTTAGTTCTCATATCCAAAAGGCATAATGAGAACTAAAGAAAGTGAAAGTATTCAGCTAGGAATTCTTTTCTTTCAGAAACGCTTCGGCTTCGTAAAATCCCTCAAGATTCCCACAGTCAAAACGACGACCAGTAAACTGCCAGCCTAAAATACTCCCCCCTCTCCCCAGCTCACGATAAAACGCTTCATTAATAAGAAGACCGTCAGCAACCTGTGGTGCAATCACATCCGCCTGCTTCAGATGCTCAAGGAGGTCTGGAGTGATAACATAGCCTCCCACTACCGTCAGGTTTGATGGCGGATCTTTTGGTTTTTCGACAAGATGAGAGATGCGATGGAGGTCATCGTTCAAAGACTCGACCACACCAACCACTCCGTACGAGGAAGCTTTTTCGTGAGGTACAGGCTCGAGGAGGATAAGTGGCTGTTTGTGTTCGTCGAAAAGACGGGAAAGCGAAGCCGTCGCCGGTTCGTCTCCAAATATCACATCGTCAGAAAAACGAATAATAAAAGGCTTCCCCTTTAAGAAATCGTATGCAACAAGAACAGCTCGACCATGTCCCCATGGCTCAACTTGATCATAAATATGGAAGTTCAGCCCGGAAAAACGATCAGCTACATTTTTCGTATATTCACTCAGTTGCTCTCGATACTCCGGACTAATAATGAGCACCACATCTTTGATACCAGAGAGAACGGCTTCCTCAAGAAAATATTCCAGAAGCGGTTTCCCGAAAAGAGGCACAAGTGCCTTGGGCCGATCATTAGTCAGTGGCCTCAGGCGCATTCCCCGACCAGCCATGGGCAAAACCAGGGTGGTGATCTTTTCCATCACTACATTAAAAAGGAAAGGGCCGGAGAAATAAAGATACCCACTAAGAAAACAATACCAGAGATAATTATCTTGGTTTTCTGAGGATTCCAAAGATGTAGGTAGTAAACCAACAAAAACTCCCAGAAAACACCAGAGAAAAGCCCTAGGAATAACGCCGCAAAGATGGCGGAAAGAGGCAGGAGGCTGGTCACCCATACCAACTGCAAAGATAATAGGCCGAAAAGCATCAACAGAAATGAGAAACCAGTAGCCAGGACTGTTGTTTGACTCACCTTAAATAGAAATCGGAGAAGGAGAAGGTGTGCGCCAATTACGCTAAGCGCAAGAAGAAAGAAAGCAAAGTCTCCCCGTGCCTGAGTGGTAAAAAGAAGGAACCACAGAAGAAATGAAATAATAAACAAAAAAACTTCCGCCGAAAGCTCACGGTCAACAAGCAGGAGATTCTTTATGCCTAGGGTAGTCAGGAAGAGGATCGAGAGTAATAAGCCCGCCCAGAAACTGGCGGGGATCATATATGCAAGGAAAATAATCAGAAAAAAAACCGGGAAAAAACGCCAGGCCTGAAATGGTGGCTGTAAGAAAAGGAAAGTAGCGACGGCCACGAAAAAGAGGAATGGTAGGAAAAACCAGGCCACCCCAAAAACCGCTCCCCTAACTACTAAAGACCAGGGAATTAGCGCGCGAACTAATTTTAATTTTTCCTCCATCTTTTAACTCACCTTTAATTATACGATTTGCGAGATGATCTAAGATAACTTTCTGAATAAGACGTTTGATCGGTCGCGCCCCAAACTCAGGATCAAAACCCTCTTTGGCGAGATACTCTCTGGCCTTATCATCGATCTGTAACACAATGCGTCGATCGGCCAAACGCTTTTCGATAGCCTTTAGCTGAATATCCACAATTTTCTGCATAGCCGCTTCGCGCAATGGATCAAACACAATCAGTTCATCAATACGATTCAGGAACTCTGGTCGGAACGACTCCTTTAGGGCGCCCAAAACCTTGCTTCGGTAGTCATTATTCTCCGACTTCTCTCCCTTGCCCTTGTCGCTCTTGAACCCAAGATCGGCAATCGACTTCAAGTAGTGACTTCCCACGTTCGAGGTCATAATGATAATCGTGTTCTTGAAGTTCACCGTCTTTCCTTTACTGTCAGTCAACCGGCCGTTGTCTAAAACCTGAAGTAATATATTGAAGACTTCGGGATGAGCTTTTTCTATTTCATCAAAAAGAATCAGGCTGTATGGGCGATGACGAATAATCTCGGTCAGCTGTCCACCTTCCTCATGGCCAACATAGCCCGGCGGTGAACCAATCAAACGACTCGTGGCGTATCGCTCCATATACTCCGACATATCAATACGAACGATTGCCTTCTCGTCGTTGAACATAAACTCAGCCAGCGCGCGAGCTAACTCAGTCTTACCAACACCCGTTGGCCCAAGGAACATAAAAGAGCCAAGAGGACGATTCTCATCTGACAAACCAGCGCGTACGCGACGTAAGGCCGAAGCCACCGCCTGGATTGCCTCATCCTGTCCAACCACCCGCTCATGGAGGACGTCCTCGATACGGACAAGTTTTTCGCCTTCAGTCTCCAACATGCGTTGCACTGGAATCCCTGTCCAACGAGCAACCACCGCGGCCACATCATCCTTATCTACCGCTTCCTTTATAAACTGCTGATCGCCACCTTTCTGCTTCTTACCGCCAAAATGTTTCTTCTCATAGCTCTCAAAATCTTTCTGCGACTGAGGAAGTTCGCCATAAATAATCTCAGCCATGCGTTCCAGACTTCCCTCTCGCTCAGCCACCTCGGCCTCTCGCTTTAAATTATCCACTTTCTGACGAAGACTATGGAGTGTTTCAAACTTAATCTTCTCAGCGTGCCACTGACCAGACAGTTCGTCGTTTTCTTTTTTAAGTTCCTCAATTTTTTTATCTACCTCCTTCACCCGAGCCGTATCCTTGTGGCGTTCTTTGGCGATCGCCTGTCGCTCCACTTCAAGACGAGTAAGTTCACGTCGAATACGATCAAGTTCGCTGGGCAAACTCTCACTTTCTAATCGACGAGCTGCTGCTGCTTCATCAACCACATCAACCGCCTTGTCCGGCAAAAAACGATCGGCAATATAGCGCGCCGACAGATTTACTGCGGCCACAATCGCCTCATCACTAATACGAATCCCGTGATGAATTTCGTATTTTTCTTTTAGACCGCGCAAGATAGTCACACTGTCTTCAATGCTTGGTTCCTCGACCACAATTGGCTGGAAACGTCGCTCTAACGCAGGATCCTTTTCGATATATCGCTGATACTCACGAGTTGTCGTGGCGCCAATGGCATGAAGTTCACCACGTGCTAAGGCCGGCTTCAGCAAATTCGAAGCGTCTACCGCCCCCTCCGCAGCGCCTGCCCCAACAATGGTATGAATCTCATCAATAAACAAAATAATCTGGCCAGCACTATTTTTTACTTCTTTTACAAAAGCTTTTAGTCGATCCTCAAACTCACCACGAAACTTCGTGCCGGCGATGAGCGCTCCCAGATCGAGCATCAAGACCTGTTTGCCCTTCAACGACTCTGGCACATCACCAGAAATAATCCGCTGAGCTAGTCCTTCCACAATGGCAGTCTTTCCCACGCCTGGCTCACCAATTAAGACTGGATTATTCTTGGTACGACGAGAAAGAACCTGAATCAGACGACGCAACTCCTCCTCCCGACCAATCACCGGATCGAGCTTCCCCTCCTTAGCCTTGTCGGTCATATTAATTGCGTACTTATCAAACACCTGAAATTTTGATTCCGGCGTCTCGTCAGTCACGCGCGTTGAACCACGAAGTTGCGCCAGTGTTCTTAAGGCCGCATCTCGTTTCAGGCCAAACTGTTGCAAAAGTGCCTGAGCCTGAGAAGTAACTTCTAAAACACCGAGTAAAAGATGCTCGCAAGAAACAAACTCATCTTTTTGTTGGGCCGCCACCTTCCCTGCTTGATCAAGTACCTTCATTAACTCCTGAGAAAGATAGAGTTGACCAACGCTGGTGCCACCAGCGATCTTCGGTAAATGCTCTAAAGCCTGTTCAATCTCTCGTTGCAACTCATCAAGGTTCACACCCGAGCGCATCAAGACCGGCTGGACCAAGGACTGGCCATCCGCAATAAGCGCCGAAAGTAAATGCAAAGCCTTCAGTTCGCCATGATTCTTCACCGCAGCCAACTCCTGGGCGTTCTGTAGGGCTTCTTGGGCTTTAATAGTAAAACGATTGAAATTAGCCATAATAAGTTATTGATTTAAAATCTATTGTACACAAAAATTGGTAATCAGTCAAAGACTCGTGTTTCTACTATTTTTCCATATCCAAAAGGCATAATGGAAAAATAACAGGAACTCTCGTTGGGGCACACACAAAGTTCTTTATTTTCTCTCCAACCTTCCTTTTATCAACCGCACCGTGGCGTTCAACTCCCCTTTCGTCGTCTCCCGTCCAAAACCAAACCGCACACTTCTATTAATACGCCCCGCCTCGAAACTCAAAGCCTTCAGTACATGGGAAGGTTTCGGTGATCTCGCCTGACAAGCCGAACCAGTAGAAACTGCTATGCCATGAAGATCCAGGTACACCAAAAGATCGGAAGCCACTATTTTAGAAAAAGAAACGCTGAGAATGTGTGGCAGGCCTCTTTCTGTAGCCGAACCATTGAGTAAAATCTTTCGGTCTGCCTTCCTTAATTCCTTAAAAAATAAATCTTTAAAAGCATAAAGGCGCTTCGCTTCTTTCGTTCGGTGCTCGTCTGCCAGAATCATTCCTCGAGCCAGGCCAACAATCAGAGGCACGTTCTCGGTACCTGAACGAAAACCAAACTCCTGACCACCCCCAGTCATTACTGGCGAAAGAAGTTGATGTTCGGTAAGTTGTCGAGCATACAGCACCCCCACTCCCTTTGGACTATACATTTTGTGACCAGAAAAAGTTGCATAATCAACGGCCAGCTCATCCACTCGTAGACTTCTGTAAGGAAAAGCCTGCGCCGCATCAGTATGCAACAATGGATATAAAGATCCTCTCTCCGCACGAAACTCACTAATAACTTTCACAATCTCCTCTATCGACTGAATCGTCCCCACTTCATTATTCCCATACATAATAGAAACCAACACTGTTTGATCGTTCAAAGAAGCAATAAGCTCGTTTCTTCGCACCATCCCTTCTGCATCAACAGGAAGATATACCACCTCCACTCCCTCCTTTTCTAAATCACGCGCTGTCTCCAAAATGGCCTCGTGTTCAATTGCTGAAACAATAATCCGTGGCGTGAGCTGAGGATTTTTCTTTTTCCAAGCCATCACCGTGCCACGAAGCACAAGATTATTTGCCTCAGTCGCTGAGCCAGTAAAAATAATCTCCCGAAACTGCGCGCCAATAAGATTGGCAATCTGCTCTCGACTCTGATCGACGGCCGTCATCGCCTCCTGGCCAAAAGAATGTAACGATCCGGGATTCCCAAATCGTTCAGACCAGTAGGGTTTCATCGCCTTCAAAACCTCCGGCGCCACTGGAGTTGAAGCTGCATAATCAAGATAAATTCTCTTTGATCCTTTTTTCATATTTAAAAAATAAATGCGCGAAACACCACTTTCTATCAAAAAAACAAAGACTCCGCTCTCTTAAAAAGAAACTTTCTCTACCACACCGGTCACCCGATCCGGAATAAAAAGATAATTTCTTGTCCGAAAAAGATCATACAAATCCTTGGTAATCTCCACATCTTTCAAGCAGTACTCCTTCAACTCATCCATCCGACCCTCGCGATACAGATCAATCGCCTCCCAACCATGTCGCAACTTACCCGTTGTCAGGTTGGCTTTTGCCAATCGATCCAAACTAATTCTTTTTCCAGTCGTCAGCTCAACCTCCTCTAAGAGATCAACTCGCTCCTTCTCCCATAAGTTCAATTTAGAAAGGCCTAGGCGATTGAGATATGACTGTACCACTGGCACGTCATATCGGTTCATAGAAAAACCGACAATTCGATTGCTGGTATGAAAAAGCTCGGCCAGCTTATCCATCTCCTGCTCCTCAAATGTGAAGTACTTATCATGCGCATAAGAGTAGACACACACAACTGAAATACGTAATGCCTCAAAGTTCCCCCAACCAACCTCCGGCGAGGTGAAGAAGTTCTGAGTTTCTATGTCAAAGACTAAGGTATCCATTAAATAATCAATACAATAGTCTTACCGTGAGAACGCGCTAGTGTCAACGAAAAACTTTGATTTTTCCGTCTTTTGTGAAAAAATGAAGACAATCCAATTCATGTCTAAAAAAGAACAGCAGTCTAAAAAGAACGGCAACCGAGAACCGCGCCTCCATCCTGATGCCAAAAAAAGTATCATCGGCGTTGTGCTCGTTGGTCTCTCGATTTTATTAAGCTTAGCGGGCGTCGAGCAGGCTGGTCCAGCTGGTGCCGCCATTTTCAAAGGACTCTCCCTTCTTCTCGGCTGGGGCTACTTCCTTCTTCCTCTAAGTTTATTTGTCATCGGGCTTACCCTCCTCGCTCGTGAACACCAACCTGTTCTTATCACCAGCGCCCTTGGTGGTGCTCTTTTCCTTCTTTCCTCCTTAGCACTTTTAGAAATAGCCTCGCCCACTCATGGTGGACTCCTGGGATTAATTCTCGGCTCACTGCGCAAACCCTTTGGCGACATTGCCGCCGTGGTCATTAATTTGGTTACGCTCATCACCTCTACGATCGTGATGATGAATCTTCCTCTCCGCATCAGATTCCCTGAAAGAACAAAGCGCGAACCAGCGCTTAAAATTATCTCTCCGGAAGCCAGCTCGCCAGCTATGGAAAAATCAATCGCCGAGGCCAAGGTGAACGAACCTGAACCAAAGAAAGAAAAGGAAACGAAATCTGAGCCTGTTGAACTCGAAATCAAAGAAGGTAGTGGCGAAGTATTTATTCCAAAAAAAGGTGGCCTCAAAAAGTTTTCCAACTACGTCCCGCCACCGCTTGAGCTTTTAAAAACGCACAGTGAAAAACCAACCACCGGCGATCTGCGAGCTAACGCCAATATTATCAAACGAACCTTAGAAAGCTTCGGCATTCCGGTAGAGATGGGCGAGATTAATATCGGTCCAAAAGTTACTCGCTACACCCTAAAACCAGCTGAAGGCGTGAAGCTCTCCCGCATCACAGCGCTCAGTCAGGACATGGCCCTCTCTCTGGCGGCACATCCTATCCGTATCGAAGCCCCAATTCCTGGAAAATCATTAGTCGGTATCGAGATTCCGAATAAAACCGCCGCCCTGGTCCGCCTCGGTAGCCTCATTGGTTATCCTGACTTCCAGAAAGCAGGGCCACTGGCCTTTGCTCTCGGTCGCGATGTCACTGGCGAACCAATCTTCGGCAATATCGAAACCATGCCTCATATGCTCATCGCCGGCGCCACTGGTTCTGGAAAATCAGTAGTTATTCAGTCGATCATCACCTCATTACTGTATAAAAACTCGCCCGCCGATCTGAAGATGATCATGATTGATCCAAAACGCGTGGAGCTTTCTATGTATGAAGGTATTCCCCATCTCGTCGGACCAGTCATCACTCAGAACAAAAAAGCCCTCTCGGTTTTCCGCTGGGCCGTGAACGAAATGGATGGTCGCTACGATCAACTTCAGAAAGCCGGCTGTCGTGATCTGAAGAGTTTCAACGCCAAAGCCAGTGACGAAGAAAAATTACCATTTGTCGTTATTGTGGTTGATGAAGTCGCCGATCTGATGACCACCTATGGCCGAGAGGTTGAAGGGTTTATCATCCGTCTTTCTCAGATGGCCCGCGCCGTCGGTATCCATCTCATCCTCTCCACTCAACGTCCTTCCGTTGAAGTCATTACTGGTCTTATCAAAGCTAACATCACCAGTCGCATCGCCTTGCAGGTAGCGAGCCAGATCGACTCACGCACAATCTTAGATACCGCTGGTGCTGAAAAACTGCTCGGTGGTGGCGACCTTCTTTTCATCTCCTCTGAATACTCCAAGCCAAAAAGAATCCAAGGTACCTATATCACCGAAGAAGAGATTCACAAGGTGGCCAACTTTATTCGCGAACATAACGGCGAAGCAGACGAGAGTGATGTGCCATTTGATGAAAATAACGGTGGTGGCACTTCCGAAAAAAGAGATGTTTTCGACAGCTTTATGGATAGCAATGGTGGCACCGACGACGAGCTCTATAATGAAGCAGTCAAAATCGTCACTGAAGCCGGTAAAGCTTCTGCCTCACTTCTCCAGCGACGCCTCAAAGTTGGTTATGCCCGCGCTGCCCGACTCTTGGATCTGATGGAAGAAAATGGCCTCATTGGTCCTGGTGATGGTGCTAAGCCTCGCGAGATTTTGATGGATAAGTTCGACGAAGGCTTTGGCCACGAAAGTTAATTTACAAGTGAAGCCCAAGCCCTTTTAGGAGGTGTAGCCGAAAGAGGTGATGTTTTGTAGGAATTGGATTTCCCCAACAGGGTTTAGTAAGCTAAGGGCTATGGCCCGAGCTACCGAACAAAATCCTGAAATAGAACACACCGCCCACCCAGAAGCCTTGCTGGCTCTGCTTATCAACGAAGGGCTCAAGCGCAAAGGAATAACCCTGCAAAAGCTGGCTGATGTTTCTGGTATTGCCATCAAACACCTCGAACATATGGCCGGAGGAAATCTCGAAAAGCTTCCCCCTGCACCCTATCTCAGAAGTTATATGGCGGTTGTTGGCGAGGTGCTCGATTTTGACGGACAGGCACTCTGGGACCGTATCCGCGTTGATGAACTGGCCGTTGATGAAACACAGAACGATCGCTTCCCTCAGAGACTAAGCAACTTCTCCTCAAAGAAAAAAATAATCTGGATCGGCGTCCTAGCATTCATCATAGGAATCTACCTTCTCTTCCGTCTCCCAGAAATTGTTGGGCAACCAAGTCTCGATATCGGCTTCCCTTCCGAAGCAGTCAGCACCGTCAGCGTCACTCCGGTCACCATCATCGGCTCGGTTAAAAATGGCGACGAATTTTTTGTAAATGGCGAACGTGTACCGCTCGAGCAGGATGGCGTCTGGCAGAAAAATATCGATCTTCAGGAAGGGATGAACACGATCGAACTCAAAGCTAAGAAGTTCTTGGGCCGAGAGATTCGAGTACTCCGACAGGTGATCTACTCCCCTGGCGCAGATCCTATTATCAGAAACACCTCCTCAACAGAAGATACCACCTCCTCAACCGAAAAAGCCTCTACAACTAGGAATGAAGGATCTACCAGCACCAAGAAGGAAACCTCCTCTCGTCTTTAGACGAGAATTTGTTTATGTTGGCATCTATTGACAACATAATCCCCTGACTTACTATAAGAGCACGTCGAAGATTATATACATTTTATGGATCAAAAAATCCTTGTGATACAATGAGCGATATGGCAAAAAACAAAGAAGAAAAAGAAAAGAAAAGTAATAAAAGCGAACTTACTAGTCTTATTAAAGATCTCCAGGATAAGTTTGGGGACGGCGCTATTATGATGCTCGGCGAAGCACCACACGTCGATGTCTCGGTGATTCCCACTGGCTCCTTCTCTCTCGATCTGGCACTCGGCGTGGGTGGTATGCCTCGTGGTCGCGTGGTCGAAGTTTTTGGTCCAGAGTCCAGCGGAAAAACAACACTCGCCTTACATGTCGTGGCTGAAGCCCAGAAGCAGGGCGGGAAAACTGCCTATATCGATGCCGAGCACGCCTTGGATCCAGAGTATGCCAAACGCATTGGTGTAAACACCAACGAACTTTTAATCTCCCAGCCAGAAAGTGGCGAGGAGGCCTTAAACATTTTAGAAAGCTTAGTGCGCTCACAAATTATTTCCGTGGTAGTCGTCGACTCCGTGGCCGCCCTCACTCCGAAGGCGGAAATTGAAGGCGAGATGGGTGCTCAGCATGTCGGCCGTCAAGCTCGCATGATGTCTCAGGCCCTTCGTAAACTGACCGCGCTCGCCGCCAGAAGTGGTACGCTCATTATTTTCATCAACCAGATCAGAATGAAAATCGGTATTATGTTTGGCAATCCAGAAACCACGCCAGGTGGTATGGCACTCAAGTTTGCTGCCTCAGTGCGTCTTGATGTCCGACGTATCGCTCAGGTTAAAAAAGGCGAGGATGTTATTGGTAACCGCACCAAAGTGAAAGTAGTAAAGAATAAAGTTGCTCCCCCATTCCGCGCCGCCGAGTTCGATATTGGCTATGGCCGAGGAATCCTATACGAATCTGATGTCTTAAACACTGGCCTCAAGTACGGCACAATCACCAAGTCTGGTGCCAGCTACTCCTTTAATGGCGAACGACTAGGAAGTGGTATTACAAACGTGGCCGAAAAAGTGAAGAACGATAAGAAGCTCTTGAAAGAAATCGAGAAAGCGACCGCCGTGGCCTTTGAAACTCATTTCAACGCCAACGGTCCAACCATTGGCGAGGTTGAAGAAAAAGCAGAGTAGGCAGACGCAACTCTATCCGAGCAATCGACGAAGGGCCTCCTTCAGTCCATCTACCGAGGTGCTTATTACAAAGTACCGATCCTGCCAACCATAGCCGATAGTTGCCCCAGGCATCGTATACTCCTGTTCTCGTGTGGGAATATTCAGTTGCGTACCATCCTTAAAAAGACCACGAGACGAACCTGGAGATTCTAAGAATAAAGAAGTGAGCGTGGAGGAACGCTCTAAAAGTTGTACCTCAGGGGTAAGGGTTTTCGAACTCTTATTCGGGAGAAGCTTAAAGACATAGCCCGGCCAGCTTCCTTTTTTGTCTCGATAGACAAAAGCCGTGATGTTTGGCTCGAAGTTCTCAGAGAAAAATGTGTCGTTAAAAATACGGATACCAGTGAGCGACGAGAAAACCAAACCATCAGCTGGCCTATCCCCATCCTTCCGCAAGCGAATCTCTACAAAACGAGCGGAAGCCGGAAGTTCCTGTATCTTTCCCGCCACCTTCTGTTGGAAGGTCAGTAAATCCTCTGCCGTCACCGCCGCTTCACGACTCAGTTTGATATCTATCTGAGTGTCCGCAGGAATACGCCAAAACCGGATCTCTTCAATGTCGGCATACGGATCGAAATCCTTCACCGCTGAAGACGGAACATAATCCGGGACAGGTGTCGAAGTAGTAGTTGTGGTCGTCGCGCTCCCCGGAAGAAGGTTCTTAACAAAAGAAAAAGAAGAAACGGCTCCCGTACTCATCACAAACCCAACCCCCAAGGCAGCGATGAGAATAATAAGGACTAGAACAATAATCGTAAAAAGAAAATTACTCCCTCCTTGGCGAGCAGATTTCTCCGCCGCCACCTTTCTTCCAATCATCTCGCGAACCTCCTCAACCTGCATAGAAACTCCTCCCGAATCGCTCATTGATTGCACGTCGGAACGCAAAGTCCGCACCTCAATCGTTGGCGACTGAGGAATGTTGGCAAATGGATTTTGTGAATTATCGTCAGCCATATGAAATATTGTACCTCAAAACAAACAAAAAATGGGAGATGTCTCCCATTTTTCGAAATCACCCACTATCAAAAGATGCTTAGAGCTGTTTCAGCGACAAACCGATCTTGCCTTCTGGATCAACTTTGATCACCTTAGCCCGCACAAAGTCCCCTTCTTTCACAACATCAGTCACCACTTTTACAAAACCCTCCTTGAGCTCAGAAACGTGGATCATACCATCGCGACCACCGCCCAGATCAACAATCGCTCCGAAATCGAGAATTTTGATAATAGTTCCTTCGATAATATCGCCAACCAAATACTCTTTGGTTAGTCCCTGAATCTCGGCAACTACCTTAGCCACTTTTTCAGGAGTGTTCGCGGAAATATAGACGCGACCATCCTCTTCGATATCAATAGCCACCAACTCGTACGTCTTGATCAGACCATTAATCATCTTTCCGCCAGGACCAATCACCATACCAATCTTATCTGGGTTGATGCGGATCATCTGAATAATCGGCGCGTACTTGGAAAGTGCAGGGCGAGAAGCTGAGATCGTCTTTGTCATCGTCTCCATAATATGAAGTCGGGCCTGTTTCGCCTGAGCGAGCGTCGCCTGAATCATCTCCTTGGTAACTCCACGGAACTTCACATCGAGCTGTACCGCCGTCACCCCGGCATCAGTACCAGCCACTTTGAAATCCATATCACCATGATGATCCTCTGGCCCCTGAATATCGGTTAGGACTTTGAAGTTTCCTGCCTCATCAGTCATCAAGCCCATGGCAATGCCGGCTACTGGTTTTTTAATCGGTACTCCAGCATCCATCAAAGACAGAATCGTGGCACAGGTAGTGGCCATTGAGGAAGAGCCGTTCGAAGACATTACCTCAGAAACCACACGGATGGTATACGGGAACTCCTCTACTGTAGGAATCACCGCCTGCACTGCTTTGTTGGCTAACGCTCCATGGCCAATCTCTCGACGTCCCGGCCCACGAAATGGTCCGACTTCGCCAACAGAAAATGGCGGGAAGTTATAGTGCAGTAAAAAGTGACGACGTTCGGTTGTTTCCATGGTCTCAATCATCTGCTCGTTCCCCGGAGGTGCTAAAGTGACTACCGCCAACGCCTGCGTACTGCCTCGCACGAAAAGCGCTGAACCGTGAGTACGTTCAAAAAGTCCAACTTCGGCGCTTAGCTCTCGAACTTCATCGAGTCGCCGACCATCAGGACGCTTCTCATTTTTAATTGCTTCTTCGTGTACAAGATCGTTCACTGCTTCCTCGTACAAAAAATCAGCGGCCTTAAAATTCACTGCCACCCCCTGAACCACCAATGTCTCCTTGAGGTGTTCAAAAAGTTCGTGCTTCAGAACTCCAATTTTTCCATGTTCCTTGGGATCTCGAGAATGAAAGACTGCCTCGCGAATCCGAGGTGAAATAAAATCAGCCACCGCCTTCTTCAACACTTCGTCTGGTTCAGCCAACTTCACTTCTGCCTTTGGTTTCCCAATCTCCGTGCGAATACCTTCAATAAAATCAGCTAATCGATCAATTTCGTTCTGGGCAGTAGCGAAAGCGGACATTACTTTTTCTTCCGGCGCTTCATTGCCGGCCAACTCAATCATGTTAATAGTACCCTTTGGCCCAGCCACAAAACTCTCAAACACCCGTCCCGGAGCTTCTATCTGAGCGTTGGTGGGGTTAATAACTATCTGACCAGCGGTCTCCATGATACGCACACCAGCCACTGGACCAGCCCACGGCACATCAGAAATATGCAAGGCAGTCGAAGCAGCCATCAAGCCGACAAAATCAGGAATGTTCTCATCGTCATAAGAAAGTACCGTCGTGACAATCTGGATATCTCGACGAATTCGATTGTCGAATAATGGACGAAGCACTCGATCAATCAATCGGCCAGTGAGAATGGCATCTTCAGAAGGACGGCTCTCACGACGCATAAAACGACTACCGAGAATCTTTCCGGCAGCATAAAACTTTTCTTCGTAGTCTACGCGAAGAGGCATGTAGTCAGCCGAAGAATCGGCCCGTCCCATAACCACAGTGGCAAGGACGATTGTCTCTCCATATTTTGCCAAGACTGCGGCATTCGCCTGTTCGGCTAAAGACGAGACCTCAAGGGTTAATGTTTTTCCGCCAACTTCGATTGAAAACTGTTTTTTATTTCGAGCCATAGTTGATAATTAATTTATATTATTTTCTTATGATAATCCGGGGGATCCTCGCTAAGTTGATGAACTGATCTGGCGCCACCTGAAGCTTCGCAGAAGCACTTCCCTCAAACGCTGCTACTTCCACATACCTCCCCTGCCCCCACTTCAAGTAATCCACTAACGGAAGAAAGTCTCCATCACCTGTCACCAGAATCACCACATCAAGAAAAGATGACATACGAATGGCGTCTACGGCCATGCCGACATCCCAGTCGGCTTTCTTGAGGCCGTCGGGATAGACTTGCAAATCCTTACACCGCAACTCAAGACCAGCTTTTTCTAACGCCTCAAAAAAAGAAGACTCTCCTGTCTTCCCCTTCGGTGCATCAGCACCAATCTCGCTCTTTACCACATAGGCCATCGCCCGAATAAGTTGTCGCTCACCCACCAGATGACGAATAAGCTCTGGGTAGTTCACCCGACCGTGATACAAGTTCTTGGCCGAATGGTACAGATTTTGTACATCAATAAAGATACCAACTCGCTGATTTTCGAAAGAACTCCTCGGTTTCATAAAATGATCGTTTCGATTTTTAAAAAATGAATGCGGAGCTTATCTCGATACCCCAACCGAGATGTACTGATTATACATCGGGGAAAGTGTGGAGAATATAAGGTAGCAATCAGAAATTTTGCAACCAAAAACTACTACTTGATGCCAAACTTCTTAGAAGTCTTCTCGTAGATTTTAGGTTCGCGACGCTTCAGGTACGCCATGAGTCGGCGACGCTGATTGACCATCTTCAAAAGACCGCGACGGGAGTGGTTATCCTTGCGATGCTTCTTAAGATGAGCAGTCAGCTCTTCAATCTGACGACTCAAAACAGCCACCTGGACCTCGGCAGAACCGGTGTCCTTATCGTGACGTTCGACCTCTTTGGCCACTTTGGCTTTGACTCTTTTAGTCAACATATCGGTCCATAGTACACTAAGTCCGACAAAAAGGCAAGAGCTACGAGTTTTCTTTCCGGAAGCGACATTAAAATCGTGCTAGACCTCTAATTCACTCGACTCACTAAACTGCGTGAGATTCTCTGAGGAAGAATCTTCTCGTTATTTACGAAAAAAATTGAAAAAGGAATAAAAAAAGGAGCTTGCATGTGCAATACTCCTTCGAAAGTGAAAAGTCTTAAGCAGCCAACTCCTCCGAAAGACGCCGCCGAGTTCTGGTAGTCGGACGACGAAGCGTCTCTCCAGAAAGTTCTCCCAAAAGAGGAGTAAGCACGCGGGCAACCTTAGCGGCAAGAAGAGTTGTCACCTCCGGAATACCAGCATAGTGAGTTTTTGAACTCAAGTTGCCCTTCCAAAAAACAATGGCCCGAAAAGGGGTGGCTCCTCTATTCCTGATGCCACTAACGAGAATGGTCTTTCTCATCACCGTCTTCGTTGGAGGCAAAGGAATAGCTGGAATCTCTTCGGCAAAAAGTTCGAGTTGCAAAGAAGATTTTCGTCGTCGAATCAACCTCCTTATATACGCTGTCCGACCCAGTCGAGTCAGCCGTGCATCTCGAGATTCTTTTGCGAGAACCTGATCCTCTCGGTAGCAAGAGATTCTTCGGCAGAAGGCCAGCGCCACTGAAAAACCACTCACAGTGTCCGGAATCAGTTCGCAAAGCGCTCTCACCGAAGACACAATGAGGATATTCCGCAGTACGTTATCCTGAGCTGAAATGTTATTAATCCCCTCAATAAACTCGTGTAAACAGTCAACGAGCCTACAGATTTCAGAAATTTCCATGGAGGGATCTTTCGCAATCCTCCGTCCTAAACCCCTCGCTCTTCGAGCGAAGGCTACTTGGAACTTTCTCACAAGAGGGTCTAATTCGCTCATAAGCTCCCCTTCCTAAAAAGCTGGTTGGATTAAAACACAAAGAAACTGAGAGTTAAAGATGGACTTGAAAAAACATCTCCAGAGAAAACCTCATCTGTCGCACAATAAAATGCTAGAATGAACAGTATGCCTGATGTCCAGAAACTCCTTAATGAATATCTCGACTATTTAGAGATCGAAAAAAATCGCTCACCAAAAACCCGAGAGAACTATGAACGATATCTCAAAGAATTCATAAAGTTTTCTGGCGTGAAATCACCGCACCAGATTACCGAAGAGATAGTCCGCAAGTTCCGTATTGGCCTGGCACGACGCCCTACCTCCCCGAAGGGTGGCGAAATGAAGAAGATCACCCAAAGCTACTATCTGATCGCTCTTCGCAACTTCCTGAAATATCTTGCCAAAAGAGATATTCAAAGCCTGGCCGCAGAAAAAATTGAACTTCCCAAAATTCCCGAACGACAGATCGATATTATCGAATACAAAGATCTCGAACGACTCCTCGCCGCTCCTCAAGCCACCGACATAAAAACCCTCCGCGATAAAGCGATCCTAGAGACCCTCTTCTCCACCGGCCTCCGCCTAGCCGAACTCTGTTCCCTGAACCGGGATATCGATCTCGATCGCGGCGAATTCACTATCCGTGGAAAGGGCAACAAACTTCGTGTCGTCTTCTTATCCGAGGGTGCCAGAAACACCCTCAAAACCTATCTCAAACTACGTGGCGATACTGAAGATGCTATGTTCGTCAGTTTTTCTAAAAGCGCAAAGCCAAAAATCACTGGACGTATCCAGCCACGTGCCGTCGAACGCTTAGTAGACTTCTGGGCTCGCAAAGCCGGTATCGCCAAACGCCTCCACCCTCACCAACTCCGCCACCTTTTCGCCACCGACCTCTTAATCAACGGTGCTGATCTGCGCTCAGTACAGTCCTTACTTGGTCACGCCAATATCACCACCACTCAAACCTACACCCATCTCACCAACAAAGAACTCAAAGAAATTCATAGCGCCTTCCACGGCAAACGCAGAAAATAAAAACTATTGAGCGAGGTTCTTTTTTCGATAAAGAGTCGAGTAAGGAAAATCGGCATAACGCTCATACAGTGAGCTCCCTTCGAGAAAATCATAGAAACGTTGTGGAATAAAAAGGGATTGGAGAATTATCCAGTTATCCAGGCCCCGAGACACCCGATCCCGAAATACTGTTTCGTTCCAATCTTTTGCTTCAGCGCTTACTACATACTGCAAGCCACTCTTATCGGCATAATATTTAAAAGGCACGACACGGGAGGTCATCACACTCCCCCCACCGGAACTGGCCATAACAGCAACAATCTCCCGCCAGCTCTCCGTGTGAATAGTATCTCCAATGTCCATCATGGGTGAGTGTTGTAATGGATAGATTCCGAAACTGCCCGCAGGAAATGTAAGCACGCAGGTTGCAACAAAAAGAATACCAAAAATCATTTTCTGGCCAGTATCTCCCCTGGAAAAAACCTCCTGAATCAACTTCCAAACCCCCAACGTACCGAGCGCAAGAAAGATCGGATAAAAGATGGCAAGATAACGAACAAAAGGAGGCAAGATAACTGAGAAAATTAAGAATGAAACACACAGAAAAATAAGTGGGGTAGTTTGCTCGTTCTTGTTGTTTCTAGAACTATAAAAAAGAAAGCCAGCCAGAAGCACTGGAGAAAGGGAAAAATAAAGATTGAGAAGTTGGAACCACCAGTAATCAAAACTGACACGAGAGAGATGGAATGAAGCACCGGGCAGAAGAATCGGCAAAAGGAAAAACAAGCTTATGCCAAAGATGACTTTTATCTTGAATGAAGCCTTCTCTTTAAGGTGACTCAAAAAACGATTCTCCATAATAATAGGAACGAGGAGAAGAAAGGCAAAGAAATGAGAAAAAAGGGCTCCAAAAAAAGCTCCCCACATTACTGCATAGCGACGGGCAACAAGCCCATAGATACAGATCGTGACCAAAAGCGTCGTAAGCGCATACATAGTCGCTGCCTGGGCATACTGTTGTTGGAGGGTGCTAAGGAGAAGAAGTGAGCTAACCACTACACCAAAAGCAGGAGAGTGCAATCTCCTGCCCAAAAAATAAAGTATGACCATTGAGAAGAAAGAGAATACCAACGAAGGAAATCTCATTACTACCTCACCGAAACCAGAAAAAATACCTACTGCCGAAAGAATTAGATAATAAAGGGGTGGATGGCGAAAGAAGATCTTGTCTGCGTAATAATCACTACGGAAAGGATGCTCGGCGAGATTCACATATACTGCTTCATCATAAAAGAATGATGAAGATATATTTTGTTGCCAAAGAAAAAAGGAGAATAGTGCACCAACTAGAAAAAAGAAGAATGTCCCTCTGGAGGAAAAGATTCGAGAAGCGGTCCCTGAAAACAAAGACTTCATAATGGTGCGCCCTGTAGGGATTGAACCCACGGCCTACTCGGTGTAAACGAGTCGCTCTACCACTGAGCTAAGGGCGCTTGTATCACTATCTGTCGGGCTGCAGGGAATTGAACCCTGTCTACCTGCTCCCAAAGCAGGCGTACTACCGGTATACTACAGCCCGATTAAGCTCGTTTCATCTTATTAAAAAACCCTTCGAATGGGAAGGGTTAGGGAAAAAGCTCTCTCCAAGAGTCACGAAAGAGCTGTGCGCTCTTCCAGCCGATGAAGACGGCGACAGCTATCGAGATGATCGGATCGACGACAAGCCACCCAAGGAAATAGGTGGCAAGTCCACCAAGAATTACGGCGACCGAGATCAACACGTCACTCGCAAAGTGAAGGATCAACGACTTTTGTGTCCGATGATTGTCCTCCCCTGCTTCAATGATCTTCAGCTGGATGACGTTGCCCAAGAGACCAGCTGTTGCGATGATGAGCATTGGTATCGAAGACACCTCTTCGGGATGAAAAAGTCGAGGAATACTCTCCCACAGAATGAACCCGACCAAGCCGAAGAGCAAACAAGAACTGAGTATTCCTCCCTCGGCTCGGGTGGTCTTCTCGTGAAGACTGCGATACCAGACCAGGGTGCTGACCCATAGGCCGATCATCAGATCAACACAGTCGGTGAAGAGATGAACGGCGTCCGAAAGTAGACTGACGCTATTAGTGATGTAGCTTCCAACCAACTCAACCAAGAACGTTAGAGAAGCAACGAACAGCGCCAGGCCATACCGCCGAACTTCGCATCGGCAAAAAATACCCTCACACTTCGCGAAATGAGTGGCGAGCATATGCCGCCTCCTTTCTCTTGAATTCAGTTGAATAACCGCTGGGGCCAGCATACAATGGGAGCGAGGCGAAAACAACGCCCCCGTAGTTCAATGGATAGAACGAGGGACTTCTAATCCCTTAATGTAGGTTCGATTCCTACCGAGGGCACCGAGAGCAAAAATAAGCCGTGAGGCTTATTTTTGATTAAGGAGCTAAGGTAGGAATAGCGGAGCCTTCCTACCGAGGGCACTACATTGAATATTCAGAAGAATTCGGCTACATTATGTAGTATCGCCGCGGTAGCTCAGTGGTAGAGCGCAGCCCTGAAGAGGCTGGCGTCGGGGGTTCAATTCCCTCCCGCGGCACAGAATGATAGACGAAGCAGTCGAAACCGAGCCAACTCAAGCCACCTCAGGATTTTCCTACGACCTTCCTGTTTCAGATGTATCAAAAAGCGCCCAAGTCCTTCTTTTAAGCATTCTTAAAAAATACTGGGCTCTTGTCTGTCTTGGATTACTTGTCTGGGCCAGTCTTACCTTCTTCGTCATTCTCCCTCTGGAAAATACTGACGGGGCTTGGCCTGGCATTATCATCGCCCTCCCTTTTATAGTCCTACTTCTTCTCTATGGTATTGCACGAAGTATGATAGAAACTATCTTCTGGCAACAATTCGCCAAAAAACATGATTTGTCATACACGCCTGCCGCCGACTACAGTAAAGAAAAAGCGTTTATGTTCGATCAAGGACATAGCGAATCTATCACCCATTTTCTCTCTGGTACAATAGGAAATCATCCTTTGAGAATTTTTAGCTACACATTCACCACTGGTTCTGGAAAACACAAACAAACCCACCTATATACCGTTTTTGGTTTTACCTTTAACGGGCGCTTCCCTCACTTCTACCTTGATTATAAGAAGGATTGGTTTAACCGAAGTATTGGCGAAAAAATCTCCCTTCCCGAAGAGTTCGAAAAGAAGTTTGCACTGTACGCGCCGAGAAAATACGAAATCGAAGCACACCAAATTTTCAGTCCAGACCTCCTAGCCTATCTTCTCGACCACAACCTAAAATACGATATTGAAATCGTTAACCAAGAGCTTCTCGTCTTTATCAGTGGCCAAATTGGCAATCTGGCTGATTTAGAAAATGAACTAGCAGAAGCTCAAAAATTGATGGAAAAAATCGCTCCTACTCTGGATAATTTTCATTTCGAAAAGATTGGCGACTACTCCCCTGCCCTCTCTCTCGACTAGATAAATCTTGTTTGAGGAAGTGAGGCTCTGTCCGCGAGTCGAACCAAGAAAACCGACAGGGCAAGCACTGCCACTCCGGCTGGCACGTCCACCACATAATGCTGGGCAAAAAGAAACGTACCAATGCTAGAAAATATTGCCACCGGCAGGAAAAGAACCAGCGACCACTTCCGTGTCCGATAGGCGTAATAGACTAACAGGGTTGCCCAAGCCACGTGAGCACTCGGCAAGGTTGAAGTCGGCATCGTACCATTCAAACTCCTATTTTTATTATCCCTCATCTGATCTAAGAACTGCTGGATGAGTGGATGCGGATGATAATTTGAAGCCAATTGCTCTTCGATGGCTGAAGGGACAGGCAGTTCGTACACATTATCAATGAAACGATCGTGTGGACTCATCACCGGAAATATCTGCCAGAAAAAAATCATCAAAACGAGATTTAGACAAAACACTGCGGCCATCTCCCCAAAAACCTTCCGTTGCCAAAAGAACACATAAAAAGAAAAACCAATCAGAAAGAGCGGAAGGTACATAAAAGAAAAGTTCACCGCCTGAATAAATAGATCTGGGTAGGCCAACCCCTGCCACTGGATAAAGGGATAGCTTCCAAACAGGAACGAATCCCAACGCAACACCTCAATATCTATCAATCGAGTAGCATTCACTGGGTTGATATACGACATACTCATACTCACAAAAAGCAGGGTGGCGACTATTGGCAAAACGAGAGTGATAATCGCCCATAACTCCCGAAGGCCAGCCCAAAAGGTATCAGTTAAAAACCTCCGCGAAAAAAACTGAAAAGGATCGCGCTTGATATAAAAAGCTGAATAGAAGAAATAAAAAGCCCCATAGACCAAAGATGCCACAAGGAAAAAATTAAAGAACATCACGAGGGCATCAAGAAGTGGCCCAACGGCCAGTCTCATATAGTAAGAGAAGAAATCAGACTCATCGGCCACGGGACCAACGATGGCCAGAATCGAAGTCAGCGCCGCCGTTCCGATGCAACACACCCACACGATAGTCTGCCAGGGATGAATGATTTTTTTCATATAGTTTGTGTGGGCAGGGAGGGACTTGAACCCTCATGCCTTGCGGCGCTGGCTCCTAAAGCCAGTGCGTCTGCCAATTTCGCCACCTGCCCAATAACCTAGATTTTGCCTTATTTTTACGACCCCGGCAATCCCCTTTTCCCTAGAAAAAAATGAAGGGTTTATCCCTTGCTATTGACAAATAGTGATATATGGGTTAATATATTTTCAGCTGTGAAGTAATCAAACCCGAGGCACTCCACCGCAAGGGGAGCAACTGATAAGGGGAAAGAAGAAGGAGACTACCATGACGAAGCTCGTCACAACCCTGGCCATTGGTTTGGCTATCACTCTGACCGCTGCCACCGCGCACGCTGACAAAGCGTTGCGGGACGGCATCAACGGCAAGACGGTCGCACCCGTTTCGGAGCTCTGCAAGGCGCTCCGCGGCTGGACGGCGAAAACGCCGTGGGAGTCGACCCCCCCGGAAGAAACCGATGGTAAGGCTATCGTCGGCGATCTGGTCATCCTGCTGGAAAGCAGGGGTGACGACCGCGCCGAGGTCTGCGTCAATGGGTCGACGACGATCTCGTTCGGCTCGACCCGCGCGATCGTGGATCGCATCGTGCGGATTCTGGAAGCCGGGAAGAAGGATGTTGAGAACATCCCCGGCGCCAGCGACCTCGACAGCTTCCGCCAGGTCATCCTCGCCGATCTTCGCGACCGCTACGCGGCCGCGAAGAAGTCTCCCGTGAAGGGAGAGGTGGCGAAAGTCGTTACCGAGGCCAAGTCCTTCAACTTCACCGAGGCCGAGCTCCAGTAGCTCGCCTCGGCCAAGCCCTAGGGTGTCGTCACGAAAGTGATCGACACCCTAGGCAAACCCAATCAACCCCATAAAACCTAGTTTTATCGGGGTTTTTATTTACCTAAAAAACTCGCTTTTCCGAGAAGAAAAGAATGAAAATGCTGTGTTTGACTAATCTATTTATCAGTGTTATAATAATAAACAGTAAATGTTCCAAAGGGATGGTCCCTGCGGTTCGTCCCAGTGGGACATTTCGACAACTGAAAACAATGCGCATAAAGCGCGGAAGGAGACATGCCATGAAATGGTGGAGGGAAGATGAAACCCTGAACGGAGGAGAGTTCTTAATCTTCTTCTTCCTGTTGGTCACCTGTGTGACCATCAGTGGTGTAATTGCCGGAGGAATGTTCTGGGCAACCGGAAGTCTTCTCTTGGCAAGAATTCTTTTCGTTGTGCTGGGAATCAACCTCCCAGCGTTCTACGCCATCCTAAGCCTCAAAACCATCGAGGCGAATCCGCCCCATGTCGGACAGGTGACCTTTCTGGGAAGAAGGTTGAAGAGAACAAAAAAGGAAGGACTCCGATTCTTCCCAGCGTTCTTTTTTGACTTCATCCCCATCAAAGTTCAGGCCGTCAACCAGGATCTTCCTGACGAAAAGGTCCGAGTGAGAGACGGAGCCGAGGTCAAGGTGCCGACGTCGTTGACCTGGGTTCCTGATCCAGGCAACACCATCACCTATCTCGATAATGGTGGTGAGGTTGGCGTGAGCAACATCCTCGCCGACGTCGTTCGCCAGCAACTCCGGACCTGGGCCTTCGGTGAAGGGATGACATGGGAAACCATGACGTCCACAAAAACAGAAGGTATCAAGCAAATCTTGCGGGCCATCGTCGGAGACATAACCGACGAACAAATGGTCGAGGCGATGAATGGTAACGGGCGACTCTGCAAAGAATCGCTCGGCATCATCATCAAACGGCTCAACATCGGCGAGATCGCTCCAGAAGGAGACCTCGCTAAGGCCGCGGAGAGACACGCCGTCGAGGAAGAGGAACGGCGAGGTGAGGCCTACGAGCAAGAGACTGATCTACTCAAGGCCCAACAGATCGTCCAGGTCGCTCAGAATCTTGGACAGGATATTTCACTCCCGGAAGCTCTTCGAATCGTGATGGAATGGAAGGCCACTCGCGAAGGCAAGGGATTCACGATTCCTGGGCTAGTCCAGGCGATCGGTGGATTCGCTCTGGTGCTCGAGAAGGCTATCGGGGCGAGAAGTCTTGAGGAGATCCTCATGAGAGGAGAGAGGAGATAATGACTGCTCAGCAAAAGAAGCTGGCGGCCATTCCGGTCGTCATTACAATCGCCATCGTGGTGGCCATCCTCCTGCTCCACAAAGAGGAGGCACCGCCACCGAAACAACAGCTAGTCATCACTCTTCGCTGCGGCAAAGAGTGGGACTACGTCCGAGAGATCCAGGCTGCCGGAGGCGGGAAAATCATCATTCCGGTCCTTGGAGAGTGCGAGACCGGGAAGGTCCTCATGCCCCCAGGTCGATTCTGGATCGACCACGACCTGCCAGTAGGGGTCGTGAGATACTACGAAAGCGAGCCACCCGACAGCTCAGCGGTTCTCTACGAACCGGAAAAAGTCACAAGACCGAAAAGCCGGATTACGGCGATTCGGTTTCGGAACGACGGGAGTAAGAACGGTAACAAACCAGTTACCGTTTCCATACTCCCCCGTTAAAGCACATTGCAGGTAAATACAAAGGCCATCGCCTGGGTAACCCCCGAGCGATGGCCTTTTTTCTTTCTCTCAAAAATCTATTTTAGAAGAAGCTGTCGATGATTCCCGGAATACCGTACGCAAGAATTGCCACTAATGATGCCACGGCAGTATAAATCAACATCTTGTGCGCCTGGCTAACACTCTCCTTACTCCCTCCAGAAAAGAGATAAAGATAGGCAGCATAGAGACCAAAGCCGACTGCAAAAATCCAAAAGACCATCTGGGCAAGTCTCACCAGGTCGGTAAGAATCTGAAGGAAATCATTGACGTCTTGAACTGGCGCATTGGTTCTCGCTGGACCGGTATACTGAGGCATCACTCCATACGTTCCACCAAGTCTTCGACAACCATCTTCAAGATCAGCCTGAAGACAGATTCCCGCAAAACAAGGAAGACCGCTCAGATCGATTATCGTATTACCCACCCCAAAACAAACTCGACTCTCTCCCGGACGAGAACGAGAAATAGCCCCTGCAGATATTGGCGCAAATGTCGTAATAACAATCAAAAGCAAAGAAACCGACAGTCCTATTCTTTTAAAAATATTCATAGTTTGCATTAATATCCTAAGACAAAACTTTCAACAAGACCAGGAATGCCGTACGACACAATGGCTAAAAGTGAAGCAATGGCTGCATATATAAATATCTTCCTGGCCTGCCCCGCCTTTTCTGAATTTCCCTGAGAGAAGAGATACAGATAGGCGCCATAGAGACCGAAGCCAACGGCGAGAATCCAAAATATTGCTTCCGCAAACTCAATAATCGCCGTAAGAATATACAAAAAACTATCCACATCACTAATTGGGCCCCCTCGAGGAATCTGGTCGGCAACATTATGAGGGTATGGGGTATTTTCATTGGCAAAACGATTCACTCCCGGCGCAGTCCTTGAAGGAGTTCGAGAAGGTGCTGGCGTCGATGCTGGTGCTGATGAAGGAGGAGTTGCCACACTTCCTCCAGAACGACCGACTGGCACACAAGCATCTGGACAGTCGTGATTACAAGCAACCTCATCGCTTACTCGAGTACCATACGCCTCACACACAAAATCGGCTCGGGCTAGTTGAGGGGCAGTTACTCCCAGGAAAACTAAAAAAGCAAAAGAAAGGAATACTCCACAAACTATTAGACGAATCTCTTGTTTGAGTATCATGATTTAAGAAATACTTATGTCTACAAAGTTTACAACGATAGAAGGGATTCCATAGGCAATAATAGCCACAAAGATGGCAACGGCCATATAAATAAACATATTCTTGGCCTGAGTAACACTCTCCTTGTTTCCCTGCGAGAAAAGATAGAGGTAGGCGCCATAGAGACCAAAGCCGGCGGCGAGAATGAAAAACGCAACCTGCGCAAAGTCGATAATATTCACAATAATATTCAAAGAATCATTGACGCTGGTAATCGGCGCATTCCCTCTCGGTGGATCGCTAAACGTTGGATACTGATTCCAAACTGCTTGAACCGTTGTGGCACTCACGAAAACACCACCCAAAGAAACAACTCCTCCCAAGAAACCGACTAATTTATAATAATTTTTCATATTAAGAAGTACTAATTGCCACAAAATTATTAATAATTGCAGGGATACCGTACGAAATTATGGCAATCATCACTGCTACTACAGTATACACCATCATATTCTTGGCCTGAGTAACACTCTCCTTGTTTCCCTGCGAGAAAAGATAGAGGTAGGCGCCATAGAGACCAAAGCCGGCGGCCATCACCCAAAACACGGCCTGCGCAAAGTTCAACATATTTACTACGACATCCAAAACTTGTCCGGCATTTGTTACGGGTGCATTACCACCTTCTGGCAACCGAGAGGTTGGATATCTCGGAGTGAACCCGGAACCACCCGAAGATCCTCCCCCACCAGGAACTGACGCACATACACCACCACAGCTCGTTGAGCAATCAATTGCACTCCCATACACATTGCCAAAGCTTGGACCGGCAATTTCGCAACGATAGTCTGCTCTGGCAACTGGAAAAGCTCCGGAAGAAAAGATTATAAAAAAAATGAAAGAAAAAACAATCGGGAAAGATACTACCGAGGACACTTTCTTTACCTGGATGACCTCTTGTAGGTTCATAAAAAGATCAAGCTAAGCGCGAAGACGTAAGAAACTATCGACAAGCTTAGGAATGCCGTATGCCATGACGGCTACAGCGACCGCCACTACTGTATAGATAAGTTGTTTCTCGGCACTCTTTAACATTTCTGGCTTACCACCACTCCGAAGATACAGTATCCCTGCATAGAGCCCTGAGGCTGCCGCCAAAATCCAAAACACGACCTGCATATAATTCACCAATGCGGTAATTAAGCTAATGACATCATCCACATTGCAGAGAGGAGAAGTACTAGGACCACAAGTGGGTACTGCAACTGCAAAAGAAACTAACGGCGCACCAAGAATTATGAAAAACAGAATAGACGCATAAGTTCTCATTAGTATTTATTCTACCGTAAGACAAAAAAAGCAACAAGTGACTCGCTCCTAACTGCCCTCCCATATCCAAGAGGCATAATGGGAGGCCAGTTAGGAGCTTCGTTGTGAATCAAAAAGTGGAAACAAAAAAGACCCAAAAAGGGTCTTTTTTGTAGAGATAATCTCTAAAGATACTATGACTGGATAGTCGTCTTCACGAACGCCGGGATCGAGTAAGCGATAACAGCCACGATAACCGCGACAACAGTGTAGATCAACATCTGGTTAGCTTTGGAGATTTTTTCTCCTTCACCACCAGCAGTGAGGTACATGAAAGCGGCATAGAGACCAGTAAACACAGCGGCAATCCAGAACAAAGCTTGGACGTAACCCAAAATGGTTACTAAGATAGCCAAGATGCCATTGAAGGAAGTAATCTCGTTACCACCCTTTGGCGCCTCAACCTGAGTAAACGTTGGCAAAGTAGCGGTCACGAAGGCAAACGAAGTAGCCATTGGCACCAAAGACACCAAAGCTGTCGAAGCTGCTCCTAAGGTAATTTTAAAGTTCTTTGTCATTACAATTGAAAATAATATAAGGAAATACCGACCTTTTATATGTTTAAAGAGTATAGCATATCAAGAAGCAAAATCAAAAATCCTCAGGCTCGCCTCGTAAGGAGATCAATCAAGATATATCCAATCCCCTGAGAGACCAGGATGACCGCAAAACCAATGACGGCGTAAGTGATAGTCTTCTTTCCTGCACCATACTTCTCAGTACTGCCCCGGGCAGCCATCATCTGAAATCCTCCGTACAAAATCATTGCCACAAGAACAGGCACCACGATCTGACTGAAGCGACCGATGATTCCTCCTAGAACCTGAATCAAGCAAGGGGCATCAGAAGTAGCAGTACTACAGTTAAAGGGATCGGCGAGACTAATCGTGCCATCGCCGGGATCTCCTGGTCCCACTCCAAGAACGTGCAGTGGCATTGCGACTACTATCAGAAGAAAAACTAATCCGGCTCCAGGCAGTAAACTTTTCATATTTTCTTTATGCACACATTGTAATCAATTTTCAGAGAATAAAACACCCTCAACTCAATGGGCGAATGTTCCGTTGACATTTTATATCGGGCCAGCCGATCTGATCGCCACCCAGATTACCAAGAAGCCAGAGAAATGTCTGGACGATGAGAAACGCTCCCAGACCAATCATTAGGCCGATCACGGTGTAATATATCATCTTTCTCCCCTGCGCGACGGTTTCGCTTGATCCACGAGAGACAAGAATAAGAAACCCTCCCCAAATAAATCGAATAGGTGCCACCACGAAGAAAAGAAAGCTCAACATGAGGTAGATTATTCGCTGCCCCAGCATCAGAAGACCACAAAGGCCACACTCCAAACAATCCACTCGTGTTTCAATCGGACCTATTCCACAAGGAAGGAGTGGCGGATTCTGACCCCAGTATCCGCCTGGTAAGAACTGGGGAGTTTCTACTTTGCACTGATTCGCGCCTGCAGCAAGCGCCGCCTGAGGAATGGAAAGAGTTAGAACAAAAACCAAGAGAACTCCGACAAAAAGAAAGTATGGCTTCAAGAACATAGTCTTATTTTCTAAATATTTGAGACAGTATATTTTGTGCTCGACCAAGCGCTGACTCCTGATCCATCTGTCCAGTCAGATAAGAATCAACCATGCCGGAGAAGATATCTCTCGTTTGCTTTTCGTCGGGAGAGTTCCAAGAACGAGCGGTGAGGGCCTGCTGAGCAAACACACCAAGTTCAGGATCGTTATAGTTGGTGGCCAAAAGCTCTCGAAGCGCTGGAGGAAGTTTTGTCGCCTGGCTATACGCCTGAGCATTCTGCTGTACCGTTGTTGCATAGACTACAAAATCCCAAGCTCTCGCCGAAAAGCGACTATTTCGAGTAACGGCCAGCCCCCAACTATTTGCATAATCAACTCTGTCTGTACTCAACTGAGGAACTGATGCGATCCCATAGTTCACAAAACTATTCTGATTGGTGATAAAAGGGATCTGTCTCTTGTACGCAATAACCATAGCAGCTCGAAGGTTAGCGAAACTCTGAAGATCATTAGACTGGAGATCATTCCAGGTATAGGCCAACGATCGAGGATTAGAGAACTGAAGATAGAAATTGAGAGCCTTACGACCAGGTCCATCAACTCCCAATTCACCCGAAGCAAGTCGTGCGCCGCTCTGCATGAAAAGAAGTGTCAGGACATCACCGGCATTCGTCATCGACTTATTCGAACCACCAAGAGCAACGGCTGATCGATCAAACTGTCCTCCCTTCCCCGGTTTTACCAACTGAGGAACGATATCCGCCAACTCCGTCCACGTCGCTGGAGGCTGAATAATTCTCGCCTGATCAAAAAAATCTTTGTTGTAAATTAAGGCCAGGGTATCAATAGACAAAGGCAGAGCATAAATCTGACGACCTGAATCGGTGAAATCCTGTTCGGCTACGGTAGGAAAAAGACCTCGGAATCGAGATAGGCTCATCTTCGTGGCCGGTGCTGGTGCTAAAAAGTTTTTCTGTCTCGCCAGCGTCCGGTTTTTAATCATAATTACATCCGGACCTTGATTGTTGGCCAGTGCCTGCACTAACTGACTCTGAATAACCGCCTCATCAAGTTGCACATAATTTACAGACGCGTCTTTATAGGTAGCTTCAAAATTCTTTTTAATCGTGGCGAAAGCGCTCGAATCATCCACTCCCCACACCACCAACTTATTTGTCCTTTTCGCTGCGTTAATAGAACCAGGGCCAGTATCCTCAGTTTTTATGCTGGAATACAAAAGAAAAATTGTTATTCCAATACCCGCGATCAGAGAGATAACTAAAAAGATCTGTCTTTTAGAAAATTGCATATGTCATTAAGTATACCAGCCCTTGAAAAAGGTGTCTCTAGTTCACGCAGTTGATCTCTAGAATACTGACTTAAATAAGTACAATACCAGCCACTCTGTCCTTATCAGCCACACTCATAATGCGGACTCCCTGAGTCCCACGGCTAGCTGTTCGAATACTCTCAAGCAAGGTTCGGATAATCTGTCCTTTTTCAGAAAGTGCGAGGAGTTCAGTTGCTTCAGAGATAATTTGCCCAGCAACCAAAGCACCCGTCTTTGGTGTAATCTTCGCCGTTCGAATACCTCCCCCACCACGATTCTGAAGGCGGTAGTCGGAGAGTGGCGTCTGCTTGGCAAAACCATGCTCCATAACTACCAAGAAGTTCACTTCTTCTGCTTTTCCTTTGTTCAGTGCAGCAATAATATCAAAACCGACCACTTCATCCTTACTCTTCAAACGAATGCCACGAACACCGGCCGCCGTGCGTCCCATAGAACGAACCTGATTCTCCTTGAAGCGAATCGACTGACCCTGTTTGGTGACCATGATAATCTCATCACTACCAAGCGAAGGACGAACCCAACGAAGGGCATCACCTTTCTGTAACGAAATAGCGATAATGCCAGTTCGACGAATATTCTTAAAGTCCTCAAGTGGCGTGCGCTTAATCAAACCGTTTTTCGTAGTCATCACCAAGTGCTTTGGATTATCAGCTGTTTCTTTAGCACTGCCTTCCTTATAGGTAACAATAGCGCTGACCTTCTCCTCGGAGGAAAGTTCTAAGAAATTATGGATCGCGCGGCCCTTGGCAATACGACTGCCCACAGGAATTTCATAGACCTTAGTCTGGAACACACGTCCGCGATCGGTGAAGAAAAGAATAGAATCATGAGTACTGGCAGTTACAAAGTGAGAAAGGAAGTCCTCATCCGCCACATCAGAACCAATCAAACCTTTTCCACCGCGTCGCTGCACCTTGAAGGTGTCAGGGGTTACTCGCTTGATATACCCACCAGCAGAAAGAGTGATGATTGTCTGCTCCTCAGGAATCAGATCCTCTTCGTTGAAGGCAGATAATCCTCCAGCAACCACCTTGGTGCGACGCGCATCTCCATATTTGGCTTTCAACTCTATCAACTCGTCTTTGATAATCTTTAAAATTCTCGCAGGGCTCTTCAGAATAAGATTTAGTTCTTTAATCAGCGCCAGCTTCTCCTTGAGTTCGGCATCAATCTTTTCTTTTTCCAAACGAGCCAAAGCGTGCAGACGCATTTCTAAAATTGCGCTGGCCTGAAGATCGCTGAACTTGAATGTCTTACGCAAGTTCTGGTGAGCCTCTTCCTTGTCCTTAGATTTCTTAATAATGGCGATGACCTTGTCGATAGAACCAAGCGCCAGAGCTAAGCCCTCAAGAATGTGCGCTCGCTCTTCGGCCTTCTTCAGATCAAACATCGTCCGGCGACGAACAACTTCTTTACGGTGTTCAAGATACGCCTCTAAAATTTCTTTGAGCGAAAAAAGTCGTGGCTCAATCCCCTTGGCCAGAGCAATCATATTCAAGTGAAAATCCTTCTGCAGATCGGTATGTAAGTACAGCTGGTTTAAAATCTTCTGTGGTGGTGCATCATTCTTCAGCTCTACTACAATACGCAAACCTTCCTTGTCTGACTCATCACGCAAATCACGAACACCCTCGATCTTTTTATCCGTCACCAAAGCGGCCATCTTCTGCACTAAGTCAGACTTGTTCACCTGATACGGAATTTCGGTAATTATAATATCAAAACCCTTCCCTTTTCGTTCCTCAATCTCCGCCTTGGCACGAGTGGTAATCTTCCCCTTGCCGGTAAGATAGGCTTCTCGAATAGCTTTTTTATCAAAAATAATTCCCCCAGTTGGAAAGTCTGGTCCCTGAACAAACTGCAAAAGATCCTCCCCAGTTGAATCCGGATCGTCGATTAAATGTAACGTCGCATCGCACACTTCGGAAAGATTGTGCGGTGGAATATTCGTCGCCATACCAACAGCAATACCAACCGTACCATTCAAGAGAAGGTTTGGTAGTTTGGCTGGCAAAACACTTGGCTCCTCTCGGGTGCCATCATAGTTTGGACGCCAGTCTACAGTTTCCTTGTCGATATCAAGCAGTACCTCGGAAGAAATCTTCGCCAGTTTAGCTTCGGTATAACGATAGGCAGCGGGACCATCACCATCAATCGAACCAAAGTTTCCCTGTCCCAAGACTAACGGATAGCGCAAAGAAAAATCCTGAGCCATACGAACCATGGCGTCATAGACAGAAGAGTCGCCATGAGGATGGTACCGGCCTAATACCTGACCAACCACGTTCGCAGATTTTCGAGTCTTCGCCTGATAGGTCAAACCACTATCCCACATATCCCAAAGAATACGACGATGCACTGGCTTCATACCGTCTCGCACGTCCGGCAAAGCGCGCGTAATGATGACGGACATGGCGTACTCCAAATAGGAATCTTGGAGCTCTCCAGTTATTTCTCTTTTTTCTATCTTAGACATAATAAATTACTGTGTTGCTGAAGGCGTAATAATATAGTTCTTCTCGGCTACCGCAAAAGGATTTTTAATCGAACGAACCTGTTCGGTTAGATTCTGAGTCATCAGCATACTCCCACTTTTTACTGTTTGCCAGAGTGAGAAATCAGGCTCCACCATGCCCTCGACTCGCGCCATACCATTCTTGAAAAAAAACGGGGAAGAAAACCAGACAAAAATCACGAGTGTCACAAAAAACATGCTCGCGAAGACAACAAAACGCTGTTTCCGACGATGATCGGCAGCCTGCAAATTATTCAAAAACTGTTGTCCACTAAAAAGTGTGCTATCCGCCATATGAGGAAAGAAGTACTACTTTTTGCTCAATCTCCTCCAACTCTTTTTTCTTGAACACTAATTTCTCCTGAGTTTCTGCTGACTGTCCAATTTTTTTCAAAAACTCACCTCCGGCCTTCGCGCCAAAAGGAATAATAAACTTGGGGTCGATTTTCTTGACCAAAGAAACTGCGGCTTCTGGAGAAAGATACTCACCACCGGTCGGTACAAACAACACATCTGTTTCGCCAAACTGATCAATAATCTCGGCTGGTATCGCCTCCTTAAGCGCACCTGGAAATACCAAACGAATCCCCTCCCAAATTATTTCGTATATCGTACGAAGGATTTTGGCGTCTGATTCCCCGGCCACCTGAAATCCTCGAATTTCGATTCCTCCGATCTCATACTCACCTGGAAAGACAATATCGGTCTGCTCGGCCGGCAACACATCAGGAGCTGCGGAAGTACGCAGGGTAATATCCGCCTTCAGACGATTACTCGTTGGATCAACTAAAATACTAGTACTCCCACTTTCCACGCGGAAGCACTGTTCACCGAAATAGGTAATTATCACGCCCATCAGTATACTCAAAACCAACTCCATTTTCAACAAATCAAGGAATAACAAAAAGCGAGAGCCCTTGATTTATCAAGAGGGCTCGCCTATACTACAACCCATCTAAAAACGACATGTCAAACGAAGAAACAAAGATTAATACCGCGACCGAGGACGCCAAAGCCAGCCAGCCACCAACAATGGCACAACTCCTCAAAAATCAGCTCCAGGCTGTGAAGTATATAAAGGAAGGTGAAGTCGTCGATGCCGAGTTCCTCAGCAAGAACTCTCGTGGTGTATTCTTTGATCTTGGTCGTTTTGGCACTGGTGTCGTCTCTGGTGGAGAAATTGGTAACGCCAAAGAACTCCTCAAGAAAGCCAAGCCAGGAGACAAAATTCCAGCAAAGATTCTCTCTCTCGAGAACAAACAGGGCTACATCGAAATCTCCCTGGCCGAAGCCGGCAAGCAGCAGCTCTGGCAGAAGATTAAAGAAGTCCAGGAAGAAGGCGCAGTCATCAAAGTAAAAATTGATGGTTCAAATACCGGCGGACTGACCGCGAGTCTTTTTGATCTCAAGGCCTTTTTGCCAGTCTCCCAGCTCTCCGCTGAAAACTATCCAAAAATAGAAGATGGCGACAAACAAAAGATCGGCGAGGAACTCAAGAAGTTCATTGGTCAGGAGTTGAGCGTTAAGGTTATCGATATCAATCCCCGCCTGGGCAAGCTCATCATCTCCGAGCGCGAAACCTTGGCTTCAAATATGAAAGAGTTGGTCTCTCAGTACCAGGTTGGCCAGTTGGTCAAAGTGCTCGTCACTAGCCTTGCCAACTTCGGCGTCTTCATCCGCTTCGTCGACAACCCACGAGTGGAAGGCTTGATTCACATCTCCGAGCTCAGTCACCGCATCGTTGGTAACCCTAAAGAAATCGTCCAGGTAAACGAAGTTATCGAAGCAAAGATTATCGATATCAAAGAGGATCGTCTCTTCCTTTCCTTAAAAGCTCTCCAGGAAGATCCTTGGAAAGATGCCGAAAAACTTTTCACCGCTGGTCAGGATGTCTCTGGTTCGGTCTATCAGTTCAACCAGTATGGTGCCATCATCAATCTCGACCACGGACTCCAGGGAATGATTCACGTTTCTGAGTTCGGTGGTGTTGATGAAATGAAAAAAGCCCTCGTCCTTGATCAGAAGCACTCGTTTATTATCGACTCAGTGAAAACTGAAGAAAAGAGAATCTCTCTGAAGCTGAAGAAGTAAGTCTCAGGAAAAGTACTTCCTACAAAAAACACCGAATACTCGGTGTTTTTTATTACTCATTGAGCAAACTGAAAAAGACAGGTATATTAGGACAACTAGCCCTCGTAGTTCAATGGATAGAATATCTCCCTCCGAAGGAGGTGGTGCAGGTTCGATTCCTGCCGAGGGCACCGAGAGTATTATTTCAGAAGAAACACAAAGACTTCGTAAATCGCAGCCAAGGCAAATACAAAAGAAATGAGTCCGGTCAAGAATTTTTCTCTCTTTGAAAACTGCAAAGTTCTATGGGCTACGAAAATAATTGAGAGATACTGAAGGCTAAGAAAAAGTCCTCCCGCCAAACTGACTGCCACAAGAAAGTTGTTGAAGCCGAGAAAGAAAAGGGTGATGGGAACAAGCATGGGAATCAAAAAAGAACCTCGGCCAAGACTCAGGTCTCGATCAAGCGCTGTGTGTACCTCCCAGGCCACAATTACAAACGATTTCACGATGAGAATTAGTCCAAAAAAACTAAGCAGTGATCGCTCCCAAAGTGGCCAGGCTGCTAATCCTGAAGCGGTATCAGGAGTAATTTCCGTAGCCAGAAGGAACATCGACGCGATGAAAACGGCGTAAAAGAAAACGGAAAAAACGGTACCCCAGGCCACCCCCCGGAAACCATCGCCCAACTTCTTTCGCTCCTCGGTATCATAGGTTGGCTCAAGTGCTGTCCAGCCAGCAAGTGCAAAAAGGAACGGTCCAAACGGGAGAAGAAAATCTTTCGTCACTGCCGGCAGGAGTGGAAAAGACCCCCTCTCAAACAAAGCTAAACAAAACAAACCAAGAAGAATCGCGAGCATCGCCACCACGCCAAAAAACTCAAGGGTCATCATCCGACGGACTCCCATTAAGAGAGGGAGGGATCCAAGAACCCAAACAATCAGAACTCCAATGGCTGGATTCTGTGCAGGAAAAAGAAGTGAAAAAAATGATCCGGCCATCGCCATGTAGGCAAGTAAAACTAAGAGAAGACCAAGAACAATAGAAAGAAAGGCGATCAGAAAAAGAACACGACCACCATAACGATGCACAAGACCAAGAAGTCGCTGTCCCTCTGCTCGCTCAAGCACTCGCCAGTACCAGGAATGCACCTGAATAATCACCAGGGTCATGAGACAAAAGTAGATGAGACTGGTCAGCCAACCAGACTGCTGAACTACATACGGCAAGGCAAAAATACCCACACCCATAGTGGCTGCCAAAACCATTGCCGACCCGCGGAAGAAAAAAGAAGGTTGTGTCATTCCAGAAAATATTTTTTAAGAAACCAAAAAACTAAAGCTCAAACGAGTCTCCCATCTTTGGGATAATAGCCTCAAGACCAAGCTCAGCCCTTACCTTCTCGCCTAATGCCAGACTCTGCTCTTCCTCTCCCTGAATCAAGAAAACCTTTTTTAAAGAAGTTTGCATCGGCTTTAACCAGTTCACTAGTCGAGGCTGATCGGCATGCGCTGAGTAGGCAGACACCGAACGAACCTGACAACGAACCGGCACATGTTCACCAAAAATGTTTACTGAAGAAGCGCCCTCAAGCAATCGTCGCCCCATAGAACCACGGGCCTGATAACCGATAATCAAAAGCATATTCTTCTCATCGGAAAGATACCGGATCTCGTGATGCAAGATGCGTCCACCATGAGACATACCCGAACCAGCAATAATCACCTTTGGAGTCGGTGCAGTATTAATCTCCTTTGACTCCTCAGGCGTCAAGGTAAAACGAAGTCCAGGAAAATTAAGAATATCGTCGCCACCATGAACCTGCTCCTGCGTCTCTTTGTTGAAATATTTTGGATACTTTCTATAAATTGTGGTGAGCTTGATGGCTAACGGACTATCGACATACATCGCCACCCGAGGCACTCGACCACCTTCTACTAAATCATTTAATTGGTAGAGCAACTCCTGTGTCCGCTCTAACGCAAAAGCTGGAATTAAGAGCACTCCACCAGCTCGTACAGTATCTTCAATAGCCCGCTCTAACGAAAGTTCCCTCTGACTTGAATCCTCATGAATACGCCCTCCATAAGTTGACTCAATTAAACAGTAGTCCGCTTCATCAATAAACTCGGTTGGCTTAATAACTGGCGCGGGATAATTTCCAAGATCTCCGGAGAAGACCACCTTCTTGCCCTCCGCCTTCACTCGAATAAACGCTGAACCCAAGATGTGTCCGGCATCAAAAAGCTCCACCTCAAAATCCCCTATGCTTACAGCCTCATGGTACTGCATACCCTTCCAGTGACTCATAATGCCTTCAATGTCATCTGTTCCATATAGTGGCGAGTGCCCCGTGCGCTCGGCCTCAAGCCCAAGAATGTGCTCCGAATCAAGAAGGAGAAGTTCGGCAAAATCCTTTGTCGGAGGCGTCGAATAAACCGTCCCACGAAAACCATCTTTGTAGAGTTTCGGTAAAAGTCCGGTGTGATCAATATGGGCGTGAGTAATAAAGACCGCCGTAATCGTCGCCGGATCATAAGGAAATGGTTCAAAGTTTTTCTTTTCCACAAACGACCCGCCCTGTTCCAATCCACAATCAACAAGAATCTTCGTGTTGCCAGATTCCAAAAGATAGTTCGCACCAGTGACCACACCCGCTCCCCCACAAAAAGTTAGTTTCATAGTGTTAATGTAAAACAGTTACGCAATTAAGTATACCGCACAGATCATTTTCCGCTGAGAATCTTTAATGCCATTTTCAGTCGCGCCTCAGTTCCCTGGACTTTCTCTTCGAGACCCCTCAGGGCTTGGGCCGCCTGATCACGACGGTATCCCAAGCTTACCAACATATCCAGCACATCAGTATCGGAGTCCATTCCTTCCACTGTCTTTGCCGACTGGCTGACCACCACCTTGCTTCGTAGCTCCACAATGATTCGTTCAGCCGTCTTTCTCCCCACTCCAGAAACCTGCGTCAAAAGATCTGGTCGTCCCTCCTGAATAGCTGCCCCTAAAGAATGAAGATCGGAAACACCGAGAATCGCTAGGGCCGACTTGGGTCCGACTCCAGAGACAGAGATGAGAAGTTCAAAAAACCGCAACTCCTCAGTCGAAGAAAAACCATACAACTCCAAAGCATCATCCCTCATATGAAGATGGGTAAAAAGAAATACCTGGCTACCGACTGTCGGCAAAAGGTTCAACGTCTGAGCGCTGGTCAAAACCTTAAAAGCCACGCCACCCGTCTCAACTACCGCCAGACTCCCCTCTTTCAACTTTAATGTTCCAGAGATACTATAAAGCACCAGCCTATTATACCAGGGTATTCCTCGAGCCCAAAGCCAAAAAACCAGCATTGACGGACTGTGGTAAAACTGATACACTCCCTACCTATATATTAGATATGCCAAAAACTTCTTCAGCAAAAAAGGCCCTCCGACAAAGCAAAACCCGTCGGGCGCTTAATATAAAGACCAAAGATACCTACAAAAAAGCAGTTAAGGAGTTTCGCAAACTCGTGACCGCCAAGGACTGGACCAAGGCTAAAGAGAAGCTCCCGCAGGTCTTTCAGGTATTAGACAAAGCGGCAAAAAAGAAGACTATCAAGCCAAATGCCGCCAGTCGCATGAAATCAAGACTCTCCAAGAAACTAAAAACGGCCTAAGCGCCGTTTTTTGATTTCCCTTAATGGTGCCCTCCTCCATGATCACCACCATGTGCGTCTCCGTGTCCGCCACCATGGCCCTTCCCGTGATTATCAGGACTCCAGCCCGACTCATAGTTCCAAAGCCATCCCAAGGGCGTATTCTTTAGAGGAAATGATCGAAAAACCTTATTCAAAAGACTGGTTACTGATAGTTTCTTTCTCAACTTCTCAACCATTTTCCCTACGTATGAATCCTTAGACTCGTGGCCGTGTGCTTCACGTCCACCACCATGCGCCTCGTGTCCTCCATGTCCGTGTCCTTCACTCATAGTTCTATTATATATATCACGCTCTTCAACGCAAAACAAAATCAAGCAATACTTCTTCGTACTCTAGCTTACCCGACTTAATGGCGACATCATACTCTGCAAACCGAGGAGTCTCTCCGCCAGCCTGAGCTGCCATAATGTTAAAAATCTTCGCTGCCGGCTCCTGGTTCATAAAAATTTTCTCCAACGTGTATAGACGTTGCGAGAGAACAGATCCGCGCAACTGGTTCAGTGCCCCCCACAAGTTAAACACTGTTTGACCATCCAAAGAATTGAGATCATTTATTGAAATCACTCCCCCCTTTGAAGCGAGGCGGTCCAGCTCCGTCGCCATTCGCCAGGTATCATTCTCATAGCTACGAAGAAAAACTCGAAAAGCCTCCTGATCAAAAACCACTTCTCGAGACTTCGCCTCATCAAACACAAACTTCTTCCACGCCTCACCTTCAAGAAACGAAAACTCTTCGACGGTAGTAGGCGCTTTGGTAATAAACTTAAAAACTGCCGGCACCTTGTCTCTTTCGGAAACAAACACCCACATCGTTGGATCTACGGCCACTCGTTTCAGGTCAGACAGAAACTCCTTATCCTCCACCTCAAACACTCCTTCTAAAACCGCCAACCGCTTCGGACTGAAAAGCGAAGGCGAGATAACCAATTCATGGAACTTCTCTCGCCCTTCTTTACTAGAGACCACAAACTTCTCCACTCCATGTAACCCATACTTCTTCCGAAATTCCTCCACTAAAAATCGACGACGCTTTTCGCGACGATAATCATCTGGACCAATAAGAGAAAGGATCATTTGCAGTAAGTTTAGCCAATCGAAGCAACGAGCTACTTCTGGCAGTAAGGGCAGTAGTGCGTCCCCCGACCAGCCAGCTTTGTGTAGATAATATTGTGTTTACACCTCTTGCACAACTCCCCCTTCTTCCCATACACATGCAAATATTTCCAGAAACCACCAGTTTTTCCATCGCTATCTACATAGCTATTGAACGAAGTTCCCCGATGCTTAACTGACTTCGCGAGCACCGCCCGAATCGCCTTCCAAAGCTTCTCCTTCTCGGCGCTGGTCAAGCTTTCTACTCGCCTTGTTGGTCGAATGCCAGACATAAAACACGCCTCGTCTACATATATATTTCCCAAACCACCAATCTTTGTCTGGTCTAAAAGAAACGGTTTGAGCTTGCTTGTTTTTCGGGTGCCGACAATTTCTAAAAATCGTTTATACGTAAATTCTTTTTCTAATGGCTCAGGACCATATGTACTAAAAATCTCTTCTGCTTCTCTTTTCGAAACCAACTTGATATACCCGAACTTCCGCAAGTCATTGAAATAAAGTGTGTCACCATTTTTAAAATGAAAAATCGCTCGAGTATATTTATTCGGCAACTCAGCAAGTCCTGCAATGGGATGTCCACCAAACACAATTTCTTTCTTATGTCTCAGAACCATCTGTCCTGTCATCTTCAAATGAAACAAAAGGAAATCGTTCTTTCCTTCGAGTGCCAATAACTTTGCCCGACGCGAAACCTTCAGCACTTGAAAACCAACCAACCTCTTAGCCAGATCCTTTGGACTGACTCGATTAAAGGACAGAATCTCTGCCCGACGGATCGTCTGGCCAACGAGCTTCTTCTCTAAGTCTCTTCTAATTGTTTCTACCTCTGGCAGTTCCGGCATATGCTCGGAGGATATCTCAAAACACCCTAAGCAATCAAATCCAACGGCACTTCATGTGTCGGTACCGCCGAGCGATCAGTTGGTAAAGTGAAATGCATGGTCGTTCCGCGGTTCTCCTCGGACTCCACCCAGATTTTTCCGCCGTGGGCCTGAATAATATTTTTTACGATATATAAACCTAAGCCAGTGCCAGTAGTTTGTGATTTCACTACATTTTCGGCTCGGAAAAACTTGGTAAACAATTTTTCGGCTGCCGAAGGAGGAATACCCACGCCGGTATCTTTAATCTGGACTTCGATAAATGGTTTGGCCGGATCTTTCGCCAACTTCACCGTCACCTGTCCCTCTTTGACGTTGTAACGCAATGCGTTATCCAAAAGATTCTCGAACACCATAGTGATCTTTGCTGGATCAATAAACACCTTCGGCAACACTTCGGTCGGTCGATCAAAATACAACTTCACCCCCACCTGCTCTGCTTCAGAAAGTGCCAGTGGTAAAATCTGCGAAACGAACTCAATTAAATCAGTCTCTTTTATCTCGTAGCCAAACCGACCATCCTCAATCTTGCTCGTCGACAGAAGATCCTCTACAACTGCCGAAAGCAACTTTGCTCCTTCCATGGCACTTCCCAAAAAGCCTTTCGCCGCATCAGACAACCCAGTTTCACCAGACAACGCCTCGAGCGACCACTTAATATTCGTAACTGGCGTTCGCAGTTGATGCGAAGCCACCGCGATAAATTCGTTTTTCGATTTAATTAAAGAAATCTCCCGTGTCCGATCTTTCACAATCTTCATAAACCCGACCACGCCACCTGTCTCGTCACGGAGAGGCATGGTCGAAGTACGTAAACTAATAAATGGATCATCCCAAGAAAGATCGGTAATCTGAGGATATGACCCTGCCTCAGAACGACTGACCATCACTGGAGCAAGCGAGGTAAAGACCACCTGGACCAGCAATCTCATTGCCTCCTTACCCACGTCCTGAGGAGTCACCACCTTGCCTACCACCTCCTCCCTCTTAATTCTAAAAAGTTTTTCCGCTGCGGGATTAAAGAAAATAATCTTGAAGTCTTTGTCGTAGACCAAAAGCGCATCCTCAAGATTTAAAAGAATTCCCTTTAACTCTCCTCGCTCCGCTTGTGTATCCTGCTTCACGCCAGTCAACTTTCCTAAAAGGAAGAAGTAGGTAAAACTTGCCAGCAAAAAAAGCGCTCCGGAAGCAAGCACTAATGGCAATGGGAAATAGACCACGCTCACTCCTAAAAGCGCCAGGAAGAATACCAACACAAAAAGAATCAGGCGTCCTTCTGGGCGAGCGATTACTTCTGGACGAAAAGCATTTCTGAAATTTTCAAAAAAAGAATTCATGTATAAAAAATCTAACAACCCTCAGTAACTAAGCCTTTAAAGATCCCCAGTTTTTTCCGGAAGATACCTGGACGACTAACGGCACAGAAAGTGCATAAGACTCTTCCATTAACCGCTGAATCACAGGCACGATCTCACTCATCATATCATCGCGAATTTCGAACAGCAATTCGTCGTGAATCGCTAAAAGCAGTTTCACCTCATTACCCCAGTACTCTTTTTCTTTAAGCCAGTTGGCAACTTTGATCATTGCCAACTTATTAATATCCGCATCAAGGCCTTGAAGCGGATGATTCATCGCTTCACGCTCGGCCGCCGCCATAAACTGTGGCCCAGAAGAATGGATGTCCGGAAAATACCGTCGTCGCCCGGTCAGTGTTTTCACATAGCCAAATGTCCGCGCCTCCTCCTTCACTTTTTCCTGAAACTCCCGCACTCGAGGAAACGCTTCAAAATATGTCTTAATAAACTGCACTGCCTCACTCTGAGAAAAACCGCTCGTCTTCGCGAATGCCCGCGGTCCCATTCCATAGATCAACCCAAAGTTTAAGATCTTCGCCACCCGTCGTACGTCCGGCTTCACCTCCGCGGGTGTGAGTCCGAACACCTTCGACGCGGTAAGCGTGTGAATGTCCTGTCCTTCCCGAAACGCCCGAATCAGCGCCTCGTCCTCGCTGAGCGCCGCAAGAAGTCGCAACTCAATCTGCGAGTAGTCAAAAGCTACCAACGAATATCCCTTACTCGCCTCAAACGCTGTCCGAATCTCCGGGGACCACAATGATTCTCGAGGAATGTTCTGCAAGTTAGGCGCCGCAGAACTCAGTCGACCCGTTCCGGCGCCAGTCTGGATATAGTCGGTATGCAAACGTCCATCACTCTGAATATGCTTTTGCAATGATGACGTATACGTCGTTTTCAACTTAAATAACTCCCGATACTCGAGAATGGCCGGAATAATCGGATGCGCCTCTTTTAAAAGCTCAAGCACCTCCGCCTTCGTTGAACGCGCTCCGCCTGGAGTTTTCACACTCCTCGGCAAATGCAATTCCAATGTGTCAAAAATAATCTCCCCCAACTGCGAAGAAGAGTTTATATTAAACTCCCGTCCCGCCGACTCATAGATCTTCTTCTCTAAACCCTCAATCACCTTCGTCATCTTCGCCTCCACCTTCTGAAGCACGCTGGCGTTGGTAGTAATTCCCCAACGTTCCATATCCGCCAGGATGTCCAGAACCGGCATCTCAATCTCCTCGAACACATAGGTCAGTTCTTCCTCGGCTAGTTTCTTTTCTAACGTATTTTTCGCTAAAACCAGATCCGCTTCAGTCTTCTGAAACGAGCGTTTAAAAAACTTCTGAAAAAATGACTCGGCATCATATGCTTTATAGTCCGGCGCGGTCAGCCAGAACGCCACGCCTAAATCAAAATATGGTTGCCGAATCTCACCGCCAGTATACCGAATCTTCTCAATCGCATATTTCAGATCAAACCCAATTTTTATTTTTTTAGAACGCAGTTCGGTAAGTGTCGCGGTTGAATCAGGCGAGAAAAAATAAATCGCTTCATCAGTACTCGTCGCCTTGGTTGGCGTAGGAATCTGTGAAAAAAGCGTGGCGGCCGGGGAGATACGACTCTTTGGCTCGGCCTTCTTCACCTCCTCAGCGCCCATCCGTCGCAACAAACTACCAAACCCAAACTTTTCAAAGTATTTTTTTATCACCTCTGCGTCTGGCGCACACGTCAACTCCTCTAACTGAGGCATCTTGATCGGCGCATCACTTCGTAACCACACTAAATCATACGACGTGCGCGCCTCCGCTTCATGCGCCTGAATAAACTGAGCTTTTTTATCCTTCTTATCCTTGCTTTTCAAAATACCCTCCAGACTTCCATATCGAAGCAATAAGTCCGTCGCCGTCTTCGGCCCAATCCCCGGCACACCCTTCACATTATCAGAAGTGTCGCCAACCAACGCCTTGTAATCGAGTAACTGTTTCGGCAAAAGTTGATACCGCTCCTTCACTGCCGCTTCATTATAGGTGAGCGTTTCTGAGACTCCCTTCTTTAAAACCTTCACCACAATCTTCTCTCCGTCCACAATCTGCAATGTATCCAAATCTCCCGTGAGAATTACCACTCTCAAATTCTTTTCTTTCGCATACCTCTTCGCGAAAGTCACGATTAAGTCGTCGGCCTCAAACTTCGGGCAGTCGAAAGTCGGAACGCCAAAGGCCTGAAACAAATTACGCGCTTCTATTAACTGACTAATCAGCTCATCGGCCGCCTTTGGTCGTTGTGCCTTATAATCGTCATATTTCTCTTTACGAAATGTCGGCTCCGGCCGATCAAAAAGGGCTGCGATATAATCTGGCTTATCCTCCTTCTGAATCTTTAAAAGAATGCTGGAAAGGCCATAGAGCGCCTGCGCTGGCGTTCCTTCAGGCGAGGTCATCGGTGGCAACGCATGATACGCCCGATGAATGAGCGAATGCGAGTCAATAAGTAAAAGTGTTTTCATAACTAGTTGAATTCCAAAAGTAATGGTAGATGATCAGAAACAACAGCAGGAGAAACTACAAAGCTAGACACCGAGGTATCAGGTGAGGTGAATATATAGTCTGCATACCGATCTGGTTTTTCATAAAATTCACTACGAGTTGAAGTGATGCCATGTTCCTGAATAAGATTCTTCATGCCTTCAGATATAATAGCGACACTTTTACTGTCCGGAAGAAGATTAAAGTCCCCACACAAGATTTTTTTATCGGAATAATTAGCTAGGAAGTTTTTGAGTATCTGTGACTGTTCAATACGTTCTGGCGTATCTGCCTTGCCTATTCCTCTCTGCCACATACCATGCACGTTCCCGACAAGAAATTTGTTATCCCCTCCAATATGTATCCACTGGCAATTTCCGGTTGCTTTTCCACCAAGTTCCATGCTTGGAATTTCTTTAGTATACGTCTGAAATCCTCCGGAACTATCGACTAGAATCGATTTTCTCACAAAGATTGCCTGCCCCATTCGCACGCCCCGTAAAGATTCGTCCTGAAAAAATTCAGTTGGTGCATAGTGAGTATATGAAGTGAAGTCCGTTAATTCGTTTTCTATTTCGTGAAAAATGTTTATCCGAGCTTTCGTTTTTGGAAGGAATTCTGGTGAATCACCAAACAGCACCTCCTGAAAACAAAAAATGTCAGTATTAATACTTTCTTCTTTAATAAACCTGACGAGAGGCTCATACACAGTTCCTGCCCACATATTTAACGAAATAAGTTTCATATACGTATAATCCGCTCACTTTTTCCTTTGCCGTGTTCTAAAGAAAATTCTACGGTCGATTGTTTGGACAAGTAGCTTTTCATCAACTCTGGCCATTCGATAATTACTAAATTGCTCGGATTATTAATAATCTCTTCGAACCCCAGCACAAGAAGTTCTTCTGGCTTCCGTAAACGATAACAATCCATATGATAGGCATCCGTAAAAGGCGCTGTTTTATTCAGTCGATAGTGACGGATAAGAGTAAACGTCGGACTCGTCACCCGGCCTCTCACACCAAGATTTCTCAAAAGACTCCGAGTAAGAGCCGTTTTGCCTGACCCCAAGTCGCCCGTGAGCGCCAAAATCGTGGCCTTCTTACTCTTCTTTTTTGAGAGTATAGGCAAGACCTTCGTCTTCACGATCTGGCCTGTTTCCTTCAAGGAGGAGCTTGGATAAGACTTCATCTTGTTTAACAGTATAGAGAAGGAAGGCGGTTATGAAAATAGGGAAGAAAACAAAGGAAATTATGGGGAAAGACGGATCGTGTATTGGCTTTTCGAGGGGTAAGACAGAGGCGGTAAGAGAAGAACTGGCAGTTTGATTAGGAGTTCCCGGCGTTGGCGTCATCCAGGAATTGCCCAGAGAAGTCCTTCCGAAACTTTTTCCTTCTGGCGCTGTTCCTAAAAACTTTATCTGATCAACAAGTGTGCCAGAACTATCAAAAAGACCGAGACCACCATTTGAATTCCGAAGTGACAGAGAAAGTTCAGGCTTCTTTATTACCAAAAAATTCCCCGGAGAAAGCGTTCTACCTGACAACACAAACCCCACGCCTTTTTCATTTTTCAGAACCCACCCCGCCGTGTTGATGGAAGTCGTATTACCATTCTGAAGCTCCACCCACTCCCCTTTGGAATCGACACCTTTTGGATTTGGCAACCACTCGCTAATCTGCAACATCAGAACTTATAACAACTCCCCGTGGCGACGAATTTTAAGATGCTCGTAGGCAGGAGGCAAAACTATGCGTCCAGCTGGCGTGCGCTGTAAAAATCCAATTTTCATTAAATATGGTTCAAAGATTTCCTCAAGAGTGCCACGATCTTCCGTAAGCGCCGCCGCCAAGGTTCCTAATCCCACTGGCCCACCACTGAACTTATTAATAATCGCTTCCAAAATCTTCCGGTCGTGTGGCTCAAGTCCCATCTCGTCAATCTCTAAAAGTTGCAACGTGTCTCGCGCAATTTTCTCCGTAATTTCCGACTCACCCTGCACCTGCATGTAGTCGCGGGCGCGTCGTAACAAACGATTCGCCAATCGCGGAGTTCCTCGAGAAGCTCGAGAAAGAATCTCCACCGCTTTTTCATTAATCCTTACCTTCAGAATACCGGCGGAACGGGTAATAATAGTAGAAACATCATCCGGCGTGTAATACTCCAACCGAAACGTTGCCCCGAAACGCGAGCGAAGCGGACCAGACAACAAACTCTCTCGCGTCGTCGCCGCAATTAATGTAAATGCCGGTAAGTCTAAAGTAATACTCCGCGCCGCCGGACCCTTACCAATCATCAGGTGTAACTTCCGACTCTCCATGGCTGGATACAACACCTCCTCAATCATCCGGTTCATGCGATGCGCTTCATCTATAAAAAGCACATCCCCGGCTTCTAAGTTGGTTAAGATCGCTGCCAGATCACCCATCTTCTCTAGTGCCGGACCAGAAGTAATTCGCAAACCACTCCCCAGCTCCATCGCCACCAAGTTCGCCAGGGTGGTCTTTCCCAAACCCGCCTGACCAGAAAACAAAAGATGGTCTGCCGACTCTCCCCGCTGTTTGGCCGCCTCAATCATAATCCGCAGATTTTCCTTAATCTTCTCCTGACCAACATACTCCGCCCACTTCTGTGGCCGAAGAGCTTGATCAACACTGGAATCAATATTTTCTTCTGGATTTGGTTTCGTAGTCATCTATAGCCAGAATTGTAAACCAGCCCTCAAAAACCTGCCAATTTGTATATACATTTTATCTATCCCTCCCCTCCCTTGTTTTTCTGGGCTATTTTTTTAAGACCTTGCGGACTGCGACGGCAGGAGCAAAGGAGAAATATAGCAATATTTCATCCGAGTCTTAAAAATAGCCCCAAAAAAACATATACACTTGTTATCCAGACCCCTCCTTGACGGCTTTTACCGACTAGGGCATTATTGAACCCTGTTATCCTCCCCGAAACGAGCCGAATTCCCTAGGTATTGACAAATTGGGAATGTCTGCTATAATGGGCCAACAACTGAAAAGTGGTTTTTCATCTGGGGGTGGCCCCCTTATATAAGGAAACTAATCCTTTCTTTATATAAGGGGGCGGGAATTGCTCTTAGTCTTAGGACGGTTTGGCTTCGGCGAAATCTCTCCTCGGAGCACTTCTAACCTTTTCTAAAATTTATTTTAGAAAAGACTCTCCTGCTTGCAGGATTACCCCCAGATGAAAGACTGTTTTTACTTCTACCAGACATCCGTCTGGTATTTTTGTATATTATGACAACTTCACCTATGAATCTTCCACTAATTAAGTGGTAAAATAATGGAGCTATGAGAAAAGCGAAACAAAGAAAAAAATCGACAACTAAAAAGCTGGCACTAGTGAGGGTACCTCTCCGCCTAGAGTTCTTGGGTGGCAGCACCGACATGGCTTCCTTTTATACCCGCGCCACCGGCCGCGTCTTGAACGCCGGAATCAATAAGTACATTTATGTTCTCGTGCGAAGAATCGAGGAACCAAAAGTCCGCTTTATCTATGAAGATATCAAAGAGGTCTCTTCTGCGGAAAAACTTCCCCGTTCCCGGACTCAGGCTGCGTTAATCGAAGCCGGAATCAAAAAAAACATCGAGATTATCTCTCTGGCTGATCTCCACGGCAGCGCCGGTCTCGGCTCCTCGAGCAGCTTCAGTGTAGCCATCATCTCTGCCCTCTCCACTCTTCTCGGCAAAAAACCCTCTCCTCGCGAACTCGCCGAAGCCGCCTCTCATTTAGAAATTAACATCCTCAAGGAGCCCATCGGCAAACAGGATCAGTATGGCGCCGCCTTTGGAGCAATCAACTATCTGGTTTTTAAAAAAGACGGCTACGTCGAACGCACTGAAATTAAACTCTCTCAAAACGCTGCAAAAGATTTCTATAAGCACTTCCTGGTCTTTAATACCGGCCACGGTCACTCCGCGACTACCATCCTTGGCGCGCAAAAAAAGAAACACAAAGATAACTTCTCCTATCTCCAACAAATGGCCGCTCTTATTCCGCCAGCGATTAAGGCCCTTAAAGGTGGAAATCTCAAACGTTTTGCGGAAATCCTAGAAGAAGAGTGGGTAGTAAAGAAAAATCTGACGGCTGGCGTAACCACTCCTCATCTTGAAACTATGTACGCTCGAGCCAAAAAAGCGGGAGCTTGGGGTGGCCGCGTCAGTGGAGCCGGTGGCGGCGGATTTATGTTCTTCCTCGCCCCTCCTTCAAAACACCGTGCCATTAGAAAAGCGCTCCGCAAGTTCAAAGAAGAACATTTTCAGTTTGTACCCACAGGCAACACCGTCCTTATCTCAGAGTAGAACCTAGGACGAAAGTTCTCGAATCAACTCCTCTATATTTATCTCCTCCCAGGAAGTAAATATTTTGGACGCCCCAGCCTCGGTCAGTGCCTGGACTGTTTCCGGGCGATTGTAGACCGGCATCCCGATTGCTATCGACCCCGCCGCCCGAGCGGCGCGCACGCCATTTGACGAGTCCTCAAAAACTAACTGTTCCTTAGGATCAAGCCCCATAATCGCCGCAGTCTTCAAAAAAACATCAGGAGCTGGTTTCATATTTTCCACATGTTCACGAAGAACAATGTTCTCTGCTCCAAAAAGTTGCTTCAGTCCTGACTGATCGAGAAGAAAAGTGGCCTGAATCTCAGCCGTTAACGATCCGATACTCACCAAAAAGCCATGCTCCTTTAGCTCGTTAAAAACTCTCAAAAATCCTGGTCGGGGCGCCACTGGCAGTTCTTTGAGATATATCTCATACCAGTACTTATCCCGCACTAAAATCTGTTCAGCGGTAATCGAATCTTTCTGCGGAGAAAGCGCCAGAATCTCCTCGGCAATCCGATCATCCGGACCGCCAATAAAATGAGGAAGCTTCTCTAGCGCCGAATCTAAATCAAGCTCCACCCCCACCTCCCGTGCTGCCACAAAATGTCCTTGATGGTGCGCCGCCTCCACATCTACCACCGTCCCCTCGAGATCAAATGCGATGCCCTTAATCATATTCGTGATAATAGAAGAAATACTTTTAAAGAACAATCTACCTAAAAACAAACTTAAGTAATGCCTCGAACGGATACACTATAGCCAGCCTGAGCAAGGAAACAAGATGGGTGACTATTACACCTTCATCACCCGGCCCAAAGAAAGTAGCCAAGATCATAGGAAGGAGAGAAAAACAAGAAATAATAGTCCCTAGATAAAACAACGGCAACTTTCCACTCTTGAACCACTTCGTTATAAAGAGAAAAAAGAAAACTGTGAAACTATAAAAAAAACCGCTTGGCAAAAATACAAATAATCCAAACGACTCGCCACTTATCTTTCCTAAAAAAGCTGCCAGCAAAAGTGGTATGCCCCATCCCACTACCAGCCCAGAGAAAAACCTTCCCAAGGAGAAAGCAAAAGGATGCTTGTCTTCATTCATATGAAACAGTATAACAAAACACAACAAAAGCTTCCTCAAAAGAATCTATCCTATCCCAACAATACGAAATTGCTGCGTACCGTGAGTCGTCTCAAGAAAAACTATGTCGCCAATTTTTTTGTTCATTAATAAACTTCCCAACGGAGATTCATAAGAGATCCGTCCCTGCTCAGGCCTTGTTTCCTTGTCTCCAACTATTTGGAAAATTTTTTTGTCCCTACTCTTGGTCTCTAAGGTAACGATTGAACCGAGACGAATTAGACCAGTCCTATTTTTACCAACTTCAATAACAGAAACTCGTTTCAACTGATCCTCAATTTCCAAAATTCGATAGTTCGTCCAACGAAGCGCGCCTTTGGCCTGTTTGTATTCGGCATTATCTGAACGATCACCATACGCCGCCGTCCGAGCGGTTTCGGCAATCCGTGCGGGAAGAATCTTTTTCAACTCAAGAAGTTCTTTTTTAAGACGCTCGTGTCCCTCGGAAGTGAGGTATACCGGACCTTGGTCCGGTTTTTTGAATTTGTCTGATCGTCGCCAGGGAACTTGCATCAGGAAAAATACTAACCCACCCTCTTACTTCTTCTTTGGAGTAGTTTTCTTTTTTGGTGTAACTACACTCGCAACCACCTTCTTCTTTAGAGTAAGAGTCGGCGCAGACATAGGCACCACTTTTTTCTTTGGTTCTACGACAGGCTGGCGCTTACTCGCCTCATCAATCTTATACACGGTGAGCATCTGCAAGATATCGTTTATCTTCGCCTGCATCACATCTAACTGTTTCTTTATCTCATCAATTCGCTTGTCTGGTGCTGACGAGGCCGGTGCAAAAGAATCTCGTGGCTTAAAGTCTCGCTTCTCAAAACTACGACCACCGTCGCGATCCTTGTTGCCGGTGAAACAGTTGTTGCAATACACTGGCTTCTCGCCTGATGGACGGAAAGGCACCTCACAGGAATTTCCACACTCAGCGCAAGTTGCCTTAAAAAGTTGTACTGGCGGTCGGCCCCCAAATCCCCCACGGTCATCCCCGCCTCGAAACCCACCTGGCTTACCACCAAAACTCGGCTTCCTATCGCCAAAGCGTGGTTTGTCGCCAAAACGACTTGACCCACGATCGTTCCCACGATCACCGCCTCGCCCACCTCCAAATCCTCCTGGTTTTTTAAAAAATGCCATATATGGTTTCTACACTAGACTCTTATCAGATATAAAGCAAGCCATGGTAGTAGAAAAAAAGAAATCGCTATACCATAAGAACATGAAAACATACTCTGGTGGTTGCCATTGTGGTGCAGTTCGATATGAAGTGGAAATGGATCTCGAAAAAATTCTTGTTTGCAACTGCTCCCACTGTGAAAAGAAGGGTCTCCTTCTTGGGTTTGTTGATAAAGATAAATTCAGACTCCTTTCTGGTGCCGATCAATTAACTGAATACAATTTTAATAAAAAAATGATTCGCCATCTCTTTTGTCGAATATGTGGCGTCCAGTCGTTTGCCGAAGGAGTCACCTTTCCAAAAGTCTCTATCAACGTCCGCTGTTTAGACGGAATCAATATTTCCGAACTCACGCTCACCCCTTATAACGGAAAAGATCTCTAACCCCCCCTCCTCTTTAGTAGTGGACATAGTGTGTATGAGAAATACTAAAAGAAACCCGTATTTCTCATACACACTATGTCCACTCGATCTCGCCAGTCACGTCCTCCACTTCAGAAAACGTAGTCATACCCTGAAGTACTTTCAAAATCCCATCCTGTTGTAAAAAGATCATCTCCTGACGGACCGCTTCTTTACGAAGCGCCACCACAGAAACTCCTTGAGCGATTAGCTCCTGAAGTTCTGGCGTATTGCGAAAGAACTCATAGATACCCACACGACCCTTGTATCCAAAGTTGCCACACGCGTCACAGCCAGCCGGTTCATAAATCTTGAAATCCTGATACGGTTCGCGAGCTACTCGTTTTGGAAGTTTCTCCAAAAAAACTTTTATCTTCTGAACCATCTCCTCGGTTGGGGTGGTCAGTTTTTTACACTTCTCACAAAGCTTTCGAACTAAACGCTGCGCAATAACCAAACTCAAGCCCGGCCCCAAGATTGCTGGTTTTACACCTAAGTCCACAAAACGAGGCACTGCTCCTAAGGCATCATTTGTATGAAGTGTGGAAAACACCAAGTGACCGGTGAGCGAGGCGTTCATAGCAATCTCCGCCGTCTCTAAATCACGAATTTCACCAACGAGAATTATATCCGGATCCTGTCGGAGAATTGCCTTCAGACCACTGGCAAATGTATATCCCGCCTTGGGATCGGTCTGCGTCTGAGAAATCCCCGGCAGGTGATACTCCACCGGATCCTCAATAGTAATTACCTTCATCTCTGGGCTGCTGACCGTACGCAAAAAAGTATACAGCGTTGTTGTTTTTCCCGAACCGGTTGGGCCAGTATTTAAAATCAGTCCATTCGGGCGGTTCAGCTCATGCTGTACCAACTCCAGATCATCTGCTCGAAAACCAAGCTGAGCCAAAGTCACGTTAATACCAGCCGGATCCAAAATACGCATCACGATCGTCTCTCCGTACTGAGAAGGAATAATCGACACGCGCATCTCAATATCTTTTTCAGCTAAACGAATTGTGAAACGTCCGTCCTGTGTTTCTGTTTTAATGTTTAACTTTAATCCCGAGAGCAACTTCACTCGCGTCACAATATTTTCATAATTTCTCGTTGGCACTTTGGCCGAAACATCGTGCAACACGCCATCGATACGATACCGAAAACGCGCACCCTTCTCTTCGGCCTCCAAGTGAATATCTGAAGCACGCGAAGTAATCGCACCAATCAGCACCAACTCAAAAAACTTAGTGGTTGGAATATTGTCATAATCTAAATCGGCAAACTCTTTTTCTACTCCGTGAAAATCCTTCAGTCGCGCCTTGGTCTCTTCAAAATTATCCTTCGTAACCTCAACATTCCCTGTAATATCTTTTACCTCCTGAGACACGAAACGATACATCTTCCACACCTCCTCAAGACTGTCTTCAGAAACCGTAAAAAGTTTCACCTTAAATCCCTTCTCTTCAATAATCTTAAGAACTCCCGCCACCTCTTCACTCTTCGGATCATAGGCGGCTAAGGCAGCTGTGCCATTTCCTTTCTGAATGACTACCGCCTGAGCTTTTCTGGACTGCTCTTCGGTTAAAAGTTTCAGCGCATCTAAAGAAGTCGGCGATTTCCGAACATCGACATATCCAACGCCGGCCTGCTTAGCACGCGCCTGAGCCGCTCGCTCCTCCGCCTCGCGACGAATCTGAGAAACTTTCTGTTGAATATCTCTTGGCTGAAGAACCATGTAGTTCAATTTTAGTTCTAAAAGAGTTTTCCTACAATGAATATCCGTTTCTCGAAAAAATATTCTTTGCTATAGTACTATTGACTACTTACAAAAATAATGTGATAATGTAAACAGTAACTCCCACAAATACGAAAGGAGGGCGAGATGGCCCTAAAAATTCTGATTGGCTTGTGTCTTCTTCTTTCGGGATGTGCCACCCAGCGCATCACCGAAGGAGGTGGATCATCTCTTCTGGCGACTCTCGTCGTCCAGGTAGAAAACCAAACCGGCGCCCCGATGGCGCTGGGGATCGTCGGCGATGAACGGATTACCATCTCCAGTGGCCAGTCGGCTACTGTTGAAGGTAATTCGCCTACTGAGCTGACGCTGGTCGCTTCTAGCCCCCACGGAACGGCGGTACGCAAGTACTGTCCCTCCTATCCGGGCCAACGAGAGGCCTGGATAGTCACCCGGGAAGAACTCGACCGACAGACCCAGGTCGGCCACTGCGCATTCCGTCGGGGAGGCTGGGGAGGATACTACGCTTCCCCGAGGGTCAGCATCTACGTCGGCAGAAGTCGAGGATGGAGACGTTGGTAATACCATTTTCATTTCAGAGCCTTGCCTTCCTTCGGGAATGCAAGGCTCTTTTTCTTTCCCGAGAGACTTGACCACACGCAAACAAAATCTAGTATAAAAGGTATGTCCGGACACTCTAAGTGGAGTCAGATCAAACACCAAAAAGGCATCACCGATAAAAAACGGGGACAGCTTTTCTCTAAGCTCGGCGCGGCGATTACCGCAGCGGCTAAAACCGAACCAAACCCCCAGTTCAATCCTCGTCTCCGCTCAGCTATCGATAAAGCGCGTGAATTCCAGATGCCGAATGACAATATCGAACGAGCGATCAAAAAAGCGGCTGATAAAAGTGCAGTACTCGAGGAGCTGATCTTTGAATCCTATGGACCAGGCGGATCAGCAATTCTTATTGAAGCCATCACCGATAATCGCAACCGCACCGTAGCTGAGGTGAAAAAGATTCTCCATGACCACGAAGGAAAATGGGCGGAGTCAGGAAGCGTCCGGTGGGCCTTCGAACAAACAACAGATGAAAAGGGAGAGCGTAATTGGAAAGCAAAGTTCCCGCAAGCGGTGAGCGCTGAAGGTGCTACTAAGCTTGAACGATTGATAGAAGCAGTTGACGATCACGATGACATTCATGCTATCTATGTTAATACCCCAGACGCAGAATGATTATCTTAGGCATCGATCCGGGATCACGACGCATTGGCTATGGCCTAATTGAAAAAAAGGGCCAGAAACTTTCTTTTATCACCGCTGGTCTCCTTAAAATAAAAAGCAAAGACGATATTGGTGCGCTTCTTGAAACAAAACAAGAACTCCAAAAAATAATTAAAGAATTCAAACCAGAAATTGCCAGCATTGAAAAACTTTATTTCGTTCGTAACCAAACCACTGGTATCGCCGTTGGTCAAACACGCGGTGTAATTCTAATGACGCTGGCTGAAGCAAAATTGCCCATTAAAGAGTTCTCTCCTAACGAAATAAAAAGTCGTATCACCGGCTATGGCCTATCTAATAAAAAAGCCGTAGAGAAAATGGTTGGACTTATTCTTCAACAAAAAGAACTAAAACTCATTGATGATGCCTGGGATGCACTGGCAATTGCACTCTGTTGTAGTTTTGAAACAAAAATGTCATTGTCCACACCTTGACACTCACTTCACCTTCCGTATACTTACTGCCAAATAAGTGATGGAAAACGTTTTTTGTTTTGAGAAAATCTTCTTGAAACAAGAAACTGAAAAAATAAATCTTAAAAGGTCGCTAGACACTACTGATGCATGGAACAATTTGACGATTTTGCTCTTCCCTCAGAAACCGAAGCGGAAGAACTGTCCGGAGAACTGCTTGAGCCTGGCCTCGGAGATACTGTCTCCGAAATAAGTGATGAGGATGATTTTGAGGAGGTTGGACTTCCAGCCGAAGAAGACCCCGTTGAAGGATTCGAAGAGGAAGAATCTCTTTAGCCTTCATCTTTTTATAGCAGTTTTGCAAAAGCGCCGAGAATCCCTCGGCGCTTCGCACGTCTAAGGAAGCGAAGTATAATAAAAAGAAACCATGATTCACCAAAAAATAAAAAAAGTAGCGCACTGGCCACGAAAAAAGGTGCTGGTGTGGGCCAGTAGTCTCCTTCTTCTCGCCGTCGCAAGTGGTGTAATTATCCTTCTTTATTTCGCCAAAGACATCCCAAGTCTCAGTCAGATAGAAAATCGCCAAGTTCCCCAGTCAACAAAAATTTTCGATCGAGAGGGAAAAGTTCTCTTATATGAAATCAGTGCCGGACAAAAAAGAACAGTAGTTCCCTTAGCGGAAATTCCTAGTCATCTCAAAGAAGCCACGGTGGCAGTTGAGGATGAAAATTTCTATACCCAACCTGGCTTCGACTGGCAGGCAATCGTACGCGCCGTTTTTGCAAATCTGAGAAGCGGAAGTTATGTCCAGGGTGGTTCGGGAATTGCTCAACAGCTTGTTAAAAACGCCTTTTTAACTCCGGACAAAACCATCTCTAGAAAAATCAAAGAGTTGCTCTTGGCTATCCGCCTGAGTAACTTCTATTCCAAAGACAAAATTCTAGAACTTTATCTTAACGAAATCCCCTATGGACCTACCGCCTATGGCGTTGAGTCGGCCAGTCAGCTGTACTTTAGTAAGTCAGTAAAAGATCTCTCGCTCGCTGAATCCGCTCTTTTAGCCGCTCTCCCTAAAGCGCCAAGTCGGTACTCTCCTTGGGGCAGCCACTACAAAGAACTTATTACTCGTCAACAGTTTATTCTTAAAAAACTACACTCTCTAGGAAAAATTTCCGATCAAGAACTTGAAGCCGCTCTTAAAGAAAAACTAGAAATTGCTACTCCCTCAGAAGGACTCAAAGCACCTCACTTCGTGATGATGGTTCAGGATTATTTAATCAATAAATATGGCGAAGAATTTGTCCAAAAAGGCGGACTCAAAGTAGTTACCACCCTAAACTGGAAGCTTCAGGAAATTGCTGAAAAATCAGTGAAGGACGGCGTGGATAATAATCGAAAACTATACAAAGGAAAAAATGGGGCGCTTATTGCTCAGGATCCAAAAACAGGACAGATCCTAGCCCTTGTTGGTTCGTATGATTATTTCGAAAAAGATGCGGAAGGAAACTTTAATGCCGCGGTACAGGGACTACGTCAACCTGGTTCAACACTCAAGCCTTTTGTCTATATGACTGGTTTTCAGAGAGGCTTCTCTCCTGATACAGTCCTCTTTGATGTCCCTACCGAATTCAGTGTAAATTCAGGCTGTCCCTCTGTGCCAGATTTTAGTAGTGAAGATACGAGATGCTTCCACCCACAAAACTACGATCTCCTGTTCCGAGGACCAATCTCGCTCCGCCTCGCCCTCGCTCAATCAATAAACATTCCGGCTGTAAAAATGCTTTACTTAGCCGGCATGGAGAATGTTCTTAAAAACACCTACGCCTTCGGACTCAAAACATTAACCGACCCAGCACGTTATGGACTCTCTCTGGTCTTAGGTGGTGGCGAGGTTCGATTAATTGATCTTGTGCAAGCCTACTCAGTGCTGGCACAAGAAGGAGCGAAACACGAACAAGCAATTATTCTCGAAGTGCGCGACAGTAACAATAAACAATTAGAGGCATATAAGGACGTCGCAACGACCGTGATTGACCCACAGTACCCCCGCCTCACAAACGACGTCCTCAGTGACGTTTCAGCTCGTTCTGGGCTATTACAAAATAGCGTTAACCTCACCATCTTCCCTGGTTATGATGTTGCCTTAAAAACCGGAACAAGCAACGACTACCGAGATGCCTGGGCTCTCGGGTACGCTCCAAACCTAGTAACTGGCGTCTGGGCTGGAAATAACGATAACGCGCCAATGCAACGAAGTGGTTCAAGTATTCTTGCCGCCATTCCAATGTGGAGTAGTTTTATGAGAGAGGCTCTAAAGGAATTCCCCGTAGAGAGCTTCAATCGTCCCGATCCAGTAATTGTTGAAAAACCAATTCTCAAAGGACAGTATATTATCGACAATCAGATCCACACCATTCTTTACTACGTAGACCGAAACAATCCAAACGGCCCACCGCCAGCTATTCCAGCAGACGATTCTCAGTTCTCTAATTGGGAACTAGGAATTCAAAACTGGTTCAAAACAACCTTCCCTCAGAGCACTCCTCTCTTCTCTGCGCCAACCTCCACTGCGCCTAGCCTTTAAGTACTGGCATTAAGATATAAATATAAGACACCTCTCGAGGTGACTTGATAAGTACTGGCCTTCCTTCTTCGTTAAAACCAAAGAAAACTTCTTCTCCAGAAATTGCCTTTAGCACATCGGCTAAATATCGGGAATTAAAAACTGCCTCCATAGAAAATGGTTGATTTATTTTTGCACCTAACCGATAGGCATTCTGGCCGATTGCCTGATTCTGAGAAAAAACCTCTAACGATTTTTGTCCCTCAGCCATTTTCAAAACAACCTCCTGGAGTTGTCCTCCGAATACGCTACTCAGCTTTAAAGCCTCCTGAAGCTCCACTCGATTAACCACCACCTCGGCCTTAAACTCCCTGGGGATAATCGGTTCATAGTGTGGAAAAGTTCCCGTATGGAGACGTGAAACAATCTTCCAGTTCTTTGTTGAAAAAACCACCTGATGGTCGTCTTTTCTGATCTGAACCGGCTCATCGGTAAGGAGTGGAATTAATCCCTGTACTGTGGGAAGTGGAATTAATAACTTAAACTCATCGGCAAAATTTGTGGAAAAAGAAGTTGCCGAAATTGTCTTTTCGGCCAAACGGAAACTATCAGTTGCCGCAAAAATCAAATCGCTGGTTGTGAAGTGGAAAAGCAAGTTGTACAACTCTGGCCGAAGATCCGAGAACTGCCCAGCCAAGGAAACTTGTTGAAAAGCTTCTCGAAGCACTCCTCCCTTAATTTCCAAAAACTGCTCTTTAGCACTCACTTCGGGAAGGATCGGAAAATCTTCAGCCGGAAGTCCTTGTATAACCGCTTCATAATTATCAGTTTTGATAGTTGTCTGAGTTCCTTTCGTTTCTAAATTAATCCGATCGCTTTGTAGTGAATTAATAATCGTGTAAAAAACCGAAATCGGAACAGTAATTTCACCATCCTCTAAAATTTTCCCCGAGATAGAATACTCCACTCCAATTTCCAAATTCGTCGCCTTCATAGAAATTTTATTATCCACCGCCGACAATAAAAAATTTTTAAGAATTGGGAGGTTCTGCTCGCTTAGTTTCATCTGCCCCGCTGCCCCCACCGCTTCTTTTAGATTATCTTTAATAACTATTAATTTCATTATTGTTATAGTTTATTAGGGTTGTGAATAAGGGGATACATTTGAAAAATACTGTTGTTATCTATCTTTTTTAAATCTTTTTGTGTGAATAACTTTCGAACAACTCGGGGAGAACCTCTTTATGGATTCTTATTAATTAAATCTTTAATCATTAGAATTTTTTGGTTGAGCACAGAATTCTTGTTCACCTCATGGTTAATCTTCTCGAAGGCGTGAATTGCAGTAGTGTGGTCTCTCCCCATCTTTTCCCCAATGTATGGGTATGAAAGACCAAGAATATCCCGAAGTAGATACATGGTTATCTGTCGTGGTTCGACCACTTCTTTTTGTCTTCGGCGACCAATAAGATCGCTCATTTGTATGTTGAAAAACTCGGCAACAGCGTTCAGTACTTGTTCAGGGCTTACTTTGTGGGAGAAGTTATTAATCGAATTATCGATAATCTCCTCGATAAGCTTTTCGCTTACTTCTACTCCCTTACTCTCTTGATAAAATATTATTTTAGTGAGGATTCCTTCAAGCTCGCGCACATTCTTCCGCACTTTTTTGGCGATAAGTTCCACCACCTGAGGAGAGAGGCTGTGTCCAAGCTCCTGAAGTTTTCCACTGACGATGGCCAGGCGAAGCTCATATTCTGGATAGGTGATGTCAGCAATCAGGCCGCCCTCAAAACGCGAGCGCAGGCGATCCTCGAGCGTAGGAATTGATTGTGGTGGTCGATCAGAGGAGATGATAATTTGTTTGTTAACCTCATAGAGTGCATTAAAGGTATGGAAAAACTCCTGTTCAGTTTTTTCCTTGCCACCAATGAACTGAATATCGTCGATAATCAACACATCAACATCTCGATATTTCTTTTTAATATCCTCCATTCGTTTGTTTCGAATAGCCCAGACCACATCACTAGTGAATTTCTCAGAAGAAACATAACGAGGTTTTATTTTCTTTTCGTAGCGAGTATAAATTTCATTCCCAATAGCCTGAATGAGATGAGTTTTACCCACGCCGACACCGCCATAGATAAAGAAGGGATTATATTTTGTTCCCACTGACTTAATAATGGCTTCGGCTGCGGCAAAGGCCAGCTCGTTTGAGGAACCAACCACAAAAGAAGAGAGTGTATAGCGAGGGTTTAGATTAGTGTCGGGATCAACACGAAAATCAAGCCGATTGTTTTGTATTGGTTGTACTGGAGTCGTATCGTGGCGAAGAGTTTTTTGAGTCGGCGCCTTCTTTTCCTGAGAGGAGTCTTCTTTGAGTACGGTGAACTCAAGTTTACGAACGGAATCATCGAAATTACGCATGATCCCCAAGAGATTTTTGTGGTATTTCTCCTCAACCCACACTTTTGCAAAAGTATTTGGGAGACCAATTGAATATGTTCCATCCTTATTCTCCAGAAGCTGGCTTTTCTTCAGCCATGTTGCAAAGTTAGCGTGAGAAAGTTGTACTTCCATCTCTGCTAACGTCAGTTGCCATAGCTGTTCAAGGTTCATAGGTTAAAAATGTTTATAAGAAGCGCTCTTATTGTAATACTTGTCTTCTGCGAGTCAAAAGAGTAGAATAGAAAAAAATGTTGATGGCCTGTTCATAACTTATGTGAGGCCATTATACTCAAGGTCATACCATGTCACAAACATATTCACCAAAAAAGAAGAAGCGGAAGAAGACACATGGTTTCCGAGCCCGTCAAAAAACGGCTACCGGAAAGAGTGTTTTGAAGCGACGTCGGCAAAAGGGCAGAAAGAAGATCACCATCAAGGCGCGGAAATTTTAATGCTGGCAAGAAGACAGCGGTTACCGGCAAAAGAGTTCCCTCAGAGAGGCTCTCTTAGCCTCCGTTCCGCGTTCTTTAGTGTTAAGGCCTCTGATAATAGTTGGCCGTATAACCGGTTTGCCGTAGTTATTGGGAAAAGTGCCGTTAAGAAGGCTACCAGAAGGCACTATCTAAAAAGAATAGTTGTTTCTTGGTTAGCGCAGAAGCCGAACAAAGGAAAGGACATTCTCATCCTTGTTCAGAAGCCTGCTGAGGGAGCTACGAAAGCAATGATTAATGAGGGTCTAGAAAAAACGCTAACCCCCCTCTTTTAAAAAAAACTTATGGGATATCTCTATCACGTTATTCTCTACCAACCGCTTATAAACGCGCTGGTTTTTCTCTACCAGTCAATTGCCTTTAAGGATTTGGGAATTGCGATCATTATGCTCACCGTCATTATCCGGGTGATTTTCCTGCCACTTTTCCAGAAGGCGATGCGGCAACAGGCAGTCATTCAGACATTACGCCCAGAGCTTGAAAAAATTGATAAAGAATACCAAGGAGATATAGAGAATAAGGGACGGGCCCAGATGGAGCTCTATAAGAAGCATCAGGTGAACCCCTTCTCGATGTTTTTCATTCTTTTTTTGCAAATTCTTATCCTTATCCCTCTTTTTCAGATCTTTCATGGCGCTCCGGCTACGTTGAATGCAAAAGAATTCTACTCCTTTATCAACGCTCCAACTGCGTTCAATCACTCTTTCTTGGGCATCATTGATCTCCAGGCGCAGAGCTTAGTACTGATTATTATCGCTTCTCTTTTGCAGTATATTCAGACACAGTTGAGTCTCTCGGTCCAGAAGAATGTTACGGCAATGAGTAAACAGATGGCGATTATCGGCCCAATTATCATTGTTTTGGTTTTGTGGTCCTCCCCTTCAGCCGTCTGGCTCTACCTGCTTACCTCTAACCTATTTTCGCTCATCCAACAGGTTGTGGTAAACCGTCAACTTAAGGAGGGAGGGTCAGACAAGGTCTGATTCTTGTAGGCAAAACAGATAGGTTTCTTTGTGTAGTATCTTAAACACAGCGTGAACCTTTTTTCTCTAGAACCTTACGGAAAGCGACGGCTTGAGGAGGGCGAAAACTCAGTCAGAATTTTACGTCAGTCCTAGAAAGCAAAAGTGAGAATAGTTGACTCCGACTAAATAATCGTGTATCACAAACAGTATGGAACAATGGGATGTGTTCGTAAAAAAATTACTTGAAGGTCTTGGGTTTAAGTCTTTTAAGATAGAAGTAAACGAGGAGTTTCGACATGGCTCAGCCGTGATCGATGATTTTGAACCCTTGAATAAAGAGGGCATTGCTCGCCTCGTTGAAGACATCAATCATATTATTCAGTTGGTTGCCAAGAAAAATAGCGTTCAACCAATATTCTTCGACATCAACAACTATCGCCGGGAACGAGAAGCCTTGATTACTGAGTTAGCTAGAGCAGCAGCCCAGAAGGTGTTGGCGACAAAAAATGCTCTTTCACTCCCCCCAATGAACTCATACGAACGTCGTCTTGTGCACACCGCCCTTGCCCTTCACCCAGAGGTGGCCACGGAAAGCCTTGGTGCCGGTCGCGATCGCTACGTGATGATCAAGCCCATTACCGACTAACGTTTCCTGTTAGGCGCGAATAAGTCGGTAGAGCTTGTTGTTATATCTGTTTATAAAGTAGATGTAGGTGCGGCTCGCTTTTAGATCAGTTGCATCAACCACTTCATTTATTGGTTTTGAAAGATCCGTTACCGCTCCCGTTTCCAGATTGATTCCGACCAAATTATCGTCGGTCATAATTTCTTTTTGGAAATAGGCGTCCGGTAGATAGGAAGAAAGGAAGCTGTCAGCATTCTTCGGAACAGCACAGAAGAGGAGGCTTGTTCTTGGTGAAGGGTTTTTCTGTGGAGTCCTCGAAGAGGATGTACTCGTAGTTGTTAATGGAGTAGGCTCGGGACCAAAGAAACATTTTTCTTTAGGGAGTGTGGTGAAGGAAAATTTTCTTGCGACAATCCCCGTCTCTCCCAGGAGACTCATCGTTCCTCCTACGCTATTCTTATTTGCTTGGAAGGCGACACCAGCCTGAGAGGTGGTGTCCCATAAAAAGTCTAGGCCAGGCCAGTCTTTAATAAGTGAGGAAAGCGTATTTTTCCTAATATCCAAAGAAAAAAGACTTCCTAAAGAAAAGACGCTTGTTTTTTCCGAGACAAAGATTTCATTATCATTTTTCCAGGAGAGAACAAGGTCCTGTCCGGAAAGAGAGAGGATTTCCTGTGTTTTTGGGGTATTTGGTTGAGTGTCTACAACAGTAATGATCTGGTCATTATTTGTATTTGCGGTAAGAAATGTGATTCGATAGTCGCGAGGCGCCCAAAGAGGTGCAGAAAGGGGTCGAGCAAATATTGGATTCCAAGATTTTTTTTCTAAATCAAAAACGCTTAACTGGCGGTTTAATGGATTTCCAAAAGCGGCCACAATCCTTTTTCCGTCATAAGAAAAGGCAGCATAACTGAGGTCGGAGATATTTAAAGAACTTAAGACTACTCCCTCGGTTCCACTTATCTTTATCACCTGTCCGCTTGGTTGGATGAAAGCGACTGAGCCGTCTGCGTAGGGGTAGTAGGCGGCAACTTCTTGGTCGGCAACCATACCAAACGGTTTTTCTCCTGGAGCGATTATCGAAGGAGAGCTCGAGCTTCTGTTCTGCGATGAGGTGGCTGGTCGGATATTTTGACCAGTAGGCGGAAGAATGTCATCTGGCTGAGTAGTCGTAGCATCTGGAGAGGGTGAGGCATTTCGGTAGCGGATAAACCAGCCGATCGCGATAACCAGTCCAATAATCAAGAATATAGAAAGGAAGAATGAAAGACGTTTTAGCATGGATTCGAATAATTAATCAAAGCGTACATGATAGTGGTCTGGTGGCGGATTAGCTCTACAGCCCGCATCGAGCGGCACCCCGCGTAACTCAAACTGTGACCGAGCCTCATCAATCCCTAATTCTTTAACCAACCTCTCAAGTTCACACCAACCTGCCGATGGTGGCGAGCTACGACGAGCAGGTTTTATATCCACCGAAGGCTCCCCTACTCCGTGAGAGAGATGCCCGGCTTCAGACCCCCCAGTAATGATTATTGGAAACTGCGGATTAAGAACTCCTAGTTTTGAAAGAACTCCGTTTGGTAGGCCTCCAACATTTGTGCAACTTCCAGGTACGTCCTGGTAGCGGGCAGTATAAGGGACGCAGGCCTTGTTGTTGACCTCAATTCCATATCCTCGAAGTTGAGCGCGAACCGCCTCCTCTCTTTGCTGAGCCACACTGTCATCGATAGGGACCAGGGCGCTTGGTTGGCCAGTAAATCTCTCGACACATCGCCAGCGAGCCGGTTCTTCGCCAATGGCGGTATTCATTCCTAGGCACGCGTTTCTGTCGGTATAATGGCCCTCATCTCTAGGGGCGAGGTCTTCGTAGTCTTCTTCACTACAATCTTCTCTTTTGGGGCAGACTTGAATTGTCCAATAAGAGGTTTCTCCCTCTGCGGTACTACTCGCTACCCCTATCGCCTCCAACTGCGGAGCTTCAGGATTCTTGAGGTTGGGAAGATCAGGATTAATAAACCTCAACACCAAGGTTGCACCAATAAGAAGAAGCAAACCTAATAGAGACTGGAAGATTCTCCCCTGCGCCTCCTGTCTCTTCCCCGGACTATCTGTGGTGGTGTATTGGAGGGCTGAGTAGACGATTAACCCAAAGGCAGCAATTGCACCTATGCCTAAGGCAAAATTATAAAGATCACTCACCGCCCGTGCTGGACTGGCTCCAGTCAGTAGCGTCAGTGTCTCTGAGGCGGTACGAGCGGGGAGTTCGTAAGGAGCTGCAAAGACCCTTGTCGCGCCCAAAAAGGAAAGTAAGGTAGAAATCATGGCGTGTCCTTAATGGTTATTGTTTTAATGGCATCGGTTTGGTCGAAGTCCTCATTAGGATTCTTTACTGATATCTGGAAAGAAAGCGTTCGAATGGTTGACTGACGAAGATTCTTGGCGGTTATAGAAACTAGTTGGGGATCCGATCCTTCGGGCAAGACATTACCATTGACCGTCCAGCGATAGGACAGATTTTTTTCAGAAGGGACGGAAAAAAAGTAGGGTGTTGCTTTGACGAAGAAATCTTTGATTGGAGTTATAAGACCAGGGAAGGGTGCTTCGATAACCACTTTTGGATCGGTTACTCGAAGAAGCATAGTTTTAGAAAGAGGGCCTCCTGGGAGGTCCGGAATCTCTACGCGTACTTTCAGATCATTTCCAGAGAGAACCTTGGCGGATGTATTAAATGACTGAAGACCAAGGCCACTCTTATAAAGATGTCCTTGCACATACCAACGGATCATCATGGTCTTTAGAGGGAGAATTTTTCCATCTTGCAGTACTTCTATAGAAAAAATGACATTCGATCCGGGAGTAACCAAGGCCTTTCCGGGATAGTCTTTCGGAGTATAGGTGTTCGTTCTCCAGGTCAGGAACATGGTTGGTGCAGCAGCTTCGGTTCTTTGGAAGGAGAGAGCTAAGACGAGAGTGAAGATAGCGAGAAGTTTTTTCATGGTTATTATTTACAGAAACTTAACCCAAGTTCTCTACCTGCCAAGTCTGGATCGACATAGACGGTGGTGCGGACAGAAGAGAATAGTTTGCAAGCATCTTCTTGGGATGTGCCCAAAAGACGAAGAAGGGCTTCTTCGGCTTTCTGTTTCGCGGTTATTACTGGTTTTGATGTGAGGGAGATAAGCACCTCTTTTTGTTTCGTATAAAAAAGTATCGTGTAATCGGGAGTTTCTTCTATGAGAACCCCGGGTTCCTCTCCTTTGAGGGGTTGGCCAGTTTTGAAAAAGTTTTTTACCATCACATCGCCTTGTTCTGTAGGGATTATAAAGGTCTTTCCGGTTGGCACGTCTTGATTCGGTCGATCTCCTAAAACAGAGAGATCGTCGACATCAGAAACGTTATTAGTTGGTTTTTCAGAAAACTGGATGATGAAAAAAAGGAGACCAAGACAAATGGCAATGATAACCACAAGAGTGATAACTTGTTTTCTCATACCACTGTATTATACCGCAAATGGTATAAGAGCTAAATTCCACACTTCTCCTTGGTTTGTGGTCCCCAGAGCTGAAAGGAATTATTCTTCATTCTAAAAGTCTTGCAAGCTTCAATAATATTTGGTGTGGCTTTTTTCGCCTCGGCCAGACAGAGCCCATACTGGACCTCGTCAATAATAGTGCAGTCGTTTGGACTTGTTCGGAGTTGTCCACGGATAGCCTTATTTGCACATTGCAAAGAACCAAGGTGGTGAGCGCTGAGATTAATCTGAAACAATCCAATAGAAACACTGCGTGGGGGCGCTGGATTGCACTTGTCAGTTCGACTCTCAATAGTTTCTTGCCCGCCACTTTCTATGCCAATGATTCCTGAAGCTTTTGCAATCTTATCTCCGAAACAACCAGCATAGGGCGTGCCTGCTAACTTTTCCTCTATGTACTGGACAGAGCCTACTCCAGGGTTAGGGATAGGTTCGCATCCTGGTCCCGCTGTACCGCCAAGGCCCGAAGTATCCCTTGTTCTCTCGACACATCGCCACCAGCCTGGTTCAGTACCACCAATAGTACTACTACCTGCTTCAGCGCACAAAACTCTCGAACTGTATTCTCCACGATCACTAGCCAAAGCGTACGAGAGGTCGTTTGAGCAATCTTGTAGAAGCGCCGGGCATTTCTGGAGAACCCAGTAGGATTCAGACGTGGTATCCAGCTGTATCGCCTCCAACTGCGGAGCTTCAGGATTCTTGAGGTTGGGAAGATCAGGATTAATAAACCTCAACACCAAGGTTGCACCAATAAGAAGAAGCAAACCTAATAGAGACTGGAAGATTCTCCCCTGCGCCTCCTGTCTCTTCCCCGGACTATCTGTGGTGGTGTATTGGAGGGCTGAGTAGACGATTAACCCAAAGGCAGCAATTGCACCTATGCCTAAGGCAAAATTATAAAGATCACTCACCGCCCGTGCTGGACTGGCTCCAGTCAGTAGCGTCAGTGTCTCTGAGGCGGTACGAGCGGGGAGTTCGTAGTCTGCACCAAATACTACCAACGGAGATAAAAAAGTCAGAGTGATGAGTATTGTTAAGAAGGATGACATTGTTAGGCAGCTTTATTATTTCTGAAGCGGTCTTCGTTTTCTACTGTTAAGTCCATTTTTGATTTTGGCTTATGAGGAGTACTCCCAGTTTTTTCGGAAGAATCTTTCTCTGGAGTTTCGCGAGGTTGGTCTGGTGATGTCTCAAAGTAGTCTCGCTTCAGTTTACCAAGAGGATCTCGAACTTCCTGGGGAATAAATATTTCTTCAGGTGTTTCTTCTGTATTTTCTCCTGTTTGATTTCTCGAGTTCGTTGGTTTCTCCGTTCCAGTTTCTTCAGCTTGGTGTCTCATTGCTACGCTGGATTGGGTCGCTTGCTCTTTTCTTGAGGTTTCAGACTCTGTCTCCTCAGGAAATTCCGTCTCTTCCACTGACCTTCTTCGTGTTTCTTCCTCGATTTGCTCACGAACTCGCTCAACCTCTTGAGACATTCTATATTCCAACTCCGCCAATTCTTCGACAGCTTCTTTTCCTCGGTTTTTGATTTGATGGTGGATATAAAATACGGTAATAGTAGTAAGAGGTAAGGCGCCAATAGCCGGAAGGTTGTCAAAGAAGAAACTCAATCCGTAAAAAACGAACTTAATTTTTTTCACCACCTCTGCTTTTGTTTCAAACCACCCATATTTTTTCATTAGGTGGCGCAAAAAAAGATCAATAGCCAAACCAAGGATAGGAGAAGCAATCAGACCAATTATAAAAAGAGTGAGAACTCCTTCGCCGAAGTCTTTTAGAAGCGCAACACAGAGTACGATAAAGAAGGCGGTTGGATGATGGCTGCGCCGGATTTCCTCCCGAAGCTCCTCCGCAGCTGCCTCCGTTGCGTTTCTAATCTGATCTATTTCAAGCTGATAACTTACATTTTCAACCCGTTCCATACACTATTTTTTCTCGTCCTCCAGGAGGGCCTTTGGGTTGGTAGTGATGATTTTGTCTTCAAAGTAAGAAGGAATAATCTGGATGGCGACATGACGCTTGCCGGCAAAGAATAGTCCGGTACCTACTTCGGCAGCGAGGATGAGATTTTTTTCTGTTTCATTGAGATCGAATGCTTTCCCGACAATATCGATAGAAGCCGGCGCCTGTTTCAGAAGGAGCTGGAGGGAGGAGTTGGTGATAATCGGCCGGCCGTAGGGAGAACGCAGGAAGTCTTCGACGTCTTGTGTGATGGTGGTGATGCCTAAATAATATTTTCTGCCCCGCTTCACGAGACCAAACAAGAACGAAGCGCTGTCTTCGTGTTTCATCATAATCCAGGCTTCGTCGATCATCATGATACGTTTCTTGAGTTCTGCTCGGACGATATTCCAGATGAAGTTTAAAACGACATACATGGCAATTGGTCGGAGTTCCTCTTCGAGGTCTCGAATAGAAAAGATGATCAGGCGGTTGTTCACATCAATGTTTGTCGGTTGGTTGATAAACCCAGCAAAGCTTCCTTGAGTGAACTTATACAGTCGTTCGGCAATTGGTCGACCACCCTCCATATTCCTAAGAACCGTTTCCATGTCCCCCAAGAGAGGCGGCTCGGCTTTCGAGAAATCACGTCCCGGAACAATTTCTCGAGAGGCGTAGGTTTCAGTGACCGCTCGGTCGATGATGGCATCCTCTTCGGCGGTTACGGTGCCTCCGAGCATGAGCTTAATCAGGCCGGCCATCGTGACGATGTGCGATCGAAGAACATCCTCGGGAGACTCCCCCTGGGGAATAATCGGAATATCAAAAGGATTAATATGCTCGTGGGAGGAGAGCGAGATATTAAAGAAACTTCCCCCGAAAGCCTCGGCCAGTTTCTTGTATTCGTTTTCTGGATCAATAACAATGATTTCCACGCCCATCATTAGCTGGCGGATCAGTTCCAGCTTTGTCGAATAGGATTTACCACCACCAGACTTAGCGAAGACCACCTGGTTGGCATTCTCTAACGTGAAGCGATCGAAGATAACGAGGTTGTTGTTGTGACGATTCACGCCATACATAATGCCAGTATCTGAGGTGAGATCTTCAGATACGAATGGAAAGAAGGAAGAGATTGGCGCCGAGTTCATTGGCGTCGTGATATTAATCTGATCATCCACGAATGGCAGTATCGAGAAGAATCCTTCAAGTTGTTGGAAGATAGCGTGCTTCATATAGATAAGCTTTGCTTCCATCATGCCAGTAATCTGACTCTCAAGTTGGGAAAGCTCCTCAAGACTTTCGGCATAGATAGTCAGATAGACACCAATCTGAAAGAATTTTTCTGTCGATTGTTGTAATGAGTCTCGAAGCGTGTCTACGTCCTGGAGGGCGGTCTCTAACACGGGATCACGCACCAATCCCTTTTCTTCCCGGTCATTAAGCTCCGCTTCTAGCTGGGTGGCTTTTTTCCTTAGTTTTTTTATAGCGATGCCAGTTTCTACTGGAGTAACGAAGATGGAAATATCAAAAATGTTTGGGAGGTTGATCAGTTCTTCAAACCAGCCGGTCGCCAGATAGCGAGGGTAGGAGTGAATAAACATTGTCTTCAGATATTTACTCCCAAGTTTAAGATGATTAGAACTCACTTCAGCGCCCGAAGGGCTGATGATTTTCTTAATGTGTTCAAAATTATAGTCAGACATAGTTAGGCGCCGTGAGCGGGTAGTGACATTTCTCGTTTCTCAGTTGTTTCTGGATTGTAGAAGTTATAAAGAAGTTCAATCAGTTGTTCGTCGTTGAGTATCTTTACCGGCAAGCCAATGGCCTCGAGTCCTTGGACTACGTGATTGACTCGTTGTTTCATCTGGAGAAGGCTCTTGGCAAAGTTCTGCTCTTCTTCTTTGCTGAGATCGGCTATTGGTTCGTTCGCGCCGGCCTGGGGAGCTGTCTCATCTACAGGTTTTTCCTCCACTTCTTTTTTCTTGAAGAAAGGAAGGAAGCTGAATGGAGAACTCGACTTCTCTTTCTTCTTGCCCGCCTCGTCGCTTGTTTTTTTAGAAATTTGGATGCCAGCGCCGTAATAAGGAACGACCACGAAGAAAGATTTGGTCATAATCGGATTCTCTTTGACGAAAGACTCAACAAACTGGCGGTACTCCGATATCTGACTTTGGAGAAGTGGCGTCACCTCCTCATTCTGTCGTTTCTCTAGATTGCTTAAATATTTTTGGATGTTAACTTTTCGAGAGTGTACGATAATCTGAATTGGGAAGCCAAGACTATTAAGAAATCTCTGGTAGGAGGCAGTGAGAAGATTTTGCTCACTTTCTGGCTTCAAAGAGAAGTTGGTACCTCCAACCATAAGCACCTGAACCAAGCCGCCACTTTTAAGGACGAGACAGTCATGATGAATCTCCTGTATGGCCAGGAGGTTTAAACTATTTGCGGGAGCATCAAGAGGCATGTCTAAAGTATAATAGCTAACCCTTAATTATTCTATCGCCAGACCCCAGAGAAACTACTCCTAACGATAGTCGATCCTTCGGGCCGCATTTCTTTCTCCGGTCAAACGACGGAAGATCTTGTACTGTTCTTGTTTGGCCGTTTCTTTAATCTTTTCATCAGGAGTTTTCTCCCCTGCTGCATTAGTCTCGCCAGTCTGGAGTTCTCGCCAGCTTTGGCGAAGAAAGAGACCAAGAACTACTTTTTCCAGGGGCGAACCCTGAGGGGCAAGTAGTCGAAGTTCTTCATCTTTTTGACTCGCTGTTTGCTTCTGTGCTTGCCAGACATAGTGCTGAGGACGCCAGAAGTAACGAAGATACGCGCCAATAATTCGGAACATGCTCTGTCCCTGAATCTGTACAAAACCAATAACGAGAGCAATCGCAAAAAGGACGACCGAGAAAAGTATCCAGGGGATAAGATCGATAGTGAGATAGAGGATGGCGCTAAATACACCAGCCAGACAGAGATAGCCGAACTGGCGAAGGCTCAGTGGGCCGATGATCATATCCTCTCCCTCGATAAACTGTGGAACTTGAAATTGCATGAGAGCTTCCTATATATACTAGCTCATTCTCATCTGAAAAACAGGCCTCGGAAGCAGATTCTAATTAGATTGTTTTAGTGGATTGTCTCGCAGTGGGTACTCACTGTAGTTAACCACTCGAGGAGTGCTAGAAACTGTTTCCACTACTTTAGCTGGATTCTGTGGAGGAGGTTGTCCTTCTGGTTTTTTCTGGAAGCTAGTGAGCGGAGAAACTTTTTGGACGGGAAGAGGACGAGCCGCACTTTCTCCAATCGATTTTGGAAGTTCAGGAGTCTTCAGTGGCGCCGGTGGCGGTGGAGGCAGCGGGGCGTTAGGGTGTTCTTGTGGCACCACTTCTCTCGGTGTATTAGTAGCTGTAGGCGAGAGTGTTGGCTTCTTCTCTATTTCTGGGCTAACGATAATTTTCTGACCAGCCGATTCTTTTTTAAACAAACGACTAAAAAATCCTGGTTGTCTTTCTGGTTTTGGAGCGGGAACTTTTTCAATAGTAATATCGCTCATCTTTCTGAGGTCGATTCGTGGCATTACAGAAGAAGTCTTTGGTTGAAGCGCTGACTCGGAAACTGTTGGATTTTTGAAGGGCGTTGGTGAAGGCGATATTTTTGAGGGCGGTGGCGGTGGAGTCTCTTTTGGTGCAGTGATAAGAGGAGCTTCCTGGAGAGTTTCTTTTTTAACTTCTAAAGTCGCAAGGGTGACTGGTGCCGGTTCTTTTTCCACAGGAGAAAGGGGTATTGCTTGAGAAGGCATAAATCCTTTTTCTTTTTCTGGAACAGCAACTGCAATCTTTACTGGTTCATTTGGTTTTGTCTCCATTTTGGAAATAGGCGAAGTGGCCTCTGGCGGTGGCAATGGAACTTTTAGCTCTGAGATCTGACTAGCGACTTCTGAAGGCTTTGTGTTGTTTAGAGAAAGAGTATTTCGAATTTTCCCTAAAAACCCAGAAGAGGATCCCGCTGTCTTAGGAAAACCCTCTCCGCCCATAGAGAGTTTTGCCCCTAGTGGAGAGATGGGTGTACCTAGTTTTTGGCCAGTTTCACGGGGAGAAGAAGATGCTAATGGTTCTGCCTCTCCCGAAGAGTTTGACATGGTGAGTTCGGCGGCTCTGAGAGGTGCCGCTTTTTCCTGCACCTCTCCCAGTTTATCGTTAGATACGCGGAAACCTAGTTTGGGTGCTGCAGACAACGACTGTGCTCGCATCTCCTCCTGAATGATCTTTGGTCCAACTGGAGGCTCTTTTTCTTTCGGTTGGTTCGTGTTTTCTTCCCCGGTCCACTTTTTGAAAAATGGCTCGCTTGCTTTTTGGGTAAGTGTCTGAGGAATTGCTGATGAGTTTGTTGCGGGAAGCGGAGAGAAGATCGGATTTTTCTTTCCTTCCTCAGGAATACGTGGGCTAGTAGGGAGAACCTCTGGTTTAATGTTTACCCCCCCACCTTCTGTTGCTGATGTATTTTCACCGACCGCAAAAGGATTTGGCGGAGCTGAGGCGTCAATGTCTTTCTTAAGAGGGGAAAGTATTTTTTCTTCGAGGGATTTTTGAATAATGACACTTAAAGACTCTTCCGTGTGACATTTTTCTTTTACAATTTTCAAGAGATCGGCCATTTTGGTAAGCCCCAAGACAACCGAACCACAAACTACTGCTACGTTTCTTGTCTGTTCTTCGGTGAGTTTGTTGTCTCCACCAAGCTCACTGATTTTTCCAGCTACTTCGGCAGAGAAGAGGGTGCTAAGAAGGTTTTCAGGTAAGACCTGGGCTCGTGCGAATCCTTGGCGAGAGAGGAGGTTTTCGTTTGGCGCTTCGAAAGAGAGGCCGGCAGTATTGGTGTTGAAAAACTTGAGAAGGTTCAGATTCTGCTCCTGGAGCCACACCTTTTTTTTGAGCAGATCGTTTCCCGGCACACTCGCTATTAAAAGAGCGTGGAGGCTTCGGGCCCGTTCTAGGGAAAGTGATCGATAGATGACCTCTAAATTTTTTGGTGTGGCAGTTTTGAGAATCGCTCGAGCCAGCGCTGGAAGGACGGAGGTGCTCCAGGAGAGTATCTCTACATCACCACGAAAACTTGGAATACCAGAGAGTATTCCATCCCAGTAGACCTTACTCCACTCATCTCTTTCCAACTCACCCTTAAGAAGATCTGCAAAACGAGACTCTACGAGCGCGTAATCTCCTTCCTGAATAGCATCCCACACAATACTGTCCCAGACTGGTGCCGTGACAAGCATCTCGCGGATTTCTTCATTGGTCATTTGTGTATCTTCTGGCATGTAGGTGTGTGTAGTTTAGTGGAGAAAGTAGATCGTTAGTGATGGGCTTCGTCTGCTGTTCCTGAGGTGGGAGCTTGTGGCGCCGGATGACCTCCCGCTGCGTCGTGACCATCCCCATGGTCATCTTCTTTTTTCGAAAAACGTTCTTTGAGCTCGTCTTCGAGCGATTTTTTATGTTTCTTTTCATGTTCGCCATAAAGGACGAACATTCTTCCATATTTGGTGTTTGTATATTTCACATCTCCTACGCGACCGGGCAGGCTGGTTAGATTGCTAAATGTTCCGAGATCTTCGCGAGCATTCTTCGGTAGTAAATCAAGAAGTTTTTGGGTTTTCACAACTTCTGCATGAGCTTTCGTAATATTTCCATTCACCTCTGTGTATTCGTTCTCTATCTTCGTTGCCCGTTCGGTGACAGCCTTGTACTCAGCCGAGCCTTCGCCTTTTTCTATGAAGGTTCGTCTTCTTTCGGTGTCAACCTTGGTTCTCCTCTTTTCGATTTCTTCTCGTTTCTCAATAAGGTCGCGTTGTTTCTTCTCGGCTTCTTCTATTGGTTTGTAAATATTGTGAAGAATGGCAAATCGAGCACCCTCGTCTTCGAAACGAGTCGAGCCAAAACGTCGTGCCTGTTCTACTAATGGCATATCTTTGTATGCCTTCTCTGACTCGTGGAGTGTTTTTTCTCCTTCTATTCTGGCATTCGAGAGCGCAGTGCCAGCCATTCTGACCGGAGCAGCAATGGTTCTAAGGAAGGCGCTGTTGCTGTTATTTCCTAGGGTTTGCATGCGTTCGGTTGTGGCCCTCCCTTGGGGTCGTCGTAGACGATAAGTTGCTGCTCTTTTCCCAAATATTGTGGCACGATTTTTTGCCACCTTACCCGCTTTATTTCCCCAGCCAACAATGGTGGCTGCGCCTTTCGCGCCAGCGGAGTTGGCGGCTACAATACCACCCCAGGTCAACGCCAGTCCAACTGACATCTTCATAATAGTCTCGAGGAATCCTGGACCACCTCCTTCTGGCGGGGCTACATTATCTATGACATCTCCAGCCCCACCTCGCCCTGCAATGTTCCATCGCTGAAGCGTATCGGTGGTCGAGGTGCTCGACATAATAGAGAGGCCGATGTAGAGAAAGGCCAGAAGGAGTGCTGGACTGATCGCCCACTGAATGAATTTTTCCCACCACGAGCTCCAGTGTTTTTGCATTCCTGGAACTACCCAGCTGAGCCAGGCGATAGGCATGAGAATCATGAGAATCGAGAGATAGAAGTAACGAACGATGAGACTCAAGGCCACCGCCATCAGGGTGAAGAAGATCAATATCTCGGCCAATAGAATTCCTATAAGTACTGCCACGAAGGCGCCTACCCTACTTAATGTTCCACCGAAACTCCAAGCGGCGAGTTTGTTTAACTGGAACATATTGGCCAACTGGAGAGAAACTCCAGAATGCCCTGACCCTTGATTTCCCATCTTACTTGCAAAGTAGTAGGCGAACTGATCGAAGAAGCTAATGATGACCGAACAAATAACCAAACTGAAGTTCACTAACAAAGCTGCCACAATGAGCTTCCACAGATTCTTTTTCATCCCATACGACTCGTAGCCAATAATGGTGGCTATGGCGATGACGATAATAGCCAGCACGAAACAAAGGTTCGTAATTCCCAAGGTAACACCAAATCCCCCCTTGATCATCTCGGTGTAGGCGAGTTCAGAGTTGATGATAAGCCCCCACTCAACAAGATAAGCTCCGAAGCTGACGAGTAGTCCAATGGGATACGCAGCGGCAACCAGGAAACAGGCCGGCCAAGTTGAAGGACTTCTCCACGCACAAGGATTTGTCGTTGGTCCTTCTTTGGCCACTGCCTGGAAGTTAACTGTGCTACTGGCTGCGTGTACAGGAGAGAGAGCCTGAGAGAAGAGGGCTAAAAAAAGAAGGCCTATAACGAAAAACTTTTTCCAGGAAGAGAGTGTTGAGATCATGGGTTCTGGATGAGGGCAGGAATTGTGGAAGTCGAAAACGGAGTCGAAGGATCGCAAGCCTTGGCGATGGTGGCTTCGGCTTGGACTTTAATCTGGCGGACAGCGACACGGCGATTCTGGGCAAAAGAAAGGGCATCAGTTGTTGATGCAACAGTCCCATAATTCGTAGTGAACTGAGTAAACAAACTTGGTAGTAGATTCGCATCTCTAGACTGATTCAGGATTGATAGGTGAGCTGCCATCAGATCTCTATCAACATTTGTTCCTGGGATGTTTTGACCTAACTGCGCTAGGTCGGCCTGAAGACTTCGTGCCTCAGGAATTCGTTCCTGCCCAGGCTCGCTTAATCCTAGATTTCCGCAGATATGGATCACTCGACCAAGAAGATCGGGATCAACAGTGAGTTCATTAATAACAGACATAGTTTCTGTATTAATAGAAATCGTTGAGTTTATGTTCTGGGCGATACTATCAGCATCGCTCTTCAGGTTGCTCAGTGCTTGATCATCAGCTGCCTGTCTAGAAGTGCTGGCATTTCTGAGATCAAGATTTGTCTGTACCTCTTCGGCCGCACCAACATTATTGAGACAGTCGGTTCTTCCAGGAGTGCCAGAGGCAAAACGAGAACATGTATCTGCAAGGTTGTAAGAGGCATTTTCTCCGGCAGCTCCGAGGGCAGCGCCATCGTTTAGGCTTGTGAGCCCCTTGTTCTTTGCCGTCATAACTTTTGTCAGGGCGCCGTTTGCCAGGGTGAAGCCAAGACTAATAAGGTTTTGTGAAGTTACGATGCGATCACCAGGGATAGTGAAGGCTTTGTTCGCAACCTCGCCAATAATCGCTCCTGGCGTGGTGTTCTGAGGTTCCGAACCATCTGGACAACTTCCGTCCGGAAGAGGGTCTGTAGAAAATTCACCTCCCTCAGCAGGACTACTTGCTGAATCTTCACTAGAGAGAGCTTGTCTGGCATATTCGGGACAGTCCTTGGTTGGTTTGTATCCATTGCTAGCCATTGCGTCACTGATTGCTGCTTCAGCTTCTTTTTCGGCGCTCTGATCTATCTTTTCGGCATTTCTCGCATAGCTCTGGAAATAATTCCCTCTTGGACTAACGGCTACACCATAAGCCCCCCATCCTCCATCCTGAAAATTATTGTTCCTAAAAGTGCTTAACGCTCGACCGGTTTCTGTTTGTCGACAGTTCGAGGGGCGGTAGAAAGTATTATAAGAATCGCCAAGCTGTCTGATCATAGAAGGCCCAAACATTCCGCAGGTTTCGTCAGAGATTTCATCGAGGCCCTTTCCAACCCCCAGGCCAAAGGCATCATCAGTGTAGACACGCCAGTTGGTTACAAACTGAGGTGAGCCGTCGCCGTTTACCCAGGCCACAGAGGCGCGGACCATCAACTGAACAAGGACATTCTTCAGCTGTTCAGTGGCTAACTTTTCTGCCCATTCGAGTTGTGTCTGCACCCATTTCAGAGCGGCATCAAGTTCGGTTTTAATAAAGTGGGCTGCATCTTTTGCATACTTGATAGCATCACCAATAAAGCTGGCAATCGCGTTCGCCAGGTTTGAGTAATCGATAACCGGTGCAGTCGCGTAAGCCACTTTTGGTGCAAAGAGGGAGAGAACGCTATCCTGAATCCAAGAGGGCTTATTTTCTTCCAGATAACTTACCTTGAGGGCTGGACCAACATTGTCGAGCTCGGCAATCAGCTTGGTGGCATAACCGCCAAGTAGTTCTTCTCTGTGCTGAAGCATCAGAAGAGTTTTTACCGGGTCTTTTTCATATGCCCCTAGTCCTTCGAAGAATTTTTGATTTCCAGAATTATAAGAGAGAAGGGCCTTGTGTAGTGGCACCATTACCTTTGGAACTTTCAGTGTTACTATCTGCCCTCGTTGTTTTTCGAAAAGAGTTTTTAGCGCCTCGGTTTGTTCGGTGTCCAGTTTTGTTGTACCAAGATTTTTATAGAGAGGATTTTCAGCAGTTTCTTTGATAATGTCCCGAACACTTTTCACATAGCCAACTTTTTCTTCCCAGCTGGCCTTGTCGTTCATCTGGATATCGCGGAGAGGAACTTGAGGCTCTTCAAAAATACGGGACTGTATTTTTTCCACTGCACGACTAAGACTATCTTGATCAAAGGCCTTTTCTTTGTTGGCAGCCTCAAAAACTCCATTTGAAAGAGCCTGAGAAAAGTTTTCAGTCAGATTCGAAGAAGTAAATATATCAGGCTCGGAAGTGCTGAAAGCCTGAGAGGTTCTCCAGGGAGGAGTAACCAGAGAAATGTCTGCGAATGCATTTCGTTGTTCCTGGGTTAGACCTCCGTTAGCATTACTTGTTCCGTTTTCATTCTGGAAGGCGCCGGAGTGCATAAAAGCAAGGCTAAAAGCACTACTTAAGAGTGCTACTCCCAAAAATGCCGTAATCAGTTTTTTAAGATCCGGTTGCATAAGAGGGCGAAACGTATTCCACCTTCTATATTATAGGGCAAAACCGACTCTTTCGTGAGCGTTTCAGATATACACAACCAAAAATAAAACAGAAATTCCCCTACTGCTGAGCAGTCGTAATCTGATTATCTAAATTGGTGATGATTTGTGAAGCTGATCCGGTAGAAGCACCGGCGATCAGCATACAACTGGAGTATTCAGTGGAGTTTTCCTCATAGGAGGCGCAGGTACTTTCCAGGTTTAGATTGGCTGGATCAGTTGGACTACCAGCTATATTGCCACCACCCAGGAGACCGGAAAGACCCTTTTCTTTGGCGCTTACTATATTAGAAAGTGCTGAGTTGGAGAGAATAAAACCCAAATCAACCAAGTCATCGGCGTTTGCGATGCGATCCACAGGAGCCTGAAGCGCTTTGTCGAGCGTTGCCTTCAGTGCCACTCCGGGGGTTGTATTTATCGGTTCGGAACCATCTGGACAGCTCCCATCTGGATCTGGTGCAGGAGTTCCTGGAGTGTCGATACAGATTTTTGTTGATTTGAAACCACTATTGGCCAAGGCATCATTTTGGGCCGCTTCTTTTTCTTCAGCCGCAAGTTCTCCAATCTTTGTTGAGTTCTCGACATAGCTCTGGAAGTAGTTTCCTTTCGGACTAATTGCTAAGCCATACGCTCCCCACCCTCCATCAAAAAAGTTATTATCTCTAAACTGACCGAGAGCTTCTCCGGTGGGGCTTTTACGGCAATTTTCTGGACGATAAAAGGTGTTATAAGAATCACCAAGCTGTCTGATAATTGATGGTCCAAATGTGGCGCATGCCGAGTCAGAAATTTCGGTAAATCCTTTTTGTGTTCCTCGAGCCGTTGCATCTTGAGCGAAAAGCTTCCAGTTGGTTACAAACTGAGCCTCTCCCCCGCCATTTACCCACCCAACGGTCTGTTTCACAAAAAGTTGTATGAGAGTGTTTTTCATCTGTTCAGTAGCTAATTTTCTCGTCCACTCGAGTATTTTTTGAGCGTATTCTGTTGCCCAGTTAGCCAGGTCTTCTGCGTAGAAGGCTACGTCTTCGGCAAAGTTCGCTATGGCCTGGCCGAAAACAGTGGCGTCAAAAACTGCTTGTTGGGCTTCAACCTTCTTGATTCCTAAAAGTTCTTCAAGAGGAGTTGGTGTAAGCGCTGCCTTCTTGGTGGTGAGTTTCTTTATTTCATTAACCAGATCATTCCCCTGTCGAGCCAGTAGTGGTTGTTTATTTTGAACTACGAATACTGCCTTTAGCGGATCATCTTTGTAGTGGGCTGCGCTTTCAAAGAACAAACGGTAATTTCTTGTGAGTGAAAGAAGTTTTTTATGAACTTCTAAAAAATTCTTTGGAACCTTGAGGGCAAGGATTTTTTTCTCCTGTGTTGCGAAAACGGCCTGAGCCGCACGTATCTTCGTCAGAGTTATTCCATTCTTCGCTACCTGATCAACGGCTGGATTAGTTGCCTCTTCTTTGAGAATCTTTGTAACTTGTTCAAAATATGTTTCTACTTCCTTGATGGTTGGTTTTTCGATAACTACAAAAGTGGAGGGAGTGACATTTGTTTCTTCTAATGCCTTGGTGGCGACAAGGGTAACCGCCGCACTCACTGCCTCTTTAGAAACCGGAGCGAAGGCGCCTTTCGTAGCCACTCCAGCCTGGTAGGAGATGGCAGTATTATTAGAAAGAAGATAGGCTAAATTTTCAGTGGCGTTTGAAGATGGGAGCCTCACTGGTTCCATTATCGCAGCTTCCTGTCCCGAGGAGTTCCCCGTTTGATAGCCGCTCCTTAAGGGTGAGGAGTTTTGGTTTTTTGTCCCAGTGATATCGAGTTGGCCAGGTCTTTTTTCTGGTGAGAATCCGGTGAAGAAAAAACTAGAAACGCTCACTATGAGCACAAGTCCAAGCACGATAAGAGTCCATTTTCTTGAGTCGTCGAGCATAGAAAAAAGCAATTGATGTTACTTCTATATTGTATGTCAAAAAAACTCCCGTGAGTTAGTTTGGGATATACACAGCCCATCGCCACCTTCTATCAATAAAGTTTTTCGGTAATTGCTACAATCTTTTCTATGGAGAGGTTTTGGGGGCGATCTCCGAGTGGAATGTCTAATTTCTCCAGAAGCTCAGAGGATTCTTTTTTAGAGATTTTCTCGGACAGGTTGTTGAGGATAGTTTTTCTTGGCTGAGCGAAAAGGAGACGAACTGTTTCATAATATCGAGCCTTATCGACTGGAAAATTTTTTTTGGTGAGGATATTAATAACGGCAGAATCAACCTTCGGAGGTGGATTAAAAGCGCCGGGCGGCACAGTGAGTACAATTTTTGGATCTCCCCAGAACTGAACACTGGCGGCGAGCCGATTCATCTCTGGTGGGTGCGAGGTGATTCGTTCAGCCACCTCTTTTTGTATCAGAAGGGTGGTCTCTTCGGGATAAGCGTCTAGTTCGCTGACGGTTCTTAGAAGATAACCAGTTATATAGTAGGGAATATTTCCTATAAGTGTGTACTTCTCAAGTTCATTTTTGCGCGCTTCTATTATATAAGGGAGTATCTTTAGGGCGTCGCCCTCCACAATCTCTGTAAGAGGGTCATCAAAAAAGTATTCTGTGAGAGATTGAGCCAGACGCGAGTCCTTCTCGATAGAGATAATCTTAGCTTTTTTATTTTGAATTCTTAACTGTTTTGTGAGTTCTCCATGTCCTGGACCAATTTCTATAATATGAGTTGTTCCTGCGTCAATCTGCCCCGCAATTTTCTCGAGAACTTTCGTATCTTTTAAGAAGTGTTGGCCAAGTTTTTGCATAATTAATCTAAGGTGATGTACCGTTCCTCGTCGTCGAAGTCTCTTATCTCACCATTTCGGCTTTCGATTGAGAGAAGCTCCTGAGGGAGTTCGGATAAGAAGCGAGAAGGAAGATCGTGAAAACTGATGGATAGCTTCTTTCTGGCGCGAGTCATTGCCACGTAGAGGAGTCGTCGTTCTTCTTCGAGCTCGGCCAGTGTGCCATAGGAGCGGGCATGAGGCAAGATCGATTCGTTTACGCCGATCAAAAAAACCTCGTCAAATTCTAAGCCTTTCGCGAGATGAATACTCGACAGGGTAACTGGCGGAAGGTTTGAAGGAGTCTCCCCTTTTATCTGATCGGTTGATTGCAAAAGACTGACCTGTTCTAAAAAATCTTCTAGGGTTGAAAAGTTTTGAGCAAATCGAAGAAGCTCCATGATATTTTCCTGTCGTTCGGAAACATTCAGATAATGTTTTTCGAGGTGTTCAATATAACTAACAGTTCTCATAAAGGCCGTGATCGCCTGGGTTGGTTTTAGCTCTCTTATCTCCCCTGCTTTTTCGGCAAATAGTTTGAACTTAGTTTTGGTAATATTTTTCTCGAGGCGTGTTTTGCTCACCTCGTCTTCAGGATTTGAGAGGTAGCGTACCGAGGCAATCACATCACGAACTTCTAGTCGTTCGTAGAATTTCAGTCCGCCAAAGACTCGATAAGGAATGGCGCGGGCCAAAAGTGTTTGTTCGATGGCCCGAGATTGAGCATTCGTTCGATAGAGCACCGCCATTGTTTGTTGTGGGCTGTTCTCCATCTCTGCCGAGATAATCGCGCTTTGTATTTTTCCTCCAACCCACTCAGCCTCTTCCTCTTCGTTTGAAGCTTCGTAAAGTTGAATCATTGGACCTGGTGGATTCACGGCGCGGAGTTTCCCACTCGCTTCTTCAAGACGGATGCTGTTTTGAGCAATCAGCGTGGAGGCGGCTTCAAGAATATTTCCCGACGAACGATAGTTATCCTCGAGGACAATCACCTGACTTCCCGGCCAGTCTTTAGGAAAGTTCAGAAAGATATTAATGTTCGAACCGCGAAAACTATAAATCGTTTGATTCTGATCACCGACCACGCTGATATTGCGCGACTCCCCCGCTAAGAGTTTAATCAGCTCATACTGGATATTGTTGATATCTTGATACTCATCGACCAAGAGATGAGTGAATCGTTTTCGATATTTCTGAAGAACTTCCGGAGCGGTAGAAAATAACCGAACTACTTTTTCCAAAAGATCATCGAAATCAAAGGCATTCTGTCTTTCAAGAGAGGCTTCGTATTCGTGGTAGGCTTGCAGAAGAAGTTGTCGGTCGATCCTTTGATCATTTTCGAGTTCTTCGATTGGTAGCATGCCGTTTTTAATATGAGTAATTGTTTCTCCAATCTCCCCCGGCATTAACTTTGGTTTTTCGTCAGCATATTTTTTGGCGATCTTTTTAATAACACTCCAGCTGTCACCATCATCAAAAATAGCAAAATTCTTTTTTCGTCCGAACGCAGGCGTCTCACGACGAAGAATTTTTGCGCCGAGTGCATGGAAAGTTCCAATATAGCCATAAGGAAAAACGCCAAGTGTTGCCGGAAGATGCGGTACCGTTTTTCTAATACGTTCAGACATTTCTTTGGCCGCCTTATTGGTGAAGGTGATGGCGCAGATATTATCTGGCGAGACACCACTTTCAATAAGATGTAGAAAACGATGCGTCAGAGTATGTGTTTTTCCGGTTCCCGCTCCGGCGACGATGAGGAGTGGTCCCGCTGGTGATTCCGCTGCTTTTTTCTGTTGAGGATTTAAAGAAGACATTACGTTTATTTTTAACTCGGAGACAAAAAAATAGCTAGAGATTGTGCTGATATGGCAGATAAAAAAAGACCCTGCGCAGAAATTTTGCGTGGGTCTCTAGATCAACTTAGCGTTGGTATTTTCGAAGAAGGGGCCGTAGGAGGCCAAGGGCTCGGGCCGTCTCGTGGGCCATCCTCTTGGCTGCAAAGACTGGCGTTTCCCTCTCGACATCGTCGGCCGTTGCCACTTGCGGAAGTATGGTTTCCTCGGTGACGATCGGTGGAATGATCGCCACCATCGCTACGTGGCCATTGTGGCTTATCGATATCCGTCTGTTTTGGTAGAGACAGGCGGTGCTAATCGATCTTCCGGTGGCACACGCTTGACGCCACTCTGCTTCGAGGAAGCTGAGAAAGTTGGCATAAAATGCCACTGCCTCCCTGGTCCTCTCTCCGTAGTAGAACTCAGTGACCTCGATGGCCACTGGCGATGGGCCAACCAAGCTAGGCTCGCTCACCGTCAGCTCCTGTCCCCTCGTGGAAGCAACGAGGGAGCATCCAGAGAGAAACAAAAAGGTAGTCACCAACATAGCGGTGCGCATAACCTCCTCCTTTCAAGCACTCTGTCTTCTTTCTACAAGAGTTATGACCCAATTGCAACCTTCTTCAGAGAGACATTTCAGCACAAAGAAGATTAGCAAGGTTACTCTTCTCGCAATCGATAGCTAAACGCTTCAGCCACATGGGGAAGGTCAACAATTTCTTTTTCTTCCAGATCGGCAATAGTTCTGGCGGTTTTTAGTAGTCGATAATAACCCCGGGGAGAGAGGTGGTGGTTTTTGAGAGAGAACATAAAGTCGTGAGCTTGCGGAGTGAGGGGCGCGAACTCCTCAGTGTGTTTTGAGGACATTTCAGCATTGACCTGAATCGGGAGAGAACGAAATCGTTTTTCTTGAATCTGACGTACGCGCGTTACCTGCTCCCTAATATCTGCGTTTTCTTTTAGACCCTCATTCCTTTTTTGTAATTCTTCAATTTTGGCTCGAGGAACTCTGACCTGTAAGTCGATACGGTCTAAAAGTGGGCCGGATATTTTTTTCTGATAACGGATCACTTCATATGCGCCACAACGACATTCTTTTTCCTGATCGCCAAAGAAACCACACGGACAGGGATTCATAGCGGCAACCAAGGAAAAGCGCGCCGGAAAGGTGAGTGTTCCTTTCGCTCTCGAGATGTTCACACTCCCACTTTCTAATGGTTGGCGCAACGCTTCTAATACATTTCTCTGGAACTCCGGAACCTCGTCCAGAAAAAGAACACCGCGGTGGGCGAGACTTATCTCTCCAGGTTTTGGTTGTGGTCCACCGCCCACGATCGCCACGGATGAGGCCGTGTGATGAGGAGCGCGAAATGGGCGGTCAGTAATTAGCCCTTTAGGTAGAAGTCCTGAGGCGCTTTGAATTTTTGTTACCTCAATTGCTTCTTCGAGATTCAGTGGTGGAAGAATTCCGGAAAGCGCCTGAGCGAGAAGACTCTTCCCTACTCCCGGACTACCCACTAGGAGGACATTATGTCCGCCAGCTGCGGCAATTAGTAGTGCACGCTTGGCATTCCCCTGCCCTTTAATTTCAGAAAAGTCGATCGTCGAAATTCTCTCCTCTGCTTCGTGCGTAAAGACCGTCGGATGAAGAAGGGATTTATTTTCCAGGTGTACAATAACGTCTTGTAATCGAGACACGGCAAAAACCGAAATATTTTTAATCACGGAAGCTTCGTGAGCATTTTCTGTGGGTAAATATATTTCAGAAAATCCCAGGCGTCCGGCCATCTCAGCAATACTCAAAGCACCACTCACTGGACGAACGCGTCCATCAAGCGCCAACTCGCCGACGAATATTTTATTTTTTGTATCGAATGGGGCAATCTGTTTTGTCGCCGCTAAATATCCAAGCGCTAACGCCAGATCATACTGCGAACCAGATTTTTTTACATCAGCTGGTGCGAGGCTTATGGTAATCCTCCGATTTTCTTGGTTCGGTGGTTTTACGCCAGAATTCTTGAGCGCTGAGTTTACTCGCTCCTTCGCCTCGTTCAGTGCTTTGTCAGCCAGACCAACAATCGTAAACGAATGGAGGCCAACATTCAGGTCGACCTCAACTTCAATAAGCCGTGCATCAACACCTTCGAGCTCGGCGGAATAAAGCGTCGCCAGATTCTGGACGCTCATAATTTTTTATAAAAAAGGAAAGCGGAGAAACTATCGTTGCTTACACTCGGCGCACAAAATTGATTCAGGGGCTACATGAAGAACTTTCTCAGAGATCACTCGGCCACACTCTTCGCAAATTCCATATGTGCCGTTTTCTATTTTCTCCAGAGCCTCATCAACCTGATTCAGTCGTTCGCGCACCGTATCTCCAACAGACAATTCATTTCCCAATTCTTCTGCCTCATCAGCTTCTGCATCAAAGTCTTCTGTCGCTTCATCTTCAAACTCGATAGGAGATTCGTCACCCTTCACTTCTTGTGCCAACTTCTTTCGCTCGTCTTCTAAAATGATTCTATATTTTTCGATTTCTTGTTCAGTAAGCATTGTCATATTGTAGAAATGAAGATGAGAAAAATCAACTTATTACTCCTGCAGTGAGAAGGGATTTTTTTGTGAGGTGTTTTTTTACGTTGTTTTCCTAGAATCAGAATATCGACCAACAATTCTGTTTCTAGAGCTTTTTGGAGATACCAGAATATGATAAACAATTGTGTTTATAGTTGTCAAAATATAACAACTATATTAAGGTTTATGTGAAAGATAGGTTTGATAGGTGCTCCCTATCCGGCAAACAATTTAGGCTCTTTTTTGCTATAGGGACTATTTGATAAACAAAAATGTTTATCAAAAATATGTTGTTTAGCGATAAACATTATATACGCGGATAGAAGTGTTTGTCGCTAAACAAATTATGGTAATTATCCAGGATATAGTGGAAAAATGTTTGTCGACAAACATTTTATTGGCTCAATCGATCGATTGAGCCAATAAAATAGCCAGTATTGTTTGTCGACAAACATTTTAATGGAATATTATGAATATCTTTAGTATCTATATATCATCCGTACTGGATGATAAACACTAATATAGAAGAAATTGTTTAGCGCTAAACATATTGCTTATGGCAAAAGAATCTGGCAACAAGGATAATATAGGAAGAATAGGTGAAAATATTGCCTGTTATATAGTAGAATCAGTAGGATTCTCGGTTATTGAGAGAAACTATAGGAAGAATTTCGGAGAAATAGATATAGTAGGAATATCTAGGGACAGAGAGCTGGTATTCTTCGAAGTAAAAACTTTGATAAACAAAAATGTTTATCAGCTAAAACCAGAGGATAACCTCACAAAAGGAAAGCTTATGAGGCTTAAAAAGGTTTGTTCCTGGTTTGCCAACCAACACCAGGAGCTGATTGAGTCGGAGAAGGGATGGCGGATAGACCTGATTGCCATCTCTCTTGATCCAGGGGCAAAGACCTATACCTATAACCACTATGAAAATATTGCTTGAGAGCCTAATGAGAGCTTTTGTTCATTATATAGAGAGACAGGATTACGTTTACCGTAGTTCGAAACTTTCGTTTCTTTAGAACCTTACGGACCTGTCTACCACTTATTCGAGACTGTTACCTTTCAGATCATTGGGCCTGCCTGCCATAAACGAAGAGCTTATTTTTCTGGCCGTTATGCCTTTTGGATAGGGGCAGGAAAGTAAACTCGAGTAGTTGACAGAGAGTTTTTCTATGATATTGTGGATAAGGTCGATATTATATCCGCGTTTAAGCGGATTTTTTAAACCTTATATAATTAATTTTAATGAATCTTAAAGATCTCGGAAAAGCAGTTCAGCAGGTGGCCGACGAAAAAGGATTGTCTGCGGAGAAAGTTTTAGAGGCAGTCGAAGCGGCAATTGCTTCTGCGTACAAAAAAGAATATGGAAAAAGGGGAGAGGTTATTAAAACAAAGCTTGATGCGAAAACTGGCACGATGTCTTTCTGGCAGGTGAAAACAGTTGTTGATGAGAATTCCGTACGCATCGCCGAAGAAGGAGAAGAGCCAGAAGTATTTGAACCAAGAAGGAGGGATGAATCTGAATTTCTTTCAGACGAAGAAAAACTTCCTCGATATAATTCTGAGCGTCACATTATGATCGATGAAGCCAAGAAACTTTTTCCAGAAAAAGAATTGGCTTTGGGTGACGAGGTTACTTTTCCACTAGAGTCTCATGAGGATTTTGGACGTATCGCCGCGCAGGCTGCAAAGCAAGTTATTTTACAGCGCTTGCGTGAATCAGAAAGAGATTCCATTTTAAATGAATGGAGAACAAAAGAAGGTCAGGTGGTAAGTGGTGTGGTGCAACGTTTTGAACGTGGACATGTCTATATTGATTTGGGTCGGGCAGTTGGTGTGATGTTTGCTAACGAATCAATTCCTGGCGAACACTACCGACCGGGGGAACGATTACGATTTTTGGTTTTGGCAGTTCAGGAGGACACTCGTTTACCAGGAATTATTCTTTCTCGTTCTCATCCAAATTTTGTGAGCAAGATGTTTGAACTTGAAGTGCCAGAAATTGCTGATGGTACCTGCGAAATAAAGTCGATTGCACGTGAACCAGGAAATCGCACAAAGATTGCGGTTGCTTCGCACGTTGAGGGAGTTGATCCAGTGGGCGCCTGTGTCGGTCAGAGAGGAACTCGTGTGATGGCAGTGAACAACGAACTTGGTCAGGAGAAGATTGATATTATTGAGTGGTCAGAAGATCCCGAGAAGTTTGTGGGCGCCTCACTTTCTCCAGCCAAAGCAAAGAGCGTGGAGATCTTGCCACGCCGAGAAGCTCGTGTGTATGTCGGCGAGGATCAGTTGAGTCTCGCTATTGGTCGTGGTGGACAGAACGTTCGTTTAGCCGCGCGTCTCACCGGCTGGAAGATTGATGTGCGTTCACAAGCTCATCCAGATGAAGCTCAGGAAGGGGGAGTGGCCGGCGTAGTTGAGGATGCACCAGTTGTGGTGGCTCCTCCAGATGAAGAGGACGAGTAGTCTGTAGAAAAAAATAATTATTTTTTTAATAAAAAATATGTCATTACACAACGTACCGATTGGCAAAAAATATCCAGAAGTAGTGAACGCGGTTGTTGAGATTCCCAAGGGCAGTCACAATAAATATGAATTTGATGAAGAGTTGGGAATCATTAAGCTTGATCGAGTTTTGTACTCACCAGTGTTTTATCCGCTTGATTATGGATTTATTCCAGAAACCCGATCCGAGGATGGTGATCACTTAGACATTATGATTATTGGTGGCGAACCAGTTTTTGTTGGCTGCGTGGTGGCGGCTCGACCAATCGGACTACTCAAAATGATTGATGGGGGAGAGGAGGATTTCAAAATTCTGGCAGTTCAGAAAGACAATCCACGATTGGATGCAGTCAAAGACATTAAGGATATCGAGTCATCCAACCCACACCTTTTGAAGGAGATTGCACACTTCTTTAAGGTGTATAAAGATTTGCAAGGAAAGAAGGTTGAGCTAGGGGACTGGGAGAATGCTGAAAAGGCTCGTGAAGAAATTCTACGAGCTCAGAAAATGTATCAAGAAAAACCAACACACGACTAATATGAACTTAATCCCAACGGTTATTGAAAAAGTACAGTTTGGAGAGAGGGCCTATGATATCTACTCCAGACTTCTTAAAGAGAGAATTATTTTTCTAGGCGGACCAGTCAACGACCAGGTTGCGAACGTTATCATCGCCCAGCTTTTGTTCCTCCAGCACGAAGATCCTAAGAAGGATATTCAGTTGTATCTGAATACGCCAGGTGGATCGGTGACTGCTGGCTTGGCAATCTACGACACCATTCAGCACATCAAGCCAGATGTATCTACCATCTGTGTTGGTATGGCCGCTTCGATGGGCGCAGTACTTCTTGGTGCTGGGGCAAAAGGGAAGCGTCTCGCCTTACCCAACTCAGAAATTTTACTTCACCAAGTTATGGGTGGTGCTGAGGGGCAGGCTGTGGAAATTGAAATTGCCGCCAAGCAGATCTTGCGGGTGAAGCATCGCCTGAACGAGATTATCTCCAAACATACTGGCAAGAAACTCGAAAAGATTGAGAAAGACACCGATCGTGATTTCTGGATGACCCCAGAGGAGGCTAAGGAGTATGGCTTGATTGATGAGATTGTGAAGCCAAGAAAGTAGGAATATAGAAGACGCCGCTTTCTCTGAGCGGCGTTTTTAGTTAGAATAAGCCCATGAAAGTCATTACTGATAGAAAAAAAATTGAAGAAGTACTAGATCGTGGTGTCGTCACAAATATCCTTCCTGGAAGAGAGGAGTTTATCGCCGTTTTGACTTCGGGAAAGAGATTAAAGATATATATTGGTGCTGATCCCACATCAGATTCTTTGCATTTAAGTCATGCTAAGAACTATATGCTCCTTGAAGAGTTACGACAGCTTGGACACGAGGTGATAATCCTAGTTGGTGATTTTACTGCCCAGATTGGCGATCCCACCGATCGTCAGGCTACTCGAGTACAGCTGACTGCAACCCAAATTAAGGGGAACGTAAAAGGATGGATTGCTCAGATCAAGCCCCTTCTTAATTTCAAAGACAAGAAAAATCCTCCACGAATTGTCTATAATAGTAAGTGGCTGAGTAAGCTTTCTTTCTCTGATGTACTTTCCCTGGCGAGCAACTTTACTGTGCAACAGATGATCGAGCGCGATATGTTTACCAAGCGTTGGGAGAATAATACTCCTATCTACCTCCATGAATTCTTGTATCCAGTCATGCAAGGTTACGACAGTGTTGCTTTAAACGTTGATGTTGAATTGTGTGGCACTGATCAAACATTTAATGCCTTAGCAGGCAGAACGCTCGTCAAACGACTAAAAGGAAAAGACAAGTTTGTCTTGGTCGTGAATCTCATGGAGAATCCAAAGACCGGCGAATTGATGTCGAAGAGTCGGGGAACGGGAGTATTTCTTTCTTCGTCACCAGAGAAAATATACGAAGGGATCATGAACCAACCCGATGAGATGACTGAGGTTTTGTTTATAAACTGCACAAGAATTCCCCTCGTCCAAAAAAAAGAAATTCTTAGTCTTAATCCTAAGGAGGCAAAGGCGCGAGTGGCTTTCGAAATTGTGAAAAAAGTATGCGGTGAAAAGAAGGCTAAAGTAGCCGAGGAAAGTTTCAGGAGAAAATCTAGGGGAGAGACAATGCTCGTTGATTACGAAACAGTAGTAATATCTCCAGACGTGCTATCTCGTGGTACGGTGCCGATATTAGTTCAGATTGGAGTAGCGAAAAGCAACAGCGAAGCGGGACAACTAATAAAACAAGGACAAGTAAAAATTAACGATCAGATAGTCAAAGATCTGAAATATAAAGTTCAAAAAGGAGACACTCTCAAAATTGGCAAACACAAGCTTTACAGGCTCGGGTAGTTTTTAGGGGTTTTTCCGAACCACCACAATCGTGCATTTGGTGAGTACGGCAGCTATCGCACCAACTGCCGCCAAGACCGGAGCGATGAAAGTGCCAACTGCACCAACTATTAAGGGAATCTCAATAATCGTTTTACCTTTCTCATTCTTGATAATGATTCGGCGCGACTTCCCTTCTTTAATAAGTTCTTTGACTTTAATAAGAACCTCTTCTCCGGTGACTTTGAATTCTTCAGTCCGTTCTTCCTGGTTTTGTTTTTTAGGCATTGCAATAAAAAAGGGTTAATAAATAGAATGCGTATAGGAGCGGGTAAGGGGAATCGAACCCCTGTTTTCAGTTTGGAAAACTGAAGTAATGACCATTATACGATACCCGCCTTTACTCACTGAAACGAACTTTTAGAGACTTACTTAATAAAGTTCATTCTACTGAGAACAGACTTAATGTAGCCTACTTTTCCTCCGGCTTCAATACCTTCTTAGGTGCCCGCCAGTCGAGGTTTAAGATATTGTGTGTCTGCTCTGTATGCCCTTAACTAGGAGTTTACCATGCTGGCCGCTATGCCTTTGGGATAGGGCCAGCATGGTAAACTCTGAGTCCTTGATTATTTAATGTGAATTAGGTAGAACTAATGATATTCAAATGAACGAACTATCGCATCGAACAAAGATTATTATCGCTTTCTTCGTGATGGTGGTGGGGGGAAGTATACTCACCTATCTTGCTTCGGTTTCTGGAGGGGTTTCTTCTTCTTTTATAGAAGCACGAATGCAAGGGGCGTTGATCTCTCAGTCGATTGTCGATCTTTCAAAGAAATCAGCAAGTTCGTTAGAGGAGATAAACAAGCTTGATCGGACAGGAAGTTATGGAAAAGCCCTGGAGATGACCGACCAATTGATTCTTCAGAACAAGGAAATCAAGGAGAAGGCTTTGGCCCTTTCGCGTGAGTTAGAAACGATGACAAAGTCTCTCGATTCTATTTCCTCCGACTCGGCACGTACCGAAGCGCTGCAGGCAATTAGTAGTCGCCTTGCCATGATCACTCGTTTGGTCAGTTATAGTGATTCTCTAGCGCAACTTCTAGAGACTTTAAAGCTTCGTTTTTCGGGAGTCTCTTATGGACAGACGCAGGCCATCAATAAGTTGATTACTCAGATAAATAGTGAAGTGGTGGCTATTAATAATTTCGATCAGGAAGCACAGAAAGCGATGAATAATTTTGACGCTATCATCGGCCAGCGAAAGTAGCTTTCTGATTTTTGCGTAGTACACTAAGAATATTGCGCCCGTAGCTCAGTGGTAGAGCAACGCCCTTATAAGACGTGGGTCCTTGGTTCGATTCCAAGCGGGCGCACCCTATTATGAAAAGTTTATTTATCGGCACTGGGAGTATTCAAGGAAAAGGAGTGTATGCCGGGTGTGATTTTAAGAAGGGCGAAGTCGTTATTCAGTATCATTTAAAAGCATTAACATCCTTAGAATATGAGGCTTTATTGGAAAGTGAAAAAAAATTTACTCACGAACATTGGGGGCGAATTTATTTATACGGAGAGCCAGAACGGTATGTAAATCACTCAAAGAACCCCAACACATTTCAGGATCTTAAAAAGCAACGAGATGTTGCAGCTCGCGATATTAAAAAAGGAGAGATGATCACCTGTGACGCAACAAAGGACGATATTTATTAAGCCGAAAAGCCGCTCGGTTTTATATTGAATGGTTTCAGTACTTCGTCGAACTCTTCCTGCTCAAGAGTTTCTTTTTCTATTAAAGTTTCGGCAATCGCCTGGAGAGCTTTCTTGTGTTTTTTCAAGATATCCTGCGCTGCATCGTAGGCCTGCTGGATGATCTTGTGGATCTCTCCATCAATATCAACCGCTGTTTTCTCAGAGTAGTTTTTCTCCGCAGTCAGTTCGCGTCCTAAGAAGATCATCTCCTGAGAGTTCCCAAAGGTGATTGGTCCAAGGTTGCTCATGCCGTATTTGGTCACTAACTGGCGGGCCATCTCCGAAGCATGCTTCAGGTCGTTCGAAGGACCAGTGGTGGTGTCGCCGAATGTTTGTTTCTCAGCAATAAAACCACCGAGCGCCACGGCGATATCAGCCAAAAACTGATGCTTAGTTTTGAGATGGCGATCTTCGGTGGGGAGTTTCATGGTGTAGCCTCCGGCAAAACCACGACTGACAATAGAAACTTTATGTACCGGGTCGGCGTCTTTCAGGGAGGCAGCCACCAAGGCATGACCTCCTTCGTGGTAGGCAGTAATTTCTTTTTCTTTATCTGAGACCACGCGGCTTTTTCTTTCTGGTCCAAGAATAACTTTTTCAATTGCTTCAAAGAGATCTTGTTGGAGAATTGTTTTTTGATTTTTTCGGCCAGCCAGGAGTGCGCCTTCGTTCATAATGTTCGCGAGATCTGCACCGGCAAAGCCTGGAGTGCGGGCGGCTACTTTTTCTAAATTGATATTTGGATCGAGCGCTTTGTCGCGTCCATGAATCTTGAGGATTGCTTCGCGGTCTTTGCGATCGGGCATATCAAGAATCACGCGCCGGTCAAAACGTCCTGGACGCATCAGCGCCGGGTCGAGTACGTCGGGGCGGTTCGTGGCTGCAAGAACAATCACCTGAGTCTCGCGATCAAAACCATCCATCTCCACTAAGATTTGGTTCAGAGTCTGTTCGCGCTCGTCATTGCCTCCACCAAGTCCGGCCCCACGCTGTCGTCCGACGGCGTCGATTTCATCGATAAAAAGAATCGAAGGAGAGGCTTTTTTGGCAGTGGCAAAAGCGTCGCGAGTTCTGGCTGCTCCAACACCGACGAACATTTCTACAAATTCAGAAGCGGAGATATGAAAGAAGGGGACATTAGATTCTCCGGCAACGGCGCGGGCCAGCAAGGTTTTTCCGGTTCCTGGCATACCGACCAAGAGAACACCTCGAGGGATGCGGGCGCCAAGATCTAAAAACTTTTTTGGATTTTTTAAGAAATCAACAATTTCTACTAACTCCTCTTTGGCTTCTTTGAGGCCAGCCACATCGTTGAAAACCACTCGCTCTTTGGGCATCGAGAGTTTTATGCCAGCTCGGCCGAAAGTGAATGCTTGATTCATGCCACCTTTGGCCTGTCGGAGCATAATCCAGAATATGATGCCAATAACGATAAGAGGGAGGAGTGTTGGGATAAGGATGCTGGCCCAGAACTGCCAGCCGGATTCTTCCTCGATGCTAATATTGACTGCTTGGAGTGCTGAGTCGGCGACTCCTAGGTTTTTTAAAGTTTCTGTGACGCCTGATTCCAGTTCTTTTTTGGCAGTCGCCGTGTGGCCATCTTTGAAAGTGGCGGTCATGGTTTCACCACTGACCAAGACTTTCACCACTTCACCGCTCGAAACCGCCTTAGCTAGTTCATTGAGACTGATCTTTTTAGTGGTCGTCGTTGGGCTGAGGAACATTGAAAAGATCACCGAGATGAGGATCAGGGTGACGATGGCACCAAGGATGTTCTTGAAGAGATTAGACATAGTAGCCATTCTACGGAAAAGCAACCCTCCCGTCAAAAGCTAGAATATTTGAAAGTTTTCAATAAGTAAGTAGAATGGGGAAGTACTTATAGATGGTGCCTATGGTGTAGTGGCAACACGACAGGTTGTGGTCCTGTTATCTCGGGTTCGAATCCCGATAGGCACCCCAGACAATTTTCTCTCGTGGTAAGGCAGGAGCTTTTGTGATATAAGAAAAAAAGCTGTTCAAATTGGGAGGACAAGATGAGGAGTCGTGTTATTAAGGCGATACCCTTCGTGTTTTTGGGCTTTCTTCTCGTCGAGAGGGGTCCTCTTTTTTTCGAGAAGCATAGTACGGCCAGCCTCCCTTCGGTGGCTTTGTCGTATGTGGTGAAGAACACCACCGAGCTTCTGAAAAGTGATGATCTCATCTTCGAGACAGAGTACTGGCGAGTGTTTTTGAGTTCAAAGCAGTATTTCCTTGGTCGATCGACTCTCAGGTTGAAGCGGTTGAGTCCTAGTCTCACCTCGGATTTAACCGCGGAAGAGCAACTTGATTTCTTCAAGGCCCTGAGGCTTTTCGACGAAGCCACCAAACAAGCCTTCGGTTCCGAAGTCATCAACTTCTCGTGTCAGATGAATAATGGGTTGGAGGTAACTCCTCCGATAGCCTACGCTCACTGTCATCTGAGACCACGGTATCGTTATCCCGTGAAATTCCTTGGGAAGGTCTTTGTCGATAAATATTTCGGTCGGCGCTCTGAAGATTCAGAGGATATATTTCTTAGTCCAGACGAGCGTTCCCAGGTGATTCTGGCCATCCGACATCACCTCCCTCATTTAGAGAAACAGTAATTCCTCGAACCAATCGGGGATTTTTTATTCGCCTTACTGATTCTCATCACTCAAAAAAATAGTCGTTGATGGTATAATTTCCCCTATAAAGATTTCATGAAAGATATACAACTGAAAGCTATCATTTTAGATGCTGATGGAATGATTGTAGAGAGCGAGCGATTTAGCGAACGACTGGCCGAGAAGCTCCATATTCCCCTCGATCGGATTACCCCATTTTTTAAGACAAGATTTCCGCTGTGTGTGATCGGCCAAGCCGACCTCAAAGACGAACTCAAAAAAGTAATTCCCATCTGGGGATGGGAGGGGAGTTCGGACGAGTTGCTTGAGTTCTGGTTTCAAGAGAAACACAACCGTATTGATCAACGTTTTAAAATTCTTATAGAAAAAATAAGAGAGGCTGATATAAAAGTATATCTCGCGACTAACAACGAGAAGTATCGCACCGGAGATTTAATTAATAGAAGAGGGCTTGGCCAATGGTTCGACGGGGTGTTTTCTTCGGCATTTGTTGGTGCTAAGAAACCAGAATCTGAATTTTTTCAGAGTATATTCGATGCCATCGATCAAAAAATAGAAGATACTATGTTTTGGGATGACGACGAGGGAAATGTCGCGGGCGCTGAAGCGTTCGGTTTATTTGCAGAAAGATATACCGGATTTGATGATTTTGAGAGGAAGATGAAGTTGTTGCTTGGTTGATAGAGAATATCGACTTGATTTGCCGATTTGGTAAAAGCGGTTAATAATAGTGGAAAGCAGAACAATCCCATGATCTAGGAAACTTTTATTGGTAATAATCTGTTAGCAATCACTATCTTTAATTCATATTTACGCCAATGAAAGACACAAAACTGTTTGCGCTCGTGAAAAAAGAAATTCAGCGACAGAATGAGAGTATCAACCTTATTCCTTCGGAAAACTTTGTTTCTGAGGATGTGCTGAAGGCGCTCGGCTCACCACTGACTAATAAATACGCGGAAGGCTACTCAGCCCATCGGTACTACGGAGGCAATGAGTATATCGATCAGATCGAAGATTTAACGAAGGCACGTGCTCTGAAGGCGTTTAAGCTCGCGCCCGAGAACTGGGCGGTGAATGTCCAAGCTTATTCTGGATCTCCGGCCAACTTGGCGGTTTATCTTGGCTTAGTGCCACTGGGAGAAAAGATTATGGGCTTACAGCTGGATATGGGAGGACATCTGACACATGGACATAAGGTGAGTATCACCGCCAAGGCCTGGCAGTCGGTGCCGTACACCCTAGACAAGGTGAGTGAGGCACTCGATTACGAGGCCATTTTAGATCAGGCGAGAATTGAGAAGCCAAAGATTATTGTCGCTGGGTTCACTGCCTATCCTCGGAAAATCGACTGGGCAGAATTTAAAAAAATTGCTGATGAGGTCAAAGCGTATCTGATGGTTGATATGTCGCATATCGCTGGACTAATCGCTGGCGGTGCCTACCCAAGTCCTTTCCCCTATGCCGATGTGGTGACGACGACTACTCATAAAACCTTGCGCGGTCCTCGTTCTGCACTCATTTTCTCTTCGAGAAAATCTGTAATTGCTGAAGAACTTGGAGTAGATATCGCGAAAGCTATTGATAAAGCAGTGTTTCCAGGACTACAGGGTGGTCCTCATGCCAACCAGATTGCCGCAGTGGCAACAACCTTGTTCGAGGCATCGCAACCAGCGTTTAAGGTGTATGCGAAGCAGGTGGTTAAGAATGCTAAAGAGCTAGCCTCTGCATTGCAGAAGGGTGGCTGGCGGATTGTTTCAGACGGAACCGACTCCCATCTTCTATTGGTTGATGTCATGAGTAAGGGGATTAGCGGGAAAGAAGCCAGTGAACGTTTAGAAAAGAATGGCATTATTGTGAATAAAAATACGATTCCGTATGACGCTCGTTCGCCGGTTGATCCTTCAGGCATCCGCCTCGGCTCTCCATCCCTCACTTCTCGCGGGATGAAAGAAAAAGAGATGAAAATAGTAGCCACCCTTATTTCCGAAGTGCTTTTAGAAAATAAGAATGTGAAGAAGGAAGTTCTTCGGTTGTGTAAGAAGTTTCCATTGAAGTATAAGACTGCAAAATATATTTAGATGTCGATTATTGATGGCCGAGCAATCGCCAAGGAGATTCTTGAGCGGTTAAAAAAACAGTCAGTTCCCAAAAAGTTTTTGGCGGCCATTTTGGTTGGTGATGATCCTTCCTCGGCCAGTTTTATCCGGCAGAAAGAAAAGGTTGGTCAGGAGTTGGGAGTTGATTTCCAGTTGCACAAATTCCCAGAGACAGTTTCTGAAAGCGAATTACAGTCAGAGATTGAAAAAATTGTTGCAGATGAAAAATGCGGCGGGCTTCTGATTCAGTTGCCACTGCCTGCGCATATTGACCGTCAGAATATTCTGAATGTAGTATCGCCTGAAAAAGATGTTGATGTCTTGGGAGAGGAAGCTTCTCAGGCTTTTCAGAATGGCGAGAATAAGATCCATCCACCAGCCGTGGCGGTGGTCGAAGAAATTGTCAGTCAGTTAAAAATAAATCTAGCTGAAAGCAGAGTCGCGGTGATCGGCCTTGGACTTCTTGTTGGAAAACCAATTAGTCTTTTTTTAGAAAATAAAGTTCTGCAGTTGGAGACATTTCATCGCTCAAGTGGCGATGTGAAAACTCAGCTCAAAGATTTTGATTTAATCATCAGTGGTACAGGTTCGGCCAGACTTTTCTCGGCAAAAGACTTGAGTTCTAAGGCGGTGGTTGTCGACTTTGGCTATGGTGACTACGAGGGTAGGATGGTCGGGGATTTCAACGCAGAGGAAGTTGGGGAATCAGAGGTAAGCTACACGCCCACCCCAGGTGGCACGGGGCCTATTCTCGTGGCCAAGCTGTATGAGAATTTTTACGTCCTAAATAACGTGATATAATTTCCCCATGATTTTATCCGATCGAGATATTAAAAAAGCCCTCAAGAGTGGTCGTATCGCCATCCAGCCAAAGCCTGATTTAAATAAACAGTTAGGCTCATGTTCTATTGATCTGCACCTTGGTCATTCCTTTCGAGTGTTTAAACACTCCACCTATCCCTTTATTGACCTGAATGGTCCAATTGACACCGAGAAGATTATGAGAGAGATCGTAGTGAAGAAAGGAGAGTCGTTCATTATGCAGCCTGGTGATTTTGCGTTGGCTACCACTATTGAAAATTTGGACTTAGCTGATGATATCTTGGGCCGGATTGAAGGACGAAGCTCCTTGGGTCGGCTAGGCATTATCGTACACGGCACCGCTTCAATTTTTGATCCTGGCTGGACTGGGAGGCCAACGATGGAATTGGGAAACTTAGGAACCCTGCCAGTCGCCTTATATCCAGGCATGCGCATCTGCGCCTTTACCTTTGAAGAAATGTCTTCACCAGTTGATGTGCCGTATCGTAGCAAGAAGGGGAACAAGTATGCGGGACAGATGAGTCCACTTGCGTCAAAATTGACCGAAGAGGTTCGCAAAAAGAAAAGCTAGGAAAAGGTTATCTTGTGAGCTTAAGAAAAACGTAAGACCACTCACCTTCAGCGCCCTCTTCAGAGAAGGCGACATTTTTGAATTCCGAGTAATCTGGGAAGAATGCATCTCCTTTCACTTCAGCATTAATGAGCGTCAGATATAAAGTATCTGCAAGAGGCAAGGCCTGAGTGTAGATTTCTCCCCCACCGATAATAAAAATCTCTTCGGATTCAGCTTGCTTTGCTTCTTGAAGAGCTTTTTCTAGAGAGGTCACAACAAGACATCCTTCGGCCTGATAGCTTCCATCTCGGGTAACAATAATATTGGTTCTTCCTGGCAGGGGACGACCAATAGACTCAAATGTTTTGCGACCCATAATCACTGGGTGTCCGGTAGTGATCTCCTTAAACCTTTTTAAGTCCGCTGAAATCTTCCAGGGCAGTCCACCATCTTTGCCAATAACTCCATTCTGACTCACTGCTGCAATAATAGAAACAGTTGGTTGATTTTCCATATTTATGAAGAAGAGGGCAGTCGATCTTTCTCATCAAAACCACCAGCGACCGTCAACTCTCCTTTGAGTGTTGGCCACGGATCATACTCAGTAAGGGATATAAGCTCGGCGCGAACGTCGTCGATACTTTTCAAGGATGGATCGATAATCACTTTTGGAAATGGTTTTGGTTCTCGCGAGAGTTGTTCTTTAACTTGTTCGAAGTGATTGCCGTAAATATGGGCATCGCCAAACGTATGCACGAACTCACCCGGTTCATAGCCAGTAATATGGGCGATGATTTGAGTTAAGAGCGCGTAACTACCAATATTGAATGGTACCCCCAGGAACATATCCGCACTGCGCTGATAGAGCTGGCAGGAGAGTTTATTATTGGCTACATTGAAATGAATCATAATATGACAGAGAGGAAAGCTGAGCGCTTCTCCGGGGAGAGCCATGGAATAAAGATACTCTGGGTTCCAGACCGAGAGCACTGTATGTTTCCGGTCGGGGAATCTTTTTAAGGTGTCGACAATCCAGGCCATCTGGTCAATTTTCCGGCCATTTTTTCCAGGCCATCGTCGCCACTGTTCTCCATAGATCATTGGTAATTCTCCCCATTGTGTTGCGAACTCTGTGTCGTTTGCAATCTTATCAACAAAATCTTTTTGCTCTAACGCAGGAACTTTTCCTTCAGTCGCTGCCTTATTATAAATTTTGTAGGGATAGTCGTCCCAAATATGAACTTTATTATCAACCAAGTATTTAATATTCGACTGGCCAGTTAAAAACCAGATTAGTTCATGAAGAACACCATTCCAGTAGACGCGCTTAGTAGTCAAAAGGGGAAATCCCTGACTGAGATCAAAACGAATCTGTCGCCCAAAGACACTTCGTAGCGGTGTCCCTGTGTTGTGATCTTTTTTCTCGGCGCCATGGTCGAGAATGTCTTGGAGGAGATTGAGATACTGATATTCTGGATGATTTTTTTCAGCCATAAATTTACATGGTTACAATACTTCGAATACTTTGTCCGTGCCATAATACTCAGCCCAGTGTGTATTGTAGTAGTCGAACATTCTCGCCAAGCGAGCCTGATCAAGCTCCTCGACACCGAGTTCTTTCATTAAGGCCAGTAAACGATCTTTCGCTTCATGAATTTTATTTTCGTCACTTTCCATAAGTTCAAACTCGGAGAGATAGCCATAGCCAGCATTCTTATCAATCGTGACGGTTGTGTCTTTGTACTTATACTCCTCCCGCTCTCGAGACCACTTGGCCTCATAGGAAAAGCCGGCATCTAGAATTTTTTTATCGAGTTCTTCGAGACTGAGATCTGGAATGGTTGCTTCAAACTCTAATCGCTTCACGCCATTGGCGCTCGTTTCGTCATTCATGGAAATCTTGAGAACAAAGATCACTTCGCCATCCTTGTTTCGAGTGCGTAAAGAAAAGTCTTTGATATTCTGAAGAAGACTTTCTAAGCGCGTCCTCTCTTCTGGTTTCAGTAGGGGGCCAACATTCTCGAAGACCTTCTTTAGATCACCACCTACAAAATAGTGATTAAGTTGTTTGTTGGTCGAGACAAGGGTAGTGTGTGGGTCGAGTTCGAACAACCGCTTTTTAAGAGCATCGGCATTTTCCTTGCTACCCAGAAGACTCTTAATTTCTACTTCGTATGATTGTGTGGACATGCTTGAATTATTGGGGATGGTGAAGAGCGTGTCAAACAGAAATTTTGAGCAGAGAGGCCTCTCCTTAAAATTTGACTCTTTCCCCGTTTTCTGTAGAATAGATGGCATCCTAAAGCAATACGCTTTTTGATATAGCCATCCTTCCTACCATCGATACAAACAGGATCAACAACCAAATAACCGCCCCAGAACTACGCATTATTGGTAGTCAGGGGGAGAGCCTAGGGGTAATGAGCCGAGAAGCGGCTTTAACTCTGGCTCGGGAACAGGGATTAGACCTGATCGAGGTATCTGCAAGCGCTGTACCACCAGTTGCCAAGCTCATTAGCTTTGATAAGTATCGCTATGAGCGAGAGAAGGCAGCTAAGAAAGAGCGCCAGAGTCAGAAAGGAGGAGGTCTGAAGCAGGTGCAGATTAGCGTCCGTATGGCTCAGAACGATCTGCAGGTGAAGCTGAAGAGAACGATTGAGTTCTTGGAAGAAGGTCATCCTGTAGAAATTCGTATGCGCCTTCGCGGACGAGAAAAGGGAAATCGAGATTGGGCTAAAGAAAAATTGCAGGCCTATCTCGCGCTCATCGAACTGCCGTATAAGTTTATTAGTGATATCAAAGCCAACGGCAATGGGTTTGGAACGACAATCGTAGCAACTACTAAAAAATGACGAGAACTAAAAGCTCAAGCAAGCGAATCAGAATTACCAAGAATGGCAAGGTTGTTCGTCGGCCGATGGCGGCTGGCCACAATCGCACTCGCAAATCAACCAAGTTGATCAAGAGTAAGGCCAAGGGTAAGGGGCTGAACTATCCAAAGAAGCGAATACTTAACTACTAGAAACTACTATGCCACGAGTTAAACGAGGTACTACCGCCAATAGAAAAAGAGCCAAAGTCTTAAAGAAGACTAAAGGTTTTAAGTGGGGTCGCAAGTCTAAGGAGCGAGCCGCCAAAGAAGCCTTACTCCACGCCGAGTCGCGTATGTTCCGCGGTCGCAAGGAGAAGAAGCGTAACTTCCGTGCCCTTTGGAATGTCCGCATCAGCGCGTTTGCCAAGGCTGCCGGTGTCTCTTACAGTAAATTGATTGGAGGCTTGAAGAAGAAAGATATCAAGCTCGACCGAAAGACGTTGGCCATGCTCGCCAAAGATCATCCAGAAGTTTTCAAAATTGTGCTCGAGAAGTCTGGATTACTGGCTAAGTAGTTTCTTAAGAAAACAAAAATAAAAAAGACATTCTGGAAAGAATGTCTTTTTTATTATTTATTTTTTGCCTAGCTGAACACCTTCTTTCTTAAGCAGGATTTGTTTTTGGTTTGCTCCCCAACGGTAACCCCCCGGGCTCCCGTCTTTGCGTACCACTCGGTGGCAAGGGATGGTTATTCTGTGGGCGTCGTACGAATTGAGGATGTTGCCGACGGCTCGGCTGGCTCGTGGGGAACCGGCTCGTCTGGCCACTTCTTGGTAGCTGAGTGTGTGGCCGCGGGGTATTTCCCTGACTACTCGAATTACCTTCTCGGAAAAACTGTTTTTGTTGTTGGCCATATCGTGGTCCTGGTCTTTGTGTATAGTGTACATTTGGTCGTGCATTCTGAGAAGTTCTGGGAGAACGATTTTCCCCTGAGGTACGTGGTCCAGTTTTCGGATTGTTTTTTCCACGGATGAAATCATGTGCCTGTTTTAAAACCTTTCTCGTTTCCGCATATCGTCGGAGAATCTTTGTAGCATCAGAATAAAGGAACCAGGCATAACCACTGTGTTCTCGTGGCGAAATGGTAATCTTTGGTTGTTCGGTTTCGGCGAGATAAAGAATAACCGTGTCATAGATTTTTTCTGTTCCACTGAAGAAGTGGAATTTTTCATAGGCACGAAAATCAGGGAGAACACGGAGATCACCTTTCTTAAGACCGGTTTCTTCTTCGACTTCACGAAAAGCAGTATCTAAACTCTTCTCCCCCTCTTCGAAGTGCCCCTTGGGGAAGTTCCAGTACTCACCACGCTTATAAAGAAGGAGATATTTTATCCCGTCTTCGGTTCGGCGGAAGATGACAAAGCCGGCTACCACCTGTTTTTTGACGGTAATCTCCCCCTTAGTATGAGAGTTATTATTGCGAAGCATAATAAGGTATGCCCCCATTGTACCCTATGTGCCCGATAAGATAAAACCAAAGAAAAAAGCCCTGGGTTAAGGGCTTAAGGAGGGGTCTGGGGTCTTCATTCGAGAATAATTCCCCAGGTTCGAACAGCGCGATGTTTGAACCTGTCAGACACCTCGACGGTGACCGTGCAACTCTTGTCTCTCTGTTTCGGCAACCACGAAATTTCTCCCGTGGCGGGATCGATTCCCATGTCGGGAGGATCGAACAGGATAGTGAAGGTGAGCTCCTCTCCTTCCGGGTCTTCGGCTGGTAGGACGTAGGAGTAGGGCACGCCTACCTGTGCGGTTCGCGGAGGATTGAATTTCTCCTCCAGAATTCGCGGGCCCAGAACGCTTCCTGCGACTGCCTGGCCAGTGAACATGCTCAACCCGAGAAGAACTCCAATCGAGAAAATCCGTTTCATGAGAACCCCTTTCGTTGCGGTTTTTCTCTGTCGATGACAGAGAAGGCTAAGGGATTTATAAAAGAGTAGCCTCTATTTGTCAAAAAAAAGCTCCGAATTATTTCGGAGCTTTTTTGATGAACACCACCTCCTCTCCTTGGAGGGAGGCTTCGATGGTATCTCCTGGTTCGAATGTTTTCTGAAGCATGGCCTTGGCCAGTGGTGCCCGGAGATGTTCTTCGATGACCTGGCGGAGTGGGCGCGCGCCGAAGGCCGAGTCGTAGCCAAGGGTGGCAATTTTTTTGATTACCGCTTCATCGAGCACGAGTGTGTATTCTTTTTCTTTCAGCATCGACGCAAAATCTTCGAGTTCAAGTTTGGTGACTTTCACGATGTCGTCAGTTGATAAGCTCTTGAAGACGATAATCTTTGAGAAGCGATTGAGAAGTTCAGGCGCGAAAACATCAACCAACTTTTGTTTGAAGTGTTCGGCAATTTGCGTGATTGGCTGCCCGGCGTTCAAGGCTTCCTCGATATCGCGAGAGTGCGCATTGGAAGTGGCGATAATGACTGCATTCTCAAAACTTACCATCCGACCGAGTCCGTCGGTCAGGTGTCCTTCGTCAAATACTTGAAGGAAGAGATGGAGAATATCAGGAAAAGCTTTTTCAAATTCGTCGAGCAGAACCACGCTGCGTGGTTTTTCGCGGATTGCTTCGGTCAGGGCCCCGAGAATCGTGCCATCAGCCGAACCGATGAATCGTTCAAAACTTTTCTTATCCTGATACTCACTCATATCGAATCGAACGAGAAGATCTTTGGAACCAAACTGCAGCTCCGCGATTAATTTAGAAAGTGCAGTTTTTCCCACGCCCGTTGGTCCGACGAAAAGGAATGACGCAATTGGTCCGTTCTTGCGCGTCAGGCCACTGCGATACTCCCGGAGCGCATCAGCAATTGATTTTACCGCCTCTTCTTGATCAATAAACTTCTGATGAATAATGTCTTCGAAGTGAAGCAGGGCGTCAGCCTCTTCTTTTTCCGGACGATGAATTGGCACGTGCACTTTGCTCTCGGCAGTTTTTGCCACATCCTCAGGATCAAGAATTCTCTTGTGGTCACGGTGAGCGTTTTCCACACTCTCTTTGAGAAGTTCTAAGGCGCTTCCAGGTAGTGGGCGGTGATGCAAATACTGCTTTGCCACGACCACTGATTTTTTAAGTGCGGCCACGCTAATAGTCACCCCACTTATGGCTTCGAGTGATTTTGCTTCTCGAGTGAGGAGAAGATAGGCCTCTTCGAGAGAGACTTCGTTTACCTGGACTTTTTCGAAATAGGCCAGAATATCGGCGCGGGGTTCGAGGAACTGTTTGAACTCCTGAGGGCGGGTTGAACCAATCACTGGCAACGCTTCTTTTTCAAACACTGGTGCCAGTGCATCGATCGCCGAGAGATGACTCGTGCCTGAGGTGTGGAGGAGATCGTGAAGGCGGGGAATATAAAGAATAATATTGCCAGCGGTTAAAGCTTCTTCAACAATTTTCTGGAGGCGTCCCTGAAGCTCCTCGGCCGAGACATCAGAGACGATAGCCGAGAGGTGAAGTTCGATGACGCGACGATCAGCTAAAGGTTCTGGCACGCGGTCGTTTATGATATCAGCAGCCAGATGTTCTACCATTGTGTCCTTACCAATACTTGCCTCGCCGACCAAAAGAGCGTTCGGATTAATAGCCCGAGTCAGGGCTCTTACCATTGCTTCGTATTCTGGTTGGTGGCCAATGAGTTCCCCTAATAAACCTTCGCTGGCCAGTTCAGTGATGTCTCGAGAAAACTTGTCGAGCGTCGGAGTCGGTCGGCTCGTCCAGGAACGATTCATAATGCCACGCTTTGCTTGATACCTTTTCTCTTGGGTTGGGTGTGTCTTCGCGGTGGCGCGACTGAGAAGGATTGCTTCCGTTAATCCTTCTGGAGTAATTGCAAAGGCACGAGCAAGACGCTCGATGAAGGGATCTTTTACTGAAAAAAGCGCTGCCACCAGATCGCCTGGCTGGATAGATCGATGGAAATTGCTCTGTGCACGGTGAAAGGCATCAGAGAGCATTGGCGAAGTGACAGTGATTTCGAAAGGATTATCATTTGGTTCAACTTTTTGAGCTAGCCAGGACTCTATTTTTTCGCGTAATGCGTTTTGGTCGATGTCGAGGCGAGCGAGAATATCTCGAACCTGTGAGTCCTGGAGAAGTTCCTTAAGGAAGGCAATCGTGAAATGCTGGTGTGTCATACCACCAATCATCACCGCCCGTTCCAGCGCGTGAAACGCAGCGGGAGAAAGAAAGGAGCCAATATTTAATCCATTCTCATCTTTAATTTCAGACAAGTTCTCATCGGCTTCTCGGTAGTGAATAAGCAGATCAGCCCAGAAGAGAAGAAGAAAGAGTCCCGCAAACTGGAGACCAAGGATATCGCTAATAAGAAGGAGGGCGGTTAAGGCAGCGAAGAAGAGATAACCAGTTCCGGAGATAACACGAGTCAGAAATCGTCCCGCGGCGCTCATGCGCAGTCGGGGATCGTCGAAGTAAAGTGTGTAGTCGGTGGTCTTTGTCATCGTTATGAAGGTCGAGAAAGGAAAGCGATAAATGCCTGAAGAAGGAGTACGACGGGAATAGCTAACCAGGCGAGGTAGAGGGCGAGGAATAGTATGGCGAGTATCAGATATAACAATCCGGCGGTGATCACTCTGCCGAGTCGGAAGATTGGTCCAATAATCTGACCAACAATAGAGTAGTCTTGGTAGAGCGGTTCAAAAAAATGGGTGAGGGTGATGCGCAGTGCAAAAGTCCGTTCGAGGCCGAGAAAAATCGTCATCCATAGATGACCAAAAAAATAAGAACCATCGACATACCAATGATGGAAAAAGATTCTGATCCGATACCACAGTCGGTGGCTCAGATAAGAGAAGGAGGATGAAGGAGGAAGCTGTAGTGGTTCCATTTCTGTCCTTCTATTATATCACTTCTTTTATTGAAACTAGCTCGAGGATGTGCCCGGCTTTGGAGAAAGCGTTTTCAGTTTTTTGAGAAGGGCGGGGAGAAGCACGAAGCCTGTTTCGAACTGTTTCATCACGGTGGTGCCACGAAGGGCCGCGGCTGGATGGAAAAAGGGGACGATGACACGATTACTAATGCGAAACGCTTTTCCTTGATCGCGTGTGATCTTGGCTTCTGGTAGAAAATAATTCATAGAAAATCGGCCGAGGGTGACAATAATCGGAGGATTGATAATTTCAATCTGTTTAGTCAGATACGGTTTATAGGCGGCAATTTCTTCGGGTAGTGGGTCACGATTATCCGGTGGCCGACGCTTCACGATATTCGTAATGTAGACATCTTCCTCCTTCCAACCGATGGCGCGAATGTTTTTGCGGAGTAGTTGTCCGCCTCGACCGATAAAGGGGCGACCTTCGCGATCTTCGTTGGCGCCCGGTGCTTCGCCAATAAACATAACCTCACAGTGAACACTGCCTTCGCCAAACACTAGATTTGCTTCGCGAAGTGGCAGGAGAGAGTTAGCGCGCAGGTCTTCTTCGAGGGCCTTAAGGAGAACTTCCTTACTCTGCGACATGCTGTTCTGGAACTGACAGAGAATCTTTGTTGGCGATGTTCCAGCCGTTAGAGAACTGAGTTTCTATGGTAGGTGCTTGAGGGGTATTCCACTGGAGTACGTAAGAAAGGGCGTAGTCGTCACTCGTTGCGCTGTAGACAAACGGAGAGTTTGTGAAGAGATCGTTGAAGTCCCCTTCATAGAGAGGTTTCGTGCCATAAAGTCCAAGAAGATAGGCCTGATCATGGGTTGTGGTACTAGTGCTAGTCTGAGTCGAGGAGGCGAGAATTTCTTGTCCGGTTTTTCGAAGGACATCAAGTTTGAAGGGGTAGCTTCCGGTGAGTTCCTTGTAGGCCTGAAGCCCATCGGTAATACGACTAACTCGGTTGATCTGTTCCTGGATGGTGGTCGCTTCTTTCTCCTCGGGAGTCTGGACGTCGAGAATATTTGCCTGAAGGTTCTCTGCGTGATTAGCGTTTTGCCCCGTATAATTTGAAAAGAGTGCCACGCTACTTGTCCCTAAAACGAGGAGACCGAGTAAAGACAGAGATAACTGCATAGTCGGGAAGACAATTTTCGGCTTCTTCATGGGCAAGGCACGTGCTTCAATAATTTTGAACCCCTCTTGAATATGAGGCAGTTTCCAACCAGCAGCGAGCAGTGCACTGATTGTCTGTTCTTTTCTTATGCCCAACTCCTGGCACCTTTCTAAATAGATAATTAATTCTGGTGTAGTCATGTGTGTTTATCGTGAAACATTTATAAACATTTTTGTTTGTCGAGCTTTGTCCTCATGATAAACATTTTTATGTAATCTGCCAAAGGTGAGTTTCTTAATTTATCCAAGAAATTGACTCATCTCCATAATTAATGTATTATAAAAGTCCTTTGAGAATTGCATATGGGGATGACCGGCTTCGATAGAGATGATGTCCGAACTGGCGAGTTGAGCGCTGACTCATTAAACCGGCAAAAAACAATACTGCCAACCAACGCGTTGCAGCTCCAGCTTTCGCTTTTGCGTAAGCTAAGCCGAGCCTAGCTCGGTGGAGGATCAGCTAGCCTGGGCTTCTTAGGTTAGTCCTGGTCTTATATAAGGAAGCTCGTCCCGAAAAGTTTGATTCATGCTTCCGGGACTAAAAAATATGGATCGATTTGCCTAGTTCACTAGACTACACTCGTAGAAGGTCCGCGACCTTCATCTTTAGACGGCGGTTCGACTCCGCCCATCTCCACAATAAAAAATAACCCACGTGTTGGGTTATTTTTTATTGCAGGGCGGAGGATGACGGGAAAGGGTGATGGATAAACGGGTACTTAGTGTGGGAGGAAGTTGTGAAAATCTAAAAAGGAGAGGCTATATTGACTAAATGTTTTAAAAAGTGTATAAAACAGTCAGTAAGGAGATGTGGATGTCTAAAAACGAAGATTTTGATGCGTTGACTGCTGGAGTGTTGGCGAGGATTTGCAGCCGGAGTCAAGCTTTGTTCGGTGAGCCCCTTGTGATTCACCAAACGAACAATGATGACGGTATCGGCGTGATGTCGAGTACCTTTCATCACGTTTCCAGGAGGAAACGGTTCTGGCGCAAACAACCACTCCTCACTACGACTGGCGTTTGCGGACGACTTTGTCAGCCGTGGATAGACATTACTATTCACGACGAGACGATACGCCGGATCGTCCTCGAGGAGATCAAGGCATTTTCTCAAGCCGGTGTGAAGGTTCTTTCGTAAACTGGCTGGGATTAGGTAGGGCCTCTAGTATTTTACTAGGGGCCTTTTTATTTAAGAGATATCCAGAGGTCGAACCGATGATATAATACAAGAATGGAAAAAGAATTTGTGCATCCTGAAACTCAGCAAGGAGAAGTTTTTTTTATGAACAGTAATGCTAAGGGCTTTGGGGCTATGGGCTTAGAAACAAAAAGAATGGGGAGTACTACCTATGATGGAGAGGGAAATCGTATTAGTCATGATGATTGGTCCCCAGTGTTTATTCAGCAAAAAGAAATAGATAGCCAGGAATTATCCCTAATGGATTTACGCCGAAAGTGGCGAGAGGAGCATTAATCACCCAAATACCCGTTGTGGAAAAGTAAAAGACCCTCTGTTAGTGAGGGTTTTTTATTGCGCGCCTACCCAGAAATGAAGGAAACGGCCTGAGAGATGACCGGAGTTGAACCGAGTTTCTAGTTGGTGTATAAGGATGACAGCGAGGGAGGTTGTCATGTCGTATTGGGATGAAACTGATAGATATGTCAGACAGAATGGAAACCCAAGGTGTCCTGGTTGCGGAGCAGAGATGTTCCCAGAAGATGATCATGGTCGATTCACTTGTGTTTGTGGTCGTGGGCTTGATGTGGTAACTGGGATGGAGCCACCAGTTCGGCCACTGCCTCAGGTGGACACCACGGGCATGACGGAAGACCAAATCAACCAGATTGCTCCGATCTACAGACTCAACAGTCCGATGACCGCTGCGGATCGAAAAGCATTCAACGATTTGGCGAGGCTTCATGGCCAACGTCTCCCTTTCCCGGAGGATGTAGAAGAGAAATAGCCGTCCCTTTCTAGGCGCGGTTTTTTTATTCCTACTACCGTCCGCCCATCTCCACACTCTGTTAGTCGATAGACTAGCAAAGACTTGCTTGTGTGTTTTATATTATGTAGGATAAAACTAATGACAATGAGATTGTTCATTTTTTCTTATTACTACACCACCTACGGCGGGGTTCCTTCGTATTGTTAAACGAACACTTTCTTACGAATATACAACCGCCTCTTTAATCCAGGGGCGGTTTTTTTACTAATTTTTATTTATGAATATACAACACAAAAACATAGCTATCCTTCCACTGGATCATCCTGGGGTAAATGACAAACAATACCGAGCTCGGAGAAATGAGATTGCTTTGTTATCCAAGCAACATGCCAAGGCAAAAACTATTCCAGCAGTTTCTTACACCAAAGAAGAAAACGAGGTTTGGGAGTTTGTTGTTAGTAAGCTGGAGAAACTACACAGAGTTCACGCGTCATCAGTGTATTTAGAAGCGAAAAAAGAACTTGGTATATCACCTGATAGAATTCCTCAGCTCAAAGACATCTCGGAAGAGTTAGAGCGAAAAGCAAATTTTCGACTAGCTCCTGTAGAAGGTCTGGTGGATGCCAGAAGTTTTTTGAGCTATCTTGGAGAGCGAACCATGCTTTGTACTCAGTACATTAGGCACGGCTCACAACCCGAGTACACTCCCGAGCCAGATATTATTCACGAACTAATCGGACATGTTCCAATGTTTATGAATAAAGAGTTTTCCGATTTTTCTGAACGTCTGGGGAAATTGGCCTGGACAGCTAATGATGAGGAGATAACAAAACTCGAACGTCTCTATTGGTTTGTGGTTGAATTCGGTTTAGTTCAGGAGCAAGAAGGAATAAAAGCATTTGGAGCGGGACTTCTGTCATCATTGGGAGAAATAGAGCACGCCTTCTCTTCTGAAGTTTTGAGGAGGCCGTTTGATATTGATGAGATTACAAACACCAGTTACGACTACTCAAAGATGCAAGACAAGCTATTTGTTGTCCCTTCGCTAGAATTGCTGTCACCGGACAAAACCAAGTTTCTGCTTCCTAAGGAATAGGAACAGAATCTATTTCCACTACCGTCCGTCCATCTCCACCTAAGTATCAGTTGTGGAAAAATGAAAGACCCTCTATTTATGAGGGTTTTTTATTCCGTGCCTAATCAGAAATGAACGAAATGGTCTGAGAGATGACCGGAGTTGAACCAAGCTTCTGGTTGATGTATAAGGATGACAGCGAAAGGGGTAATGATGTCTCAATCAACTGATCTAACTAAGATCATGGAATATATCGGTGCACGGTATACCTTCACGCCGGAGCACTACCCAACGCTAGGGGTAGCCTCTCCTAGCCAGAAGAAGGTATTCGTCGTCGGTCATAGCGTTTTCCATATGTGCAAATCCATAGGAAAACTGGCAGCCGAATGTGAGCGCTGGGATCATGCTGGCAGCGAGCACATGGACAACGCCATCCTCAAAGAAGCTACGGTAAAGATGTTCATCAATGCCGTGAAGCTTGCAGAGGAGCTGGGCATTAGCGCTCAAGATTTGGCCGATAGCGTCCCTCTCTACATGGCCAGCAAGTAATAGCCGTTCTCTCAGAGTGCGGCTTTTTTATTCCCCGAACGAATAAACAGTTTATCCAGTCAGACGATTTGTGATTCTGGGAGCAGGGTATAGAATCAAGTCGTCATGAAAAATGTTAAAGCCAAATTAGCCTCTTTCCTTTCTGTTCTTGCCGTGATGGGTTGGGGTGGTCAAATAACCAGCTCAATCCCCCAGAATGGCCAGCCCAATAAAACCGTAATTTCTTTTGGCCTAGAACCTCAGAAGCGGCCGGAAAAACAAGAAGAGTCTGTGAGCGTGGAAGACGGAGCGGAAATGCTTCAGTATGCTCTTGCTATGACAGGAAGTAGCTGGGCTGTTTTGGTCAGAGCTGATTATATAAACGATCACATTGGAACCAAACTTGTGGCAAGAATTGATCCAAAAGGAAGAATTATTGTTGTTGATCCTAAGAGAAATACATAACAGAAAAGATGGGTCCGTCTCTTATATTTGATAAATCTGCCTTACAGGGGCTGAGTGATGATGAGTCTATGTGGTTAGAAAATTTCTATCTAAACAACATAACTCCTCTATTTTTTGTAGAAACTCTAGCCGACTTAGAAAAAGAAGTTCGTAAAGGGAGGCTACCCGAAGATGTAGTTGGAAGTATCGCTCGCAAAACACCAGACATGAGTTGCGTTGCGGTCCATCACCAATCTTTGATTGCTGGTGAGCTTTTGGGATATGAAAAAGTAGAGATGTCCGGAAGGCCTATTATTTCTGGCGGGAAGACCGTAGAGCTTGAGGGCAAGACCGGAGTAATATTTCAGGATTCTCCAGAGATGGAGGCTTCAAAAAGATGGGGAAATAGGCAATTTTTAGATATAGAAAGAAATATTGCAAAAAATTGGAGGAAAGAAATCGCTGCCTCAAAAATAGAGGATTATTCGGGCTTTGAAAAAATATTCACGGTAATTGGTAGACCAAGATCATTTCAAGAATTAAAAGGCCATGTTGATTATATTGCTAAAGAAATGGCTGATGAAAGTGCCATAGATTCTGCGATGGGTTCTTTGGGAGTAATTAGAGAAGCTCGGATGAAGGTACTGGAGCGATGGAAACTTTCTGGCTCAAAACCTATAAGTGAGTTTGCTCCATACTTCTCTTATATTTTTTCAGTGGATCTTTTTTTCTCTATGGGAACAGCTGCTAATTTATTTGAATCATTTGCTCACCCACAAACTCACAAAATTGATATATCCTATTTGTACTACTTACCGTTTTGTAACATTTTCACCTCGAGTGATAAACTACACATCAATATAGCCCCTCTTTTTATGCGCGAGGATCAGACATTTGTGCGTGGCGAAGATCTGAAAAATGACTTTTCAAGATTGAATGATCATTACGATCACCTACCCGAGGAAATTAAAAGTAGAGGCGTTGTAAGTTTTGCTCCTTGTCCTCCTGATGACACAGCATTTCTAACAACGAGACTATGGGATAAATACATGTCACAAACATGGAGAGAGATGAAAAGTTATACACGAAAGTTCGATGGCACGGATAAAATAAATCCTGAAACTGAGAAGACATTAAAAGAAAATATAGAAAAGTTTATGAAAGAAGCTAGGCCAACGAGCTCTCGAACCCATTCGGATGAGGCAGAACACATGGTTTTAAGGCATATGGTTTCCGGAAGAAAAGGTAAGTGGAGAAAGTTCCCTCCGGAGGTATTAAATTCTAAACCAATCCTAGATCAATAGATTTCCACACACCCTCTCAAACGGTTCTTTCAGTTTCACCTCTGTACCCTATGCAAACTCTTGAGGAAAAGGGTTGTGTTATGATTTTCATATGCAGCCAATGAGACAAAAGAAGGAAATGCTGAGCGGATCGTGTCTTTGTGGTAAGGTTCGTTTCAAACTCAAAAACCCCTTTGATAACATCTGGTTTTGTCACTGTACACAGTGTCGTAAAAACTATGGTATGCACGGAGCATTTTTGGCTGCTCCACGAGAGTCAATTTCTGTAACAGGTAAAACTATCAAGAAATATAAATCATCTCCAAAGGTAGCCAGAACCTTTTGTAATAACTGTGGATCTCCAATTACTTGGGATTACCAGGGCAGCTCAAAGATATATATTCTAGCAGGACTCATTGACGGAAAAATAAAGATCAAAAAAGGTATTCACATCTTCACTAAAAACAAAGGAGACTACTATCAAATCCACGACAAGCTTCCAAAGTTCAGAACGGTACCAAAATAGCCAATTACTTTGCAAATACCCGTTGTGGAAAAGTAAAAGACCCTCTATTAATGATGGTCTTTTATTGCGCGTCTACTCAGAAATGAACGAAACGGCCAATTTGAGGGCTGTTTTAATATTCTGTGAACCATTTCTATTTTCGCCAACTTGAATTCTATGGGAGGTGTGGCATAATAAAAAAAATGAAAGAAAAAATTTCAGAGGTAGGCAGTCCAGAAGAAGGGGATCGTCTAGATGAGAATTCTTGGGTTTCAATGCTAGAGGATGCAGAAGATGGAGACAGTCTACTGACAGCGATCACGTTAATGTTTAGAGAAGAAGGCTATGATTTCAAAAGTCATCAGGTGCCCAGCGATAGAGAGGAAGAAATCTTAGGGAAGATGCAGCGCCTGTTTCCTACTCGTGAAGCTCTTATGACTACTTCGGATCGAATCAGAGGAGTAGCGGCAGAAAGAATGGATAGAATATTAGGAACTCGTATTTCTGACGAGCAGTCGGACAGGGAAGAATTTTATCAGAATAAACATGAGAAATTTATTGCCGTTAGTTCGGCAGAGTTATTTATACTGGCGTTAGTTGGAGTGGCTTTGGATAATTTAAGGAAGAGGGCTGCTTCCCCAAAGTAAAGAGTGAGAACTGGCGAAATTTTAGTTCCACTCATTTTGATGATAGCGAAGAGAAACGAAGTTTCTTTTATTTTTTCTGGGTACCCGTTGTGGAAAAACAAAAGACCCTCATAAATAGAGGGTCTTTTGGTATACTTAGCTTCATGAATAAAGGGATTTCGATCAAGCGTATTCTCATCGTCTTAATAATTGTTATTGGCATCCCCGTAGCATGCTTTCTTGGGATTAATGTCTGGAATAGTTGGGGAGAGGAGCCGGTAGCGGTGGGTGGTATTGAGGGTTCAAGATTAGGATGGAAAACATTCGATAAGTTCAAGAGTGAGTATACGAACTTCGTTTTTCAGTATCCGAGTAGTTGGAATGTAAAAGAGATTCGTCATCCACTCATGTTAATAGAGGGTGGTCTTACTGCAGGAAAAGATAGTCCATTACAAGCAGTCATTCTTACCCCTCCAGACATCCTAAAGAGAGAAGCGAGTGAGTATGACGAAGATCAGATTGTAGTATATGGAGGAGGGATGAATAATAACTGCGCATATTTTAGGAAAAAGAATCCGCAGACAAGGTGTGAGATTGTAGGGGATTTGGTCCTAGGCACCGATCCTGGAACAGATTACTTATTAACTCAAAGCATCCGCCCAGATATTCTTAAGGTTTTTGATCTCCTAGTGAAAAGCATACCGGAGAAGCACTACTCTCTTGATTTATCTCCCGAAACTTCAACTTGGAAAACCTATAGAAATAATGATTTTGGATTTGAGTTTAAATACCCCTCGAACTTTGTGGTGGATCTAAAAAAGCAAGGCATTTTTAAGCTAGAAGGATCTACTCACTTTGGATTACTGGTCTACGATCCAGCCAGGGAACCGAGTATCGGACGAGGCGTAACGGAGAATGGGGAAGTAGTAAGGGAGTTCGATGGCATAGATATCTCTCGCTACGGGATCCTTGATAACTCCGAATCAATTGTAAGGGAAGGAATTGGGGATCGTCCGAATACGGTGTATGAAGAAAATTCACTGATAGGGTCTTATAAGGCGGCATACATGATGAGTAAAGCTTCGATGTATGTGTTGACCACACGCAGTTACGATCTTCAAGCAATCCTATCCACATTCAGGATAACCAAAGACGAGGTACCGAATGAGGGAGTGGGAAATTAAAAGACCCTCTATTATTGAGAGTTTTTTTATTGCTCGCCTACTCAGAAATGACTGAAATAACTTGATAGATAGATGAAGTCCATCTCATTCTACGGGCGTTGTTGATTTCTAAGACAACGAACATTATAGTAATTCCATATTGCGTGTCGGACGCTTTTTTTATTTTTCTTTTTATATATGAAGATACAAAAAATTATTGCTCGGGAGATTTTAGATTCACGAGGAAATCCAACGGTGGAGGCGGATGTTATTTTAGAAAACGGAACTATCGGTCGGGCGGCGGTGCCGTCTGGTGCCTCAACGGGAACCTACGAGGCGCATGAGTTGCGTGATGGGGGAACGCGGTATGGAGGAAAGGGTGTGTTGCAGGCAGTCAAAAATATTAAGGAAGAAATTAATAATCTTTTAGTCAGGAAGGATTCTGAAGATCAGGCCGGAATCGATCGCCTTATGATTAAGGCTGATGGTACAGAAAATAAAAAACGATTAGGGGCGAATGCGATTTTAGCGGTTTCTTTAGCGAATGCGCACGCCACTGCGAAATCGCAAAACCGAGCGCTGTTCCAGTATATTGAGGATCTGATGGAGGAGAAACGACCACCGCTTATGCCGATGCCACTCTGCAATATTATTAACGGCGGAAAACATGCGGCAGGATCAACAGACATTCAGGAGTTTATGATTGTGCCGATTGGTTTTGGGAAGTCGCATCAGGCGCTTGAGGCGATGGTGAATGTATTTCATGCTTTGAAAAAGGTATTAACGAAAAAAGGATATGGAACGACCGTTGGTGACGAAGGAGGATATGCGCCACATGTGAAACAAGGAAATCAAGAAGCGTTAGATCTCATTGCCGAAGCTGTAGAGATTGCAGGATACACGTTGGGCAAGGATATTGCGCTGGCGCTCGACGTTGCTTCGTCGGAGCTTTACAAAGACGGGGCATATCATCTTAATCGAGAAAACAAAGTGTTTTCTTCGGAGGAGATGATTGATTGGTATACATCGCTCATTGATCAGTATCCAATTATTTCGATTGAAGATGGCTTGGCCGAAGACGATTGGGATGGTTGGAAGAAAATGACTGAACGATTGGGAAAGAAGATTCAGCTTGTTGGCGATGATCTTTTTGTGACGAATACAAAATTTTTAGAGCGTGGTATTCGAGAAAAATCAGCCAATGCAATTTTGATTAAAGTAAATCAGATTGGCACATTAACAGAAACAATTGCGGCGGTGGAGATGGCACATCAGGCTGGCTGGCGGGCGGTATTATCGCATCGTTCGGGAGAGACGGAGGATGCGACGATTGCCCATTTGGCAGTGGGCTTAGGTGTTGGTCAGATAAAAACTGGATCAGTCAGTCGCAGTGATCGCACGGCGAAATATAATGAGTTGCTTCGTATCGAAGAAGCGCTTGGCGAGAAAGGGGTCTTCTCGCGGTTTTTGTTGTAACGCTATGGCTTACCTTATTTTAGTTCGACACGGAAAATCAAAATGGAACAAGCTTGGTTTGTGGACTGGACAAACTGATGTTGCGTTAACAGAAGAGGGCATCGAAGAAGCAAAACGAGCCGGGAATGTTTTGCAAGATATTCCCATCCACCACGCATACGTTTCCGAGTTGCAACGAGCCAAGGAAACACTACAAGGTATTTTCTCTGTGCGAGATGATAAGGATATTCCTGTAGAATCGCACCATGCGCTGAACGAGCGAGATTATGGCGATTATACGGGAAAAAATAAATGGGAGATTAAAGAACTGGTTGGCGATGAAGTCTTTCAGAGGATTCGTCGGAGCTGGGATGAACCAATTCCCAACGGAGAAAGTTTAGAGATGGTGTATGCTCGAGTGCTGCCATACTACACATCCGAGGTTTTTTCTAAGATAAAAAATAATTTAAACACGCTTGTTGTTGCTCACGGGAATAGTTTGCGGTCACTAATGAAATATTTAGAAGGAGTGAGTGACGAGGCGGTGGCTGAGTTAGAGATCGGTACCGGCGAAGTACATATCTACGAACTTGATCAGGAAGGAAAAGTTTTGGCTAAAGAAGTTCGGGGACTGAACGAGGAGCGGGTCTAGTCTTTTTGTTGGATCGATTATTTTTTCTTAAACCCGTTGTGGAAAAGCAAAAGCCCCTTTTCTAATGAGGTTTCTATTTAAGTTAGTTAAAAAAGAAGAAGCTGTTTATACTGTAAGTAGTCTAACGATACAGGGAGGAGTGTATGGTCACGTTTTACCCAGTATCATTTACTCATGAGGGGTGTGGAGAGGTCTCTCGGATTCAGTTGTTTCTGTCTTCTAGCGGAGAGATGATTGGTATTGGTACCTGTAGTGGCTGCGGTGCAGACATCAATTTCAGCTTCACGGTTACCAAGCTCATTAGGGCTGCTTGTCCGGAAACCGATTCAAGGGAGGCAGAAGTCGATCTTGCCACTGTTCAGCCTTTAAATAAGTTTATTTGTTAACCGCCCCCTCACTTTCGAGGTGTGCGGTTTTTTTATTTAGTTACCAACTTATTTGACATAATTAATTTTATAATTTATAATATGCAATAGCAATTTCTTGTAAGTCCTGACCATTCGGCGGGCCGAGAACATAACAGAAAGGTAATAACATGCGAAACGGGTACGAGGAAGAGGTGTTCAACCTGTGGTGGGTTTTCGGACCGATCATCCTGTCGGTCATCATGGGATGGCTCAGTACTTGCATCGTCATCACACAACAGAAGACGGTGAAGATGATCGAGGTCCTCGGCAGGTACGTCGGCTATCGGGAGGCGGGACTATCGTTCAAGATGCCCTTCCCCTTCGGTCGAGTTGCAGATGAGGCTGACCTCAGAACCTACGAGCTTGCGAAGGAGATCGGCGTGAAGACGAAGGACAATGCATTCTTGATCATTCCGATCAAGGCGCAACTGAAGATCTTACTCGAGAAGGTCTATGAAGCTGTCTACGAGCTTCAGGATTCCGAAGAGCAGATCATGTCCTACATCGAGAACTTCGTCCGAGCTCACACCAACACCATGACGATGGAGGAAGTCTTTTCTTCTCGCGAGGAGTTCCAGCACGCTGTTCTCCATGCATTGAAGGAGCGGTTCGAACAGTATGGCCAGGAGGTCGTGAGTGTGCTCGTCGACCAACCCCAGCCCAGCGATGAAGTTCGCGCCGCGTTTGATCGCGTCATTTCTTCGAAACGTGAACTCGAGGCGGCAGAAAACGAAGCCAACGCCAAGAGGGCGAAGATCCTCGGCGAGGCGAGGGCTCATGCCGAGGGACAGGAGATTCGTGCCAAGTCCTACATCGAACAACGGAGAACGGTCGTCGATGGGATGAAGGCAGCACTCGGCGATGACTTCAATCACGCTGAGATCATGGGTCTTCTCGAACGGATGGACATGCGTGATACCATCCGCGACGCCGCCAACGGTCCGGGCAATGTTGTCGTCATTCCCATGGGGATGGGCGGCGAGTTCGACATCGGGAAGATCTCTGCCATGCAACATGCGATGGCAAACGCTAAGGCCAACGGGAGGGACCACGACGCTTCTTCGGCTGGAGTCTCTGCCCAGGCCTAAGGACAGAGACACATCCTTTTTAAAGCCCAGAACAGCAATCGCTGTTCTGGGCTTTTTCTTTTATATTTTTCCTCTGAACTAATCCGCCCCCCTCACTTTCGAGGCGTGCGGTTTTTTATCATTATTGACAAATATTTTTTTAAATTGTATAAATTTTCCTAGTTTAACGGGGGAGCTAGAAAGGAAAAGGACATGAAGGTTGTAGCTCAGAGAAGAAGGGCACAGGTCGAGATGGTAGTTTTTGTCTCGCCTGATGGCGAGGCAGTTCTGCTACCGACGATCCGATTCATCCGGACGGAGACGCTCCGTCTCGGACTGATTGTAGTTGAGAGGGTGGTCGAGGTGGAGATTGTTCTCCCGGAAGAGAGGATCACCTCTCACTTCGGGGAGGCTCCCTTCGAGAGCATCGACGATCTGCTCGACGTCGTTTGCGTCGAGGCCAGATCGACTCTGGTGGAATAGTCGTTTTAATTCTTGGGTAGGAAATCTTAGGATCTCCTACCCTTTTTATTTTTGAGTAAAAATATACCAAAAGATCTAATCGATTATTGTCCTCAGATTCATTGACTGGAAGATGAATATCGAGGATACTTTTTTCAGTTTGGGAGAAACCAAAGGAGGAGCAGAAGATGGGTTGGATTCTTGGAACCATGTGGCTCACTTGCTATGTCTTCGTGACGCTGAAAGCAGCTCACGAACGACGAAAGAACGGTACCGTTCTGACTCCGATGGATTGGCAGGAGTGCCTGCTCATCAATGTCTGCATCTTCGTCTTTTCTCCGTGGGTTGCTTGGGATCTCTACCAAGAGAACAGTTGGCCCACTTCTCGTACTTCTCAGAATTCTCGCCGGTGATTACTAGGTCTGGATAGTCTCACTATTTCAGGCCTTTTTTATTTGACTCCCTTCTACTGGTTGCATATACTGGCCGCAGAGGTGCCCCCTATGGCGGAGATCAGTTTCGAGGCAAAGGAAGAACTGATTGCAACTCTCATCGTGACTCGGAGGTGCGTTCTCCAGAGAGTTTGTATCGGTTCGCTCAGTAGCGAGATCAAGCCTGGGGAAGAGATCAGGCTTGGATGTTCTTTCCGGGGAAGGCCAACGAGCTTTCCCGTGCGTATTCTCTCCGTCCATGAGTATGGCGGGGGGAGTATCTACTCCGATCTCGAGCTCGAGCTTTCCGGCGAGCCGATCACATACGACAAGAAATAGTACCGCACTCTCTTTAGAGCCTGCGGTTTTTTATTTAAGAATAATGAGGTATGCTCGGCCGTTGGTGAAAAACTGATCACCAATTTGATTTTTCCCTAGGACTGGTCGGACAAGTTGTACCTCTTTGATCTCGTGGATCATGCCAGTTTGCATGAGATCATTTTTTATATAATCGCGCTCGGTGTCGATATCAGGAGCGATACGGTGAGTAATAAAGTAGCGAAGACCTGCATCAAAGCTGGCGGTGGCGATCCATAACGGTTGATTCTCGAAAGAGAAGTTGGTTTTCCAGAAACGAGTGTGGTGTCGTTCTTTGACCGAGTTTGCTTCGGTCGCTTTTTGGAAAGCCATATCTTCTGGCTGGGCGTCGAGAAAGGTTGGAGTGACCGGTGCAGTTGGATAGGGTTTATTCGTGATGGCCGCGTAGGCTAGGTAGAGGAGATTCCCTAAGTTCGGCTTCTCGGCCAAGAACCATCCGGCTGTCTTGAAGGCAGTGATTATTTTTTCCTCGGAACCAACGACTACGAAACTAACTGGCGACATCTTTTCCCCAGTTAATGTTTCACTAAATTTTGGAAAGTTATTATTCAGGATTGTTGTTTCCAGGCTAGAAGAAGTGGTGGTCGAGAGATTAAAAGAAATTGTTTGTTGTTGGGGGAGTTCGAGGAGGGGCTGATTCTGGAAGAGGAGAAAAACAAATTCAAACTCGAGAAGGAGTAGGACGAGTGCCAAGCTTTTTATTTTTTTATTTGTGGGTGAGGTTTCTCGTATGAGCGGTACACTCCGTTCACGCTCTTTGAAGAGGGTGATGATAAAAACAAGTAATGCCGATCCGAGATACCAACCGCCAATGACATCCGAGGTCCAGTGCACGCCAAGATAGACTCGCGACAGGCCGATAGTAAAAATCAAAAGAATTGCTCCTAGTCCGATGAGTTCTTTCCGGGCGCGTTTATTTGTCTGTCGTATGAGGCCATAGGCGATGAGACCGTAGAAGACCACCGAGAGAGTTGCATGTCCACTGGGAAAGGAGTGGCTGTGTTCGACGAGTAGCGCGTAGATTTCATCCGGGCGGCTTCTTTGAAAGAAACTTTTAAATAAGAGAAGAATAAGACCACTCATCGCTACTCCTCCGAAGAAAAACCAGGCCTCCCTCTTTCTTTTTTGGAGCAAGAGGAGAAGGAGGACGATTGCACCAAGGCTACAGATCGTTTGCCAGTGTGCGAGATGGGTGAAGAAAAGGAGTATTTGCTCAACTGCTGGATGGCGATAGACGAGGAAGAGATTGGCAATTCGAATATCAGGAGTTTCGAGTGGATTACGGAATAGTATATTTGCTGTTTTCAGAAAGTAGGAAAAAATAAAAAGACTAATGAGAACTCCTAGGGAAAAAAAGAAGCCATAGCGACTTCTCACGGTAAGTCTTTTCTGGAGGAAACTTGATAATCGAGGGTAGCGTGTCCACCAGCGAATAATGTAGGGATTTTCCGAAAGCCCTTTTTCAATTGATCGAAGGATGGAGACGAGAAAGTTACGCATGAAGAAAAGAGGAGGTAGTCTTATTACTATACCATCAGGAGAGTAGGAGTATAAGTAAGAGATAGTTTTTTCTTTTTAAAAAATAAAAAAACCCGAAGAGATAGCGTCTCTGTCAGGTTTATATTGGTATCTTGCGCTCTTCCAAACAGGGAGGGGTTTCCTGCGTGAAGAAGTTGAATCGGACCAGCACCGGGGGGTTGTCTGTCCCTGGTTGAGTGACGTAGATCTCCCACTGATGAAGTTCTTGGGAGTTCACGCGAACGACGACCATCACATCAGTGCTTGCAGGAACTTTAATTCCCAACTCCTTCTCGCAGTCTGGTGAGTTAAGACACTCGGCCATCACCCTCGTCGCGAGGTATTTTTCCCGAAGCGCATCCTTGACTCTTCGGGCGATCTCCAGGTTTTCATCCGCTTTTGTTGCGGACAGAGTCACTGGAGTCACAAAGAACAGGAGAACCATTACTCCTAAAAATTTCCTCATCTCAAAAATCCTCCTCTAAGAGGAATTATTAGATTTTTGTGAGGTCATTGTCAAATTGAGTTTGAGAAAAATAAAAACCATCCGTGGGTCAGGATGGTGAGAGGGAAACAACTTCGACTTTAGGGAGGCTGGCAAATTCTTTCCTCTTTTGGGATACTCTGTCGCCTGTGGTGACGACATAGAGTTTATCGAATCCCAAGTAGACCGTGCGGATCATCTGATCGCCGTTCACATGACAGAGAACGGAGCCAATGTCTAATACGGGGATAACGACGGTTGCCGAGATTTTCAGTGATTCCAGTGCGTCTTGCACGGCAATCTTATTTTCTTCGAGAACATCTCGAGCCAGCTGGCGTTCTCTGAGCGATTTGGTTTCTCGGCCCAGTGGTCCATATTTTTCGACTAGCAAGCCAGCTTCAAGGAAGGCTTGGTTGATCTGAGTTCCCCCGCCGACACAGACAACTACTTCGTAGTTGTGGCTGATAGAGCGGACAAATTCCAGAAACACCGGAGAGGTGCAAACATCTCCGGAAACTTTCACAAAAGCCGATTGTCGTGGCATGAGCTCCTCCGGAATAGAGAATGTGTGCTGGAATCTTTATATGCGGAAGATTTCTTCTCGTCAATTGCTACGTTTCCGTCGAGCGTTCTCGAAGAAAGAGTGATGATTCTTATTTCCCGTGGCATACGCACCGGGATTTTTTTTGTTTACTGCTCGAGAGACAGCACGAATTGTTTCTGGTTCGAGAAGTAGTAGTATAAAGTTATGAAAGAAAAGTTCTTATTAGGAGGACTACTAGTGCTTTTTGTTGCTGTTTTATTTTTGCTGAGAACTTCTCAGGTATCCATTGATATTGTGGAAAACGATCAAGGTGGTTTCGAAGTACAATCGTCGGAAGTGGTTGTGACTTCGACTCAGAAGGGCAGTTCGTCTCTCCAGTTCCATTCATCTTCTAAAAATATTCCCACCTTCGACAATGCTTCATCGAGCGAACTGAACATCAAAATTCCTTCAGTAGATTCATCCGTCCCTCCGCTGAAACCAGTGGCCACTCTGAAAAATATTTTACCAACTCAGACTTCATCAGCAACTACTTCACCGACTACTATAACTCCCGTAAAAGAACCTCCCTCAGAGCAATCTATCAATCCACAAAGTATTCTTGGTATTGTTTGTGATTATGATTATTTTTTCTTGAATCCGCTGACTGGGGCGCGAGTGGACGGGAAGACTGAACAGAAAGGTTCGGGAGTAATTATTGATCCACGAGGGTATGTGATTACCAATCGTCACGTTTTGGAGCGTGAGGAGCAAGAGGCAAATTTGGAGATAAATGGAAATAGCTATTCAGTGACACTACATTTTAGTTTACGGAGTTGCCGTGCGGGAAGAGTTGCTCGGGGGTTGGTACTACCTACAAAACAAGAAATTCTTACCTATAACCCAAGTGCCCAGGTACCAGTTCTTGGATATAAACTGCAAAAGATCTATGTGCGGGACCGATTAGGAATGAGTGAGGGAGAGAGTTTTATGGCTGATTTTGCATTATTGAAAATTGTTGGACTGACCGACGAAGCGCCGACATTTGGTATCTCCTCGCTCCCTGCTTCGTTTGAGTATGCCAGACTTTTGCCACTCAAGGACTTAGATATCCCGAATAAAGAAGTGTTTACCTACGGATTCCCCGGAGATGTTACAGAAGGAAAACAGAGTGATTTTGAAACACTCTATTTCACAGGAAGTGTTGGAAGAATTGTGCAGATTGAAGAAGGTGATCAGTATTATAAAGGAACGCCACTGAGTATTGTTACTAAAATGGAGATTTATCATGGACGATCTGGTTCACCGCTCTTCTGGCGAGGGTACGTAATTGGTCTTGTCACGGCACTTGATAGTAGGGATCGCACGAACTCCTACTCCGTTGCGAGTGATGTAATTTTGAGGGACATAAAAAGTTATTTGAACTAAACTCCTTTTTCTATTGTCAGAGGGGATAGAATTGTTTATAACACTTGAAGCCCCATCTCTAATGGCGAGGAGGAAGAATGTATCAGCGGACAAAGAAACAGTCGATTGCCGACCTGGCTCGAGACGATCCTGAGGCGCTCTATCGTACGCTCGCTGAACTGTACCGAGCCAAGGAGCGTGCCACCAGTCGGTGGCTCTCGGCCTTTCGTTGTGCGGTGAAAACGAGCATTGACCCGGAGGTGCTTTCTAAGCTTCTCGAGTTGGGATGTCCTCCCGGACTCCAGGCGAAAGTCGCCAATAAAGCTGAACAGCAACGCAGCCAAGCCAGGACAAAGGCGGCCCGGGCAACCAAGAAGCCCTAGGGCCGTTAGCTCTTTCAGTTTCCCCGTTGTAGATATACTCTACGCGGGGTTTTTATTTCTCGTATTAATACAGAAAAAACGGTATACTTTACCCATATGGTTTTCTGGCAAATCGTTATACTCTTCGGTGTTCTTGTATTTTTTAGTCGACTTCACGGGAGTGGGCATTCTGATCACGACGACGACAAAAAGAAGAAAGGACCAAAGAAGCACTAGTTGTTTTTTTATCCCCCTATTCTTGGGAATTAGATGAAAAACCTGAGGAGAGGTTTTTCATCTAATTTTGATATACTACGAATAGACCGAGTCAGGAGAAAACAAGAGGAAGGAGGGTCATTATGGGTTTCCTTGATGAAGGAGATGTCCCTCCACCAAAAAGATTTGGTGTCAGGGCCTATCGAGACGGTGAAAGATATGAAGAGGAGGACTCCTCTCGAAGCATCATTCTTTGTCCTACTTGTGGTTGGAAGAGAGTTGGTCAAGATCTCCACTCTGAGTTTGGGAAGGTAAAGTACTGGTGTGCGCATCACCATCACTGGATGCTGGATGCCATGACTAATATTGTGCATGGCGACCTTCTTCTGTGAGCCGCTGCTTGTCTAAGGTATGCGGCTTTTTGTTTCATTCAAGAAGTTCCCGAGTGGTGTATAATGAAATTAGTAAGGGTAGCAAAAACTCGAAGGAGGAGGTCATGGCAAAAAATGGTATGTCTCGGGCGCAACTCCTTCGGGAGTTGCATGGAGCTTGGAAGCTCTACTGCGGGGGCGAAGAAAAAGAATGTCGTCCAGCCGCTCGTCGACCCGCTGACGAAGTCATCGTCTTCGTGGGAGGTATTGGCTCTCATCCAGTGCTCTACCAAAATTGGGCAGAGTCGATTGAGAGCCGAACAGGGTTTTCTGTCATTTTTCCGCAGGTCGGTGATCGGTACCTCGGACTCAACCTCCTATCCCTCAACGATTCTCTCGAGCTGTTGCAAGAAGGGATTCATGCAATCTACGCTCAAGGAAGAAAGATTATGGCCCTTGCCGGTCACAGTCTTGGAGGGATTCAGGCGGTAGCAGTGGCAAGAAGCTGGCCACTCATTCCTTTAGTGGTGGCAGTGGGCTCTCCAATTTGGGGGACGCCATTCGAGCCATTGCAACGGTTTGCTGGATATCGTCTCGGTTTTGATCCGAGCGATCCGCCGGCTCATTTCAGGGAGATGCGCGAGCGACTCTCTGAAGAAGGAGAACGGATCGTAACGATTTCCACGCCTCACGATCCAATTGCTCCTCCTGAAAGCTGTTTCATTCCCGGGGTAACAAATCATGTGCTTGGCACGAAGGCTATGCGCAGTATCTATCCGGTTCTTCATCGGAAAACTGTGCACACCGACTGCCTCACCCATGATAGTTTCCCGGTAGTGATTCGCCATCACCTTGGTCTTGATGAAGTGCGAGCTCGTGCTGCGTAAGCCGAGCTCTTTTTTATGGAGAATAAAAAACCAGCATATTCGAGTTTTGTGGCGAAAGTTTGGATCACTTCCCTTGAGCCTGATTGATCTTTCAGGCTCTGTACAGATTTATCATTTTGTGTTATTTTCTGCTCAGCGAGGTGATTATGAAAAGTACTGTTTGGACAGCCCACGCGGTCATAGACTGCATGGGTCTCAAGATTCTTACCAAGGGGCCAGGGGAGGCTCCTGTGCGTTCTGGTCATGGACTTGGACCAGACATTCGACTAAGCGCTTCGGGTTCTTCCGAGCGGGAGGCGGTACAGAATCTCGGAGCGGAGGCTCTGAGGCAGAAGGGTGCTCGGGGAGTCGTAGGGAAGGTTAGGGAGTGGCTTGTCGCCGACGATACGACTGCTCTTCAGCAGAGTCTTCCTCGGCGTAAGTCGAGGGGATCTCATCGGCCCACCGTTACTCACTAGGCTCCACACGTTGCAACGTGCCTGGGGCTTTTTCTTTTTTTAATAAATAAAAAAGCGCTAGAAATGTTCTAGTGCTTTTAGCCGACTCGTCGAAGTTCTGCTGTTTGGACTTGAGGCGATCGCAGAAAATCCTCCATCGGACGCCCAGTGTACCGAGCAATCCGGAAGAGAATCTCTGTCGATGGGAGCCTTCCGTTCATGTAATTGTAGAGAGTCGTAAGGCTCACTCCGATATCATAAGCGAACGCCTTTGGTTCGTCGCCAACCAGATCTCGGATGAGTTCTTTTTGCCACACAGCTTTCTCCATCCGCAAGACTCCTTTCTCCTGTTCTTTTATCACGCGCTCTTCGTTTAAGTCAAACAAGGGAGCATTCTCCCATTTGGTACAATAAAGGCATATGGAAAAGATGCCGATAGAGCGAGATCTCTCTTTAGAGACACGAGGTTGTCCTCCCGACTGGAAATTTTGTTGGGTGAAGGTTGGGAATGCAATTGAAATAATCCATGGTGGTACAACTTTGCAATTTACTCGCGATCGTAACGGCCGGGTGGTAGAGACTGGGAGTCGGTTGTACGTGCAAAGAGAACCCATTTTTATTCCCAGGCATATTCTGGAAAGTATGAAGCGCGAGGTAGAAAAAATTTTGGAGAAGACTACTCCCCAGGAGATCTCACCTACTTCATCGACTGAAGATATCGCAGAACATAAAAAAACTTCGAGGACTCCACAACAACTCGAATTCAATCTCTAGTTAATTCTTAGCCGTCAATAAATAGATAGTTGTAGTGGAGGAATGGTTTCATATTCTTTTTTCCAATCACCAACCTTGCCTTTTCTGAGTCGTACTGAGCTACTCCGAAACCAATTCGTTTTTTATGTGGAGTGACTATCTCTACAATATCTCCTTTCTTAAAATTTCCAGAAACAGCTGTAATACCAACGGGTAGAAGGCTCATAATCTTTTTTTGAGAGAGAAGCATTTCTTCAGTACAGTCGTTCACGGCAACTGTTCCTCGAGTGAGTCCTTCGGAATAGGCCAACCGTCTTTTCAATGCCGACAGTTTCTTTTGCGGAATAAATTTTGTACCTGCTACTTCTCCTCTGAGAAGTTCAATGAGAACATTCGATTTCTTTCCATTGGCGATATAGGTGGTAATGCCTTGGAGGGCCAGCTTCTTTGCGATTGCAAACTTCGTAAGCATTCCTCCTCGGCCAAAAGTCGATTTCTCTGGAGTGATATGTTTCTGGATTTCTTGGATAGTAGAAAAATTTATCTCTGGAATGATTTTGCCATCTGCCAGAACTCCATCGACGCTGGTAAGGATGATAACCGTATCGGCGTTGAGTTGGGAGGCGAGGAGCCCAGCCAGTTCATCATTGTCGGTGAAGAAGAGTTCGGTGGTTGCAATCACGTCATTCTCATTTACAATCGGGAGTACTTTTTCTTGCAGTAAGTTTTCTAAACAGCTTTGCATGTTGAAGTAGTGAATACGATCTCGGAAATCTTCTTTAGTGACGAGAACTTGCGCACAAAGATGACCGCGCTTCCTAAAGAGCTCGGCATAGAGAGACATCAGTTTCACCTGGCCTACCGCTGCCAAAACTTGTTTTTCTTTGGTTTTGATTAGGCCCCGTCCGGCCCCCACCGCTCCAGAAGTGACAAGGACAACCTCCACCCCTTTCCTTCTGAGGGCGGTAATCTGATCCGCGAGATTCTCGAGGATTGTTTCATCGAGGCCTCCGTTTTCAGTCGAGATGGCTTTCGTGCCAACTTTGACCACAATTCGTTGCATCAGTTCATTCTATATAATGAGAGTAGGAATAGGAATATTGCTTCACACGACGACACAGAAGGTGTTTCTGTCAATTCTATGTTAAAAACAGGAATAAGGCCTTACAATAATTCGTAATGATTAAAGACTATATTAAAGAAAACCCAGGAATTTCGGTCACGGCGATTATCCTCGTTATCATCTTAGTGCAGTCGTACGATCCGTTTGTTTTTCTGACAAATATATTAAGTCTTATCGATACCTACCTAAAACTCATCCTCACCTCCTGGCCAGCCGTAGTGTTGATACTTGGTCTCATCCTCTTGTCTAATGAAGAGAAGGCTCTCTATCTCAAATTGAAGAAGTGGGTGAGTTCTCTCTTGGAATCGAAAACTGAGAACAAGTAAGTGTTTTCAAAAAATATGCGTGAGATCGAAATTAAACTGAGGGTCTCCAGTCTCGAGGAGTTGAAGACTCAGCTTGAAAAAAGAGGTTGCTTTCTCTCGGCGCCCATCCATCAGCACGATGTTATCTACTCTTTCGGAGGAAGTACCCATGAGTGGGATGAGTCAAAAACTGGTCATGTCGTAGTTCGAATTCGTCGTGAAGATGGCAAAGCAGAATTTAATCTCAAGCAACAACGTTCGAGCGAGTTAGACAACATTGAGTATGAATCAGAGGTCAAAGACCCGGAGGCGATTCATCAGATATTATTAATTATGGGCTATCGACCGCAAGTTGAAGTAAAAAAAGTTCGTCGCAAAGGAAGGTTTGGAGAATATGAGATCTGTCTTGATGAGGTTGCGGAGCTTGGTTCGTTTGTGGAGCTTGAGAAGCTAACCACTGACGACATTGATCCGGGACAAGTGCAAGAAGATCTTTTCCTAGCCTTAGAATCTCTAGGATTATCTCGTGGTGACGAAGAGAAAAGAGGCTACGATACTCAAATCTATCAGCTCCGTCAGAAATAGTTACTAAGTATGATTGAAGTAGAAATAAAAGTGAGCTTAGAGGGAGAAGCTGAGAAAAAATTAATCGAAGGAGCCCAGCTCCTCTCTGAAAAGACGATTGATGATGCTTATTATGATACCGCAGATTACGGACTGACCACTCGGGACTTTTGGTTAAGAAAAAGAAACGGGAGGTTCGAACTGAAAAAACCAGTTAATAATGAATGGGAGTTTGATAAGCGAAAAGCTAATCAATATGAAGAGCTTGAGGATGACGAAGCAATAAAAACTGCTCTCGATTTACCTAAAGAATCTTCCCTCGAGACAGAACTGCAGGCTTGTGGGTATACAGTCTTTTGCCGAGTTGTCTCCACGCGTCGAAAATATAGGAATCAGGAGTTTGCAGTTGATCTTGATAAGGCAGACTTTGGCTTTGAGCTAGGAGAGGTTGAGCTCATGGTCGAGGATGCCTTAAAAGCCGAAGAAGCCGAGAAAAAGATTCTCGCTTTCCTAGAGGAGAAAGGTATTTCCACCGAGGTCAGAAAAACCGGAAAAATTATCGAGTATATCAAACGTTTTAATCCTAATCAGTACGAGATACTGCAGAAGGCGGGCATGATTCGCAGTTAAGAAGATGGTATTCTTTTAATAAATATAATGGAATCAGAAAACCGCACCTGCCAAAACTGCAAAGCGAATTTCAGTATTGAACCGCAAGATTTTGGATTCTATGAAAAGATGGCTGTGCCTCCACCGACCTTCTGTCCAGAGTGTCGGTTAAAACGGCGTCTGGCCTGGCGGAACGGCCGGCTACTTTTTCGACGGAAAGATGATGCTTCTGGGAAAGAGATATTTTCTGGCTTTCCACCGAACATTCAAAGCACGGTCTACGATCACGAGTACTGGAAATCAGACGCCTGGGACCCGCTCCAGTACGGTCGCGAGTATGATTTCTCTCGTCCTTTCTTTGAACAGTTCAGAGAGCTGCTCTACTCCGTACCCTGGCCATCGAAGAGTGTGCAGGGGATGGTTAATTCTGACTACTGTGACCAGGCTGGTTATTTTAAAAATTGCTATCTCTGTTTTAATGGTGACCGCATGGAAGATTCGGCCTATACAACTCAGTGTACGGCGTGTACCGCCTGTTTTGACTGCGCCCTTTCTAATGATAACCAGTCTTCGTATGAGTGCGTGTCGGTGAATAACTCCTATCGCACAGTATTTTCCGAGGACTGCGAAGCCTGTGTTGATGTCTGGTTTTCTAAAAACTGTACCAACTGCACGAACTGTTTCGGGTGCGTAAATCAACGAGGGAAGTCATTTTGCTTCTTTAATGAGCAGTACAGTAAAGAGGAGTATGAAAAAAAGATAGCCGAACTGAAACTAGATTCCTGGAGTGGTCTTCAGACAGCGCTCAAAAAGACTCGGGAGTTTTCTCTGGCCTTTCCAAATAAATATTATCGGGGATTTCGGATTATTGATTCGAGTGGGGATTACCTACACAATGTAAAGAATGTGAAGTCGAGTTATTTTGTAGACGACGCCCAGGACAGTAAGTATCTTTATAATATTTACCTTGGCACAAAAGACTGTTACGACTATGGTCCTTGGGGGAATAATGCCACGCAGATGTATGAGTGTCTGACCTGTGGTGATCAATGTAATCAGGAAAAGTTTTGCTTTGAGTCCTGGCCCTCATGTCGGGCGATGGAGTACGCATTCTTCTGTCGCTCATCTTCCGATTGTTTTGGGTGCGTTTCTCTGAAGAAAAAGCAGTACTGTATCTTGAATAAACAGTACACGAAAGAAGAGTACGAACGTTTAGTGCCGAAGATTATCGAGCAGATGAATGCATTGCCTTATAAGGATGCAAAGGGAAATATATATAAGTATGGCGAATTTTGTCCTGATGAGTTTTCTCCGTTTGCCTATAATGAAACCGCCCGCCAAGAAATCTTCCCTTTAACTAAAGAAGAAGCTACGGCAAAGAATGTTTTTTGGCGAGATCCAGATGTCCGAGAGTACGAGACAACACGTACGGCTGATAGTTTGCCAGCGACCATTGCGGAGGTAAGCGAGGAGATTTTAAAGGAATTGATTCAGTGCAGTTCATGCAAGCGAGCCTATAGGATCATTGCTTCTGAATTACAGTTTTTACGACAGATGAATCTGCCGTTACCAAGAACCTGCGTGCCGTGTCGTGCTGCTCGTCGGGCGTCATTGGTTAATCCGCCTCGCTACTTTGAGCGTCAGTGTGAGTGTGGTGGTGAAGAAGCAAGAAAAAATGGTTATAAAAACAATGCCTCTCACGTCCACGGAGCTACTCCTTGCTCCGAACATTTTGAAACCTCCTACGCACCAGACCGCCCGGAGATTGTTTACTGTGAGTCATGCTACCAAGCGGAAGTAGTATAATAAGCGGAATATGAATTCAGAGACCAAGGGTTGTCAAAACTGCAAAGCGAGTTTTACCGTCGAACCCCAGGATTTTGATTTCTATAAAAAAATGTCAGTTCCTCCGCCGACCTGGTGTCCGGAGTGTCGAATGATGCGGCGCTTCGCCTTTACGAACATCTGGAGTCTTTATAAGCGTAACTGTGCCAAGTGTGAAAAGAGCATGCTCACTATCTACTCCCCAGATAAGAAGAAGACTGTCTACTGTATGCCCTGTTGGTGGTCAGATGATTGGGATGGTCTTGAGTACGGAATGGACTATGATCCCTCTCGACCGTTTTTGCTTCAGCTAAAGGAGCTCGCCGAGAAAACTCCTTGGCAAGCTCTTGAAGCTGCCTACCTCACAAACAAAAACTGTGATTACTCAAACGCGCTTGGTCACTGCAAAGATAGTTATCTTATTTTTTGGGCCGACTATTGTGAAAATGCCTACTATTCTACTTTTTTGAATGCACTTAAAGACTCACTCGATTGCTATCGAATGAAAGAGAGTGAGCTGTGTTATGAGGATGTGGGATGCAGTAAGTGCTATCAGACATTTTTCTCTGAGGAGTGTGACTCTTGTAGCGATCTGTGGTTCTCTCGAAGCTGCACAGGCTGTACGAACTGTTTTGGATGCGTGAACTTGCGGAGTAAGAGCTACTGTATCTGGAATGAGCAATACACAAAAGAAGGGTATTTTAAAAAGCTTGAGGAGATGAATCTCCAGTCTCGTGCTTCTCTGGAAGCCATGCAGAAAAAAGCCTATGAGTTTTGGAATAAACATCCACGAAGAGTATATGTTGGGAATAGTCTGAATGTGGGCGTAACTGGTGATTATGTCTACGAATCGAAGAATGTGAAGGATGCCTACATGATAACGAGTGTTGAGGATGGTCGTTTTGTGCAGTTTGTGAGTTTCCCAGCCGCACGTGATGTCTACGATTACTCCGGTTGGGGGAATGGTGCAGAAAGAATATATGAAGGAGCGGTTATTGGCGAAGGGGCGAGCGATGTGAAGTTTTCTTTTGAGTGTTGGCCTGACGCGCTGGATAACCAATACTCAGTCTATGCTATTTCTGCGAAGCATGTATTTGGGTGTATTAATCTTAAGCGTAAAGACTACTGTATTTTGAACAAGCAGTATCCGAAAGAAGTGTATGAGAAGTTAGTGGCACAGATCGAGGAGGATATGAAAAAGAACCCTTATATTGATTCTCAGGGAAGAATCTGGTCTTATGGCGAGTTTTTACCTTGCAGTCTTTCTTCATTTGCCTACAACGAAACGCTCGCCCAGTTATTTTTCCCAAAGACGAAAGAAGAGGCAGCTCGGGAGGGGTTTGGTTGGTATGAGGGAGAGACAAATCAGCCCTCGATTACTATTAAAGGATCTCATCTTCCAGACAGGATAGAAAAGACTAATGACTCAGTATTGAACGAGACGATTGGGTGCGAAGAGTGCGGTAAAGCCTTTCGAGTTGTGCCCGGAGAGATAAGTTTAATGAGGAGATTTACACTTCCACTGCCGACCAGGTGCCAGGGTTGTCGCCAAAAAGCACGTCTTGTCCGGACAAATCTACCCCGCCTATATCACCGCACCTGCAGTAAGTGTGCCAAAGAAATAGAAACCTCCTACGCACCAGACCGTCCGGAGATTGTTTACTGTGAGCAGTGTTATCAGGCCGAGGTGGTATAGGCTTGTTTTTTTCGTGGAGCGGGGAGAATAAATTGCAATAACACAAAAGATCTTTACATCTTTGTTGAGAGAGGTATTCTTAGCCATAGAGAGGAGCGCGCATGACTGAATATAAAGAAGAGGAAGAGGGAGCCTTTTCACCGGAAATATCCCTACCGCTTGTTTTCCTCGTTTCGGTAGCCCTCCTTAGCGGGATCGTTTTCGTCTGGGGGATCCTGGCGGGAGTAGGAGTCATTGCAGTTTCTTTTATCGCCCTCCTTCTCCTACTTCGCTTTTCTTGCCGAACCATCGAATAGGAGATTCTTTCGCCACCTCATCTGAGTCTGGCGATTTTTTTGATAATAAACACGAAGAAGTGAGGGGCTTGTTTCAGGGAAAAGTATTCAGTATGATGGCGCCAGGTCATCAAGGAGGAGTGCAGATGGCATTCAATGCAGGGGTTCAGAGTAGTATTTTATTTGAGCCGGATACAATACTGCCGGCTCAGTTCTACGTTGCTTTTCGCGGGGGAAGTAATGTCCGCGGAGAGAAGAGGCTCATGCTCGCAGTACTGCAGGATGCCCTCGATTGTTATCAGAAGTATTGGGGGGCGAGAGGATTTCGCGGGAAGGATCTCTTCAGAGATGCTGAACAGTGGATCATGGACAATGATCGTCGCTGGCCCTTCTCCTTTGAAAATATCTGCGAGATGCTCGAAATCAGTCCCGAGTATCTCCGTCGTGGGGTGAAGGAGTGGAGTAGCTCGGCCGAAAGGGAGAGGCGTCCAGGATTACTCCGAAGAACAAATCGTGACCCAGCCTCAGCGCTTTATAGCTGAGGCATTTTTTTACTTACCAACTCGCAGGAACTCAAAAATATTCAAAGGTGTTCGTATAAGCAGGATATTTCGTAAGAAGTTATAATGGAAAAATGAGTAAACACATTATTGTTATTCGACAGGTACTGAAAAAGAATAAGGTTGATGCAGTGCTGATTTCTTCGGTAGCCCACATCAGTTATCTGACGGACTACTCCAACTTTTCTACTGAGGAGCGGGAAGCCTATCTGCTCATTACTAAAAAGAAAAACTATATCTTTACCGATGGACGATATAGCGAGGCGGTTAAAAAACAGGTGAAGGATTTTGAACTGGTTGAATTAGGACGCGGAGTTTCTTTTTTGGAGTTACTGAAGGGCATTACGAAAGAGCAGAAGATTCGCACGGTGGGAATCGAGGAAAGCGACCTCAAGGTCTCAGAACATAAGTTGTTTACTCGCGCGATTTCTAAAGTAAAAGGAGTTGATATCGAATCTCTCCGGGTGATTAAAGAAAGCTGGGAGATAAGGAATATTGAGAAGGCCTGTTGGCTTGGCGATCAGACGTTTGAGCATATTCTGAAGATTATTACACCAGGAATAAAAGAAGTGGAGGTGGCCTGGGAGATGGAGAAATTTATAAAAAGTAAGGGAGGAAAACTCTCATTTGAAACAATTGTGGCCTTCGGAAAAAACTCCTCAGTACCGCATCATCACACTGGTCAGACAAAACTCAAGGGATCTAAGGGCGAGTTTATTCTTCTCGATTTTGGTACGAAGATAAATGGGTACTGCTCGGATATGACGCGAACTATTTTTTATGGAACGCCTTCAGAGAAACAGAAGAAAATGCATCAGGCGGTCCTTGGAGCACAGAAGGAAGCTGGGGAGTATATAAAGAAACATATAACAAGCAGGGTGAAGGCGTCCGAAGTTGACCTAGTGGCTCGTGAGTATATTAGAAAACAGGGCTTCCCGGATTTTTCGCATTCCCTTGGTCATGGCATTGGACTCCAGGTGCATGAACTACCTCATCTTTCTCCGCGGACCAATAACCTCCTTCAGGAGGGGATGGTTTTTTCGATTGAGCCGGGGATTTATATTCCAGGGTTTGGCGGAGTGCGGATCGAAGACCTTTATGCTATAGAAAAAGGGAAGCTGAAGGAACTGACGAAGGCTCGAAAAAGCTTAATTACTCTCTAGGACTGGTTATCCACATTCCTGGGCTTAGATATTGCAAAAATTATCCTGAGGGGTAGAATTATTCTCAGAACTTTAAATGAATATGTGAGGCGAGAGTTTTGTCCCCGCTCTGCTTACGGAGCCAAAATCCTCGCCTCACTGGAATGGAAAGGAAACGGTTGCAGTCCTGGTGATTGCAAGATGAGTGGCTGTTGTGGCTGCTGAGGACCGTGGTGGTGTGGTGGATCTGTGGTCCATTGTGGAAGAAGAGGTTGTTGGAGCCGAGGGGCCATGCGGAGGGCCTTAATCTCCGCGCAACCCATCCCTAGCCCGCGGGACACTAGATTGTCTCGCAAAAGGAGGTCGCTCATGCGACGTATCTCACAGTGGTTGGCCGGAGTTTCGACTCTGGCTTTGGTTGGGGCCATCGGCCTCATTACCTCTCACCCCGCTGCTGCCGCGGCAACCAAGGCGCCGCCGAGCGTTTCGGTGGAGCATGGCGTCGTCCCGCCCGATCTGGTGGCCGATGCCAAGGACAAAGCCCAGGCAGTGCAGTTCGACGTCGCGACGAAGAGCGACCAGATGGTGAGTGGTTCTCCGGCGGCGACTGACCGCAGTGACTTCGACACCGGATCGGTGGCGAAAACCCAAAGCGGCGGTCTGACGAAGAGCGATCCGAGCGTGGCGATGAACCCCTTCTTGGCTGGCGCGGTTGCGCACCTGACGGGCGGAACTCCGACGACGGCACATGGCGGTCAGCAGACGAGCGATACCGGCGTCTTCGCCTCGACCATCTTCAAGGCGCAGGCGTTGCGAGCCTGACGAAGTTGCTCGATCTTCAGCAGCAGTATCATCCGCGTAGCTCCTCAGCTGCGCGGCCCGCTATCTTCCATTCCTCCTGCGAGTCGAGCTAACCCCCTAGGGCGAGCTCCTCGCGATCCTCGTGCGAGGGCTGGGTGCGTCTTCGGACCCCCAGCTCTCGTACCCCCTCTTTAGTGTTGCAAAAACTACTCTGAAGAGAGGGTTTTTCTCTTAGTGAGCAACATTAGGTTTGCTTTTTTGTAGTAAGATAGGCAAGCTTCCTCTATATGGCTTCTTCCTCTCTAGAGCTCGAATCAGATGAAGAGATTGCTAAACGTGTGCAAGGTGGAGACACCGAAGCGTTTGGTGTATTAGTGGCGCGATATGAAGAGAAGATTACTCGTTACGCGCGGAAGTTTCTGCTTCGTGGCGAAGAGGTGAAAGATATCGTGCAGGAAGTTTTTATAAAGTCATACGTGAATATCCAGAGTTTCGATCTCTCTCAACGTTTTTCTCCCTGGATATATCGCATTGCTCATAATGAGTTCATCAACGCCATTAAAAAAAGAGAGCGAGGACCACTTTTCTTCTTCGATCTCGATGTCTTGTTTCCTCAGCCAGTGGCTCCTGACACTGCCGATGGCGAAGCGAAACGTGAAGAGGTAAGGCGGATGTTGGATAAAGCGCTCGATAAAATTGGTGCAATCTATCGAGAACCGCTGGTGCTCTACTATTACGAAGATAAAAACTATAACGAAATTTCCGAGATTCTTCATCTTCCTGTGCCAACCGTCAGTTCACGTCTTCGTCGAGGGCGGTTGTTACTCCAGAAAATAGTCGAGCCAGTATAATTATTTAAAAAACATGTCTGAGGAGGAAAAGAAAAAAACAGTAGAGGAGGAGGTCTTAAAAGCAATCAAGGAACGCCGGATCGCCATGCACTCTAAGAAATATTTTGTTTTGCAGGCAGCGCTTTTGGCAACTGGCGTTGGCGTTCTTTTCCTCGCCGTTCTTTATCTCGCCAGCTTTGTAATCTTTGAAGTCTTCGAGGCGGGAGTGTGGTTTGCGCCAGTCTATGGGCTCGGTGGTTGGATTCTTTTTTTCCGCTCGTTGCCCTGGTTACTCATTCTTTTCGTGCTTGTATTCATGTTTATTTTGGAAGTGATGGTGAGGAAGTACTCATTCGCCTATCGACGACCCCTGCTCTATTCCATACTTAGTATTGTGGCATTCGCTATCGCTGGAGGCTTCCTCATTTCTCGAGCAGACTTCCACAATCAATTTCGTAATTTCGCACAGGAGCATCATATCCGTGGTGTTGGTCGTTTTTATCGTGATTTCGGAGCGCCTCGTATGCAAGAGGTGCGCAAAGGAGTAATTGAAGAAGTCCTCCCTGGTGGTTTCTTGATAACAACAAGAAGAGGAGAAACATCGACAGTGTTTATCACCTCCAGTACGCGGATGCCCTCAGGGCGAGTGTTTATGGCTAAGGATGCAGTCATCATCTTTGGTCCGGAGAGTAGTGGCACCGTGCAAGCTGTTGGTGTGCGACGACTCCCCTCGCGTTAGAGGGCAGTGCAACATAAGAAAGCCTTCGTTGTAGTAAATAGGGCGAGGGATGGGCGGGACGAAAGGGTCGAACGAGAGGAAGCTTTCCGTCGCGGCCCATCCCTCATCTTCGATCTCTGTGCCTAGGAATAGAGAAGCGAAGATTAATAAAAGAATAAATAAAATAGAAATTAAAAATTATGAAACAGAAGATTTTTGTCTACTTCGTTCCGGCAGTGTTAGGGTTTAGCTTACTTGGTGCGGGGGTGGCTTCGGCACATGGTTTGGGCGGTGGATTTGGAATGATGAATAACCTTTCGGCCGATGAAATCGCTACTCGGCAGACGGCAATGTTTCAGAACCAGGCACAGCTTTTAGGCATTACCGTTGATGAGGTGAAAAAAGGCTGGGCTGAGGGAAAGACGTTACAACAGATTGCTACTGATAAAAATATTACTCCTGAGCAGTTAAAAGCAAAGATGAAGGAGGCGCATCTGACTATGATGAAAACGCATCTTCAAACACTCGTTACTAAAGGAGTGATTACTCAGGCTCAGGCTGATCAGCGACTTTCGGTCATGCAGAAGGTGATGGAGAATGGCAAGGCACGACTCGGTAAGGGAATGGGCCGAGGAATGCATTTCTAAGAGAGTAAGAAAAAACTAAATAGAAAACAAAAGGAGAAGCTCAAAATTGTCTAGGCTTCTCCTTTTATGTCTTGAAGGCTGGGGAGGGTATACTATAAAAGAGACAATGAAAGAGATTTTCGTCACATTACGAAATGTCATTAGCGGATTTCTTTATCGCCGTGTTTTAAAGCCCGTGTTGTTTCGTTTTGATCCAGAGTCTGTTCATGATCGTATGGTCTTTTTCGGGTCAGTCCTGGGGTATACCACGCTAACACGTCGAATCACTGGGTGGTTGTTCCGTTATTCGAATAGGAATTTCCTTGAACAGGAAATCTTAGGGGTTACTTTTCCTAACCCTATTGGTCTGGCGGCAGGGTTTGATAAAAATGCTGAGTTATATGAAATTCTGCCGGAAGTTGGTTTTGGATTTGCCGAGCTCGGTTCTATTACTGGCGAACCGTGTCTGGGGAACGCGAAGCCAAGACTGTGGCGACTCAAAAACTCACAGTCACTTGGCGTCTATTATGGTTTGAAAAACGATGGGTGTGAGGCGATCTCTCGACGTCTCGATGGTGAAAAATTCACTATTCCCACAGGAATTAGTGTGGCAAAAACAAACTCTCCGGAAACAGTTGAAACCGAAGCTGGCGTCCGTGATTATGTAAAAGCCTTCAGTCATTTTACGAGTATTGGAAACTACCTCACGATTAATATTAGTTGTCCAAATGCTTTTGGAGGTGAGCCCTTTACGAGCCCGGAGAAACTTGATCGGTTGTTCGATAGTCTTGATCGGATTCCTACCAAACAGCCGATTTTTATAAAAATCTCACCAGATCTTTCGCGAGACCAGATCGATCAGATCATTGCAGTTGTTGAGCGCCATCGAGTGCATGGGTTTATTTGTTCTAACCTCACAAAGCAAAAAGATTTATCTACGATTCACGATGCCGTGCCAGAAAAAGGCGGCCTCAGCGGAAAAATTGTTGAAGACCTTTCGAACGATCTTATTCGGTATGTTTTCACGAAAACAAATGGAAAGTATGTGATCGTTGGCTGCGGTGGAGTTTTTTCGGCTGAAGACACGTATAAGAAGATAAAATATGGTGCTTCTCTCGTACAGTTGATTACCGGAATGATCTATCGGGGGCCACAACTTATCAGCGAGATAAACGTTGGCTTAGTAGGGTTACTCAAGAAAGATGGCTATAAAAATATTAGTGAAGCAGTTGGCCGAGAGACAAAATAAAAAGAGGAGGACACATACGAGTGTTCCTCCCCTTGAGTTTCAAAGGAAGTAGGAGTCGGCTTGCTCGCGAAAACGATCAGTTTCTTCTCGCGTTTCACCGATCGCGATGAGCATTCCCCACATACCTGGTAGATAGCAGAGAGGGAAGATTCCCTTGGGATACTCATCCATTCGATTTAAGGAGAGTCCCTTGTAACCGAGAAAGTCCCAAAACTCCCAAACAGAGTTTTTCGGTTTTATCTTCCAGGACTGAAAGAATGCTTGTGGGGCGTGATGATTTCTAAAGATCCAGGCTGGATGGGCGCCAGTGAAGCGTCCACAGTTCGGATCGATAAGAACTGGTTCTCCTTTGACAGAGAGGAAGTCGAATCCACCGGGACCTCTCGGCTGGATAGCCTGAAGAATACTTTTGACCGCTCGAACAAGTGTCTCCTGAAACTGAGGAGTAGTTATCGATGGAGTGACATTCCCTTCGTGAGCCACACCTCCATTGATTATCTGATCAGTCACATTTCCGCACAGCTGATCGCCGAAGTACTGCACACTCGGAGCAATCAGTTGACCGTTCGGATCCCGGTCAATCTCGAGGAGTTCTTCTAAGATGACCGGACCCATAGGGAAGGCGTATGAAGAGAGTATTGTTCCGTCGGTGATAATCTCAATCCCTTCACCGGTTGCCCCACTTACCGGCTTCAGGATGACCTTCTTCCCCAATAAACCATAAGCCATCTCTAGCTCTTGAGGTGAAGTGCAGAAGTATCCTCGAGGTACAGATATATACGGGACGAGTTTGTCGAGCAGTGGTGGATCTCCTGGACGTTCGTTGAAGAGTGGGTGAGGATGGAGGATTCCTTTATTACTCCATCTTTCCACCCAAGCCATTTCGTCACCGCATATAGAGATGTTCAGTTGACTTGCCCAAGCGGTGAACGGTTGAGTGACCGAGTAGGGGACAAGTTCCCAGTCGGCTTTCCTCCTTAACTTATTTCGGAGGTAGTCTAGAAGCTCGATCCTTATATCGTCATCGAGCAGATAGTTTGTTCCAGAAGTCCAGATCACCTGACCCTCTTCGAATCCAAGCACTTTTCGACAGAACTTCCAGAACTCAACGGTCTCCTCGTTTCCTCCGGGAAGAATGATGGAGTCAACCTGCGGACGAATCAATGCAATCGTCCGAGCTCCTATGTACCATTGATCAGCCCAGTCGGTGTCGGTGGCGAATTCTGGTTTTGGGCCATGACACCAGAGCCTACGTTTCTTATCGTCAAACACCTTGCTCATTTTTTTTCCTTTCCTTAGTTATTTCCATTATTAAGTTTTCAGTGAGCCGAGCTTTCCAAACCTATTTTGGAAGCTCACTTCTATCGTTATGGACAGAGGTCAGATTCCAAAAAACCACCCTCGGGAGAAGGTGGTTTTTCTGATTTCAAGTGATAATTTCTTTTGTATCACCACGAAAGATAAACCGCCTTCTCGAGAAGAGGCTTCTTTGACTTAGTGATGGTTTTACTAAGGAATATCATTGTGATCCGATCTTATTAAAATTAGTTTACAAGGAGGAACTCAGGTCGTCAATCTTTCTTCGACGACTGTTCCCACATATACCAGAACCAAGTGCGGTAACTCTCCGCAAGATCTTTACTACGAATAACAAAGAAAACAATATCATCACTTAACTTCCCAATGGGGAGTCCAGTATAGGTGATTACATAGTCTCCAAATATATTGATTGCCGAGTTGGTGGAATATTTTTTAGGAAGTACTCGGTAGTCTAATGCACCCTCGAAACGTTTTGGAAAATTTGGTATTTCACTTATTGCTTCTTGATCAAACAACTGAATGAATTTTATTTTCTTTCGGTTAGCTTCTTTGAAAAACGCTGTTCGACTGGTTTCGAGACGAGGGTCATACCAGCCTCCTTTGGCCCCAATAAAATAACTATCTTCGGCCACGCGCAGAATGTCTCGAAAGATATTTTTCTGTCCCTCAAGGCCCCTGTAAATATAAGCCTCCTGAGGGGCGAATCGTTCAGAAAACTTCTTTTTTAGATCTGGTAATATCTGTTCAAGTTTGCTTTCTTGTTCAGCCAAGAGTTCTCGAAGTTTATCTGGATCAACGGCGTTATATTTGTTCTCTGTTGTGGAAAAGATTTGAAAGCAGAGGCCTTTGCTGATTAGCCTCTGGATGGCATCGTAGGCGTTTCGCCGGTGGATCTGAGCGGAAATGGCAATTTGACTGATCGTTGATTCGCCCCGTTCTACGAGTGTTTCATAAATCTTGGCTTCGTTAGGGGAGAGCCCTAAGCTTTCATAAATCTCTATTTTCATATTATGTGGGGGCAATAATCACCATATGGTGGTATTGGCCACTCATCAATAATATATGAGGATATGACCAGTTCGTCAAATCTTAGAGAAGGAGGTAGCTATGAGAAAGATCTTGGTTAGAACAACAATCAGTACGCTTCTCGTGCTGATTAGTTCGGCGAGTGTGTTCGCCGAAGAGTTCGATAACCAGTTTCGAATTCTGTTACATGGACAGAAGACAGTTTCTGGAAACTGGGGGTTAGCAGGTTGGGGAATCATCCCCGACACGACCGCTCCTAAGCCTCGAGGATTCATTTTAGGAGGCGGACTCTACAAGAACGAAGACCGCTGGGTTGAAATAATGGGCGGCGTCTTCATTGACAGGCAGGGAGAGGAGCCTTTTTTTGATCTCCGCTATCTTGAGAAACGGGTGGTCGAACCCTTTGAAGGATTTCTGGAGGTCAGTTACTCTCCAGAACTGGAAAAGATGGCCGTACTTCCAAACGTGGTTATGCCACTGCCGATTCATCTGTTCGATTCTCCGATAAAGATTGGCGGGGAAGCAGACATCGTGTTAATCAAAGGTAAAGTTTCCCGGGGCGTCGGCCCTCGGGTGGCATTCTCTCTTCCGGTCCGGGGGTTATCCGTGGCCATAGGCTATCAGTTCAAAGATGTAGGTCCAGACGTTTTTAGGACCTACATTGTTTGGAACTTCTGATATCTATGAAGCGGAGAGGACTATTGCCGTCTAGAAATTCTAGGCGGTCTTTTATTTTCAGGATTTTTAGGAAAAAACAGATTGACCTCCACATAGAAATAGGATACTTTTGAGCCAGTTCTTGTTAGGAGGAGGGTTTATGTTACTTGGGCTAGCGGTTGTCCTGATACTCGTTTTTTGTCCATTTGGAGTTTCTGCCTCGGAAGAGGTGGAGGTTGTCGAAGAGACACACGAAGAAGAGGAGAAAGGGAAGTATAGATTCCGTCTTTCTCTTCATGGACAAAAGTTTTTTTCTGGAGAGGAAGGCTTAGGGATTGCTGGGTGGGGAATCGTTCCCGATCTAGTGACTGTTCGCGAGAGTCCTTCAGGATTTTTTCTTGCCGGGCTGATCTACAAGAAAGATCACTCCGATGTGGAAGTTCTTGGTGGGGTTCTCACGAATAGTCATCGTGGCGAGCCAGTTCTGGATCTTCGAGCGACTCACGAAGTTGGTCGTTGGGAGGGATGCCTCATCGCGACCTATCTCGTTGACTCGAAAGAAATAGAGCTCGAGCCGGAGGTGACGTATGAGACGCCCTGGCACTTTCGTTTTGGCGGGGAGGTTGAGATTAGGCGGAGTGGTGATTGGACGTGGTCCGTTGGACCGAAGCTCATCATTCCCATCCCGTTCCTTTCCGGATCATCGTTGCGTGCAACATATCAGTTCGGACCAGAAGAAGATTTCTTGCGTACCGAGCTGTGGTTTTCTTTCTAGCTACCTGTGCGAGGTGGCTTTTTTTTATCTCTTCTAAGAGGCTTGATCCCTTGGTTGGTTTGACGTTTGTCCATATTTATTCTAAAAGTAGGAACAGTAATCCACACAGGGGAAGCGAATGAAAAGTCCATATGTTCGAATGTTTTCTCGGGAGGAGCTGGCTCTCCTCGCGGTGGTTCGAAGAATTCTGGAGAAAATTCCCCCATTCAATTTTGGTAGTCGCGGGGAGCATCACGATGACCCGGAACCGATTTTGCCATCGTGTCATATGTGGACCAGGGGATTCGCTGGCCTCTATGGCTATGGGTTGAAGGTCGAGGACGGCTCGTGTGGAAAGGTCTGGCACAGCTGGCTTCGAACAAAACAGGGCAATATTCTGGACGTTGATCCGATTGGTTGTATCGCTGATCCAAAAGTGGTTATGCCAATCTTGGTGTGGACTGACAATGGTTTGGGAATCGGTTCCTACCTCTACCATCCTAAACCTACAACTCCGCTTCAGGAGATGGTACGGGAGTCAGAGGAAGTCTTCGAGCAACGCGCTCGGGTCGTTGCTGATAAGATTACTTCGACCGCGCGTCGACTGAGGCTTCACCCTGCCCAAAGGTTTCGTTAATAGTCGTGAACTTCGGTTCGCGACTTTTTATTCAGAGAGTAGTGATTTGGTATACTGTCTACATGATTAAAAAAGCTGTAATACTGGGAGCTGTCGTGATTGTGGCGGGTGTCATTGCCTTATTTCTTATTCCCGCTCCGCCAGCTACTGCCCCAGGAGACGAGGTAAACTCCTCAGCGTCTTCAACAACTGCTACCGGGGCGAGTAGCTCTCTCGCGCAGAGTAGTACATCGCCTACAAAGAGTTCTCCTCCTTCCATAAAGCTTACGGGGGTGAAGCCGGTCGTAAGTTCAAATAAATTCATTGCGCCTCTTTCTGGAGATCAGTGGGTTATCAAGGAAAATCACTCTATTCAATGGAATGAGGAGGCGCTTGGTAACGGTTTCATTTCTCTGGTTGATGCAAAAACGGGTGCGGTTGTTGGAGTGATTAGTCCAAGTCTTACCTTGCATCAGAAGACGCACACTTGGAATACTCAAGATGTTTTAGTTTCTCGTACTGGTGGTCAGAAAAAGAATATTGAGCCGGGAGAGTATATCATCAGGGTAACATTTGAGGTGGGTAGGAAGGGAGTGATTGAGACTGGTAAGTTTTCAGTTATCTATCCAAATCAGAAAACAGTGAGTAGTCAGATCTTCTTCATACAGAATTATGTAATGAGTCCGGCAAAGCTGACAGTAAAACGAGGAGACGTTATTTATATTAGGAACAACGATCCGACACCTATTAAAATTTTGATTAGTGGATCGATTCCGATAACGGTTATGGCTGGGCAGTTGTATACTTTCTCAACCGCCTCGCTCTCTGCAGGTTCTTACGAATTCTATTCCGACCAATACTCTGGGATGAAGGCTACACTACTCGTGCAGTAGCTTGATCTACTTCTCGGTGCGCATCTCGCGCATGACGGCGCGTTTCTTGAGAGCTTCTCGTTCGTCTCCCTTACTCTTTTTCTTCGCTAGGCCAACTTCGAGTTTAATTAACCCTTTGTGGTCGTAGACCTTGAGCGGAATGAGCATGCGTCCTTTTTCCTTAAGCGCTGTAGTAAGTTTACGAAGCTCTTCTTTGTGAAGAAGAAGTTTTCGTTTTTGATTGGGAGTGTAGCCGGTTGGCAGATTCGTTGGCTGATAAGGAGGAATCGTGGCGTTGAAAAGCCAGAGTTCGTTTTTCTGGAAGATGGCGTGGCTGGCCGAGAGGTCCATCTGCCCCTGACGAACACTTTTTACCTCCTGACCAGAGAGTACAATGCCGGCCTCGAAGGTCTCAAGGATGGCATAGTCGAATCTGGCTTTTCGATTTTCTGAATACGCCTTCATATATAACAACTAAATCATTTATAAAACGGAAAGTCTAGAACTGGAGCTTGTCTAGGCATTTCATTGAAAAGGCAGGGCTTTTCGGTTTATCATCAAAGAACTATGTTTCTCGAAAAAGACAAACCATTCAAGCTGGCCGAGGTGGAGGAGGAGGTCCTGAAATTCTGGAAGAAAGAGGATATTTTCAGGAAGAGTTTGGCGAAGAGGAAGGGGAAGAAGCCCTTTGTGTTTTACGAGGGACCGCCCTATGCTAACGGCCGACCAGGCATTCATCACGTCCTCGCCCGAACCTATAAGGATATTATTCTCCGGTTCCGTTCCATGAACGGCTACTACGTACCTCGACGTGGTGGGTGGGACACACATGGCTTGCCGGTGGAGATTGCCGCTGAAAAAGCACTTGGCCTGAAATCAAAAAAAGATATCGAGCAGTTTGGTATCGCAAAGTTTAATGAAGAGGCGAAGAAGGCCGTTTGGCTTTTTAAGGATGAGTGGGAGAATCTCACCAACCGCATTGGCTACTGGCTTGATCTGGAGAATGCGTACATTACGTATAAAAACGAATATATCGAAAGTTTGTGGTGGATTCTGAAGCGATTATCTGATAAAAAACTTTTGTTTCAGGGACACAAAGTGGTGCCGTGGTGTACTCGCTGTGGGACTGCCTTGTCCTCGCACGAGTTAGCGCAGGGATACAAGGATGTGAAAGATAAGTCGGCGTATGTGAAGTTTCAGCTGAAATCAGGACAGAAGATTGGCGATTCTACGACTGACGAGAAAACGTATATTTTGGCCTGGACGACTACGCCGTGGACCCTGCCAGGCAATGTGGCGTTGGCGGTGGGAGAAAAGATTCAGTATGTTGCAATTCGAGACAAGCAAGAAACACATATTGTAGCCAAAGATTTATTGGAAACTGTTTTTGGCGGACAAGAAACAACTATTTTCCAGAAAAATATTTCTGGTCATAGCTTAGTTGGGCTTTCATATGAACCACTTTTTGAGATACCAAGTTTGCAAAACGAGAACTCCCATAAAATTTATGGCGCGAACTTCGTGACAACCACCGATGGTACCGGCGTAGTACATATTGCGCCGATGTACGGAGAGGATGACTACCAGCTTGGTCTCAAAGAGAAACTTCCCCAGTCTCATACCGTGCAGGAGGATGGTCGGTTCATTAACGAAGTTCATGAGTTGGGCGGGATGATGGCGAAGGATCACGAAAGCTCAGGCAAAGAAACAGAGAAAAAGATTTTTGAAATTCTCGAGCGGAACGGTAATCTTCTGAAAATTGCAGAGTATATCCACGAGTATCCTCACTGCTGGCGTTGTGGTACGGCCGTCATCTACTACGCACGAACCTCCTGGTTTATTGGGATGAGTAAGTTGAAAAAAGAACTACTGGCTCAGAATGCAAAAATAAACTGGCAACCGGCGCATATTAAAGAAGGTCGGTTTGGCGAATGGCTTCGTGAGGTTAAGGACTGGAATCTTTCCCGAGATCGTTTCTGGGGTGTGCCATTGCCGGTTTGGCAGTGTGAGGAGTGCAAAGAAACAAAAGTGATCGGTAGTATTAAAGAACTGAACGAAGCCTCGTTGATGCCAGAATTGATTTTTGTGCGTCATGGCCAGGCGCAACACAATGTCCAGAAACTGACTGGTCCAGCCATAGACTTACCAAACAACACTTCTCATCTTACCGAGGCAGGAAAAAAAGAGGTACGGAAAACAGCCGAACTCCTAGCAAAGAAGAGAATTGATCGAATTATTTCTTCACCACTAGCTCGTGCCAGAGAGACGGCAGCTATTATTAGTGATGTGACTGGTGTGTCTGTTGAGACAAGGAATGAGTTGTTGGACATTAATCCAGGAACCCTCGCTGGTCATCCAGAGAAAGACTTCCATTCTTATCTGGGAAACATAGTAACCAGCCTCGACAAGTCACTTCCTGAAGGAGAGAGTCGTAATCAAGTGACGGCGCGGGTGGCCAAGCTTTGGAAGGAGTTGGTCGCGAAGTATCCGGGAGAGAGAATCGTGATTGTTTCTCATGGAGATACTTTGTGGCTGACTAAGAGGTTTTTGGAAGGTGTTCCTGACAGCAAGCTTCCGAATCTTCTTTTCCCGCAACAAGGAAAAATCTATCCTATCAAAACTTCCGTGGCCTCTATTGATAATACTGGTCGTCTCGATCTTCATCGTCCGTTTGTGGACGAAGTTCGATTGCGATGTGAGAAGTGTGCCGGCTCGATGAAACGCATCACGGAAGTAGCAGATGTCTGGTTTGATTCGGGAGCGATGCCGTTTGCTCAGCTTCACTATCCATATGAGAACAAGAAAGAGATCGATGGCCGGAAGGCGTATCCCGCTGATTATATCGCCGAAGGTATGGATCAGACGCGAGGATGGTTCTATACACTGCTTGCTACCGCTACGGCTCTTGGGTACCCCGCTCCATATAGAAACGTGATCTCCCTTGGACTCATCAATGACAAGTTTGGCCAGAAGATGTCGAAGTCGAAAGGCAATATTGTGGAGCCTCGTTCGGTTATCGACGCACATGGTGTTGATGCAGTCCGTTGGTATTTTTACACAGCGACCGCTGCGGGCGAACCGAAGAATTTTGATGAACAGGAGGTGGTAAAGGCGGCTCGACGGTATCACTTAATGCTTTGGAACTCGTTTGTTTTCTACGATACCTATGGTCCAAAAAAGAGAAATCCAGCCAAGCCAATTAAAAAGAAGAAATCATTGCTCGATCAGTGGATTATCGCTCGTCTTGAGGAGGTGATTGAGATAACAACCAAGAAGCTAAATGCTTATGATATTCGTGAGGCGGCGCTGACACTCGAAGTTTTCCTAGATGATTTTTCTCGTTGGTATATTCGTCGCTCCCGCCGTCGGTTACAGAAGCCACTTTCAAAAACTGACTACGCAGAAGGTTCGGAAACTCTCGGGCAGATTCTCTACTCCCTCACCTCCCTCACTGCTCCGTTCACTCCATTTTTCGCTGAGTTCTTGTATCACCAACTCGAGCCAAAGAAGAAAAAAGACTCTGTTCATTTTTTGAACTGGCCAACACTCAACAAAAAGTTAATTGATAAAAAACTGATTAAGGAGATGGCCGAGGTGCGAAGACTGGCAACGTTGGTGCTGGCTAAGCGTGCCGAGTTAGGATTGAAAGTGCGTCAGCCCCTGTCCACTCTGAAGATTAAAACCAGTGCAATAAAAATAAGGAAAGAGTTATTAGAAATCTTGAAGGACGAGGTGAATATAAAAGAAATTGTGTATGATAGAAAACTCAAAGAAGAAATTTGGCTTGATACGACAATAACTGAAGAGCTAAAGAATGAAGGAATCATACGCGAACTAGTTCGTCAGATTCAGGATCTTCGACAGAAAGCGAATTTGAAACCACAAGATTCTATTGTGCTCGCCGTTGAGGGTTCTGAAGAGATAGAGAGTCTCATTAGGCAGGAAGAAAAGTTAGTTGCTCGAGAAGTGAAGGCTAAAAATATTTTTTACGAGAAAATGAAAAGTTCCATCATTGAGGTGCCTGGGGAGATCCAGGGGATAACTCATATTTCTCTGCGTCGGGCATAGGTGGTTGTGGTATGATGAACGGCATAAAGGTCTAATCAATTTATATCTTACTATGGGAGAACATTATATTTGTGATGGCGGATGCAAGGGTGTGGCTGAGAAGCCTACTGTCTGTGGGGCTGAGAGTTGTGCCAAGTTCGGGCAACCGCTCGTCGAATGTAGCTGTACAGATATGCAGCATGATGGGGCCTTCGAGAAAAGTACTGAGGAGCCAGTAGAGAAAAATTCTTCAGAAGGAGAGTAACCTTCTTTATATGGTGATCGCAGAAAAGCCCTTCTTGGGCTTTTCTTATTTCTGGCGAGGGATAGAATGGAGAGGCAATGAAAGCCACTGATAAAAAAATTGTGCTCGAGTATCTCAAGGGCAACAGACTCATGACCTTAGGCACAGTTTCTAACGGTAAACCTTGGGGTGCCACGGTCTTTTTTGCGTATGATAGTAGTCTTAATATATTTTTCTACTCCAGACCGGATACCAAGCACGCTAAGCACATTATTAAAAATAGTTTAGTTTCTATTGTGATTAATCAGGATCATGGCACGGCGGGACAGGTCAAAGGAATGCAGATTGTGGGCAGGGCTAAGCTCGTCCCCGATAAGGATTTTAAAAAACACTACGTCATTTATAGAAAACGATTTCCCTGGGCAGATGACTTTAGAGAGGATCACCGATTATATAGAGTTGTACCAACTGAAATTCACTATATCGACCAGAAACGATATGGTCACTTCTTTCGTGTTCAGATGAAATAAAAAATCCCCAGTAGCGGGGACTTTTTATTTCACGCTAGATCTCGATCACGACCGGTAGGATCATCGGGCGACGATGAGTCTTCTGATAGATGAACTGACCCATTTGATCACGCACAATACCTTTCACATACTCGCTATCAATCGGTTGATTCGCTGGGATGCGCGCGATTAAATTGCGGACTTTCTTGCGCATTTCTTCGAGAAGAGGTTGGTTCTCTTTGAGGTAGATGAATCCGCGAGAGATAATATCGGGACTTTTCAGAAGTTTTCCGTTACGTCGATCGATAGTAATCACTACCACTACCATGCCTTCTTGCGAGAGGGCGCGGCGATCACGCAAGACCACTTCTTCGACGTCACCGACTCCTAGACCATCAACCATAATGTAGAAAGAGGGAATGGTACGATCGAGGACTTTAACTGCATCTTTAGTCATCGAGAGAACTTGTCCGTTGTCCATAAGGGTGACCTGTTCTTTTTTAAGGCCAGCCATCTCAGCAATCTTTTGGTAGCTCTTTCGTTTGAAGTAGTAGCCGTGGATTGGCACGATGAACTTTGGTTGCATTCGTTCGATAACCATCTTGGCATCCTCAGTGTGGACGTGGCCACTGACGTGAATGTCGAGGAGTTTTGAGTTGTAGACCTGATCAACCTGACGAGCCACATTGTCGGTGAGGAACTGCACGCTTCGCTCATTTCCTGGAACAACAGAGGAGGAAAAGATAACAGTGTCAGTTGGTTTCAAGGCTACTACACGGTGTTCACCATTTACGATGCGCATCAGTCCAGCGTTCGCTTCTCCCTGGGTGCCAGTGGTAAGGAGGAGAACCTTTTCGTCTTTGTATTTATTTATGTCCTCAAGCGGGAAGAGGAGATCCTTTCTTTCCTTGAGGTAGCCGAGTTGCTTCGCGATCTCCATGTTAGTTTTCATGGAGCGACCATTCATAGTCACTTTGCGCCCAAGTTTTTCAGCAATTTTGATGATCTCTAAAATACGATCAACAAGAGAGGCGAAGGCAGCAATGATGACGCGACCCTTCGCACCTTTGATGAGCATCTCGAGGTTTTCCTCGACAGTTTCTTCGGAAGCAGCCTTGCCAGCAATATCAGCATTCGTGCTATCCATAAAGGCAGTATGAATACCTCGTTTTTTGAGCATATCAAAGACCTCCATGTTGCGAACTTTACCGTTGCGGTCAAAATCTAAACGGAAGTCTCCGAAGCTGGCCATATTGCCAACGGGAGTTTCGAGGATAAAACCAAGAGATTCAGGGATGGTGTGCTCGACTTCAAAGAATTCAGCGGTGAAGTCTTCAGAGAGTTTTACCCGTTGTCCAACTTCGACATTGATGAAGCGAAGTTTTGGTGCATTAGTGAACTCCTCATGGCGTTTTTCAACTAAGGCACGTGTGAATTTCGAGGTGTAGATAATTGGATTGCCAAGTTTTTCGATGACATAGTGAATCGCAGCCATGTGATCGTAGTGGCCATGAGTAAGGATAATCGCCTGGACATCTGCTTTCCTTTGTTCGAGATAGGCAACGTTTGGAATGATGTAGTCAACTCCAGGAGTATTTTCCTCGGGGAACTGAATACCGACGTCGACGACGACAATCTGGTTTTTATACTCGAAGAAGGAGCAGTTGCGTCCAATTTCTTCGAGACCACCGAGAGGTGTGAATTTTACCGCGTTTTCGTCCTCAATTTCTTTTGGTTTTGTAGTGGCTATTGCAGGACGTGCGGAAAAGTTTCGTCGTCCATGATCTGTCTGCCTGCGAGGTGGGTGAGACTGGCCACCGTGTCGAGAGTCTCTCCCGGAATGGGAAGGAGTCGATGATGTACCAGGTCCACTCCGTCGCACTGACCGAACCGGCCGTGCTGGCGGTTGAGTATTGTGTGGTTGTGTTGTTTCTGACATATATAATTATTTAATAATGTAACTTAATAACGAATAGGAAAGATATGATTATCGACCATTATTTTACTACTATCTTCCTAATTCTAGTGCTGAGGAGGAGAGTCGAACTCCTATGACCTTGCGGTCGCTGGCACCTGAAGCCAGTGCGTCTGCCATTTCGCCACCTCAGCCTAACTTTTTAAACTCTTGTCCCGCCTAGGCGGGGCCACCTCAGCAAGCGATCCCCTCTGAAATCTTTCTCTCGAATTTCTAATAACGCCCTAAAAACTGCCTAAGCGGCGAGTTCCTTCGTGGACGAAAAAGAAACAAAAGACATAAAGGAGAGTTTCAAACGTTACGATAATACTACAACCAGCAAAGGGATCCGTCAACCTTATTACTTAAGTATCCGTTTTGTTCTTAGGTGCCACTCGGCGACATCATAAAATCGATCAGCCGGAGAAGAGAAAGAACTTGTTGGAGTAACGCCACCAACTTGTTTGACGGTCAGATAGACATAAGCAGGAGAGTAGAGGAAGATTGCCGGTAGATTGTTTTGTATGATCTGATCAGCTTTTTTCAGGGTCGTCATTCTTTCAGTACTGCTTGGGGTTGCTCTTGTTTCAGTTAATAAGCTATCTAATTGGCTATTTTTATAGAGACTAAGATTTAGTCCGGGATGGAAGATCTGAGAAGAGTGCCAGAATGGGTAGAGATCTTCAGCAGGTTTTGGAATATTTCCAAACAAAAGCATCTCGTAATCACGACGCGGGATTGTTTCATTGACTACTGTTTCGATTGGCAGTGTTTTTATGGTTATGGTAAATCCAAGTTTTTCCCAAGAAGTTTTAAGAATCTCTGCGGTGTGTTCGAGGAAGGGCAGTTCCGGGACGATAAGTTCGATCGGTTTAATGCCCTGACCATTAGCTTCTACGAGTTTGTCACTGTCGTTTCTGGTGAGACCGAGAGCGGTCAGTATCACCTGGCTGTCCGAAAGCGTGGTGGTTTCGGTGGTGGGTATAAGGCCGAATGTGGGTTGGCCGTAGTCATTAAGAACTTTAGTGGCCAATTCTTTTCGGGAAACACTATTATTTAATGCTCTGCGGATAGATAGTTCTCGTAGGAGTTCGTTTCGGCTTTGATTCATAAAAACCGCGTAGTATCCATTGGTTTGGTAGAGAAGTGTTTGGGCTGGACGACTGATAGATTTTGCTTCGTATGGATCGACACCTCCAATGCCGTCGATGCGACCATAGCGAAAAGCCGATTCAGCCTCCTGTTTATTTTTAAAGAAACGGACAATAAAGGTTGAGATATAGGGAGTATGAGAGAGATTCCCTTGTTGGAACGAAGAGAGTGTATAGCTTTCAAGGAAACCATCGTTTTGGAGGATAAGTTTCTCGAATTTGTAGGGACCACTGCCAATCGGTTTCAAGTTGTACTCAGAAAGAAGCCAGTTGTGGGGAGGAATTGAGGAAAAGATATGTCGGGGAATAATTTGTAAATCAGCGATGCGTGTTTCAAAAAGAAACGGTGAGGTGCGTGACGCAGGAATTACCTTCGCCTCTCGTTCGCTAAGGCGTTCAGTCTTCACGCCCTGAAAAGTACTGAAGAGTGGGGCATTGGCACTAGGGTCCTGAATCTGTTGGATGGTAAAAATAATATCATCGCTGGTGATTGGTTCTTTGTCGTGCCAGGAAAGGTTTTCCTTGAGGCGGACTGTCCAGAAAGTTCCGTCTTTAGAGAGGGTAATGCTTTCGGTTAGCTGCGAGAGGGGAGAAAAAAGAAGACGGGAAAGATCCGCTTCTGCTTCATTTTTTGAGAGGAGTGGATTGAGACTAGCTGGTTGGCCGACAACACCTTCCTTGAAAGATCCTCCAGTTGCGGGGGCGGGAGTAGTGATTGCGGTAAAGAGGAGCCAGAGAACAACACAGAGCGCAATACCACCGATGATAGAAAAAAAGACGGCGTACTGGCGTTCTTGGTTATTTAAGGCGAGCCAGATTTTTTTAAAACGATAGATCAAAGAAGTAGCAAGAAATTAGGTGATACAAGAGACACTAAAAACTTTCTCTATAAAGTATGACGAGAGAAGGGGAAATAGTAAACCCACCGCGAAGTGGGGATGAGATTTTTTTACGCCGACAACTGGAAAACCGAGAGAACAGCAAAGGCGACAACGAGAACGATTGTTGATCGGAAGATCATGCGTTCCACGCCACGACGTGCCTGATAAAAACTGTGAGTAGAATCTCCGCCACCCAAAAGACCAGAGGCACCACTGGAACGCTCCTGAAGGAGAATAAGGGTAATGATTGCAATTGCGGTAATGAGTTGAAGGAGGCTAAAGATCATGATTTTTTATGAGTCGAATGGATGATAGTGTTGACCAGGCTGACGATGAACGAGGTGAAAAGCAACGTTATCATCAGATTCCCTTGAATCGTAATCGCTTTAGAGAGAATGTCAAGAATATAAATTATCACCATATTCACTGCGAAGGCTCCAATTCCTAGGGTGAGGATGATAATTGGACCGAAAATGAGATGGAGGATTGGTTTAAGGAAAAAGTTTAACCCGGTAAGAACCAGAGCGAGGATCAGAGTGTCAAAGAAATTGGGCGAAAGTTGAAGGCCGGGAACAATCGCCTGGGACAAGAGGAGGGCAAAAGTATTTCCAATAAGGGCCGCGAGAACACGAATCATGTATTCTTATACTAGTTTTTCGAGAAGATTGTGTCCAGTCATATCTGGTGGTGGCGTAACTCCAAGAATATGGAGAACTGTCGGTGCCACATCAGAAAGAATCCCTAATGTTTCTTGCGCATAGGTATCTTGGTTAATAAATTTTTTTCCTTCTAGACCTGGACCAATAAGATAACAAGGAACTGGACTGGGATCGTGTTGAGTTTCGTATCGTCCAGTCAGGGGATTGAACATTTCTTCAAGATTGCCATGATCTGAGGTAATGAGGATATTGGCTGGGGCAGAAAGAGCCACTTTGAGAATACGGGCAATTTCTTGATCGATCACTTCTGCCGCTTTGATTCCGGCATCATAGTTTCCGGTGTGGGCGACCATATCGCCATTGGCGTAGTTGATAAGAATAAAATCAAAAGAGTGGTCCTGGATCGCCGCCAAGGCACGATCGGTGATGGCAGTGGCCATCATCTCTGGATGCTCGTCGATCTTAGGGGTAGTGAGTGAGGGGACAAGGATGCGATATTCATTTGGATAAGGTTTCTCTTCGTAACCATTAAAGAAGTAGGTGACGTGCGCGTATTTATAAGTCTCGGCCAGACGTAGTTGAGAAAGATTGTTATCCGAAAGCACTTTGCCCAATGGATTTTTTACATCATCTGGTGGAAAAGCCACGGGTGCAGTAATAGTATTCTCATAACGAGTCATCGTCACCGCAAAAAGATTCTGGAATTTTTTGACCGGAAATTTATCAAAGTTTGGCAGGAGAAACGCCTCGGCAATTTGTCGGACGCCATCTTCGCGAAAATTGCAGAAGATAATTGCTTCGTTATCTTGAATTGGCACACCGGGTTGGAGGCGGAGGGGCGGGAGAAACTCTTCTGATAATTTTTGATCGTATAAGTTGTCGAGCGTTGGTTTCCAATCGTTCACCACCTCACCACTTTCAGTGGTAAGTCCCTGGTAGGCTCGTTCAGTTGAGCGCCAGTTGCGACCATGGTCCATGGCATAATAGCGACCAATAATGGTGGCGATTTTTTCGCGAGGCACATTTTTTATTAAATCTTCAAAACTTTTTGGTGGAGTGTCTTTGCCATCAGCCCAGATGTGAAGTTTGTAGGGAACCTTCTGGTCCTCAACTAATTTAATCATCGCGCGCATATGTTCAACGGAGGCATGGACATTTCCTTTGCTAAGAAGTCCCATAATATTGACCGCCGAGTTATTTTTTCGAGCGTGTTCACAGGCTTGGAGGAAAGCTTGGTTTTCAAAAAAACTATTGTCGCGGATAGCCAATGTAATTCGAGGGTAGTACTGGTAGACGATCTTCCCCGAACCAATAGTTAAGTGACCAACCTCGCTATTTGAAGTTTCGCCCCACGGTAGACCAACGCTAATCCCCGAAGCCTGAAGACTGGTGACCGGAAAGTGCTCGTAGAGCCAGTCGAAGGTGGGTAGTTTGGCTTTGCGCATCGGGTTTGAGTCATCGTTGTGACCGATTCCCCAACCATCAAGCACGATAAGAACAGTGACAGGTTTCATGTACTATCTATTGTAGAGGAAAAAGAACCATTGACCAAAATGTGCACGTACTTTAGAGAGGAGCGATCCTTTGACTTAGTACCTACATTAATCTATAATGGGTACAACCAATTTAGGTTAAAAAAGTCTCTTTTTCCCGAATCAAGAATGCTCAAAAACTTAAAACTGCATTTGGGAATCTATTATTTTTATGGAAAATCTACCAATACTCTTGGGGATCTTTGTGGCAGGGATTGCAGGGGGATACGGAGTGCGGCACGTCTGGGGAACCAGACAGGCGAGTTCGCTCGAGGAGAAGTCTAAGGCGAATTTAGAGGCCTCAGAACAGAAGGCAGCAGCAATTATTGTCGAGGCGCAGAAGAAGGCGGCCGATGTTTTGGCGGAGTTACAGAAAGAAGACCGCGAAAGAAAAGCCGAGATTATCAGTTTAGAAAAGCGAGTCCTTGAACGAGAAGAGGGCTTGGACAAGCGCCTAAGTGAACTGCACCGAGAGGAGGCGGCATATCGAGTGAAGATTGATAAGATCGCCGAGGATCAGAAAGATTTAGATGAGAAGCGAAAACAGATTGAGAAGCGATTACATGAAGTAAGCGGTCTTTCTCCGGAAAAAGCCAAGGAGGAGATGTTCCGTCAGATCGAGGAGTCGTATCGTCAGGATATTTTAGTACTCTCGAAGAAGTTGGTTCAGGAGCGTCAGGCAGAAATTGATCGGAAGATGTCCGAAGTTATTACTACTTCGCTTCAGACGTATGCACGTTCTCATGTGGCTGAGATGACTACCTCTGTGTTTCATCTGAACAACGAAGAGATTAAGGGTAAGATCATCGGTCGCGAGGGAAGAAACATTCGTACCCTGGAAAGAGAAACCGGTGCGGAGTTTATTATCGATGAGACACCAGACACGATTGTTATTTCATCCTTCGATCCATTCCGTCGAGAGGTGGCATTGCTGGCCTTAGAGAAGCTAATTAAAGATGGGCGCATTCAGCCAGCAAAAATTGAGGAGAAGGTTGAGGAAGCGAAGCAGGAGTTGCAGAAGCGAATTGGTGAAATCGGAGAAGCGGCGGCCATGGAAGTTGGTATCTATGATCTACCAAAGGAGATTTTGGAACTGGTGGGACGATTGCACTTCCGTACCAGCTTTGGTCAGAACGTCTTGAATCACTCACTCGAGATGGTGCATATTGCTTCGTATCTTGCGTCCGAGCTGGGATTAAATGTCACGGTGGCCAAGAAAGGTGCCTTGCTCCACGATATTGGAAAGGCAATTGACCATGAAGTTGAGGGAACTCATGTGGAAATTGGCCGAAAAATTCTGAAGAAGTATGGTGTCGATGAGAAAGTGATTGAAGCTATGCAGTCGCACCATGACGAGTACCCATATGCTATTCCCGAAGCTTTCTTGGTGACGGCAGCCGATGTGCTCTCGGCGGCCCGCCCTGGCGCTCGTCGAGGTACTTTAGAAAATTATGTAAAGCGCTTGGCTGATCTCGAAAAAATTGCTGGCGAGTTTCCAGGAGTGAAGAGCTCGTATGCTATTTCGGCAGGGCGTGAACTGCGAGTGTTTGTCGTCCCGGAAAAGATTGATGATTTTGGTGCTTTGGAGATGGCCCGTCAGATTGCCAATCGCATACAGTCCGAGTTACGATATCCTGGCGAAATCAAAGTGAACGTGATCCGCGAAACGCGAGCTGTCGAATACGCTAAATAATTTTTTATTAAATCATATGCTCCTTAAGATTTCTCGGTGGTTTCTGTACGCTTCAATTTTCTCAGTCGTCATCGTACTCACCGCCACATTCTTCCCTTTTATTGGGGGAAAATATTACTTCTTTCGGACGATGATATCACTTTCGGCGATCGCCTGGTTGCTGTGGTGGGCTTTTGAGGCCAGCGCCAAAGAATCAGGAGAAGCGATCAAAGACTTGTTATCAAGACCACTATTTTTGGCAGTTTCTGCTTTTGTGTTGTCTTTCCTTCTCGCCGCTCTTTTTGCGTACGACGTGAATGGTGCTTTCTGGTCAAACTTTGAACGAGGTGAGGGTGCGTTCCAGATGCTTCATTACTACGCCTTTTTTGTGCTTGCCGTACTCACCTTGCGCACCAAAACAGACTGGATTTGGGCCTTGAAGATGTTCCTTTTGGCCGCCTGTCTCATGATTCTTTATGGTGTCTTTGGATTCCTTTTCCTTCATAATCAGAGCTGGTTTTGCACGTATGATTTCAAAGGCAATATAACTGCCTGTAATAATTTCATTAGTCGTTTCATTACCCCATACCAGGGGACTCCAAAAGACCAACTGCCTAAGACGCTATCAGCATTGTTTACCGGAACACGCTTCCAGGGATCTCTAGGAAATCCGGCCTATGTCGCGCCATATTTAATGTTTAGTATGGCGTATGCTTTTTTCTTGTGGTCTGAACGACGATTCAAGAATCGGTCTTTGGAGGCGTTACTTTATATTGCTACTGTTTTCATTTTCTTTTTCTTCTTTTTAGTTAGTCAGACACGCGGAGCATTCTTGGGACTTCTAGCCGCGGTATTTGCATTCCTGGTCTATATGGCTATTACCCATAAGCCAAGTCGAAAGTGGACAGGAGGAATCCTTCTCTTTGCAGTTTTAGGCGTGGGAACGCTTTTCTCTTTGGGTCGCACCCCCGCTATTCAGAAGTTGCCAATCGGAAGGCTTTTCAATGTTGGTTTCAGTGAGCAAACTGCTCAGACCCGTTTCTGGACTTGGAATAGTGCCTGGCAAGGATTTAAGGAGCGCCCTCTTTTAGGCTGGGGTCCAGAAAATTTCAGTACTGTTTTTGATCGCCATTTCGATCAGAGGCATTTTGTTCCTGGTCAGAATAGTGAGACTTGGTTTGATCGGGCGCACAGTGTTTTCTTTGATTACCTCGCGGAAACAGGATTGCTTGGAGTGTTGAGTTTCTTGAGTATATTTATTGTCTTCTATCTCCAGTTCTTTGGAGTGAAAATTCGAGGTTTCAAAGATGATCTACCGCAGACACCAAGAGAGAAGTTTTACCTTTCTCCTTGGGCCTGGGGATTGATTGGTGTCGTGCCGGTTGGATATTTTGTGCAGGGCCTCATCCTCTTTGATGTTTTGCCAATCTATATAAACCTCTTTTTCTTTTTGGCATTGGCGAGCTTTATTTTTAAGACAGATTCAGCTCCAATAAGAAAATAATACATTCAACATTCCTATGAACACACCAAGAAACGATACGGGCATCAAACAGGTGGTTGCGATTGTGGGGAGCTTGTTCCTGCTTTGGTTAATTTATTTTGGCTCGTATCTCCCACTCAAAAAATCAGAAACATTTATTATTACATTGCAGTCTATGGACAATATGCGTTCCATTGACGATGTGAAGATGGCGTTTAACGAAGTGTTTGCTATTCCCTCGCCTATCGGACAAGGAGAAGCCATCCGTCATTTCTCCAGCGTCATTCTTTCTACGGTTCAGCGATTTAGCGCTGCCCAGGCGCCTGCAACTGAAGAACTACTTCGCTATGTGGAAAGTTTGTATGCGCCAATGATGCAGGATGGGCGAGGTATGAGTTTTGGTCAGAATCTATTCGTACTGGGTTCAATGAATGAGGTCGCCTACGTCCAGACTAGAAATCCAAAATATTTAGCTACCTCAGAGAAATATTATTCTTTGGGACATGAAATGGCTCCGAATCGACCGCAGTTCTTATATGGGCTTTTTGATCTCTATCGTCTTCAGGGAGATGTCGATAAGACTACTGCTATTGCTAATCAGATCACGACCTTGTGGCCAACTGATACGAAAACACAACAATTACTTGATGAGTTCTTAAAGAAGAGGCAGCTAAACACAGGTGCTGTTAAGGCAAAATAGTTTATGAAAAAAGCCCTCATCACGGGTATCACTGGTCAGGATGGTTCTTACTTATTAGAACTTCTCCTCCAGAAGGGGTACGAGGTGCATGGCATCATGCGTCGGGCTTCAACGTTCAATACGGCCAGACTTGATCATATTTATCAAGATCCGCATCTTTCTGGAGCGACATTCAAGCTCCACTTTGGCGATCTTTCTGATTCCAACACAATCCGCAGGCTGATTTATAAGATTGAACCAGACGAAATATATAATCTCGGTGCGCAGTCTCACGTCCGGGTGAGCTTTGATATTCCTGAATATACCGCAGAGATTGTTGGTGTCGGGGCACTGCGTGTACTCGAGGCTATTAAAGATTTTGAGGAAAACACGGGAAAGAAAATAAAATTTTACCAAGCTTCTTCTTCAGAGATGTTTGGTGCTACCCCACCTCCCCAAAATGAACTGACTCAGTTTTATCCGCGAAGTCCATATGGCTGTGCCAAGGTGTTTGCGTATCATACGGCTAAGAACTATCGGGAGGCCTACAATATCTTTGCAGTCAATGGCATTCTTTTTAATCACGAAAGTCCTCGTCGGGGAGAAACATTTGTCACTAAAAAGATTACTCGGGGGATTGCGCGAATCGTTGCTGGATTGGATAAGAAATTATATCTTGGGAATTTGGAGGCACGGCGCGACTGGGGATATGCACCAGAATATATGGAAGCAGCGTGGATGATGTTGCAACAGTCAGAACCTGATGACTATGTGATTGGCACTGGCGAGAGTCATTCAGTAAAAGATTTTCTGATAGCGGCTTTCAAACACGCCGGGATCAATGACTGGGAGCAGTATGTAGAGATCGATCCTCGCTACTATCGTCCTACCGAGGTAGAAGACTTAATTGCCGATGCGTCGAAAGCAAAGAACAAATTTGATTGGGAACCAAAGACTAAATTTGATGACTTGGTAAAGATTATGATGGACGCTGATCTGGAGAAGTGGGGCGCGACGAAGAGTTAGGAGAGTCTTTCTGTGAGAAATATATAAAAAAGCCTTAGGAGAAAATTTCTCCTAAGGCTTTGCATAAAGGCAGATTTGCTACAACCTGCCGAGTTTCGACAAAGCAAGAAGAGCGCAAGGCAGAGCCGAGGCTTCCTTGAAGAGTCGATTCGGGCTCAACACGATCTCGCGGAACTCGTCCAAGGGGACGAGAATCGTTTCCATGATCTCGTTCGGGTTGGGATTGCGAGCTTCCGCTCCCTTCTCCAGACCAGTTGCGAGGTACATGTGAGCCTTCAGTCCGTGGTCGTCGACCGTTGCGCCGCGATACTTGCCGCTCTCGATCATGACGTGACCGAGGTAGTTCCAAGTGCCGCCAGCGTATCCGGTTTCGCGAGTATACGCTTCCTGGGTTTTCCTGAGAAGCTCATCCGAAGAGAGATCGGTTTTGACGCGACCGATTCCTCCCGGAGGGAGCTCCCAAGAGGCGCAGTTCACGCCAGGCTTCCACTGGCACAGTGTCACCACCATGCCTTCAGTGTTGACGCCGAAGACCACGACCCAGCCAAAATGCCTGAGGAGGGAAACGTACTCCTCGGTTCCGTTTCCGGTTTCGAGCTTGTACCTCAGTTCCTGGCCGAAAAAGGGAATCTTTGCTCCCAGTTCCGGTTCGCCGACCATGCGCCAGCCCTTGAACCTTGGCTCCTTGGCCAGAGCCAGGAACCGTTCTTGTGAGCTTGTCATCTCGGACTCCTTTCTCCCTTTGGGGGAGGGCTAAGGGTTAATCAATCCAACTCTTTGGGAGTTGGTACCGATAGGTTAATAACATAATATATATAAAGTGTCAAATTATGAAAATGGAGCAACTGCTTTTCGTGATTAATAAAAAAAGCCGAGATAGATTAAATCTTCGGCTTACGAACAAAAAGAAGGGATAAATTCAATTGGAACGTTGCAGAGTTTGCAGATGTCTTTGAGTCGATCCGCAACTTCAAGAGTCTCACCCCCTATGCGAGGGTAGTTTCTCATGAATCCAGTTGTGACTACCAGAGAAGGCAAACTCCGGTCGTCCGGCCTTCCAAGAAAATCATCAACGCCCATGAAGACAGGCCAGAAGCCTTCCAGGGTTCCGACACTGTCGACTTTGAGACGTCTTATGCCCTGATCGAAAGCCTTCTTGTATGCCTGATAGCTAGGAGACTTTCGAGCCAGCGGGTTTCCTTGGAGGATAGTACTGACTTCGGCGTTTGTGCCGACGACCAGCACTCGACTAAGTACGGGATTCTTCTTTGGTTGTGGAGGAGCACCTCTCCACGGATTACTGTAGAAGAGATCTCTCCCAACGTCGAAGAGATCCAGCCGTGTTTTTCCTCCTCGGGTCAGAACCCAGTAGACCCAGAGAGAGGTTTCAGTCATTTGGTTTCTGCTGCCAGCCTTGGTGGCAGCTTCTACCGCACTGAGTCGCATCCACGGCGAGAATCTCACGGGGATTCCCTGTTCCATTGTCACTCCTTTCTCCCTTTGGGGGAGGGCTAAGGGTTAATCAATCCAACTCTTTGGGAGTTGGTACTGTGTATTTTTATAAAATAAAATATACTAGTAGTCAATTTTAGGATGGGGTGTCATCTTCTCTTTAGATATATTTGATATGAGTTCTGCTCTGATGGTATCATGGGGGCTATGTTTATAGATCTAAAGAATAAGAAAATTCTAGTAACTGGTGGTAATGGATTTCTTGGGAAATATGTTATTCAGAAACTAAAAGAACGTGGTGTTCCGGAGGAAAATATATTTGCACCGAGTTCTTCAGAGATTGATCTGCGAACTTGGGAAGGGTGCGTAAAGGCGGTTGCTGGTCAGAACGTAGTGATTCATCTCGCTGCAGTGGTTGGGGGAATTGGAGCAAATCGCGAACATCCTGGCCAGTTTTTCTATGAAAATCTAATGATGGGTGTCCAGTTAATGGAGGCAGCTCGTCAGGCTCATGTTGAGAAGTTCGTAGCCATTGGCACAGTTTGTGCGTATCCCAAGTTTACCCCGATTCCTTTTAAAGAAGATGACCTTTGGAATGGATATCCCGAGGAAACAAACGCTCCATACGGACTGGCCAAGAAGATGCTTCTTGTTCAAGCTCAATCGTATCGCGCTGAATATGGTTTCAACGCGATTTATCTCTTGCCGGTGAATTTATATGGCCCTCGAGATAATTTCGATCTTCAGTCGAGTCACGTTATCCCCGCTTTAATTAGAAAAGTAGCTGATGCAAAAAATAGCAATCAACCCTTCATCGAACTCTGGGGAACGGGAAGTGCCAGTCGGGAGTTCTTGTATGTAGAAGACGCTGCCGAGGCGATCGTCCTGGCTACTGAAAAATATGAAAAATCAGACCCAGTCAATCTTGGTTCTGGGATGGAAATTTCCATTAAGGATCTTATTGGAGTAATTTCTCGTCTAATGGATTTTAAAGGTGAGATTCATTGGGATCCTACAAAACCAGATGGTCAACCACGTCGTTATCTTGATGTATCTCGTGCTGAGAAAGAGTTTGGCTTCAAGGCAAAGACAACTTTCGAGGAAGGCCTTAAGAAGGTTATTGATTGGTACATGAAAGAAGGAAACTCTTAAATGTAACGTTCTTATGAAGATTCTTTTCGCTGGTTTGGAACATGACCAGTACAATCCAAAGAGGGGAAAAAGTTTTGAATATAATAATTTCTACTTACAACTTAAAGCCATGCCTCACGAGGTGCGGTTTTTTCCTTTTGATCGGATTTTAGAAGTAGGCAAAGAAAAATTTAATGAGGAGCTTCTAGTAACGATTGAGGAGTTTAAGCCCGATTTGTTTTTTGCCTTTATGTATACCGACGAGTTTGAACCGAGGATTTTGGATAAGATAAAAGAAAAAACAAAAAGTGTCGCTTGGTTTTCTGATGATAGCTGGCGGTTCTGGAACTACTCTCGGATCTGGGCGCCACACTTCTCAGCGGTCATCACCACCTATTCTTGGATGGCTGAGCGGTACAAAAAATATGGTCAGTCGAATGTCATTCGTTCACAGTGGGGAGCTAATACCTTGGTGTATAAACCAAGTGAACTTCAGTCGGGAGAGCGGAGACCAGAGGTCACATTTGTGGGAGGTTGGAGTAAGGGTCGTGGCCAGATTGTTGATGCATTGAAGAAGGCAGGAATTCCAGTGGAGGTTTTTGGCGGCGGTTGGCCAGAAGCACGTCGGGCCAGTGATGAGGAGATGATCCATCTTTTCGGGGTAAGCAAAATCAGCTTGGCGCTGAATCCTCCGCCAGGATTCTTCAATAAAAATTCTTTAGGACGGATTTTCTATAGTCGTTCCCGAGAAAAGATTAGACCTAATTTCAATTTGTACTATAATTTTCGCTCATGGCTTGAGCGGGGTATTCCACAAGTGAAAGGGAGACATTTCGAAATTCCGGCTTGTGGTGGGTTTCTCCTTACTGGCCCAGCTGATGATCTAGGAAATTTTTACGTGCCTGACAAAGAGATGGTTCTTTTCAGTAACATCGATGACTATATAGAAAAGATAAAATACTATCTCGCTCATGACGACGAACGGGAGGCGATTGCCAAGGCTGGATATGAAAGAACGATTCGGGAACACACCTACGAGGCGCGTTTCAGAGAGATCTTTCGCCAATTGGGACTTTCTTAGGGTTAGGGAAGAGGCTTATTTTCCTTATGAATCACTTTCGTATACAATTGGAAAAAATCACTTCAACCTTTTTATGCTGAACAATGCCTCAGAGATAATCAACGCTACCTTCGCTCGACACCAGAAGGCAATCGAGGACAGCCTTCTTCAGATAAAACCACAAATTGAAAAAGGGGCAGAAGTCTTGTTCGAAGCATTGAAAGACAACCATCGGCTTTTTGCGTGTGGAAATGGTGGTTCGGCGGCCGATAGCCAGCATTTTTCTGGCGAGTGGCTATGCCGGTTCAAAGGTGATCGTCGGCCATTGCCCGGAATGTCCCTGACTGTCGATAGTTCTACGCTCACTGCTATTGGGAATGACTACGACTTTGAAAGTGTGTTTAGTCGCCAGCTAGAGGCGCTTGGCTCAACAGGTGATGTGCTTGTTGCTTTTACGACTAGTGGTCAGTCCAAGAATGTCCTCAAGACGATAGCAGTAGCAAAAGCTAAAGGGATTAAAGTCATCGCGCTCACTGGTCAGAAGGGTGCTAGCTTGGAAAGTTCTGTTGACGTAGCGATCGTTGTTCCTTCTGAAGAAACTGCTCGTATTCAAGAAGTTCATGAGTTGGTTTATCACACGTGGTGTGAGATTGTGGATAGCGAGATGAAGGTTGCTGGGTTGATCTAATAGGTTTTATAAAACGCTGGCGTCTTTAGTATGTCGGATCGTTGATTTCAGTTTTATCCTAATGTAGTATAACCAGACTATGAACGAACTTCCTGGTCCAAAAACTATTACCACAACTGATTTTGAAAATTTATTCAAAGTAAGTCTTGATCAAGAACTCGAGGATCAGGTCAATAAACTTCAGCTGCAGTATCGTGATCTGAGTGAGTCTGAGTGGCAAGAACAGGAAGTTTGGATTCAGAGCATGCTCAAAGATCCCAAAACTGACCCCTCTCATGAGGGTCGACTGCCAATATGGGAAAATGGTTGGGGAAGTAATCTAGAGGCCCTGAAGACTGACAAGGAAAACCCTTTGGTTCCCGGTTATTTTGAAAAACAACAGGTGTATGCGGCCTGGCAGGGGAAAATTGTCAAAACCCTTAGTCCGAATTTTTCTTACAATCTTCTTGGGTTAAATGTGCAATGGCTTCTTAAGCAGTATGGGAAAGAGATGTCGGCTATCTACGAATTTGGGTGTGGTACAGGTCATCACTTGCTCCAGGCCAGAAAGATAAATCCTAAGGCCCATCTTTATGGGCTCGACTGGGCTACCGCTTCTCAGGGGATCTTGCTAGAGATGAATCAGAAGGGTATTCTGCCGGGAGTGGTAGGTAGAAATTTCAATTTCTTTGAACCAGATTATAACGTAGAGATAGAGCCTCATAGCATGGTCTATACTCTGGCGGCGCTGGAACAGGTAGGTAAGAAGCACGACAAGTTTATTGAATATCTCCTCGCAAAGAAACCAGAGATATGTTGTCATATTGAGCCTCTCCCAGAGGTTTTAAGCGAAACAAACCCCTTAGATCATTGGTCGAAAATCTACTACGAGCAGAGGAACTACCTTTCTGGATTTTTGACTAAATTAAAAGAGCTGGAAGCAGCTGGTAAGTTAACTATCGAGAAGACGAGTCGGACTTATGTGGGGAATTATTTCGAAGGCTACACCCTTGTTGTTTGGCGCCCACGATAGTAGCATAATAAAAAACCATTCATTTACCCCTATGCAGTTTGAAAAAACAAAACTAGATGGAGTGATTCTTGTGAAGCCAGAAATCTTTGAGGATTTTCGAGGAACTTATACTGAAACCTACAGTAAAAAACTTTTTGCCGAAAACGGCATTACAGTTGATTTTCTTCAGGATGATTACTCAACTTCAAGTAAACATGTCCTTCGTGGATTACATGGAGATTCCGGAACTTGGAAGTTGATTAGCTGTATGCGAGGCCGATTTTATTTCGTGGTTTTGAATGCTGACGAGTCGTCGCCTCAGTATGGACAGTGGCAATCATTTACCCTTTCCGAAACAAACCGTTGGCAGGTTTTAGTGCCTCCTAAGTTTGCGAATGGTCACCTGGCTCTTTCTGATGAGATCATCTTTCACTATAAGCAGTCGGCTTATTATGATCCTCAGGGACAGTTTAGTATTCGCTATGATGACCCACGATTTAAGATTTGGTGGCCAATAAAACAACCGATTCTCTCCCAGCGAGATGAGGCCGGGAAATATGTAAATTAATTTATGAAAATACTTGTCACCGGCGGTGCCGGATATATTGGTTCGGTCTTGGTTCCAGAACTTTTACGAGCTGGACACGAGGTCACTGTTGTCGATAATTTTTTGTACAATCAGGCTTCACTACTTGATGTTTGCAACTGGAAGACGCTTTCGGTTATTCGGGGTGATGTACGTGATGAGGTGCTTATGAGCAAACTAATGAAAGATAAGGATTTTATTATTCCTTTAGCGTGTCTCGTGGGAGCTCCTCTCTGTGACAAAGACCCAATTGCTGCGCGTACTATTAATCTTGAAGCGATCGAACTAATTATCAAACTACGTGTTTCTGGGCAGAAGATTCTTTTCCCTAATACCAATAGTGGCTACGGTCGAATGGCCGAAGGCGTAGCGTTTTGTGATGAGAATTCACCGCTCGAACCGGTTTCGTTGTATGGTCAGTTGAAGGTGGAAACTGAGAAGAAGTTGTTGGCGGCTGGCGAAGTCATTATTTTTCGTCTGGCTACTGTTTTTGGAACGAGTCCGCGAATGCGTCTTGATCTTCTAGTAAATGACTTTGTCTATCGAGCAGTTTACGATCGAGCGGTGATCCTTTTTGAGCCACACTTCAAACGGAATTATGTGCATGTCCGCGATGTAGTACGTGCTTTTATGCATGGGATGCAGAATTTTGAAACCATGAAAAATAATGTTTATAACGTTGGCTTGAGCGAGGCCAATTTGAGCAAGGCCGAGCTATGTGAAGAGATTAAAAAACAACTTCCTAAATTTGTGTTTATTGAATCATCGATTGGCGAAGATCCTGATAAGCGGAACTATATTATTAGCAATGAGAAGATTGAAAAAACCGGTTATAAAACGGAGCACTCTCTTCCTGATGGTATCGCTGAGTTGATTAAGGGCTATCAGATCATCAAGCGAAACCAGTTCTCGAATATTTAGGAATATTTTTTGACGTTCCTTTCCTATCTAGAAGGTTGTCTTCTCTAAATTGACAACTATTCTTCTTTGATGCAAAGTATGAAAAGTTCGTACTATCTAAGAGAGGAGAATACTCATGGAAAGCAGGAAGCTCGACGTTCTTTTCGTCATTCCTAGCAATCTCGTGCAGGTCTATCAAGGCTTTGCGCGCGAACACCATACCGAGCCGCCTGCCAAGGCACGGTTTATGGCCAGCTACCTTCTGCGTCGAGGTCTCGGCGTGGGATTGCTCGATGCTACGATTCTCGGGTACACATCCGAGTTGATGGCTCGGGTGGTCAAAGATGCAAAGCCGCGATTGGTTTGGTTGCCGGTCTACGGGTTCAATCCGTCGTCCAGCACTCACACCATGCCGGCTGCCCGGGCCTACGCTCAGGCGATCAAGGATCTGTGTCCGGAGATTCCCATTGTTTTCTCGGGAACTCATCCGGCAGCGCTTCCGGCGAGAACGCTCGCGGAGGAGCCGATCGATTTCGTCTGCGACGGCGAAGGACCAATCACCGCCTATGAGTTGGTCCAGGCGTTCAAGGGTGGTGGCGAGCTGGACAAAGTTCGTAGTCTCTGGCACCGCAAGGATGGCCAGACGATTCACAACCCACCGGCGCCGCTGCTCGATCTGAATGAGGAAAGGGTCTCTCCGGAGGCCTGGGCTCTCATGGATCCGCGGGTGTATCATGCCGACGGCTGGCACACCTTTTACCGTCCCTACGCGGAACGGGCGGGGTATGCCAATCCCTATTCGGTCGAGGGCTGTCCCTTCCACTGTGACTTCTGCAATATCCAGGCCCCCTTTCGGGCTGGAGAGAGTCTCATGGATCGGGGCAATGTCAGGCGTAACAGCTACCGTTTCCTCCGTCCCGAGTTTTTTGTGGAGGAGGTGACGCATCTCGTCGAGACCTACGGAATCAAGTACTTCAAGATTCCCGACGAGATGTTCGCGCTGAACGCCGAGCATGTCATCACCATCGCCAATGGTATCGCCGAACGTTTCGGGGATTCGTTGGACTTCTGGTGTTACGCTCGAGTCGACACCTGCAAGCCGCGCTTTCTGGAGGCGGCTCGTCGAGCAGGCATCTACTGGTTCGGGTTGGGTATCGAAGCCGCCAACTCGAAAGTCCGCTCCGGACAGGACAAGAAGTTCGGTGAGGGCGACATCCAACGCGTGGTCGATCAGATTCACGCCGCGGGTGCCTATGTCGGTGCCAACTACATCTTCGGGTTGCCCGGAGATACTCGAGAGAGCCTGCAGGAGACATATGAACTGGCGTGTCAGTTGAACACGCGGTTCGTGAATATGTACTGCACGCAGGCTCTTCCGGGGTCGGAGCTCTACCGTCAGGGAGTGGCTTCAGGCTATCCTTTGCCGGCTCGTCCCGGTGGTCCTGGGTGGATCGGACACTCCCAGTACGCCTACGAGTCTGAGCCGTACTATGCGGGTGATGCGCTCACGCCCGCTGAGATCCTGGCCTTCCGAGATTGGGCTCACGTGAGTTACTTCGAGCGTGCGGAGTTCCGGAGCAGCATTCTGGCTGACCCGAAGTTTGGGCAGGTTGCCCTGACTTCGATCGATCGTTGGGTCGATGGAGTTCGCGATCTGAAGCGGAAGCTCCTCGAGGAGAAGAGTTGAATCACTATGGGAGGTCTACACACGTAGCCTCCCTTTTTTTAATCTGGCAATCTTTTTATTTTTTCGATAATCGCAGTGGTGGAAATATTTTCAAATTCAGGAGGACACCAACGTTTCAGAACAACAAGTTCGAACCCCATTTTTTTTGCCAACTGTTCCCGTCGGGGAATGTCATAGGCATCTTCATTTACCACCCAAACATCGGGTTGGAGTCGTTCGAGGATTGAGTCAATGGGAGTCATCTTATCCTCATGTGATTCAGCGAGTCGCGAGATGATAAAAGAGTAGTCCACTGGTTTTAGGGCATCAACCGTTCTAATACGTAAGTGTTCATTAAGAACGGGCCGGGCCGGGCCTCTCTCCTGTCTTCGGGTAGCGTCTGAGGCAATGCCGACGACTAGGATGTCGCCGAGTTTTTTGCAGTCTTCAAAGAATATGACATGACCACCATGCGTGAGGTCGAAACCTCCGGCACAGAAGACCAGTTTCTGTCCCGGATGACGTTTTCGGATATCTTCAATTTGATTAAAATTTACTTGCATTTGTAGGGGGACTCCACTATATTAACAGTACTTAAGTTTTCCCATAATCTCCATCATAAGGATTTTACTCACTTATTCAATATGGCCATCACCAAATGGAAAAAAATAGGGGAGCCTACCATCCTAGCTGAAGGCTATGGCAAGAAGCTGGCGGTTCAAAAGTTTCTCGATCACACTGGTAAAGAAACAGACTTCTATTTCCTCGAACGCCCTTTTTGGTCAGTTATCCTTCCAATCACTAAAGAGGGGAATGTCGTGATGGTTCGTCAGTTCAAACAGGGATCGGAGGAGATTATGGAAGAGTTGCCTGCGGGCGTGCTCGATTTCTCCAGCGAGTCGCCAGAGGCGGTAGCGAAAAGAGAACTCAAAGAAGAAACTGGATATGAGGCCGAAGAGATTATTGCTCTTGGTTCAGGTCATTACGACTCTCGGAGTTCCCACGCTAAATTCTATTGTTTTTTAGCTAAGGGATGCGAGTATAAGGGCGGTGGTAGTTTGGATGATTCTGAACAAGTTGAACAGTTCGAGAAGCCTTTTGCCGAGTGGGTTGAGGAAACATTAAAAGCAGAGACCGATGAATGGGATGCAGTTTTGCTTTTGCTCAGAGCCTTACCTCATTTAGGAATAAATGCATTTGATATAATGAAGTCGCACTTACCAAAACAGTTTTAAAAAATATGCATGAACGATCAAGCGAACTGAATATAGTCCCTGAGGTTTCTAAAGAGTTTACCAAAGAAGAGTCTTTGGAGGTGTTCAAAAAGATGTGTGTTTCACGGGCGTTTGAGTTTTGGGTCAAGAAGGCTTACGACGAGAAACATATCAAGATGCCGATTTATCTTTCGGTCGGACAGGAATCAATCTCTTCGGCTTTAGCGGTGGCCTTCCCGAAGCCAGCTATTTTCGCTCAGCATCGCGGACATGATGTCTATTTAGCATTCGGTGGTAAACCAGCCGGTCTTGTTGATGAGTTGCTCCATAAACCAACTGGTTGTGCTGGTGGTATGGGTGGTTCAGCTTCTATTCATTCTCCTGAAATTAGTATGTTCGGACACAGTGGACTTCTTGGCGATCAGGTGCCTATCGCTACTGGGTTCGCCCAAGGTTCAGGAAAGAAGACTCTCTGTATTATGGGTGACGCTGCCGCTGAAGAGGATTATGCTTTGGCTTCCCTTGGTTACGCTGTGCAGAAAAAATTGCCAATATTATTCGTTTGCGAGGATAATCAGCTCTCAGTACTTACAAAAATCGAAGTACGTCGTAATTGGAAGATGGTGGATGTCGCTTCTTCTTTCGGCTTGCCAGCCGTTGACATTACTGATGATCCTTGGCTTATCATGCATCACGTCCGTAAGTTGCAAAACCAACTCCCTGCTTTTATAAATATTCAGACGGTACGACATCTCTGGCATGCAGGTACGGGTAAGGACTCTGAGCCAGAGTGGAATCGATTCGATTTGGTAAAGAAAGAACTAGTCCGACTGGGTTATGAGAAAGAAATGATCGAGATTGAAAAAGAGGCACAACAAACAGTCGATAGTTGGTGGACGGCTGCCTTACCAGAAACCGCACAAAAAACATCATGACTTCTGCTGAAAAAATAAGAGAGATCACACGACAGCATTTGAAAAACCAGAATGGGGTGGCTTTGGGACAGTGTCTCACAGCTGTTGGTTGGGTTGGTGGTACGGTTCCAGAGCTTACCCAGGAGGAAGGATTGATCGAACTTCCGATGTCTGATGTCGCTAATGGTGGAGTAGCTGTTGGCTTAGCTTTGGCCGGTCGTCGCCCAATTTATATTGTTCGTTATCAGGGTTTCCAGTGGTACAACGCAGCTACCGTTATTAACTATGCAGCTAAATCCAAGGAGGTTTGGGGTGTGCCATGTCCAGTTTTTGTTCGTTCCATCGCTATGGAGGGAGCAATCGGTCCAGTGGCTTCAAATAGTCACCACAGTATTTTTACGCGCATGCCTGGCATTCCAGTTATCGCTCCGATCACGCCGAACGAGTACCAGATTGCTTGGGATCACTTTATGACCCACGATGATCCAATGTATGTCAGCGAACATCGTCGAGCTTTTCCGATTGATTATGAGTTGCCTGACATTATTCACCCAAATGCTGACATCACCTTATTCCCAATCTCTTCTACAAGATTAAATGCCGTTGAAGCCGCAAAGATACTGGCGGCTGAAGGCATTACTTGTAACATAGTGCATCTTCTTTGGTTAAAGCCTTTCGTGGTTGAGGAACGAATGAAGTCGGCGTTGGCAACTTCGAAACATGGCGGGTTGGTTATGGACGGAGATTTTGAGAACGGTGTGGTTAAATGTATTGCGTTTGACATTGAAGAAGCTACTCGCCAGCCTGTTCAGGTTCTGGCGCTTGAGGAGCGATCAGCTGGTTTTGCTCCTCATCTCGACAATCTTCCTCCGAGCATAGAAAAGATCTGTCAAAAAGTCAGAAATATTGTAGCTGAGGGGAAATAAATCCAAGGCCATGATCAAGAGAGTTAATCTTTCTCAGAAGGATGAAACAGTGCTGTCCTCCCTCCCAACCGATCCTTCCATCGACATTATTGAAGATCCCTTTGACTACTCGGCAGTAGTTATTGAGAAGCCTTGGGGTCACGAGTATTCGATCTTCAAAAATGACAGAGTAGATTCTTGGCTTCTTTTTATCAAACCAGGACATCGGACTTCAATGCACTGTCATCCAGCCAAGAAAACTTCGATGGTTCTACTCGGCGGAGAGGGAGCTGTCTCTACTCTAGATGAAAAAATTTCTCTCAAGCCGGGAGATGGTGCAGTTATCGAGAAGGGAGTTTTCCATTCCACCGAAGCAATTTCTCCACGTGGGATTTTTCTCTTAGAAACTGAGACGCCAGTCAACAAGAAAAACTTGGTTCGATTTGATGATATCTATGGTCGCGCTGGGCGTCGTTATGAAAGTGGCAAACACGTCCAACCACGAAATCCTTCGGTCATGCCTTCTTTTTATGAAGCTTCCACGGCAGAAGAAAAGAGAGTTTTTGCTGAATGCGAATTGGCGGTAGTTGAAGTTAGGGATATTGATCATTTTAAAAACTTATCACCCCGCGTAGCTGATAGCGCCGTAGTGCTTTTAGAAGGAGAGATTAGAGATCAGTCGGGCAATGTTCTTTTCGGTCATGCTGATGTTTTCCATGGTGAAGAGTTGCTTGGAGTTTCGGATAATGTTACGCTAACCAACGGTTTGAAGATTCTTTTCATTCGTAAATACTAAATCTAATTATGAAAAAAGCCCTTATTATTACCGGAAAGTTCGTGCAGGACCCAGAATTCATTTATCCTTACTACCGTTTACAGGAAGACGGCTACGAAGTGGTGGTGGCAACTGAGGATGGCAAAGAAACGTTTGGTGTGGCTGGCCTTAAGATACCGGTGCATATTACCACCGAGAATCTTAACCCTGATGAATATGATATTCTGGTTATTCCGGGAGGCGCTCGCGCGATGGAGTACATCCGACAGAATCAAAAAGTTATTGATTTTATCAACCTCTGGGACTCCAAAGGTAAGGTGATTGCCTGCATCTGTCATGGCGCTCAGCTTCTGATTTCGGCCAAAGTAGTTAAAGGAAGAAAAATCAGTGGTTACTACAGCCTGAAGGATGATATTAATAATGCCGGTGCCGAGTTTGTGGACGCGCCTGCAGTTGTAGATAAAAACATTGTCACTTCACCCCACTACCGTTATATGGGGCCTTGGATGAAAGCGGTTCTTGAGTTGGCTACCAAGTAAAATTACAATATGACTACTCTCGGTCGTTACCGAGCCATCCTTTTTGACTTTGATGGAGTCTTAGCCGACACCATGGAAGATAATTTTTTAGCCTGGAAGCAAGTTCTTCATGAGGTCGGTGCCGATATAGAGAAAGAAGAATACTTTCTACTCGAAGGAATGAAGTTGGCCGAGGTGGCTCGATTGCTTTGCGAGAGGTATGGCGTGCGTGGTGTAGACTACGCTGACATTGTAAAAAAGAAAGAAGCTTCTTATATAGCCAGACATTCTTTCCGTTTTTACCAGGGTGTCCAGACGTTTATCGGGGAGCTAGCCGAAAAGAAAGTGCCAATAGCCATTGTCAGTGCTGGCCTTTACTCTCGATTATCTCAGTCTGTTCCTACGGGTTTTCTTGAACAATTTCAGGCCGTTATTACTGGAGAAAAAACAGAGAGAAATAAACCATTTCCCGATCCTTATGAGCGTGCTGCGTTTGAGCTTAATATTCCAATTAATGAATGTATTGTAGTAGAAAACGCTCCGTTAGGTATCCAGTCGGCTAAGGCCGCCGGTGCGTATTGCATTGCAATTTCTTCAACCCTAGGCGAAGATAAGCTGAAAGAAGCCGATCAGGTGATAGGGACTTTTGCAGACCTTAAGAACGTGCCCTTGGTCCAGGATGTCTTGATTGGTCATTAATTACTATGATTATTAGCAGAACCCCTTTTCGAATCTCATTCTTCGGTGGCGGTACAGACTATCCTGTCTGGTATGAGAACAATGGAGATGGAGCAGTTTTGTCTACTTCTATTAACAAATACTGTTATATTAGCTGTCGTCACCTTCCACCATTTTTTGATAGCAATATCAGAATTGTTTGGTCGAAGATTCAGATGGCCAAGTCGGTTCATGATGTTGAACATCCCGCAGTTCGGGAGGCGATGAAATTTCTGAATCAGGTTGAAGATTTAGAAATACATCACAATGCTGATCTCCCCGCCCGTTCCGGATTGGGTTCCAGCTCATCCTTCACTGTCGGATTACTCCACGCCCTTCACGCCTTGCAGGGAAGAATGGTTACAAAGAGGCAACTCGCCCTAGATGCTATACAGGTTGAACAAGAACGAATAAAAGAACATGTGGGATCTCAGGATCAGGTAGTCGCGGCTTTTGGTGGTCTGAATAAAATTGTGTTCGGAGGTCCTCAGAAAATTACGGTTTCTCCAATTATTTTGTCGGCTCCTCGTCTACAGTCGTTTCAGGATCACCTTATGCTTTTCTTCACTGGATTTACAAGAATGGCTTCTGAAATTGCCGAAGAGCAGATAAAGAGCACCCCTTTGAAGACAAGCGAGTTACAACGAATGAGAGAGACAGTTGATCAGGCAATCGATATTTTAAATAGTCAGGGTGGCCTGGACGATTTCGGGCGTTTACTTGACGAAGCCTGGCAGATTAAGCGTCAGCTGACCAAGAGAATCTCTAATGACAGTATCGACGAGATTTATGAGCGAGGCCGGAAGGCTGGTGCGCTAGGTGGGAAGCTACTTGGCGCTGGCGGTGGTGGATTTATGTTATTTTTTGTTCGTCCGGAAGATCAGCCGAAGATAAGAGCGGTACTCTCAGATCTTCTCTATGTTCCCTTTGCTTTTGAGAATTTAGGCAGTCAGATCATCTACTACGCACCGACAGAGAAGCATATAAAGTAGTATAGTAAGAACAAGCTCAATGACCGAGCCTCTTGTATCTGTTATTTCTACGAATTTCAATCACGGTCGTTTTTTGCGGGATACTCTCGACTCTGTTCTAAGACAGTCATATAAAAATATTGAGCATCTAGTAATCGATGGTGGTTCGACTGATGATTCAGTCTCTATTCTCCGGCAGTATCCAAATGTTCAGTGGTTATCAGAAAAAGATCATGGATCATATGAGGCTTTTGACAAGGGTTTGAAGCGTAGCCAGGGGAAGTATATTATGCAGTGTGCGGTAACTGATGGATATCTAGATCAGGATTGGATTAGACAGTGCGTGGAGGTAATGGAAAAAAATTCAGATATTTCTCTCGTCTGGGGCCTTCCTCAGTACATGTCAGAGGATGGTCGTCTTGGGGAGCTCTCTTATCCGCAGTTTGCCCAGAAAGAGCCTCCTCAGGGGAGGGATTTCTTGTACTACTGGCTTGCCACATTCTTCTGGTTTCCAGAGGGAAACTTCTGTGTTCGACGAGAAGTTTTTGAGCAGTGTTTTCGGTCATACAACGAAACCGAGTTTCGAGTGAACGGAGTAGTTCAGTTCGATCCCTGGATGGAGTTTAATTATCATTTCCATAAGCGTGGCTACCTGCCACATTTTATCCGTCGAGCAGCTAATTTTGGGAGGATCCATGGTGATCAACAGGGGCAGCAGTGGGCCACTGCTGGTACTGGCAATACTGTCTATGATAGCTATATCAGACTAGGCAAGGAGTATCGTAAAAAACTTTTGTCTGGCCAGATTGAACATCGTTACCGTTCAGCGAACGGGGAAATTATTCCGGGGACTTTTTCGCGAAATAGATTTATCCGAGAGCAGGTCTTTTCGTCACGACTTATCGTGAGTGAATTAAAATACCGACTACGACCGATTGTTCAGAAAACAGTGCGTTGGCCATGGGCGGTTCGACTAGTCCGTTCATTGAAACGATTAATCAAAGTATAGGATGAAGATATTCTTTATTGGTTTAAATCGTGACTATGATGTGAAGTGGCAGCGAACCGGTCGAGAGCATAGCCATGACTACTATGCGTGGTACCTGACTTTCCTGCGGTATGGGACGCCACAGCACACACTCATACCTTACTGGGTTGACGAAGTAATCGCCCTCAAGGGTGATCGAGTGGCTATGAACAAGGATTTACTTATGACTGTCGAGCGAGAGAAGCCTGATATTTGCTTTTTTTACATTGGAGATCACGCTATACAGAAGACTACTATTCAGAAGATAACCGCCCGTGGTGTGACCACTGTGTACTGGTGTGGAGATGATAACTTTCGTTTCGATAGCTTATCGAAACATTTTGGCCCTTACTACTCCTATGTGGTTACCACCTACTCGAAGGCAATTCCGAAATACGAACGCCTTGGTTGTCGAGTAATTTATTCCTCAGCACCAGTACAGACCGAGATTTATCACCCCACCGCCTCAGTGAAAGATATCGATGTTGCGTTTGTGGGGACGTGGACTAAACCTCGTCAAAGAGTTATCGAGGCTCTTCGGAGCGCAGGAATTAGCGTATGTGTAAGAGGAAATGGGTGGCCAGAGGGACCAGTTTCGCAGACAGAAATGGTGGAGATTATGTCTCGAAGCAAGATTGGGCTAGCTATGAACATCTCCGCTTTCTATATAGGTATAAAACCTCTCGTTCGACTTTTCTTAAGGCGGAGAGAGCTGGGTGAGGGTGGTTTACCCATCAAATTAGACCTTCATCATTTTTTTAGTAATTTACGAGAGTGGTTGCAGAAACGAACACTCATGATTAAGGGGCGCAATTTTGAAATTCCGGCGTGTGGTTCTCTAGAAATTACGGATGATGCTGATGCGTTGTCTGATTATTATGTCGATGGTGAGGAGATAGTTATGTACAATGGCGTCGCTGATCTGATCAAAAAAATAAAATATTATTTAGAGCACGATACTGAACGAGAGAGAATCGCGCGGGCTGGCTATGAGCGGACTTTGCGAGATCACACCGCCCAAAAGCGCCTGGCTAGTGTTTTTGAAAAAATTGGACTAACGCTCTGAGGCTATCCATAGAGCTCGACCTTCCTCGAGAAGAGGGTCTTTGAGAGCGACGAGACTAGCGATATAAAGAAGGCTAGCGAGTGGAATGATAATGAGAATATGCAGGGAGAGTGACACGAGGAAGACGATGGTTGCTCCCATGGCTATAGTAGCTACCATAATTTTATAGAGTCGTTGACCTACGCTGAAGGGATTGATTTTTTTAAGTGAACTCCAAAGGTAAATATTACTGACAATTTGAGCAATGAGAGTAGACAGGGCGCATCCAGCAATTCCCCAGTAGGGGATGAAGAGAAGATCAAGAATGACATTTAAGAATCCGCCGATAGCTGAGTAGATGATTAGTCCTCGTTGTTTGTTGTAGGCAAAGATAGCGTTCGCTAAAATCACAGCGGGGAAGTCAGCAAGTATGGTGAGCGCGAGGATTTGAAATGAGCTAACTGATCCCGCATAGGCCTCGCCAAAAGCCAGAGAGATTATTTGTGGTCCGAGGAGAAAGCCACCTAGGGCCAGGGGAATAGCCAAGAGAAGAATTAGCCCTAGAATTCTTTCCGTTGCCTGGCGCATTCTTTGGTCGTCTTTTATGGCCAAACGTCCAAAAATCGGTAAGGCACTTGTTGCGAGGATAGAGGGAACAATATAAAGGATCTGAATAATACGCTGACCAGCTGAGTAAAGACCAACATCGCTTGCTGATCTCAGCCAACTAATGATGAAAATATCCGTGTTGATCATTAATCCTCCCAACAAGGTAGAGACGGCGAATGGCCAAGCGGTTGTCAGAATAAATCTAACGTCGGGTAGAGAGAAATTTGAAATAAGATTGAAGAAATAGTGACGTAGCGTGAAGAAGGTTATGATTGTGCCAGTTGCTGATCCGATTACGTAGGCCAGGGTAAACGACTGGACTGAAGGTGCCAACCATAAGAATAGAAATCCAAAGATCACAATGACCGAGTTGGTTACGAAAGAGAGTCCCGCCTCCCACTCCATCTTCTCTGAAGCCCTAGCCAGAGAGAATCCGAATTCTCGGAGAGAGTCGAAGGCGAGGAGGAGGGCGATAAGAGGGAGGATGGCTTTTGCCGCAGGAATCGTGGAAAAATGTGGTGCAGCAAAAAGAATAACTAATATACCAATAAAGAGTAGTCCGATTTTAATAAAGAAGGCTGTAGAAATTAACTGAGATTTTCGTTGGCTATCTAGAATCTTTCCCACCTCCCTCACTACAATGTGGTTAATACCAAAGTCGATGAAGACAGTCATTAGTGCCGAAAGGGTGATGGCATAAGAGAACACTCCCCACTCAGTCACGCCCAGTACCCGGGCAGCGTAGATGATGATGACAGCCCGGAGCAGGCGGCCTCCCATATTGCTCGCGGCGAGCCAGAAGGTATTTTTTGCTACCGTTTGTTGAAGAGTGGAGTTCTTAAGGAGGAAGACTTTGAGTCGATGCCCCTTACTCATTCTTTGATTTTGTTCCTCTGACATGATATGTATTCTTGTAGGGAAAGGTTAGCATATTCATTTAGGGAAGACCAAGGACTCCCAGATCTGCGTACTCCATCTCCTTATAATCATTTCCAAACTATGAAAGCCGTTATTCTTGTTGGGGGTCGTGGTACCCGTCTAAGGCCAGTCACCTACGAGCTTCCTAAGCCACTTATTCCGGTTCAGAAAAAACCGATTGTTAATCACACCATTGAGTTTTTGGCGCGTCATAGTGTGACCGAGATCGGACTTCTTGCCGCTCAGGAGCACGCCGATGATTTTCGTCGTTGGCACAAAGCTTGGGCTGATGAGCTACCTGCTGTTCCGATAAGAATTTTTCATGAACCACACCCACGAGGAACACTGGGAGGATTTGAGCTACTACGGGATTGGTTAGGCCAGGAGACATTCGTTGTTTCAAATGGCGACGATCTGAAAGATTTTGATCTCACAGCTTTATTGACAGCTCACAAGAGCTCCAAGGCTAAAGTAACTTTGGCACTGATGAGAGTTCCAGATCCACACAACTTCGGAGTTCCCACGATGAGTGGTGATCAGATTGTTTCATTTTTGGAGAAACCAGTAGAACCATCATCAGATTTCGTGAGCGGTGGATTGTATGTTATGGAGCCAGAAATTTTTAATGATATTGATTTCAGTAAGGATTTAATAATGATTGAACAGGACCTTCTTCCGGATCTTGCCCGCCAAGGAAGACTCTATGGTTTTCGTGACCACTATGCCCGATGTTTCGATTGTGGAACACTGGAACGCTGGGAGCGAGCTATTAAAGAGTGGTAGGCTTCTCCCTATTTGGGTAGTTGATAGAGGCCTTCGGTTCAAGTACTATTGAGGCATTATGATGAAATTTCTAAGAAAATTCCTCGACCGTTTTCCAAGGGTTCGGTTGTTCGTTCGGCGACTGCGGTGGCAAGCCAAAAAGATCCCTTTGGTTCGTGAGATTTCAATGGCTTTCGATAAGCGTTATTTCTCTAGGCTTGGCGCTGAACGTCCTGACGAACACGAAGCTGGTGATGGAGATTCTTATTTCGAATCCTACGCTACCGTTCTGACTCAGAAGGTCTACGGTCGAGTCCTGGATATCGGTTGTGGCCATGGATACCTTACTCGTCGTCTCGCAGGGAATGAAAAAGTCACTGAGATTATTGGCTTAGATAAAATTAACGACTTCCGTTCTACAAATGAGAAGATTCACTATCAGAGTCAGGATTTAGCAAAAGATCAGACTTTGCCTTCTGGATTTGATGTTGTTGTTTCGAGTGAGTTTATCGAACATATTACGGAGGAGGAGTACCGTCGACTTCTTTCACGAATTGTTATGGCCTTAAAGCCGGATGGTCTTTATATCGGCTCTACGCCTCATAATCCTACTCCATATAAAACTTTTTCTGGTTCTCGCTTTCATCTTCGGGAGTACAGTCGGAAGGATCTCGAAGCTGTTCTTAAAGAGTTTTTTGATCAAGTCAAAGTAGAGGTTGCTTCCGACTACTGTCTTTTTTGGGAGGCACGACAGCCTAAAGTAATTTAAAACAATGACTCCTGAACCGTTGGTTTCTATTGTAATGCCAACCTATAATCGAGCGATGTTGCTCGATAGGGCTATTCAGAGCGTTGTCGATCAGACTTACAAAAATTGGGAACTCATTATTATTAATGATGCTTCAACTGATCAAACTGGGGCTGTCCTCGAAGAATGGCAGAAGAAAGATTCACGGATCAAAGTTATTCATAATCAAAAAAATAGTTATCCAGATATTTCGAAGATTTTGAACGATGGTATTGCAGTTTCCAAGGGGGAGTACATTGCCCGATTGGATGATGATGATTACTGGCGAGATCCAGAAAAATTGGTCCGTCAGGTTGAATTTCTAGAGGCTCATCTAGATTATGTTTTGGTTGGCAGTGGAATGGTCATGATTGATAAGGATAATAAAGAGCTCTATCGCTATCTCAAGAAAGAGAAAGATGAAGATATTCGCCGAGGTGCTCTTTTCGCGAATCCCTTTTCGCATACCACGGTAATGTTTCGTCGAGAAACTGTGTTAGCTGTTGGTGGCTATGGTCACTGGCAGTACGCCGAAGATTGGGAGTTGTGGTTGAAACTTGGTACTAAGGGGAAGATGTACAACATCCCGGAATATTTCACCGCGTATCTCCTCGCTGGCCAAAATAAGTCTTTTGTTCATCAACACGCTCAAGCAAGGACTATCTTGTCTTTTCTGTGGACGCATCGTCACGACTACCCTCGGTTCTGGTTTGGTTTTAGCTTGAATCTTTCCCAGTACCTTTATTCTTTTCTCCCAGTTTTTATAAGGAAGAGATTGCATACCGTTCTTTCTTTTTGGAAGCGTCGATCGTTTTAAAAAAATAGGGCGTTCTGATATTCTTCCGGAATTCCTTGTCTTTGACGTTTCTCGGAAATTTGGGTAATATTCGGGGCATGATTATTGTGCGCGCTCCTCTCCGAGTTAGTTTCGTCGGTGGAGGTACAGATATACCCGATTTTTTTCATCAGTATCCAGGGCGAGTTATTTCTACGGCCATTGATAAGTACGTCCATATTCTGGTTAATCCCACGCCTCTGGTTGATAAAATTACCGCTAAATATACCCAGACAGAATTAGTAAATCATCCTAACGAGCTTGAGCATACCCGTCTCAAGGCCGCCTTGCTAGACCTAGGCATTCACCAAGGCCTGGAAATCGCTTCATTTTCAGATCTTCCGAGTAAGACTGGCCTCGGTTCATCCTCTAGTTTTTCAGTAGCACTCTTGAAGGCACTTCATGCGCATTTGGGGAAAAAACTAGACCAGGAGTCAGCGGCTCGTGAGGCTGTCCGTCTTGAACTGGAACTTCTAAAAGAACCGGTTGGTCTTCAGGATCAGTACGCCTCAGCCTTCGGTGGATTTAATATTTTTCAGTTTAATCCAGATAGCACAGTGACTGTAAGGCCGGTACTTCTGGACTACAAAAAACGTTTGGCCTTAGAAGATCATATTCTTCTTTTTTACACCGGGATCACTCGTGCTGCCTCGTCTGTGCTCACCGAGCAAAAGGCGAATATTCAGAATCGTTTCGAAACTCTGAAGCAGATGTCAGATTCCGTCCCTGAATTTGAAAGTCGCTTGATGGCCGGTGATATCGAGGGTATGGGGAAGATGCTCCACGAAGGTTGGTCTAGGAAGAAATCTCTGGCTTCGAATATGTCGACTGCTTCCATTGATAGTTTGTACGAAGCCGGGTTAAGTGAGGGCGCTTGGGGCGGGAAGATTCTTGGTGCTGGTGGCGGTGGTTGCATTCTCCTTCTGGCCAAACCAGAGAAGCATCCTGCCATTCGTCTGGCTATGCAAAAGATGGGCCAGAAGCATAACTTAGCAGATTTTCGCGAAGTGCCTGTTCACTTTGTGCAGTCGGGCGCCCAGATCCTGTATCATGGTAATACCGAGCGACCAACCTTTGCTTAATATATGAAAAAATATATCGAAGACTTTTCTTCACGAGTAGCGGACTCTCTTTATCAGCTACCCTCAGAAGAGATTGCAAAAGCTCTGAATATTTTAGAAGCCGTCTATGAACGTGATGGTCGAATCTATGTTTTCGGGAACGGTGGTTCGCTGGCCATTGCCACCCACTGGGTCAGCGATTTCAACAAGACAGTTTTTAGCCATCACCTTGATAAGCATAATCGTCGCTTTCAAGCTATCCGAGTACCAACCACCGAATCTGAGTTAACTGCTTGGGCTAACGACGAGGGATTCGATATGGTCTTTGCTGGCCCCTTGCAGAACTACCTTCAGGATGCCGATGTGGTTATTGCTATTTCGAGTTCTGGGAATTCAACAAATGTTATCAAGGGAGTAGAGCTCGCGAAGAGCCGTCACGTGCCAGTTATCGGTCTCTCTGGCTTTGATGGTGGAAAACTGAACCAGTTATCTGATGCGAAGATCCTCGTGAAGACTGAGAAGGGGCAGTACGAGATTGTGGAGAGTGTTCATCACACGATCATGCACTTAATGACGAAGTACTTCAAAGATTATTTTGACCAACTGGTCCAGAAGGGTAGTGCTCAATAGGCATGTTCGATCGCTCAAAAATTACAGTGGCTCTTTTGTCGGCTGGGTTAGGTACTCGTCTTCGACCGATTACGGACACCATGCCAAAAGTAATGGTGCCGTTTGAAGGGGTGCCACTTCTTGAACACACCATTCTTTTGCTCCGCGATCAGGGTTTTAAAAAATTTGTAATTAATCTCCACTATTTATCGGAAATAGTCGTTAGTCATTTTGGCAATGGAGAAAAATGGGGAGTGGAGATTGTCTACTCTGATGAAACAGAGAATCTACTAGAAACTGGTGGGGCGTTAAAAAAAATGGAGCCTTTCTTATCGGATACTTTTCTGATGCTTTATGGCGACCACCTTCATTTTTATAATTTTGGAGAAATTCTCGATTTTCATGAGAAGCAGAAGGCGCTGGCCACCTTAGTTCTTAAGCACTCTGACATACCTGCAAATGGTGAGATCGCGGAGGTTGATCCGATAACCAGAAGAATTACTGCCTGGCACAAGCGTCCTCATGGAATTGAAGAATATGGAGATAAGTATCATTTAAACAGTGGCCTTTATGTGCTCTCAAAGAAAATTCTTGATTTTATTCCAACTATTGAACCAGTAAAACTAGATGGTCAGATTCTACCTTCATTAATACAAGAGCGAGACGATATTTATGGTTTTCCTACCGAAGAGAATATCTTGGACATTGGCACTCCTGAAAAATATAAACTTGCTCAGGATTGGTATCGAGAGAAAAAGAGTGAATAAAAAAAGCCTCGTTGCGTAAGCAACGAGGCAGAAAATACTTAGACGAAACGGCGAAGATGGTCCACTGTCGTCTCATGAGGCCACGGGAGGACGTAGGGTTCGCCTTCCAAGGCTGTCACCGTGTGGTTGTAGACCCCCCAATTTGAGAGATTGGGAGAGTAGCAACCATACCGAAAGAGTCCATCAGCCGAGACTCGCACCGCGAAGCTATAGCTCGGTGCGAGGCCCTGGGTGCTTTTCCACGCCTTGTTGCCCACGGCAATGAGGCGGTGAAGTACTTGGCCAACAGTTTCGGCCGTCTGGAGACTGAAAGGTGCCTCGTGTTCGGAGAAGAGAAGGCATTCTCCCGCCTTCACTCCTCCGGCTATGGCTGTGATCCCGTCTTGACCAAGGACCATCAGATCTTTCATCTCCAATGACCTGGCGGAGAGAGGATTTGTCACTTGCACCTCGAAGAAGTGCAAGTGAGCGTGGCCCAAGTTTTGTCCGGACTGATGCTCGACGTGAGCCAATGCAATCATCTCTTTTCGGTGGCGTCGGAATACCCGAGAGGCAATCTGAATCGCCTCGCAGATTTTCTTCTCTCCACCCCATTCCTGGAGTTCCTCTTCTAGCCAGCAGCGATCAGGGATGAGGAGTGTGTGTTCCGGGTGGGGAGTGAAGATATTCGGCAGCCATCGCCAACCCTTCGGAGAATTACTCGGCAGAACGAGATCCTCCTGGGGCTTGTTGCAGAACGGGCAGTTTTCCGGATCGATGATCGCGGAAAGCGATGCCTGCCACGGCCGGGACAGCTTCACCTCATTCCGAGTTCCCCCGGAAAGAGTTCTTTGCTGCCCGCCGGGCAGATTTGTAACGATACCTGGCATTCTTCCTTTCTCCTTTCTAAGAGCTATTGATCTTATAAAATAATATATGAATGTTGTCAATGAAAAGAAATGGTGTTACACTCGGACATAGCTAATAATTAAGAAAGGAATTCTATGAACAAGGTTCTACTTCTTGATCGTGATGGAACGTTGGTCCGAGCCATGCCTCGGGGGGAGCATCTGCTCCGCCTCGACCAGTTGGAGATAGTTCCAGGCGCAGTCCAACTCCTAGAGAGAGCCAAGGAGCTTGATTACAAACTTGCGGTAGCAACCAACCAACCGCAGATTGGTAAGGGTTTGCTCTCACCTGTCACTCTTGCGGAGATTCATTTTTCAATGGAGAAGCAACTTGGAGGGATGTTGGACAAGGTGTACGCCTGTCCCCATATCAACGAGGACAACTGCGACTGTCGCAAGCCGAAGCCGGGTATGCTTCTCCAGGCCTTGAAGGAGTTCGGTGTCGACGATCCTAATACATCTTTCATGATCGGCGACAGTGACCGAGATGTACTTGCGGGACAAGCGGCAGGACTAAAGACTATCTTCGTTCTCAATGAGTACAACGAATCAGAGTTGTCTTTGTGTAGACCACTCCACGTGGTGAGGAGCCTTGAGGAGATTCTTTCCCTTAATCTTATCTAAGGACAGAAGACGAACCCCCCCGATGATCTAATCATCGGGTTTTTTTATGTTCTTTTTAGTTTATAAACGTCCTGAAAGTTTCCCGTAGTATCTCTTCTCGAAGGAAAAGAAGAACGCTACCATAGACCAGAATACCAATGGGAACTACAAAATAGATGCTGATGGTAAATTGAAGAAGGAAAACTAAAACGACGAGCATAACAACGCTGGCAATAATAATCTTCCCGATCTGAGGGAGTAGTGAGAAGGCAATTTTTTTCCGGAGAAGCCACCATAAAAAACTAACCACAATGGTTTGGTTGAGGACAGTTGCTAGAGCAGCGCCAGCGATACCCCAGCGTGGAATAAGAATAATATCGAGAGTGAGATTGCCAATGATGCCAACAATAGAAGAGAGGAACAATTTCTTTTCTTCGTTGATGGAAAAAATTGTGTTACTGAAAATAGTTTGGAGGAAAACCGGTAAGAAGGTGAGGCTCATGATCTGAAAACTAAGAATAGCTGGAGTGTACTCCTGCCCATAAAAAAGTGTGATGATTGGTTCTGCAAGGAGATAGCTTCCGATCGTGAGAGGAAGGGCTATTAATATCTGAAGGGTAGCAAGTTTTTCAAGAAGTATCTTTCGCCGCTCCTTATCTTCGAAGAATTTTGCCATTGAAGGAAAAAAAGCCGTAGCGGTTAGTCCAGGAATAACATAGGCGAGGAGGGCGATTCGTTGTGCTGCTGAGTAGTAGCCAACATTTGTAATATCGAGGAGCCATCCGATAAGAACTGTATCGGTGTTTAAGAGCACTGCTCCCATTAGTCCAGAGAGTGCAAATGGCCAACTGGCAGAAACAATTGGTCGAATAAGTGACAATGAGAATGCCTGATAAAGATTCTTAAAATATCCTCGACAAGGCCAGAAGGAAGCTAGCATTCCCAGTCCGACGCCAACCGCGTAACCGATGGCCAGCGCCTTCGGAGTAGGCGAGAGAAAGAGAGCGATAAAGCCAGCGATGAGAATGAACGCGCTAGTCAAGATCTGCATCACTGCTTCGATCTCCATTCGCTCCCAAGCTCGGGACATCGCTCCCGCAAAATCTCGTAGACCATCAAAACCAACAATCAAAACTACAAAGGGCATGAGGATAGCCACTTCATTTCTGGTCATAAATAAAGGAAAGAGGAGGAAGATAGCGGCCGATGATAGGAAGAAGAGGAAAATCTTAATAGCCAAGGCAGTGGCGAAATATTTTTCCTGGGACTTGAGATCTCGACTACCTTCGCGAGTGAGTACTCCGTTTACTCCGAAATCAATGAAGATGGAAAAGAAAGCAGCGATGCCGAGCGCATAAGAAAAAGCCCCCCAGCCACTAGCTCCCAGAACGCGCGCGGCGTAGATAATAATTCCTAGCTTCACGAAGCGAGAACCAACCTGCCCGAAAAAGAGCCAGAAGGTGTTTTTGAGAACCTTCTGGCGGGTTGAGTTATTTATAAGAAAGAAGTCGGTTAGTTTTTGGAGCATGTTATGGGGCAATGTCCCGAGGTTAGCATATTTTTTTTACCGTTGCTATGGAGTTGTGTTTTAGTAATTTCCCTTGTTAGAATGAAGTTCATTATGAAGCAGGACAAAAAGAAAAAGGTGGTGGCCGTGAGTGGCGGGTTCGATCCTATTCATATCGGCCACATTCAGTTATTTGAAGAAGCTAAAAAGCTTGGTGATGAACTAGTTGTTATCTTGAATAATGACAACTGGTTACGAGCGAAGAAGCATCATATTTTTATGCCAGAAGTTGAGAGAAAAGCAGTCATTGAAGCGTTGCGAGTTGTTGATCGGGTTATTCTCACAAGGCACAGGCCAAACCCAGAGGATATGAGTGTCTGTCGGGAGCTTGAGGAGATAAAGCCAGATATTTTTGCAAATGGTGGTGATCGAACAAAGAAGAATATTCCCGAAGTGCCAGTATGCGAAAGGATTGGTACTAAGATGGTTTTTAATATCGGACCGGACGGAAAAATACAGTCCAGCTCCTGGTTGCTGTCGGCCTATGTGGAGAAAGTAAAAGACAGAAAGAAACGTTAGAGCGCGGCCAGGGTTTTGGCTACTCCATTCGCCAGAGGGACGGTGGGCTTCCAGCCCAGGATCTTCTTTGCTTTTGTTGCGTTCAGAGATATTCGATAAACTTCTCCAGGACGATAGGGAGCATACTTGGCTGGCTTTTCAAATTTTAATAAAGAGGCAATAGTTTCGAAGATCATTGTATCGGAGATTAATTTTCCCCAACCGATGTTGGTGATTGTCTGATTCCCCTTAGTTAAGGCCTTCAGGTTCGCCTGAACGATATCGGCTACATAGGTATAATCGCGGGCCTTAGTGCCATCACCAAAAATTGTAGGTTGAATACCTTGCTTCATCATTCCACCAAAAATGGCCACTACCCCTGCTTCACCTTTTGGATTCTGGCGGGGGCCATACACGTTTGGATAACGAAAAATGAGGTAGTTCAGTTTGTAGGTTCGCGCATAAAAATTTATCAGCTCCTCGCCAAGTAGCTTAGAGAGGCCATAGGGAGAGAGGGGATTCGCTGGAGTTGTCTCTGGAGCGGGGATTTTCTTTGGCTCTCCATAGATCGCTCCGCCTGTAGAGGAGAATAAAACCTTCTTTGCTCCCTTGCCGAACTTGCCAAAGCACAGAAGTACATTGGCGGTACCGATTACGTTTACTTCATAAGTGGGAATTGGGTTGCTGACCGATTTCACCACTTCAGCGATAGCCGCGTGGTGATTAAGAATCTCTGGCTTTTCTTTTTTAAAAATCTTCTCCATTGTGGGAAGATCTCGAATGTCTGCCTTGTAGAAGGTTGCTTTAGGATTAACGTTTTTGCGAAACCCTGTATTCAGATTATCAATAACGACAACTTTATGTCCGGCGCTGATATAGGCATCTGTTACATGAGAGGCGATAAAACCGGCCCCACCAGTTACGATAATTTTCATAGATTTTTTATTTATGTTGAGTTAATTGGTTTTTTGAAAATAATGTTTTCTAGCTATTCACACAGTGTCTTTTGAATATGGAAAAGGTTACGAGAGGATGAACCCTTATGTCTCGTTTACGAATAAAGTTCGTAATGTCTTTAGTATAATGGCAATATCAAGGATAAGCGAACGATTTTTCAGGTAGTAGATATCATACTGGAGTTTTTGATAGGAGTCCTCAATCGATGAACCATAGCGATAGTTTATCTGTGCCCAGCCAGTTACTCCTGGTTTGATGAGGTGGCGAATGTCATAGTGGGGGATCTCTTTCTCTAAGATTTCTACAAACTCCGGTCGTTCTGGTCGTGGTCCCACGAACGATAGATCACCACGGATGATGTTCCAAATCTGAGGCAGTTCATCGAGGTGAGAGTATCTTAAAACTTTTCCGAAGAGGGTAACTCGCGGGTCATTTTTACTTGCCCACTTTGCCCCATCTTTTTCTGCGTCGTGCACCATGGTTCGGAACTTATAGAGAGTGAATATCTTATTCTGGGCACCAATTCTTCGCTGAGAAAAAATCACCGGTCCACGGGAGGAGAGGCGGATGAAAAGAGCTACCAGAATAATAAGAGGAAGGAGAAAGAGGCCAGTTAGGGTGGCGGTGATAATTTCACTTAATCGTTTGAGATCGTCATAGACATTTTTTCGGATTGAAATATGCTCCAAAAACCAGGACTCCTCGATATTTTTTAAGGGAATTTTGCGGAAAACTTCTTCGTAAAAAGCGGGGACATCATAGATGGCGATACCGGAAGAAAGAAGGCCGTAGAAGATCTTTTGGAGTTCAGTGTTTTGCTTTACTCCTCGCGGGATGACTACCACATCAGCCTTGTCAGTCCGGAGTTTCTGAGCAATATTTTCAGTAACTTGGAGGTCGTGAGGATTCTGGATGTGGTCTACTACTCGATAACCAATCTGGGGGTTTTCTGCGAGCGCCCGAGAGAGCTCGTCGATTGTCGGATCATTACCAATCATTACGACGCTAAAAAGATTCTGATTTTGTTTAAGGTAGTACCAGAAGATTCGACGCCAGCAGATCTGTAATATCGCAAAAATAATAAGGAGAAGAGAAAGATTTGCACGAGGCGCAATGCCGAAGGCGGGAATTAAATAGAAGAGTGCGGTGGTGATGAGGGTGTTGAGGACAAGAGAAATGCTGAAGAGCGTGAGGAAGGTGATATTGTTAGTAATCTTTCTGAAGTCATATAAACCAGCAATATAGAAGACTACAATCCAGACTGCGAAGACAAAAGAAAACGGCCCAAGATGGACTGATAAGGCTTCTTGCCAGGTTGCATCGTAACGAATAACAAGCGTCAGAAGGAGTGAGGCGTAAAGCACGAGAACATCGCCCGAGACAAGAAGGAAGATCTTTTGAGAAAGAGGAGAGCTCATGATAATTTTTGTGGCGGTCGTAGGTCTTCGTATTTTTTCGTGAAGGGCTTCCCTGAGAGGAGTACCCAGAAATGGTTTATAGCATACCGCAGTCCGGTCACACAAACCCCCTCTTCGGCCAGTCGCCGGCCAGAAGTCTGCATCGGAAGCCGGAAGGTGAACTTAATTTTCCCTACCTGACTGATGCGTCGGGCAATATCGGTATCCTCTCCGTAGAAAGAGATATTTGTATTGAACCCACCAATTTTATCAAGAGCAGTTCGCCGCAATACGAAGTTGCCACCCTGGACCATGGTTCCCCGACCAGTGAAAAGAATGGAGAGATAGTGGAAGAACATTCCCACTGCATAGAATGCTTTAGTTGCCTGTCTGGCTGTCCAGGGGAGGTCGTAGTAGATATAAGGACCACTCAAGGCAACTAGATTTGGATCTTTGTCGAACTCTTCGATAACGGTTTTGATCCACCCCTCGGTGAGTATCGTGTCAGCATCGATATTCGCCAGGAGTTCTCCATGAGAAGAGAGATAGCCACGTTGGCGAGCAAAGAGGAGTCCTTTAGTTGGTTCAGAGACAACCTGAACTCCACCGTACGAGCGAGCCACTTCGGCAGTACGGTCCGTTGAAGCATTATCTACGACAATTATTTCAGCTTGGTACTTCCCCCTCTTGAGTTCTCGGAGGACTGATTCAAGGCACCGCCAGATCCTTTCTTCTTCGTTGTGGGCTGGTATAGAGAAGCTCAGTTTCATCAGATTACTACTTATTATAATCTCCCTTGAGGACTTGTTCATAGATACCCAGCCATTTTTTGGCGATAGCTTCTGGCGTGAACTGTTCGGCATAAGCTTTCCCTTTGTTTCCAATGAGTTTCATTTTCTTCTGATTATTGTAGAGATCGAGAAAAACAGCACCAAGCTCTTGTGCGTTTCCTGGCTCAATAGAGAATCCGTGATCTTCAGTAACATACTCTGCTAATCCCCAGGATCGAGCAGCCACGACTGGTGTGCCAGCCATCATCGCCTGTAGGGCTACCATTCCCTGCGTTTCCGAGGTGCTCATAATCGCGAATATATCGCTGGCGTTGTAGACCTCGTTGAGTGCCACCTTGTCCCTGATAAACCCAAAGAAAGTAATCGCCTCAGAAATCTTCAAGTCTTTAGCCAGTCTTCGCAATTTTTCTTCCATACTTCCTTTGCCGACGAGCACAACACCTGCATCTGGCATCTGATCTTTCACTCGAGCGAAACCTTGGAGAATAACTTCTGGATTTTTCTCTGACGATAGTCTGCCTACGAAGAGAATCGTAAAGGCCGGGAGTTTATGTTTTTTCTTAAGCGCTGGTTTTCCAGGTAGTGCGTGGAAGACTTCCGGAGAAATTGGATTTGACAGTGACAGGCCTTCTTTTTTATATCCGAACTCTCGCATCTCTTCGAGAATCAGTGAGGAGGGAGTACTAATAATTGCGCAGTGGTTATAAAACCAGGCCGCATAGCGACTGCCAAGGTGTTTCAGGCTATCACCGAGGAGAGGAAGACGTGGCAGAAACTCTTTAACTAAGGTGTGGTTGGTTCCCACCAGAGGTTTCTTGAACTTGCGTTGAGCGAGAAGCGCAAGAATTCCCGTATTAAAAGGCAGGTGTGTATGAAGAATGTCGGGGTTGAACTTCTCGATATCTTTGAGTGGTTCAGAGAATGAATAGCAAAATCTCCCTTGGCCAGTTCCGGTAGGCACATGAAAAGATTTGATGCGATACACGGAGAGGGAGGGGTTGCTGAATGGTTCTGGCGCTTGTGAAGAATCATAGTCGCTTGAGGCGTACTGAGGGACATAGAAGCGGACCTGGTGTCCATGTTTGGCGAGCTCTTCGGCAGTCGTGAGAATTGAGTCTGCAATCCCAGAAAGTTCTGGATAAAAATTATCGGAGAAAAAAGCAATTTTCATTGTGAGGAGGTAGTATCTTCGAGCTCGACTTCTTTTTTGAGATCTTTATAAATAATACCGATGAGTTTTTTATAGAGGAGGAAAAGAATTAGCGCCGCACCCTCGATAACGAGTATGGCATACTGAGCATTTTGAAAGTACTGGAAAAGTCGTTCAAAGGCCAGTCCGAAATAGAATCCAGTGGTGGTGAAGAGAATAGTGTTGGGAAGTGTCACTAGAAAATCGAGGATAATAAATCGCTTTGGAGAGAGATGGGAGAGTCCCGCCGCCGCTAATCCCGAAGCGGAAACAAAGGGTATATACTTGGAGGCAATAAGAACTTTTATTGGATGAGTCTTGACCAGGTGAGAGAGACGTTCTAGTCGGGCTGGAGTAAGCCCAAATCGTAGGCCGTATTTTTCTACGAATTTAAGTCTCCCCCAGTAGCCAATGGAAAAATAGATGAGGTCGCCAGTCATATCTCCGAGGAGAGAGAGGATAAAGACAATCAGTATATTGAGATGCCCTAGGGCGGCTGCAAAGGCTGCCGCCGCGGTCACAATCGGCCCTTCGATGACCATTACTCCAAAAATAAAAAAATAGCTGTGATCAGCGATAGAGCTAAAGATGGCCTGGAAAGAAGAAAGATCCATTACAGAACTTCATTCTACACTTTTTCAACCCTCTAAATCAAAGGAGTAGGCCTGTTTTGTGTGGTTTGGGCGGGTCTCGGATATATTCTTTTGACATGGTCCGGTTCGTCCCCTTACAATGGAGCTAAAGGTTAAAAAATATTTATAAAAAACATGGCTCATACCGTAAAAATCTACAGCACTCCAACCTGTGTATACTGCAAGATGGCGAAGGAGTATTTCGAAAAAAATAACGTTGCGTATCAAGAGGTGAATGTTGCCGAGGATGACGCTGCTCGCGAAGAGATGGTGAATAAATCTCGCCAGTTTGGCGTTCCAGTCATTGATATCGATAACACTATTATTGTGGGGTTCAACCGCCAGGCAGTGGCCAAGGCGTTGAATCTTCAGCCGTAAGTTTTAAATAGAGTTTTATAATGTACGACCTTGTTATTATTGGCGGTGGCCCTGGTGGTGTAGCCGCGGGAGTCTACGCTGCTCGTAAAAAAATAAAAGTGGCCCTGGTTGCCGAGGAGTTTGGCGGTCAGTCGGTTGTTTCGGCTGATGTGCAGAACTGGATTGGGACGAAATCTATTTCCGGTTTTGATCTGGGAAAATCTCTTGAAGAACATCTTCGGGCTCAGGAGGGGATTGAAATTATTGAGGGCGATCGTATATCTGCTGTTTCTGATCACGCAGATTACTTAGTTCTCGAAACCACATCGGGCAAAAAAATAGAAACGAAATATCTCCTGCTTGCCTCAGGAAGTCGACGACGCAAACTGAATGTTCCTGGCGAACACGAACTCGACGGCCGAGGTGTGGCATATTGTTCCATTTGTGACGCACCGATTTTTAAAGACAAAACCGTGGCGGTAGTCGGTGGAGGAAATGCCGGGTTGGAAGCAGTTCTAGATCTTCTTCCCTATGCTACGAAAATTACACTCCTCGAGCGATCTACTGGACTGAAAGGAGATGCGGTCACTCAGGAAAAAATTAAGAGTGAGCCAAAAGTAGAAATCATCACGCAAGCTGAAACAAAGGCCATTGTGGGAACTGATGCTGTCGAAGGATTAATCTATCAGGATGCAAAAACAAATGAAGAGAAAAAACTAGAACTCCAAGGAGTGTTCATCGAGATTGGCGCACTGCCAAACTCTGATTTTGTGAAAGACTTGGTGAAGCTCAACGAAGTTGGCGAGGTTGTTGCCGATCCGCGCACTCAGCAGACTTCTCATCCGCGCATCTGGGCGGTGGGGGATGTTTCTGATGTTCTCTACAAGCAAAACAACATCTCAGCCGGTGATGCGGTGAAGGCAGTTCTGAATATCTACGACAGGGTAGTGAAAGGGTAGTTCGGAGTAGTATAGTATAATAACTGCATATGACGAACTGGCTTCAGAAAATTAAAAAAGGAGTAGTTGTGTTGTTGGCCTTTTTCGGGGTATTAGCGATTCTTGCAATAGTTTTTTTCTCTACCTCCCTAAGGCCATCAGCTTTTAAGTCAGCATCGATTGCTCCCGGTTATTCAGACTATTATGCCGCACCATCTTCCGGCGGGGCAGGGGAATTTTCTCAGGAGATGGGCTCTACTGAAAGTTATAGAGAAATAAATAGTGGTAATCAGACTTCTCAGAACAGTGCCATTGATCGCAAAGTCATTAAGAATGGCAGTTTGAGTTTGATTGTGGGGAAAGCCGAAGAAGCAGCGGAAAAACTGAAAGGTATTGCCACACAGTTTAAAGGGTTTATAAACTCAGCCAACATTTATGAAGTGGCCGATGGCATGAAAACCGGTTCGGTCACCATAAGACTGCCCGCTGATCAGTTTGACGCCGCCGTGGCAGAGATTAAAAAACTGGCTATCAAGGTTGAACGCGAGAATCTTTCCGCAAGCGACGTAACTGACCAGTTTGTTGATTTAGAAGCCCGCTTGCGAAACCTGAAAGCTGGTGAAAGTCAGTTTCTCGAGATTATGAAGCGCGCGGTTACAGTTGAGGAGACGTTAAAAGTTCAAAGAGAACTTAATTCGGTTCGCGGACAGATCGAGCAGGTTCAGGGACAGCTTACCTATCTCTCCCGCCAGATTGATATGTCGACCATCACCATCTCCCTCACTTCCGAAGCTGATGTTGAAGTGTTCGGTTTTCGCTGGCGGCCGTTATTTACTATCAAACAGGCGTTCAGAAATATGGTTACGGGTCTGGCTGGTTATATAGATAGTATCGTCCGTATCCTCTTCTATCTTCCAGTTCTAATCTTGTGGCTTGGCACTTTGCTCCTTGCGATTATTCTCGGCTGGCGGTTTAGTCATTGGATTTGGAAAAGATACTTCGCCACCTCCTAGGTTCGAATCAGTGACCCAAGGAGCGACAGGGAAGTCTCCTTTTGCCCCTTGATCGAGGGTTTTGTTGGCTAGATCATTACGGACCACGGCGGTGGGAGTATAGGAAGAATTCAGTGAGAATTCTATCCGTGTTCTAGCCAAGAAAACCCGAGAGAACCTTGACTATGCGTCAATTTTCCCTATGATTAAGCCACCTTATTAACTAATAACTAGGTCGATTGTAAACCAATTTATTTTAAAAAAATGAACGTAAAGCCATTATCAAATCACCTTTTTATTGAGCCTTTGGAGGCGGAAAAGGTTACGCAGTCGGGGATTGTTTTGCCAGATTCAGCCGAGAAAGAACGCCCAGTAAGAGGGAAGGTTATCGCTATTGGTCCAGGCAAGATGAACGAGGATGGAGATGCCCGAATCCCAATGTCGGTGAAGGTGGGCGACACCGTCTTATTCAAGAAATATGGTCCAGACGAGGTGGAGCTCGACGGCAAGAAGTATATGGTTGGCGATGAGGACGATATCCTCGCGATCCTGGAGTAATAAAAGGTCTTTTTAAAAACGTATAAATCTGAAACACTATGGCAAAACAAATTTTGTTTAACGAAGAGGCGCGAGCCGCGATGAAGAAGGGTATCGACAAGTTGGCCGAAGCAGTGAAGATGACTCTTGGGCCTCGTGGTCGTGCGGTAGTGATTGAAAAAGGCTATGGCGCACCGCAGGTGACACTTGATGGTGTAACCGTCGCTAAGGAAGTTGAACTTGAAGACAAGTACGAAAATCTTGGCGCCGAGTTTATTAAACAGGCCGCTGACAAAACCAACGACAATGTCGGTGATGGCACAACGACCTCTGTCGTGCTGGCTCAGGCCATGATCGATGAGGGTGAGAAAGCCATTCGCGAAAAAGGTTTTAATGTTATTCACTTGGCCGAAGAGCTGAAGAAAGAAAGCACTTCTATTATCAAGGCCTTGGAGACCCAGAAAGAACTTATTAACGACAACAAAAAGGTAAAAGAAGTTGCCACTCTTTCTGCGAAGGACGCAGAGATTGGCGGATTAATCGCCGAAGTAATGGGAAAGATTGGTAAGGATGGTGTAGTTACTATTGAAGATTCGAATACCTTGGCGAACTCGTATGAGTTGGTGGAGGGTATGCAGTTTGATCGCGGATATGTTTCGCAGTATATGATTTCTAATCAGGAGCGCATGGAAGCGGCTCTCGAAGATCCATATATCTTAGTAACTGACAAGAAGATTTCTTCGATTCAGGAGATTCTGGCTCTCTTAGAAAAGATTGTACAGAGTGGCAAGAAGGAGTTGGTAATTATTGCTGAAGAGGTTGAGGGTGAGGCTTTGGCGACGCTTGTTCTGAACAAGCTCCGTGGCATCTTCAACGTGTTAGCGGTGAAGGCTCCTGGTTTTGGTGATCGCCGGAAGGAGATGTTGCAGGATATCGCGATCGTCACCGGCGCTTCGTTCGTATCTGAAGATCTCGGCAAGAAGTTAGAGAATGTTACGCTCGAAGACCTCGGCCACGCGCATCGTGTTGTGTCTACAAAGGACTCCACTACCATCGTTGATGGTAAGGGCGATAAAAAAGAAATCGATAGTCGAGTTTCGCAGATTAAAGCTCAGATTCAGAAGACCGATTCTGATTTCGACAAGGAGAAGTTGCAGGAGCGATTGGGCAAACTTTCTGGTGGTGTGGCCGTTATTAAAGTTGGTGCCGCAACCGAGTCTGCTCAGAAGGAGCTGAAGCAACGAGTGGAAGATGCGGTTGCTGCCACACGCGCTGCCATGGAAGAAGGTATCGTCCCTGGCGGTGGAATCGCGCTCTATAATGTTTCTTTGGATATGGCTGATGTAGAAAAGAAAGATGAGGTGGCGAAAGCTGCGCATCTGATCTTGATGAAAACCTTAGAAGCACCAATTCGTGCCATCTTACACAACAGCGGTGAGTCAGCCGAAGCAGTGTTGGGAGAACTGAAGAAGCGAGCCAAGGGTGATCGTTGGACTGGCTTTAATGGCATTACCAATAAGATTGGCGATCTAAAAGAAGCGGGGATTATCGATCCGCTGAAGGTGACAAAGACCGCTCTGGTTTCCTCGGTCTCAGTGGCTTCAACCTATCTGACTATTGGCGCCGCGCTTACAAACATTCCAGAGAAGGAAGATAAGAATGCTGGTATGGGAGGTGGTATGCCGGGGATGGGTGGCATGGGCTACTAGTTCGTATCTTTTATCCAAAAATCTAGGACTTCCTTTATAGGTTTTCGGATCAAAATACTCATAAAGGCTTACTGAATGTAGGAAAGGCCCGATACGCTGGATGCGCACGGGCCTTTTTCATGGGGGGGGAACTAACGCGTTACGATTCACATGCCACAGGTTCGACTCTGACGTCTGCTTCTCCTCGGGTCTTATACCCGAGGCGGATTGCTCCTGCTTCGGAGAGATCGATGATCCTTCCGTATTTTTCACAGAAGCTACCCGTGTCTCTACAAGCAACCGTGAGTGAGCGGCGATTTTCCAGGTTAGTCACTCGAAGACAGGCATTCTTGAACCCATCGAGGCAAGCGGCCATTGAAGGGTCGTTCTGGTCGAACACCTTTCCTGTGGCTGTCTTTTTCCCGTGAAACCGGGGACCATACCACGAGGCCTGACCGACTAGGATAGTCGGACTTTCGATGTTACACAGAGAATCTTGCGCGTTAGTTCGCTTGGGGCTGGCGGCGATTACTGCAACAACCAATCCCAATAGAGCTACAATGGATCTCTTCATTTGCATGATGAGACCTCCTTTCGTTGTGCTGATCTTACTATATATGAAGAAAGTGAATGTTGTCAAGGAGTGGCCTGTTTGATTTTGAGTATGATGTGATATAATCCAGGAACTATGACATTCATTATTATTGGAATCCCAGTTTTGCTCGCCTTATGGTTGGTGTATGCCTATAACCGTTTGGTCACTTTGCGTTTTCGAGCACAGGAGGCCATCTCGGATATTGATGTACAGCTGAAGCGTCGTTTTGATCTGATCCCAAACTTAGTGGAAACAGTGAAGGGGTATCTTTCACACGAGCAGGGTGTTTTAGAAAATGTCACCAAAGCCCGGGCGGCGGTGAGTGGTGCTTCGGGCAGTGCCTTAGATCGTGCTGAGTCGGAGAATATGTTAACCGGCACTTTGAAGACGTTGTTTGCAGTAGCTGAAAACTATCCTGATCTTAAGGCCAACACAAACTTCTTAGAGTTACAGCGCGAGTTGTCAGACACTGAGAATAAGATCCAGGCCGCTCGTCGGTTCTATAACGGCACAGTCCGTGATCTGAACACTATGATCGAGACCTTCCCTTCGAATATGATCGCCAGTTCGTTCGGATTCTTCTCTGAAAAGTTCTTCGAGGTTGAGGACGAAAAAGAAAAAGCTCCAGTCCAGGTTAAGTTCTAATGGTTTCTCTCTATACGCAAAAAGAGTCTAATATCAGAAAGACTTTCCTTTTGTTCTCTGTTTTTCTCATCTTTATCATCGGCGTGGGCTGGGTGTTTTCGCAGGTCTATGGTGATCCGGGCATCCTCTATTTTGCCGTAGGATTTTCTTTTCTCACTAGCTTTGTCAGTTACTGGTACTCAGATAAGATCGTGCTCTCGATGGCGCACGCTGAGCCAGTTGATATGAAGACGAATCCCGAGCTGTATCGTATCGTCGAGAACCTCTCGATTACTGCCGGCTTGCCAATGCCGAAGCTCTACATTATCCACGAGTCAGCCCTCAATGCCTTTGCCACTGGGCGCAATCCAGAACACGCCGTGATCGCGGTGACCGAAGGACTACTCAATAAACTCGATCGCGCCGAGCTCGAAGGCGTCCTGGCGCATGAGATGTCGCACATTGGTAATCGCGATATGTTGATTGGCACCGCAGCCGTCATCCTCGTCGGTTTCATTTCTTTGATTAGCGATATGTTTTTGCGTTCGATGTTCTGGGGGCATCGTGATCGAGATCGCCAGGTCCCACCAGTGTTTTATATTGCGGCCATTGCGATCGCCATTCTCGCGCCAATCTCTGCCACGCTGATGCGTTTAGCGGTTTCCCGTCGCCGAGAGTTTCTGGCTGACACCTCTGGCGCACTGCTCACCCGATATCCTGAAGGTTTGGCAAGCGCCCTTAGAAAAATCTCCGCCGACGTCACGCCAATGTCGATCGCCAACAACACCACCTCGCACCTCTGGATTGATGATCCGTTCGCAGGGGAGGAGAAGACCTCCTGGTTTCATAAGATATTTATGACCCATCCACCGATCGAGGAACGTATCGCCGCCCTTAAAGGAATAGAAATAAAGTAATAGAATAAAAATCATGTCTATCTTCAAAGAAATCCAGGACAGTATTTATAACGTTGCATACTACGAGAAAGTGCTCACGGAAAAACTTTCCAGTTCATTTGTATACTTCATCTCACTCTCCTTAATGGTGGCGCTTTTCGTGAGTACCGTGGTCTCGTTCCGCCTCCTGCCAATTGTAAGAACTGCGCTTGATAACTTCGGTCCGGAACTTGTTTCTCGGTTTCCCGAGAATTTGGTAGTAACCATCAAAGCCGGACAGATCTCCACAAACACCGAAGAGCCGGCCGTGATTCCTCTCACACTTGGGAGCTCAACGCCAGGCCTCCCTCAGAACTTTTTAGTCATCGACCCAAAGAATCCATTTGATGAAGCGCGTTTCAAGACAGCAAATACATTGCTGTATGCAACCAAGGATACGATCTATGTGGCCAACGAGAAGGGCGGTATCGAAGATTCAGAATCTCTGAAAGATATCCCCGATGCGGTGATTAATAGAGCGCAGGTGGTGAGTTGGATTGGAGAGGCGACCCCCTTGCTTGCCTGGGTGCCGTTCCTGATTGTCGGCGGAATTTTCTTTGTCAGTCTGTGGTTTTCTGCCATGCTGGCCCTTGGACTTCTTCTCGGAGCTCTGTTTATTATGGCGATTGGTCGACTGCGTGGCCGAAAGTTTAGTTATAAGCAGTCATATCAGATTGGACTGCATGCCATGACTCTGGGAATTCTGGTTAATCTCGTTTTTGTAGCTCTGCCAATTCTCCCTGCCATTTTCTTCAGCCAGATCATTTTGACCCTCCTTACCCTACTCGCTATCTGGATGAACTTTCCTATCGTTGTAGATTCCAAAAAAGATGAAACACCGCTTCAGTAAAACTATTGTCATCGCCCTCGGGGGATCTATTCTCTACCCCGAAGAAATTGATACGAAGTTTATTCTGGAGTTTACGAAGATAATTCGTAAGTACGTTAAAAAAGGAAAACAGTTTGTGATTGTGGTTGGTGGGGGACGAGTCAGTCGCTTATATCAAAAAGCCGCCGCCGAGATTGCCGAAGTGACCGACGAGGACAAAGACTGGATTGGCATCCACGCCACCCGCTTGAACGGCCATCTTCTCCGCACCGTCTTTGAAGACATCGCCGATCCTGTCGTCATTGACTCTCGCTATAAAACCAAGAAGTTGAAGTATCCCGTAACCATCGCCTCCGGCTGGCGCCCAGGCTGGTCCACTGATTTCATCTCCGTCGCCTTAGCCGTTGATTTCGACGCCAGCGAAGTGATCGTGGCTGGAAAGCCGAGTCATGTCTACGACAAAGACTTTGTGAAATACAAAGACGCCAAACCGTTTGAGACGATCTCTTGGGAAAAGTACCGTTCGCTCATCCCCAAAAAGTGGAGCCCAGGTTTTCACTCGCCAGTTGATCCCGTGGCTGCTCGCTTGGGCGAGAAGGAAGGAATCAAAGCCATCATCATGGACGGTCGTGATCTGAAGAACTTCTCCGCGCTGATCGATGGCAAGGAGTTTGTGGGCACGATTATCTCTTAGGAAGTTTTGCCAAGCTAAGAAAGTCGGTATACTATCTAGCGTACACCAAAGGAGAGGTGCAAGAGTGGTTTAATTGGCAGTCCTGGAAAGACTGTGTACCTTCACCGGTACCGAGGGTTCGAATCCCTCCCTCTCCGCCGTAGTAAAAATGACATTCCTTGTGAGTGTCATTTTTGCTATAGTGAGCGGAGGTATTCGAACAGCGGAAGGGGTCGGGAAACCACGATTGGTTTCCCGTGTCGGAAATTACTCAAAACCGAAGGTTTTGAGAAGCGAGTAGAGCGAGCGCGTTCGAATAGCGTAGTGCCCTCCCTCTCCCTTTGATATCCAAGTTTAGTTGTTGCAAAAAATACAACAACTGTTGTCGATGGTAAAATGCACTAGATTTGCTAACCTTAGGGTATGGCAAATGGACCTCAGGCATATCCCCGTGACGAGAAGAGCTTCTTAGATGTTTCGAAGCTACCGAGTCATAAAAACAGAATTTCTAGCACTAAGCTCAAAGCGATTATCAAAGAAGCTATATTGAGAGCCGGTAAAAAATCTAGTCGTGCAATTTTAGAGATCCCGGAGGAGACTCCTAGGGAAGAAAGAATAAAAATATATAAGCTGAAAGGAAAGAAGCTCTTTGATTATTTCAGGAAATATTATGGAGATCCTGCTACTTCCGCCTACGACTGCCTCGGAAGACATTTCAGTGTAATTGCTAAAGAGCAGTTTCGTAACCAGACCTTACAAAAAGAACGAATGAATTCCGGGTGGCGGTATCAGTTCATTGCCAAAGATTGCGCGCTGAGCTCGAAGAGGTTCACTACAATTTCAGATATTGGAGCTGCTGAAGCAGACTTCAATGCAACAATGAAGCTTCTAGATGAAAATAAAACTCTCAATATCTATGTTTCTATAAAGAACCGTTCAAATACAATGGGTGGTCAAGATTGGCCCAAAGCAATTTTTGCCTTGGAGGATGTAGCACGTACAGATAAAAATCGTTCCGGTCCTTATATTTGTATATTTGGTATTGTAATAGAGAGAGGACAACGAAGCATACGAGGTAATGCAAAAACAAAATCTGCGTACTCTGTGAATACAGAAGTGTGGGGATCAGATTTTTTCTGGCCTTTCTTCGCTAACTATACATACAGGGAGATAGCCAAGGCAGTTTTTGAAGTTCTTACGGAAGAAGGTAGAAAAACAAATTTAGTCGAAACAGTCTATATGCCAGAGGAACTCTTAGGGGCATTTGGGGAACAGTGCAAGAATTACGGACTTCTAGATGAGGATGGTAATTTCAATGATCCTCTGAAATTAATTGATCTATTCTGTAACTCCAAAGAAGCATGAAAATTTCTAATCAGATAATTCTTGGAGACAGTCGAAGGGTTTTGCAAAACTTTTCTGGACAGGTTGATCTTATCGTGACATCGCCACCTTATGCTGATGCCAGAAAGAATCACTATGATAGTATCCATCCTGATCAGTATGCAAATTGGTTCCTTGAGTTTCACGAACCGTTTCTAAAAGCATTAAAACCTTCGGGGAGTCTGGTAATTAATATCAAAGACAAAGTCGTTAATGGCACTCGGCATAGATATGTGTGGGATACTATCAGTGCGTTGAGTAATTTGGGTTGGTACGCAATCGAAGATTATATTTGGCACAAGCCGAATCCCATGCCCGGTTTTTGGCCCACTCGACTTAGGGATGGGTGGGAATATTGTTTCCATCTCTCTAGAAGCAAGAGACCATTTATCAATTTTGAAGCAGTAAAGCAACCTATAGGAGACTGGTCAAAATCTAGACTAGCAAAGTTGGGTAAAAATGACTCAAACAGACACAATTCAGAAAATAGGAGTGGTTTTGGTAGGAATATTTCTAGATGGACAGAGAAAGCCAGCGTTCTTCCAGCAAACGTTATTTCTATACCATTAGTTGGTAAAAATATGGGACATCCAGCAGTTTTCCCAATTGAATTACCAAGGTTTTTTATCAAACTTCTTTCTCCTGAAAGTGGATTGGTCCTTGATCCTTTTGGGGGAAGCGGTACGAGTGGTATTGCAGCGCATAAAGAAGGTCGGAAGTTTATTCTCATTGACAATAATCAAGAGTACTGTGAGCAGGCCAAGTTGCGTTTAAAAAAAGAGTCTGGGTTAGATATCCCCATAACCTTGGTAGAAGATTATAAGCCTTCTCGTCAAAGAAAGCTTTCCACTAGCCTTTTTTAATGATCAAGTTGTATTAATGACGTCTTAGGAGGCGCAGTCTGTGCAAGATTTGCACAGACTTTTGAAGACGACAGAAGATGAGAATTTTAGTACTCTAAAAAATAACCATTGGCACCAAAAAGTTAGTGAAATGAACTTATGCCCACATATAAACACACCCAAATTGGATATCTGATGCTAGTTGTTACGCTTGTCGTGCTGGTGCTCTTCGCATGGGCTCAAATTACAGCCCGGGCCGAGCCTCCTTCCATTGACTCAGGTACAAATCTTGCCGTTACTGCTGTAATGGTATTAGTTCTGTTTATTCTTGCATCGTTCGCCACGCTCACGGTGTCCATTGATGGAAACTATCTCCAGATCAAATTTGGCTACGGCATCTTTCACACACGTTTTGTAGTGAGTGAGATTGTTTCAGTCGAGCGAGTAAAAAATCATTGGTACTATGGCTGGGGGATAAGGTTGTGGCTGTGGCCCAAGATGTGGATTTATAATATTTCTGGCTTTGACGCGGTTCAGATAACTATGAAAAACGGAAAAGTGTACCGCATAGGAACAGATGCTCCCCTCGAACTGGAAGCCGCAATCAAACGAGCTATAAATATCTAACCAAAGGGAGCGACTATAAGTTGCTCCCTTTTTAGTTTATGATGGGGGAGTAACCCCATGTCCACTTACAACTGGTACTCGCAACTGATCAAACCAACATGGGCGCCACCGAGCTGGCTCTTTGGGCCGGTCTGGACGGTGCTGTATGCGATTATCGCCGTCTCTTTCGGTACGGTATTTTATAAAGCGTTGACCAGGCAGATTTCCTGGATGGTGGCCCTGCCGTTTGCGCTCAATTTGTTTTTCAACTTCATTTTCACTCCCATTCAGTTTGGTCTCAGAAACAATCTCCTGGCCGCCATCGATATCCTGCTTGTGGTCGGCACGCTCATCTGGGCGTTCTATGCCATCTGGCATGCCTCGCCGGAGCTTCGTTGGATCGTCTATGTGAATATTCCATATCTCCTCTGGGGCACCTTCGCCACCTGTTTGCAACTCACCATTACCTACCTTAATAGATAAGGAGGGTGTGATGGATACAACTGTATCCCACTCTCTTTTTGGTTTATGATAGGGAAAACAGCTGTAGGCTCAGATTTTTCACATGGCATCGAAAAAGATACAAAAAAATAAGGGTGTAATTATTTACCAAGCCAAGAGTGATTGAAAAGGTAAAGAACGGATGGTTAGATTAATTTTACAATTCTTATGATCAAAGATCGTTCCTCTTGGTCGCTTCTCGCTGCCAATCTTTTTACAATTTTTTTGGCGATTAGCGAGGGGTGGGCCATCGGCACACTACTTTGGATTTACTGGGCGCAAAGTGTGACGATTGGTTTCTTTAACTTTGTACGTATTATCACCCTTAAAGAATTTACGACTGACGGACTGACAAGTAACGGCCAGCCAGTTCCGGAAACACGAGAGGGTAGAAACGGTGTAGCTGGATTCTTTCTTATTCATTATGGAGCCTTTCATCTAGCCTATCTACTGGTTCTCTGGCAACACGGGTCCGGTGTTTCGGTGGATTTTCCTGGAGTGGCCTTGGCCTCGGCCTCGGCCGTATTCTTTCTGAATCATCTTTTTTCTTTTATGTATAACCGTGAAGAGCTGATGAAGAAGCCGAATCTAGGGACTCTTATGTTCTATCCATACTTGCGAATTATTCCGATGCACTTAACCTTTATCTTCTTTGGAGTAAACCAGCTCTCCCTGCCGTTTTTCATGGCCATGAAAACTGTAGCCGATCTTGGGATGCACGAGGTGGAACATCGTTTAAGGAGAGCGAAGTAGTATAATGAGGAAAACTAACCATGTCTGAATTCTACAATCCCAACCGCACCAGAAACGTCTATGACCCGAAAAGCTCGGAGGTATTTCGGCTGTCCCGCTCGAAGATAGAAAACTTTATGCACTGTCCAAAGTGTTTCTACTTGGACCGTCGGCTCGGTATCGGCCAGCCACCAGGTTTTCCGTTCAATCTGAACTCGGCTGTTGATACACTTTTAAAGAAAGAGTTCGATATCCATCGAGCGAAGCAGGTGGCGCATCCTTTGATGAAGGCCTATGGCCTCAAGGCGGTGCCGTTCGACCATCCGAAAATGAACGAGTGGCGCGAGAACTTCAAAGGCGTGCAGTATCACCACAAGCCGACGAACCTCATGATCACTGGCGCGGTAGACGATCTCTGGCAGGACGAGAATGGCGAGGTGATTGTGGTGGACTATAAATCAACCAGTAAAACGACGGCCGTGAATCTCGATGCCGAGTGGCAGGATGGCTATAAGCGCCAGATGGAGATCTATCAGTGGTTACTGCGGAATAACGGACTCAAAGTTTCTCATACGGGATTCTTTGTCTACTGTAATGGCAAGACCGATCGTGAGGCCTTTGATGCCAAGCTAGAGTTTGATATTGATCTTCTGCCCTACACGGGGGACGATTCCTGGATCGAAGGGACGCTTACCGATATCAAAAAATGTTTAGATGGAAAGATGCCAAAACCAAATCCAGTCTGTGACTACTGTAACTATCGCAAAGCGGTGAGCGAGGTGGAGTAATCTTTGTATGATCTCAAAATCGCAGATCTGGGATGTGGTGGTTGTCGGCGGGGGACCAGCGGGAATGATGGCGGCTGGGCGCGCGGCGGAACGGGGTCAGCAAGTGTTGCTATTGGAAAAGAATCCTTCACTCGGCAAGAAGCTTTTAATCACTGGTGGCGGGAGGTGTAACGTCACGAACAACAAGCCAGAGGTGCGCACGATGCTCGCGAAATACAAAGGAAACGACAAGTTTCTTTTTTCTGCGTTTGCCCAGTTCGGCGTCGTGGAGACGTTACAGTTTTTCAACAGTCACGGTATGGCCACCAAAGAAGAAGTTGAAGGCCGAATTTTTCCCACTTCCAATAAGGCCGAATCAGTTTTGGATGTTTTAGTTCGTTACATGAAAACCGGTGGCGTGAAAATCAAGACCAAGGCCGAGGTGGCGAAGATCTCTTTTAATAAATCAGCGGAGCGAATGGTGGTGACCTTGGTAGATGGTTCAGAAATTCAGGCCAAGTCGTGTGTGGTCGCGACCGGGGGAATCTCACGACCAGAGACAGGTTCAACGGGCGAAGGTTTTCGTTGGCTTAAAAAACTCGGACATACTATCGCCGAAAATAATGTTGCCCTAGTGCCGATCGCGCTTCAGGATTCCTGGACGAAAAAACTGGCGGGAGTATCACTGCAGGATATTAAACTCACCACCTTCAAAGGCGGTGTAAAACAAAAAATTTATAAAGGAAAGATTCTTTTCACTCACGTCGGGATCAGTGGTCCAACGGTGTTGAATATGAGTCGTGAAGTCGGGGAGCTGTTGTATGGAGCTGAAGGTTCGGAGTATGAAGATGAGACCAAAAAGAAAACCGCCGTTCGTGGGGGAGTGGTGATTATGCTCGATATTTTTCCGACGCTTGATAATGGCGCCTTGCGAGAAAAACTCCAGGCGTTGCTTGTCGGCCAGAGTAATAAAAAATTAAGAAATTCTCTTTCGTCGTTTATTCTTCCAGCACTTGTTGATCCACTTCTGCAACTCGCGCGCATCGACGGTGATACGCCAAATCACAGCGTGAGATCCGAAGACCGCAAAGCACTCGTTTCTTTGCTGAAAAGTATTCCTCTTCATGTGTCTGGTTTACTCGGCAAGGATAAGGCCGTAGTTTCCTCAGGCGGTGTGGTTTTGAAAGAAGTGAACTTCAAAACCATGCAGTCGCGACTTATTCCGCAACTGTATCTCGTCGGCGACGTTCTGAATATCGACCGTCCGTCCGGGGGATATAGTTTGCAGTTGTGTTGGACCACCGGCTATATCGCGGGGAGTAACTGCTAAAAGAAAAGAGAGCTTATCAGTGGACCGTACCGGATTCGAACCGGTTGCCTCTTCCATGCCATGGAAGCGCTCTACCAAGTGAGCTAACGGCCCATTTTATACTACGGGAACTTTCCAATCTGAAGGGTTTCGACTGAGCAAAGAGCCAATCATCTTTAATTCAGTATAGATATCCGCTGAAAGGTATTCTATCCGACATACCCCCTTATAATCAAGTTTTCTTGAGGGCTTCCCAATTGTACGTGGGTCAATTCGTGTCTTATAAAAATGAGATCGAGGGACGTGTGTAATCATAGCCCAGAATTCTTCAAGCTTTTCGGAATCTTGATCTGCTCGGCACTGAACAGTACATCGAATCCTCCGTTCTTCGATAGGGTAGCAGTTTCTTAACAAGCCAAGAAATAGGCGAATAATATCAGGATTAGAATTACCAAACATGAGTGAGCTCTTTCTAGTTTTTCCTCCTTCTCCCAAATAAAGCATCCCCAATGAGATCTTTCCCACATCTTTATTCTGAAGGAGGGCGGGGAGGTGCTTCACTCGAGAGTTTATTGACTGAATATATATTTGTTTTTTATTGCCAAGAACCATGAGGGCATTCTGGCGTCCTTTGAAGATATTTATTTTCTGAGCTTCTCTAATCTTTTGCGCTTGTTTTTCTGAAAATTGAACACTGCGGAACCAAAGAGAAAAAGTACTTTTTGGTACGTTTGCTCCCAGGATGGATCGGATCTCCGCATACGTCTTGCCCTTTCCTCTTAGGATGATGGCCTCCTTTTTAAAATTCTTAAACTGCTGCCTCATACACATAATCGTACTCAGATATCATGAAACAGAGAAGAACTTTAGGGTTCGATTATATTTGCCTTAGAAGAGCTAGACAGATACTATCAGAGGGTCATTGCCTTCGTAGTTCAACGGATAGAACAGCTCCGTCCTAAGGAGAAAATGGGGGTTCAATTCCCTCCGAGGGCACTCATATGGAAAGCTAGAATTTCTAGTTGGGTTATACGCCCCCCCGAGTGTGATATACTTTCCTCAAACGCAAAAATGCGTCAAAAGTCTCCCTTAAAATTTCTAATTACATGTTTGTAAAAAAACTGGTAGGAGCAGTGTTAGTGTTAGCTACTTTAGTCCCGTCGATGGCTGGCGCGCAGAGTACGTCTGACTTGCAGGCGCAGATTGCGTCGCTGATGGCCCAGATCCAGCAGCTTCAGGCTCAGCTGGCGCAGCAACAAGGCGGAGGAGAAGGGAGATGGTGTCATACCTTTAACGCAGATCTAACCGTGGGTGCCGTTGGTGAGGAGGTATCCGCTCTCGAGAATGCACTCGCGAGAGAGGGGTATAATGTCGAGCACAGCAGTAACTTTAGTTCGATTTTTAGCGAAAATACTGCTGCAGCAGTAGTTCAGTTCCAAGCCAAGTATGGGATTCGTCAGACTGGTTACGTTGGCCCTTTGACCCGAGGTAAGCTAAATAGTCTGTACGGTTGTGAGATTCTCCCTCCGTCTGATAATTCCATCAAAGCTCGTCTGAACGTTCCATTTACTTTGAAAATTAGACAGGAAGCGGTAGTCACCGATTATAAGAATGTGGAGATTTCTTTAGATAGCATTACTCAGGCGGCTATCTATTGTATTCAGGCTCCTTGCCCACAGCCTCCAGCGTATGCGGTTCTCTCAGTTAGCGACCAACAACTTAATAAGGCAGAATCATTTAGCATGAAGGCAGGAGACAAAAGGCAGATATTTGGTATGGAGATCTCTATGACGAGCGTCGGTGGTCAGCAGGCAACTATGGTTGTTTCGACGGTTTCAGATCCCGAACCAGTGAAAGTTTCTGAGCAGGTTAAGTGTGTGTTTAACGGATCGAACACTGAGCAAAGGTGTTATACCGCTACCGATCAGACAAGCCCATATCATGAACTGGGGTGTAGTAGTCAGCCGGGGCAGGATGCTTGTGTGGTTAACGTGACGGGCAATAGGGGCGATGCCATCACCTGGAAGAGTTCCTGTGGCGAGTACGCTTATACTACGATGGATGGTACGAACGAATATGCAACATTCCAGTGTAGTACCACCCCCCAACTTTCCCTTACTGTTCGTTATCCAAACGGCGGAGAGTCACTCCAGCGTGGCGCTTCAGATGTTATTACGTGGACTCAGAATCTGAGTAAACCAGTAAATATCTATCTCCAGCCATACAGCACACCACCGCAGTGTTCTTACACTAACCCACCCTGCGCACTGCCGACGGTTATGCTCGCCCCATACCAGATTGCTGCCAATGTTTTGCCACAGGCTCAGGATAAACAGGTTTATAACTGGGAAGTAGGTAGAAGTACCATATCTGGCGGTGCAATTCCTGATGGAGTATATCAGGTGAGTATTTGTACGGTAGCTACAGGAAGAGAGCGCATATACTGTGATCAAAGTGATTCATTTTTTAAGATTTTTAGTGGTGACAATAACTCAACCTCAACTCCCACGACTCTGAGTTTTGGAGGATATAACTGGACGCCGCTCTATGTCACCTTCGGAAGTAACTACGCCAATGGCTATGGCAACTGGATCGTCGATCAGGAGGGAATGAAACAGGAAACGGCTAGCAGTCTACATTACAAGATAGTGGCTCGGAGTATGGCGGCAATGTCTGATTATGACGTACAAGCAGTAGTGCGTTTCCGAAGCGGCAGTGAGATCGGGCTTTGTGGACGCATGGACGACAATGGAAGAGGTTACTGTCTCACTACTGCCTGGGGTGGTAGTAATACGGCCACACTCTCGATCTTCAAAAATGCCGATCAGGATGTGAACTACATGGATGTAGATGGATGGCCACAGGTGCCGATCAGTCCCAATACCGACTACATTTTGAAACTTCGTTTCCAAGGGAACATGATCTATGGAAAAGCTTACCCGGCTGGAGGAACAGAACCAGACTGGCAGATGAAGGTTTCCGATACGCAGTTTTCAAGTGGGAAGATCGGCTTCTATTCGTACGCCGGTCGACCAATCATTAAAAGCGTGAGTGTAGTAGGGCTGAGCCAGACGACTCCGCCAACAGTTACCCTTTCTGCGAATCCGACTTCAATTGTCTCAGACGGCAAACCAGGAACTGTTGTGCTCTCTTGGAACTCTACAAATGCCAACTCGTGTGCGTACGAAAAAACAAATCTTGCTACTTCGGGAAGCATGCCGGTTTCTCTTACTCAAACAAGTATCTATACGATCTCTTGTACTGGTCCAGGCGGAAGCACGACTTCTAATCCAGTAACCGTTGTTTTCTCTCCTTTCGTTTCTTCACCGATTATCATCAACGCGCCGGAAGTCGCGGGAGCCGCTCCAGGGAAATTGGTTTCTTTCGTAGTAAATGTGACTCCAGTGGCGACACTTACTTCAGTACCGATTATCGTTCAAGCAAGTAATCTCCCATTGGGATCACGTTTCTTGAGGAAGGGTGATGTGAATCGTGATGGCGCAATTACTCAGACAGATTCGGTAATCATTTTGCGAACCTCGCTAGGAACATATCAGGCAGATAGTGAGCAAAGAATTTTGGCTGATGTCGATGGTAATGGCGCGATTGAGAAGGCAGATTCTGATATTATTCTGCATGCCTTGCTTACTCCTCCTTTGAATGTCCTGCCTAATACATACGTATTTCTCTGGACTCCCACTGCCAGTCAGGCAGGTTCGAGTAATAACGTTGAATTCTATGCCAATACCTATCGACTGGATGCATCTGATCGTAAAACTACCGTAATTACGGTGGCCGGAGAAAGCACTCCTACCTCAACCATTCTTATCTCCTGTACCATGCCAGGTGCAGTGAAAGTCGGCGACTTTGATCGCGACGGCAGCATCTCACTCACTGAACTGAGTAGAATGGCTAACATCAATGCCGGTTCCACGCCAACCGCCGATGAACTAAAAATTGGCGATGGTACTGGTGATGGCCGTATCACGACTGCCGATATCACGATCGCCACCCAGAACCGTGTGGGCGGATCACAGTGTGTAGCCGGACCAACAACTTCCACCACCAGCTCCAGTACTCAGGCCAGTAACGCCAGCCCTCAGCAGATGGCCAGTATTCTAGATGGTCTTCAGAGTTGGATCCTCCAGATCCAAGCAACGCTTGGTCGGTAGTTTCTAAAAGCAGTTGACTGATATAAAAAGACTTCAAAGAAATGAAGTCTTTTTTATTACACTCGGAGTTTGTATATTATTGCGAGGCCTACCTGCTGATAGGCAAGCTTTTGGATATTCCTTTAGTAACTCCAGTCGAGGATTTCCCTCTCCTAGATCACTGCGGACTGCGGCGGCAGGAGTATAGGAAGAACTCAGTCAGAATTCTATCCGTGGTCTAGCAAGGGAAATCCAAGCCACTATTTCTTGCCAATATAGTCTCTTCCTGGTAGACTAGTCTTCATTCTTACTAACATGCGACGCGATCCAAAATTCATTCTCGGTTTGGTTATTGTAGTAACGGCCTTGTCGATAGTGTTCGTTTATCCAGGAAGTATTGCCAATACCTATCGCCCTTGGCATCTTGGTCTTGATTTAGTTGGTGGTAGTCACTTAGTTTATAACGTCGACCTGTCCAAAGTGGGAGATGCTGACAAAACCACGGTTTTAAACGGCTTACGCGATGTTATTGAAAAGCGAGTTAATCTTTTTGGCGTGAGTGAGCCTCAGGTGTATGTTGCTCAGACAGGCGATCGGTCTGAGTTGGTGGTTGAGTTGGCAGGCATTAAGGATGTTGGTCAAGCGATTCAGCTCATTGGTGCAACACCAAGTCTCGACTTCCGAGAAGTTCAGGAGGCTGGTTCGAGTACTCAGTTCATTCAAACTTCTCTTACTGGACAGTACATTACTAGCGCCCAGTTGAGCTTCGATTCAACGACACAGTCCCCAGAAATTAACTTCACTTTGAATGAGCAGGGGGCGCAGATATTTCAGGAGCTCACCAAGAAGAACATTGGAAAGCCAATTTGTGTGTTCATCGACAATCAGTTAATTATTCCGGATAGCGCTCAGGATAGTTGTCCACGAGTGCAGGATGAGATTAGCGGGGGGCAGGCTCGGATTACCGGTCACTTCACCACGCAACGAGCAAAGGAGATCGTTGGTCGTTTCAATGCCGGAGCCTTACCAGCACCAATCAGTCTTATCAATCAAGATACGGTGAGTGCCACTTTGGGTGCCGACCTTCTTCGCCGAGCTATTGTTGCTGGTGCCACCGGAACGCTTGTCGTAATGGCCTTTATGATCATCTTCTATGGTTGGGTTGGTATGATTGCCTCTCTCGCACTGCTTGTATACGTGCCAGTCACCTTAGCCGTCTTTAAGCTTATCCCAGTAACTCTCACTCTCGCGGGACTCGCTGGTTTCATTCTCACGATTGGTATGGCAGTTGATGCAAACATCCTTATCTTTGAGCGAATGAAAGAGGAGTTGAGAAAAGGACTTTCTAAGCAGGCGGCTATTGATGAAGGTTTTCGTCGGGCCTGGCCTTCTATCCGAGATTCCAATATTAGTACCAGTCTCACTGCTGTTATCCTATATATTTTCACTACCGGATTTATCCGTGGTTTTGCCCTCACCCTTCTATTAGGAGTCCTGATTAGCATGTTCAGCGCACTTTTGGTCACCTGGGCTTTCCTTAAAGTACTTGGTCGCAATAAAAAATAAATCCATGTTAGAGAAAACTCTTAATCTACAAATTATAAAAAACCGCTGGATCTTTTTGGGTATTTCCGGTGTTCTTACGCTTACCGCGTTGATTGCTATTGGTGTGTTCCAGTTTAAAGAGGGAATTGATTTTACCGGTGGTTCCTTGTGGCGTTTTAGAGTAGATAACTCCGCCGATCTCGCAAAGATTGAGACAGTTTTTCGAGACAGCCTGAAGATAAGTGATGTCCATCTTACTTATGTTGGTTCGGACAGAAGTATTCTCGCTAAGCTTCCGGTTGTTGATCAGACCATTCACGATCGTGGAGCTTCAATTCTGAAATCTAGCTTGCCTGGTTTTACCGAACTGAGTTTTCAGTCGATTGGTCCTTCGGTTGGTGCTGAGCTGAGAAAGAACGCTATCATGGCTGTTATCTTCGTTCTTTTAGGGATTTCTATTTACATTGCCTTTGCCTTCCGAAAAGTTTCTCGACCAATTAGTTCCTGGAAATACGGTATTGTGACACTTGTGACGCTCTTCCATGATGTTATTGTGCCGGCTGGTTTTCTGAGTATCTTAGGAAAGACTCAGGGGATTGAAATCGACTCAAATTTCGTTGTGGCACTTCTTGTGATTGCTGGTTTCTCCGTCCACGACACCATCGTTGTTTTTGATCGTATTCGAGAGAACCTGATTTTGCATCGTGGCAAGGATAATTTTGCTGAGGTTATTAATGATAGTATCAATCAGACGATGGTCCGTTCGGTGGGTACTTCGTTTACTTTGATTCTCGTATTGATCGCCCTGCTTTTCTTGGGACCAAGCACTTTGCACTACTTTATTGCCACCTTACTCCTGGGTACTACCTTGGGTACCTACTCCTCTATTTTCGTAGCCAGCCCACTTCTTTTGATCTGGCAACGGTTTAGCCAGCGATAATCGCTCCTCGGCAATTTTCGACCATCTGTTGACTTAAATAGCAACATAGGTTATAAATAGAAAATAAACCAATGAACGGAATTCCATCCGCCATTTCTAGCTTATTAAGCCATCTGACTGACCGCCAACGAGCGGTTATTGTGAATCGATTCGGACTAGAGGGGAAGGAGCCCCAGACCCTAGCCATGATTGGTGAGGCTTTTAGTATCACCCGAGAGCGTGTCCGCCAGATTGAAGCGGGGAGTATTGCAGCCCTTCGGACTGATTTTTTGAAAGATAAAACCCTGGGAAGCTTTGTTTCGGCTACCGCTGAAAAACTAAAGCAAATGGGTGGCGTGGTACGGGAGGCAGAGTTCGTGCAGTCTTGTACTGCAAGCTATGCAGGAATTACTGCTCCGCATCTTATTTTTCTGGCCAGAGTTTCTGGGCGGTTTAACTTTTTCCCAGAGAATGAAGAGCACTATGCTTTCTTTTATGCGGATGAAAAAGCTATGAAGAAAGCCGATCAGACAATTCTTCGATTAGTAAAATATATGAAGAGTAAGCAGGATCGGGTTTCTGCTGGCCAGAGTCGTGAGGTGTTCGAATCATTTATTCGCACCGAGAAGATTACTAAAGAATTTGCCGATCACTGTGTGGCAACCTCTAAACTCTTTCATGTGAATGCGTTCGGTGATTTTGGCTTGGCCGAGTGGCCAGAGATTCGTCCTCAGACGATTCGCGATCGTATCTATCTTATCCTCAAGAAAGAGCAGAAGCCGATGCATTTTCGGATTATCGCGACTTCTATTAATGACGTTGGTTTGGGCAAAAAGATGGCCTTAGTACCAACGGTTCACAATGAACTAATCAAAGATCAGCGGTTTATTTTGGTTGGTCGAGGAATGTATGCTTTGGAAGAACATGGCTATCAGCCAGGCACTGCCCGCGATGTTATTACGAGAATCTTAAAGAAAAAGGGACCTCTTTCGAGTGAGGATATTGTTCTGGCCGTGCAGAAAGAACGATTCTTTAAGCCGAACACTGTTGTGGCCAACTTGCAGAACAAGAAGAACTTTTCTCGTCGGCCAGATGGTTTGTATCAGGTTCGCGAGGCCTAGGGGTCTTCTCCGATCACTTTGAAAATTTGGATTATCTTCGATAATCCGTAAAAGTAGGCTACACTTATAGAGTATGCTCGAACTTTCCTGGAATATTATCCATTTTGTTTTTTCAGTCTGGTGGTTTTGGCTTTTTCTTGCGTTGCTACCTCTCCTCGAGTCCTCCTGGCTTGCCTGGCGACAGAAGGATTTTGAGCATCACACGCAGTGGGCGATGCTCGAGATATTCATTCCTCGAGAAGTGAATACGAGCCCTCAGGCCATGGAGCAGGTTTTAATGGCCTTGCATGCCCTGAGGAACTCTGCCGGAAATTTTGGTGAATGGTATAAGGACGGCGAGGTGACTCGTTGGTTTGCATTAGAGATGGTCAGTTTTGGTGGGGAGATCCATTTTTATATTCGGTTTTATAGCAAGCAACGTCCATTAGTGGAGGCTGCCTTCTTTTCTTACTATTCCGATATAGAGTTGGTTGAGGTTCCTGATTACATCACTCGTTTTCCAACGAATATGCAGGAGTGTTATCGCCAAGGATACGACTTGTGGGGGACAGAGATGCTCACTGCACGACCAGCAGCCTATCCGATTAAGACATATAAAGAGTTTGAGTCACCTGACGAGGACAAACAGTTCGATCCCATCTCAACCTTCATAGAAGTCTTGAGTAAGGTGAAGAAGGAGGAGCTGGTGGGGATTCAGATTCTGATTGCTCCCGCTGAGGACGAATGGCACGAGGAGTTTGAAGGGCTTATTAAGAAAATTAAAGATGGGAAGACTGAACACAAGAAAAAAGATAAAGTGGTTACCACAGTCAGTTTCCCTGGTGGTCCGTTGCCAAAATTTACGAGTAAGGTGACTGGCCAGAAGGAAGAGTTTAAGAGTACCTTCGTGGTGAGGACTCCTGGGGAGACGGATGTATTGAAAGCAGTTGAGGGCAATCTTTCGAAGCGAGCCTTCGAGACGATGATCCGATTCGTCTATCTTTCACCAAAAGCTCTTTACTACGATAGTTTCCCACGTCGTGGTCTGGCTGGTGCGTTTAACCAGTATGCAGTGAGTGACCTTAATTATTTCAAGCAGAATCACGCTGCCGGTACGCGTACTCAAATTTGGAATCCGCCGTATATTTTTCCACACTGGCGTAACGAGTATAAGAAACAACGCATGCTCTATAACTATCGTGAACGCGAGATGTCTCCAGAAACGTTCATGGGGAAACTTCTCACTTCATACTTTTTTGACTGGAACTTTAAATCAAAGAAGTTTTTGATGACCACTCAGTGTCTGGCTACTCTTTTCCATCCACCAACAGCCGTGGTGCTGACTGCACCTCATGTGAAGCGTTCTGAGAACCGCAAGGCCGGTCCACCGTCTGGTCTAGCAATTTTCGGAAATGAAGAAGATTTAGAGAAATTCCAATAATTTCACGTCTACTACTATGTTTTTCTCGCAACCTGATTTCTGGATACGATACTTCAATTTTTTGAAGTGGTTCTTTATTATTTTTGACATTATTTTGATTGCCGTGATCGCCTATGCCATTCATAAGTTCTGGCACTATCGTCCAAATCTTCATCCCGATAATGAGCCAAAAAAGAGAACTATTAATCTTTCAGAAAAGATAATGCAGGAGCGTTGGGAAAAAGTGGTCAAGAAATTTATGTTGGGAACTCACGAAGCTATTACTCTATCGGTTATCGAGGCTGATAAGGTTGTTGATGACACCCTGAAGCAGATGGGTTTTGAAGGAGAACACATGTCGGATCGTCTCGGACAACTATCTTCGGACGAGGTGAAGAGTTTAGAAGGGGTGTGGCGTGCTCACCGTCTTCGTAATAACTTAGTACATTCGCCGGATTTCAAAGTGGGTCCTGACGAGGCAGAGAAAGCACTTGATGCATTTGAAGCATTCCTAAAAGAGCTAAAAGCCTTATAATTGGGATATGCCACGCGAAGGGAAGATTCAGATAATTAAATACGCTCCACCTCCTTCAGAACTCCCGATCTATGGTCGGGGGAAGCCAGAGGATATTGTGTTTATTGGTCGCACGAACTATGTGGCCGCCCTCGAGGAGAAGCGATTCATTTTTGGTTTTAAGCGGGTTGATCGCCGTCGCCATCTCTACATTATTGGGAAGAGCGGTGTGGGTAAGTCTAAACTTCTTGAGTTGATGCTTCGTCAGGATATCGCCTACGGTCATGGGCTTTGCTTAATGGATCCTCACGGTGACGTCGTCGAAGAGATGCTCAATTTTATTCCCGAGAACAGAATTGAGGATGTCGTTTTGATTGATCCTTCTGATTTCAACTATCCAGTATCCTTCAACCCTTTAGCGAACGTTGATCCTGATTTTAAGCATCAGCTAACACAAGGATTAATTGAGGTGATGCAAAAACAGTTCGGTGCCAACTGGACGCCACGTCTTGAACACGTTTTCCGGTTCACCTGTTTGGCACTTCTTGATTATCCTCATGCCACCATGCGGGGTATGATTTCTATGCTCACCGATCGCAACTATCGTCAGAAAGTGGTGGAGCACATCGACGATGATATGGTGAAGCGTTTCTGGGCAATTGAGTTTGCTGATTGGTCCGAGAAGTTTGATACCGATGCTATTATTCCATTAGTGAACAAGCTTGGTCAGTTCCTTTCTAACCCAATGCTTCGGAATATCTTCGGACAGAAGGGGAATAGGATTGATCTCGAGAAGCTAATGCAGGAGAAGAAAATTATTCTCATCAATGTGGCCAAGGGAAAATTGGGCGAAGAGAACTCTAGTTTCTTTGGTGCCATGTTTATCACGAAGATTAAACAGGCCGGAATGTCGCGCGCTGGTTTGCCAGAAAAAGATCGTCACGATTTTTATCTCTATGTCGACGAGTTTCAAAACCTCGTAACAGAAACATTCGAGAATATCCTTTCTGAAGCACGAAAATACGGATTATGTTTAACGGTTGCCCACCAGTACGTCAGCCAGCTGATTCCGCGTGTGCAGGCGGCCGTGCTTGGAAACGTTGGCAGTATCATCATCTTCCGAGTTGGTGGTGAGGATGCAGTGAAGTTGAAGCCTGAAATGGCGCCAATCTTTGATACCAAAGATATGATTAATCTTGGGATGAAAGAGTTTTATATCAAGATGACGATTGATGGAGAAACCTATGATCCGTTTTCTGCAGAAACTTTAAAGATCATGCCTCCACCTCATCGTTCTTTTAAAGAAGAAATTGTAAAACGTTCTCGTGAGAAGTACTCGATTCCAGTGGATGATGCGAAAAAGCTTATTATGGAAGAGGAGTCCACAATCATTCGCAGTGCCCAGGAGAAGGCTATTATTGAAGGCCGAAAACCGGCTGATATCGCCCCACCTCCTGAACCAATCGTTTAAGAAAAAGCTCTAAAGAAGGGCTTTTTTTGTTTCTTGGAGTTCGGGGTATAATGGTTTTTAATGAACACGGAAACAAGGCATTGTCAGAGTTGTCAAAAATCATTCGCCATAGAACCCGACGATTTTTCGTTCTATGAGCAGATGCAGGTACCTCCACCAACCTGGTGTCCAGAGTGTCGTATGCTTCAGAGATTCTCTTGGTGTGGCTATCGCCTTCTCCATAAACGAAAGTGTGATTTTACGGGGGATAGTGTCATTTCAAGTTATCATCCCGATGCTCCTTATAAAACCTATAGACAAGACATCTGGTGGTCTGATAAGTGGGACGCAAAGACCTATGGACGAGATTACGATTTCTCACGATCTTTTTTTGAGCAGTTTGACGAGCTTTTAAAAGCCACACCGCATCCCGTTCTTTATACTGAGTACTCCAGCATGATTCGGAGCGAGTACTGTAACGCCGCCTCAACACTTAAAGACTGCTACCTATGTTTCCGAATTGATGGCACGGAGAACTGCGCGTATGTAAATACGGCGACGGACATGAAGGATTGTATAGATGGTAACTATGTAAACTTCGATGAGCTTTCATATGATTTCTTAACATGCAATAAATGCTATCAAGCTTTCTACTCGGAAGACTGCGACGAGTGTCATAATGTCTATTTTTCTAAAAACTTAGTTGGCTGTACGAATTGTATTGGATGTATCAATCTTCGAGGTCAGAGCTATCAGATCTTTAATCAGCCTGTTTCTAAGGAAGAATTTGAGAGGCAGTTGGCTGAACTAAATCTTGGTTCATTTCAAGCTCGAGAGACCTTTAGGAAGAAAGTGAATGAATTTTTCTTGAAATATCCCCGAAAGGCATTTCATGGGAGAAAGAACGAAAACGTTTCAGGGGATTACATTTACAACGCCAAGAATGTTCGTGATTCGTATATGGCTGGTTATGCCGAAGACGTTCGTTTTGGTCAACTTCTGAAGTCTGGACCGACAAGAAAAGCTTATGACTATACTCAGTTTGGCGTGAATGCTGAGTGGATTTATAACTCTGCTTGGGTCGGTCTGAATGCTAATAATATTAGGTTTGGCTTCTGGGATTACAACTGTCATCACTTGGAGTACTCGTACGGCTGTCATGGTTCAGAGAACCTTTTTGGTTGTTTCGGAATCAGAAAGGGGAGTTACTGCATTTTAAATAAGCAGTACACCAAAGAAGAGTATGAGGAGTTGGTACCGAAGATCAGAAAGCAGATGGCTGAAGTTCCCTACAAAGACAGTCTCGGAAGGGAGTATCGCTATGGTGAGTATTTCCCGACTGATATCTGTCCCTGGAAGTATAACGAGTCACTTGCGTATGAGTTTTTCCCGCTGACTAAGGAGGAGGCTCTACGCAGAGGTTTTAGCTGGCGCGATCCCGACGTACGAGAGTATAAGGAGGCTACCGTCGTAGTTCCTGATCATATTAAAGATGTGAAAGACGAGATTCTTCAGGGGATCTTGAAGTGCGAGTCTTGTGGGAAGAACTACCAAATTATTCAGATGGAGTTGGATTTCTATCGTCGATTCAGCATTCCTGTTCCGCGACAGTGTCCATTGTGTCGCGATCGTGGTCGAGTGGCCAAACTGAATCCAATTAAAATATTCGATCGAACATGTGCAAAGTGTAGTAAAGATATTAAGACCTCCTATGCTCCAGATCGGCCCGAAATTGTCTACTGCGAGGAATGTTATAACAAAGAAGTTGTATGATCGAAAATAAGATCTGTCAGAACTGCAAGCAATCATTCATTATTGAACCGGAGGATTTCGATTTCTATAAGCGGATGGAAGTGCCACCTCCGACTTTTTGTTGGCTCTGTCGGGCTCAACGTCGCCTCGCTTTTCGTAATGAGCGGGCTCTCTATAAGAGGACCAGCTCATTTTCCGGCACCGATCTTTTTTCAACCTATCCCGCCGATGCCCATTTTCCAGTCTACACTCAGGAGGAGTGGTGGTCTGATGAATGGGATCCAATGACTTATGGTGAGGATTATGATTTTTCCCGTCCATTTTTTGAACAATACCTGGAATTATCTAAAAAAGTTCCTCGTCCAGCCAAGTCTATTATTACTGTAACGAATAGCGAGTATTCTAATAACGCTTCTTTTCTCAAAAATTGTTATCTTCTCTTCAACGCCAGTTATACCGAAGATTGTGCTTATGGAAATGGAGTTGACTACTCTCGAGATTGTATAGACAACTCGCATATTCAGAAGTCAGAACAGTGTTACGAGAACTTCTGGCTCACAAATTGCAATAGAACTCTTTTTTCCAGTCAGTGTGTCGATTGTATCGATGTCTATTTTTCGAAGAATCTCAGAGGTTGTACGAACTGTTTTGGGTGTGTCAATCTCAGAGGGAAGAGTTACTGTATTTTTAATGAACAGTACTCGAAGGAGGAGTACGAAGAGAAGTTAAAATCATTCAACTTGGGGTCACATACAGAGTTAGAACAAATTCGAAGAAAAGCTCAAGATTTTTGGCTAAAATTTCCTACCAAATATCTCGAAGGAACAAAAAATGCTGATGTCGGTGGTTCTTATATTTCCAACTCGAGAAACGTAAAGAAGTCTTATCTTGTAAACGACTGTGAAAATTTGAAGTACTGTCAGTATATGCAGGTGCCTTCGAGTAAGGAGTGTTATGACTACAGTGTGTGGGGCGAGAATGCCACTTTTAGCTACGAGATTGCAATGACTGGTGCAGGCGCAAATAATCTTAAGTTTTGTTTGCAGTGTTACACTAACGTAAACGATCTGGAATATTCGGAGTACTGCATGACTTCCTCTAATCTGTTTGGCTGTATTGGTCTTCGGAATAAACAGTATTGCATCTTGAATAAGCAGTACGCTAAAGAGGAATATGAAGCACTCATTTCAAAGATCAAGAAACAGATGGATGAGGTGCCTTTCACTGACCAAGCTGGCCGAGTCTATCGATATGGAGAGTTTTTCCCAGTAGAGCTCTCCACATATGCTTATAACGAGAGTTTGGCTTATGAACATTTCCCTTTGACTGAAGAACAATCAAAGAAAGCTTGTTTCCAGTGGAAAAATTCAGAGAAAAAGCAACATACAGTAACCCTTCCTTACACTCAGATCCCTGATCAGATAAAAGATGTAGAGGAGACTGTTTTGCAACAAGTTATTGGATGCGTACACGAGGGAAGTTGCAGCCATGGTTGCACGGGGGCTTTTCGAGTGATTCCGCAAGAGCTTCAGTTTTATAAGAAGTTTAATCTGGCCCTCCCTCGACTCTGCGTGAACTGTCGACACTATACTCGAATTGCTCAGCGTAACTCAATAAAAGTTTATGAAAGGCAGTGTCAGTGTGCAGGAGTTTCTTCGGATGGAGGAGTGTACAGAAATAGTGCTACTCACTCGCATGGTTTAGTTCCCTGTCCTCATTATTTTGAGACGGGATATGCTCTCGATCGATCGGAAATTATTTACTGTGAAGAGTGCTATCAGGTTGAGGTTGTATAGGCTAGTTGTTCTACTAAAGTTGGGGTTATTAAGAAGAAGTTGCCTAAACCTCTAAAAAGGGAGAAAATAGGCACATATGACCGAAATGAGATCGTGCCAGTCCTGCAAGCAGAATTTCTTAATTGAAGAGGCAGATTTCGATTTTTATAAAAAAATTAGTGTGCCACCACCTACGTGGTGTCCGGAGTGTCGCCTTATTCGCCGTCTCACTTGGCGGAACGAACGGTTCCTTTTTAAGCGAAAAGAGGGTTTAAACAATAAGGATATTTTTTCCGGTTATCCTAATACTGTACCAGCTACCATATACCACCTTGACGATTGGTGGTCAGATAAGTGGGATGCGATGAGCTATGGTCGAGATTATGATTTTTCTCGGCCATTTTTTGACCAGTATAAAGAGCTGCTCTATACAGTGCCTTGGCCTGCGAAGAGCACTTTAAATATGGTTAACTCAGAGTATTGCGAGCAAGCTGGAGGTTTGAAGAACTGCTATCTTTATTTTAATGGTAACGACAGTGAAAACTCCGCGTACATTGTGAGCGGATACAACCTTAAAGATTCTTTCGATCTCTACGAGGCTCGACATACCGAACTTTCATACGACAACTATATGGCCGACGAAGGATACCGTATCTTTTATTCAGTGAATATTGAAGAGTCTACTGACATTTGGTTTTCTCGAAACTTAATGGGTTGTACGAACTGTTTTGGTTGTGTCAATCTTCGCAATAAGTCGTACCATATTTTCAATCAGCAATATTCTAAAGAAGAATATAAAAAGTATATGGACGATCTGAACCTAGGTTCGTGGAAGACGGTCGTTGAATATAGAGAAAAGGCCCACGCTTTTTGGGCCAAGCATCCGATGCGATACACGCTAGCCATTCAGGTTCAGAATTCGACTGGTGAACATATCGAACGTTCAAAAAATTTAAAAGATTGTTACTCTATTCACGAAGGTCAGAACCTGGCTTACTCGCAATTTCTGGAGCCACCGATTAGTGATTCATATGACTTTAGTAACTTTGGCATGGGAGCTTCAGAAATGTATGAGTCGTTGACTTGTGGTTTTGGGGTGAGTCGTCTGAAGTTCTGTTGGGAGTGTTGGAATTCAGGTCAGAATCAGGAGTACTCAATATTTTGTCGTGGTTCAGAAAATCTTTTTGGTTGTGTCAGTTTAAATAAAAAACAGTACTGTATTTTGAACAAACAGTATTCCAAGGAGGAGTACTTCGCTTTGCGAGAAAAAATTATCGCTCAGATGAACGAACTGCCTTTCACCGATAAGCAGGGGAGGACCTATCGTTACGGTGAGTTTTTCCCCACAGATTTTTCTCCCTTTGCGTACAACGACACGATGGCTCAGGATTTTTTCCCGCTGACTAAGGATGAAGCTCTCGCTCGGGGATATGCCTGGAGAGACGTCGAAGAAAAAGAGTATCAGACCACCAAAACAATTGCTGACCTTCCTGATGATATCAAAGAAGTTCCCGATTCAATTCTCCAAGAACTCGTTCAGTGCGGTTCCTGCAAGAAGGCTTATCGGATCATTCAGGCAGAGCTGGATTTCCTCCGAAGAATTGATTTACCTTTGCCACGAATGTGTCCCAACTGTCGTTATATGGAACGCTTCAAATTCGTGAATCCTCCGAAGCTCTGGCCAGGAAAGTGTATGTGTAGTGGCAAGCAGGGACGAAATCCAGGATCTGGGATCGACTACCAAAATGCCGTTACCCACGCTCATGGCGAAGGAGTATGTTCGAATGAATTTAGGACAAGCTACGAACCAGGGAGGCCGGAGATTTTGTATTGCGAACAGTGTTATCAGGCGGAAACAGTGTAATATGGAACCTCTCACGAAAAGTTGTACCGATTGCGGAGGGTCTTTCACGATAACTAAGGATGAGCTGGGAATGTATGAGATGATTGGTGTCGAACTAGCTCATCAGTGTTTTGCTTGCCGCTCGAGACAGCAGTTAGCGTTTTGGATTTTTGGGAAATTTCGCAAAGGAGTATCTGATTTAAGCGGAAAAAATCTGATTACGGTTTTGCCGTCGAAGACTCGTTATCCCATTTACACTTCGAAAGAATGGTTTTCCGATGATTGGGAGCCAGCATCTATGGACTACGATTCCAGTCGTCCCTTTTTGGATCAACTTAAAGAACTGCAGGAGAAAGTTCCTCGCCCTCATCAAACAGGAGAAAATAACGTTAGTTGTGACTGGTGTGACGATGTCTGGGAATGTAAAAATTGCTACTTGTCGCGTTCCATGACACATTGTGAAGAGGTGAGTTATGGGTATCGAATGGTTCGGGTTAAAGATTCCTTTGACATTACTTACTGCTACGATACGGAGCGATCATATGACTGCACCTACTGTTTTAACTGCTTTAATTTGCGCTACTCCTTTAACTGTCGAAACGCGATTGATAGTATGTTTCTTTTCGACTGTCGAAATGTCCAGAACTGTTTTATGTCTTGGAATCTACGGAACAAACAGTACTGCATTTTAAACCAGCAGTATTCCAAGGAAGAGTACCAGAAGAAACTGGACGAATACCGATTTGGTTCTTGGAAAGCAGTTCAAAATTTAAAGAAGGAATGGGAAAGATATGTCCAAGACAAAGCTGTGCATCGAGAAAACTTCAATGTAAAAACAGAGCAATCAGTCGGTAATTACTTAACGAATTGTAATCGGTGTGTAAATGCGTTTTATTGGGAAGATTCAGAAAACTGCTATAACGTTATGCGCGGATTGAAAATGAAAGATGTTATTGATATTACGGGTTCATGGGAGATGGAGCGATCGGGTAATACCGCTGATACTGTTGGAGGTTATGAAATGAAATACTCTGTTTGGTGTCAGTATTGCCGTTATTCGGAGTATCTTGATCTTTGTATCGATTGTGAATACTGTTTTGGGTGTGTTGGTTTGAAGAAGAAAAAGTACGCCATTTTAAACAAACAGTATACAAAAGAGGAGTTCGAAAAATTGCGAGCGGAAATCATCGAGAACATGAAAAAAGATGGATCATATGGAAAGTTTCTGCCATATGATATGGCTTACAGTGGATATAATGTCACTCAGGCCAACATTTTCTTCCCCTTGACTCGGGAGAAGATTGTATCGCTGGGTGCTTACTGGGAGGAGAATAGCGATATGAATCTCGAGGGAAAAGCTACAAGCAGTTTGCCCGACACTATTTCTGAAGTTGATGACGGGATAACTTCAGAAGCGCTTGTCTGTCCTGAGGCGGGCTATCGATATAATATTGCACCTCACGAGTTGGCTTTCTATCGTCAGCACTCTATCCCATTGCCACGCCTACATCCAGATCGTCGAACATTAAATCGGGTGAATCGGGTTTCAGTTATTACGGCATATCCATATGCCTGTACATATTGCGGAAAAGATATTCAGGCCTACTACCCACTAGAATGGGAGTATAAAAAAATTGCGTGCGAGAGTTGTTATCAGCAGAATATAGTATGAACTCAGAAATTAAACAGTGTCAAAATTGCAAAACGCAGTTCGCGATTGAGTCGGAGGATTTTGAATTTTATAAAAAGATTAGCGTACCTCCACCGACGTTCTGTCCGCGGTGTCGTTTTCAGCGTCGTTTAGCGCTTTTTAATATCGTAAAACTCTATAAGAGAACCTGTGATTTATGTCATAAAGACATTATCTCGATGTATGCTTCTAACTCTGAGTACACAATTTATTGTTCCAAGTGTTGGTTTTCTGATGAGTGGGATCCACGAGACTATGGTCGCGACTATGATTTCTCGCGCCCATTTTTTGAGCAGTACGACGAGTTGCTTCATCAAGCTCCTCTCCAGGCACTCTCTCTTGGCACTGAATCTTTGGATACATCTCCGTATAATAACCATGCTCTCAATCTAAAGAACTGCTATCTTCTTTTTGAATCGATGCAAAACGAAAATTGCGCTTACGGTTTTTTTGTGCTCTATTCGGCTGATCTTTTGAATTGTTCTTTATCGTACGCGACTAATCAATCGTACGATATGATGAATGCGTATAAAGTAAGTAAGAGTGCTGGATGTCGTGGGCAGGTAGAGGAGTCTATGGATTGTTATTTTTTGCGTGATTCAAAAAACTGCCAGAATTGTTTTGGTTCGGCGAACTTGAAAAATAAGCAGTACGTGTTTTTCAACCAACAACTGACCAAGGATGAATATTTAGACGCTATAAAAAAGTATGATCTTGGTTCCTATCAGGGATATCTACAAGCCAAAGAGGACGCAGAAAAACACTGGGCGACACAGATTGTAAAAGCTCATTATGAAGATACAACTCAGAATTGTACGGGGAACTATATTTTTGGGTCAAAGAACTGCAATCAGTGTTACGAAGTAATTGGCGCAGAGGACTGTAAATTTATGTTTATGAATCTTTCTAGTCCACAGACGAATAGCTATGACATATCTGGTTCGGCGGGACCGCTCGATCTTTTATATGAGGGAAATATTACTGGCCAGGGTTGTTCGGACTCCCAATTCATAAAAGATACGGGGCTCGAGACTATTAACGCAGAGTATACAAACGGATCGTGGACGGCGAAGAATCATTTTGGGTGTGTGGGAGCTCGACGAGTCAGGAACTGTGTTTTGAACAAAGAGTATTCTGAGGAGGAGTTTAAGGATCTTGTGCGGAAAATAAAAAAACATATGGACGAGATGCCATATACTGATGCCCAGGGGAGAGTATATAAATATGGTGAGTTTTTCCCGATGGAGATGAGTCCGTTGCCATATAACGATTCTTTGGCCAGTGTGTTCTTCCCTATGTCTAAAGAAGAGGTCCTTAATAAAGGATTAAGGTGGCGTGAAGATGCGGAGGCTGCTTACGAAGTTACCGTAAAAGCAGAAGACCTACCTGATCATATTCGTGATGTAGATGAAAAGATTATTGAGGAGAAGATCGGTTGTCTGAGTTGTGGGCGCGCGTTTAGAATCATCAAGCAAGAATTTGATTTGCTTAAAAATCTAAAATTCCCCTTGCCACGGAATTGTCCTTTTTGTCGGGTGAGAGAGAAGATGGTTGAGTGGGCCATGAATCTGACCACCATCACTGTGAAATGTTCGCAGTGCCAGACGGGATTTGAAACATCGATAAAAAATAAAGAAGTTAACCCGCTTCTCTGTCGGGGATGTTATATTAAAGAATTCGCATGAACCAGGGAGAGAGAATCTGCCAGAACTGTAAAAAAGACTTCACGATTGCCTCGGAGGATTTTGATTTCTATAAAAAAATAGAAGTTCCACCGCCAACCTTTTGTCCCAACTGTCGGATGCAGCGGCGATTTGCCTATCGCAACGAGAGAAGTCTCCATCGTCGCACTTGTGAAGCCACGGGGAAGGAGGTCTTGTCCTGTTTCTCTCAAGAGTCCGGCGTTCGTGTCTATGACCGTGATGCCTGGTGGGCGGATAACTGGGATGCCATAGACTACGGTCGCGATTATGACTTTTCTAAGCCATTCTTCACTCAGTTTCAAGAACTCATGAAAACCGTTCCTATGCCCGCTTTATTCTATGGTGAAGCGGTCAACACGACTTATTCGAATCATGTCGGTCAGACCAAGGACGTCTATCTTTCTTCGGCTTGTTGGCGGAGTGAAAATGTGACCTACTCCTCAAGATGCAATGGTTCCAAAGATTGTATGGATGTTTTTGCGATTGGCGAATCGGAAATTTGCTACGAGGATGTTGCTTCAAGTAAGCTCTACTCCACTTTCTTCTCAGAAAATTGTGACTCCTGTACCGATAGCTATTTTTTGTATGACTGCCGAGGTTGCACAAATTGTTTCGGCTGTTCTGGCTTACGGAACAAGCAGTATTATATTTTCAACGAGCCATATTCGAAGGAGGAGTATTTCAATAAAATCAAGGAGTTTAATCTTGGAAGTTATGTTGCCCTAGAGAAGTTTAAAGATAGATTCAAAAATGAAGTAAAAAAGAAAGCGCTTCGTCGGTTTGCTAATCTGGTGAACTGTCAAAACGTTACAGGAAATAATCTCGAGCATACCGCGAACTGTTTCTATGCGTTTGATTTGTGGAATAACAACAAGGACTGTAAGTTTGTAATGAACGGGGGTTGGGGCATGACCGATACCTATGACGGATATGGCGTTGGTGAGCATGCCGAACTCATGTATGAACTTGTCGATAGCGGGCTTCAGGCTTCCCGACTCCTCTTCGGTGTCGTTCTTTGGACAGGGAACAATGTGCAGTATGGGGTTAACTGTCACAATAACAATAATATCTTTGGTTGTATTGGTTTACGGAGCAAAGCGAACTGCATCTTAAACAAGCAATACACTGAAGAAGAGTACGACGCAATGATTCCAAAGATCATCGCCCACATGAACGAAATGCCCTATGTCGACAAAAAGGGAAGGGAGTATCGCTATGGCGAATTTTTCCCTATCGAGATATCTCCTTTCGCTTATAACGAGACAATCGCTAACAACTACTTTCCATTAACTCCAGAAACTGCTGAGGCTAGTGGTTTTGCCTGGCGTCCATTAGAAAAACCAAAACGAGAGCCGACCCTCCAAGCTCACGATCTTCCAGACGATGTTGTTGAAACAAAAGACGATATTATCAACGAAATCATTGGTTGTATGACCTGTTCTCGCCCGTTCCGCATTATTCAGAAAGAGCTGGAATTCTTGAAGCGATTTGGCCTTGCTCTCCCTCGGGAATGCCCTGAGTGTCGTCATCTCCGGCGTTTTCGAGCGGTGAACCTGCCTTTCCTTTATCATCAAAAGTGTAACTGCGATTACAAAGTACACCAAAACACCGCCTCCCATTCACACCATCCAGAAGGAGTATGTCCAAATGAGTTCGAAACCACCTACACCCCCGATGGCTCAGAGGTGGTGTACTGCGAGCAGTGCTACCAAAGCGAAATCATCTAATTTGATGTTCCCATCTTTCAAGGGGTATAATGCAGGGTATGAAAATCTGCCGGGTTTGCAAAAACGAGTTTGAGATAACCGACGAAGATAGAGGATTCTACGCCAAACTAGGTGTCCAGGAGCCTCCTTTTTGCCCAGACTGTCGGTTTAAACGACGAGCAGTGTACCGCAACGAATCAACCCTCTATAAACGAATATGTGCATTATGTAATCGGTCCATTATCACGATGTATAATCCGAAGTCGCCTTATATTGTGTACTGTAATGATTGTTGGGCTTCAGATAAGTGGGATCCGATGAGCCACGGAATAGAGTATGATTCAAGTCGCCCATTCTTTGATCAGCTGAAAGAATTAGCACTCAAGGTTCCTAAGGCTGCTTTATATAGTAGTGCAGCGATGGGGATGAATGTGAATAGCGAGTACACCAACTTTGCAGGTAATAACAAAGATTGTTATTTAATTTTCAACTCCAGTCCAAAAAATGAGAACTGCATGTATTCTCGGGGATTGTCGAGTAGTCGGGATACCGTTGACACCTACTACGCCGATGCGTCCGAACGATCATACGAAGGAGTGAATCTAGATCGGTGCGCAGGGGTAGCCTGGGGTCAAAACGTGAGCGACTGTCTTAACTCCTGGTTTCTCTTGAACTGTGCCAACTGCACAAACTGTTTCGGCTGTGTGAATCTTCGCAATAAATCATTTTGTTTTTTAAATGAACAACTTGATAAAGATGAGTGGAAAAGACGAGTATCGGAAATTGTGGGGAGTTACGAAAAGACAAAAAAGTTCGAGGAGGAGTTCAAGGTATTTACTTTGAAATTCCCTCGTCGAGAGAACAACAACTTCAAATCTGTCGATGTCTCAGGGGATTATGTTGCTGAATCGAAGAACTGTCACGATTGTTTTGAGGTAGCGTTTTCGGAGAATTTAAAGAACGCCTTCTCCGCGAAATATGCGAAGGACTCTTACGATATCTTAGGGCACGGGCGCAAGGCCGAGTTAATGATCGAATGTGTCGGTGCGGGTTCTAGTCAGCGGGTTATCGGTTCGTGGTGGGTGGAAACTTCTCATGACATTGAGTACTCTCTTGCGATGAATGGAGGGAATAATAATTGTTTCGGGTGCGATGGTTTGAAGAATGCCAGCTATGCGGTTCTCAATAAAAAGTATTCCGAGGAAGAGTACAAAAAGATTCGCGAACAGATTGTGAGAGAGTTGAAAGAGAAGGGGATATATGGATCTTTCCTGCCACCAGCGCTGAGTTTCTTTGCCTATAATGAATCAATCAGTCAGGACAATATGTCGCTGACGAAAGAAGAGGCTATTGGTCAAGGGTTTCGATGGGAAGACGAATTACCAATGACCAAAGGACAGGAAACGATGAAGTCAGAAAAGATTCCTGATCGTATTCAGGACGTCGATGAGGATATTTTGAAAGAAATCTTTGCCTGTATTGATTGCGAGAGAAACTACCGTCTCACTCAGGCCGAGTTTGATATATATAAAAAAGCTCTACTTCCAATTCCTCGGCGGTGCTTTAGCTGCCGACATATGAATCGCATCAAACGTCGAGGGAACTTTACCCTGCATAGTCGTGCCTGTGGAAAATGCAGTAAAGAAATAAAGACCAACTACGCCCCCGATCGTCCAGAGATTGTCTATTGCGAAGCGTGCTATCAGGCGGAGGTTGTCTAGTATTTGACTACGAGAAAAGACTCCTATACCGTGAGAAGCGTAACTAATGTCTACTACAAAAAAAGTGATGGTTTTTGGAGTTTTTGATCGTTTGCATCCCGGACATCATTATCTTTTGAAACAAGCGAGGAGTCATGGGAACGAACTAATAGTCGTGGTCGCTCGGAACAGTTCCGTGCGACTTCTGAAGAATAAGGAACCCCGAGAATCCGAGGAGGAACGTCTCCAAAAAGTACGAGCATTCCCTGATGTTTCTGAGGTGCTGCTTGGTGATGAAACTCTTGGGACTTATGAAGTCTTTAAAAGCGTTACCCCTCAACTCATTTGCCTGGGATATGATCAGGTGGGGCTTGAGAGAAACTTAAGAGAAAAGATGACCGAGGGGATGATACCCACTATCCCTATGATTAAGATTGAGGCATATTACCCTGATAAGTTTCGCTCGTCGATTTGGGAGGGGGAGGGTGGCCTATAGCGTCCAGTTTTTTATCAGGATTTTTGAGGTATAATTGAAGAGCGTCATGGAAACTAATCCAGAGAAAGAAGTTGTATATTTTGCCCGAACTAATTTTCGCAACCAAGATAGGTTGTTTGGTTTTAAGCGTCGAGATCGACGTCAGCATACTTATATTGTGGGAAAGACCGGTACTGGTAAAACCACCCTGATTAAGAATATGGTTATCCAGGATATCGTGAATGGCAGCGGGGTTTGTGTTATTGATCCTCACGGTGAGTTCGTTGAAGAACTTTTGGAAAAGATTCCAGTTGAGCGCAAAGATGATGTCATTTATTTCAATCCAGCTGACCCTGATTTCTTTGTTGGCTTCAATCCCTTAGAACTACCCGATCCAAAATATAAACATTTAGTGGCTTCGGGGCTGATGGGAATTTTCACGAAGATCTGGGCCAACACCTGGTCGGCTCGTATGGAGTACATTTTGAATAATGCCATTCTGGCACTCTTAGAGACTCCAAACTCAACACTGCTTGGTATCACCCGTATTCTTGTCGACAAAGATTTTCGACAACAGGTGGTGGCCAATGTGAAAGATCCGGTGGTGAAGGCTTTTTGGATAAACGAGTATGAGCAGTGGCAGGATAAGTTCCGCAACGAAGCTATTGCGCCAATTCAGAATAAGGTGGGACAGTTTTTGTCTACAGCCATGATCCGTAACGTGGTTGGACAGGCCAAGAGTACAATCAGTATTTTCGATATTATGAACACCTCGAAGATTTTTTTGGTCAATGTTTCCAAGGGAAGAATCGGCGAGGACAACTCCGCACTTTTAGGAGCGATGATGATTACTCAGCTTCAGCTTTCAGCTATGGAGCGTATTCGTATTCCAGAAGAGGAGCGTCTTGATTTCTATCTGTATGTCGACGAGTTCCAAAACTTCGCCACCGATTCTTTTGCGGGAATTCTTTCTGAGGCTCGTAAATATCGTTTAAACCTTATCATTGCCCATCAGTATACTGCTCAGTTAGTCACTGACACATCAACGAAAGTGCGTGATGCGGTATTCGGCAACGTGGGGACGATGATCGTTTTTCGAGTTGGTGCTGCAGACGCCGAATTTTTAGAAAACGAATTTGATCCAGAGTTTACTCCTCAGGATCTCGTAGCACTTCCCAATCGTCAGATTTACCTAAAACTGATGGTTGATGGGGTAACCAGCCGTCCATTTTCTGCCACAACCCTCCCTCCGTTTAGGGTAAAGTCTTCATTGCCACAGGATATCATCCAAGCTTCTCGTGTTCGTTACGGACGACCTCGGGAGCAGGTAGAGGAAGAGATCTTAAAGTGGAGTAACGTGATGGGTAATTTTGATGGACAGTCTCAGGCTCGTGGTAAACCACCGATAGGAGGCGGGGGAGCGCGCCAGCAGTGGCAACGCCCGGAACCCTTCAAGGCTCGTCAGCCGGCCTACAAAGAGGATCATGCTGCGCTGAGTGCTTTGGGTATCGAATTCACTCACGAAGAGAAGCCAGTTGCACCTATTCAGAAAGACGCTCCTCGTTCTTTTCCTCCAAAAGAACGTCCAAAAATGCATGAAGTAAATCGTAGTTTCACTCCTCAGGCTCCTCAACCACTCTCACTTGATCATCTGAAAAAAGAGTCATCTTCAGTACCGACTAGTTCGAAGGTGAGTAAGAAAGTCCCAACTGAAGATTTGAGTATCGATGATTTTCGAAAAGCTATCAATGCTTCCCTTGGGGAGTCTTTAAAGAATAAGGACTAGAAGATGCGGTTTGATATTATCACGATCTTCCCTAATATTTTTGATTCGTACCTTGGCGAGTCTCTTTTTAAACGCGCTCGGGCCAAAAAAATAGTTGACGTAAAGGTGCATAATCTCAGGGATTTCACTACAGACAAACATCAGAAGGTAGATGATAAACCTTTTGGTGGTGGCCCTGGTATGGTTTTGAAGCCAGAGCCGATTGCGAAAGCTCTAAAAAAGATCCAATCAAAAAAGATAAAAAAGTCACGAGTTATTCTTTTTTCTACACGAGGTGAGAAACTAGATCAGAAAGTGGCCAAAAGACTTTCGAAATATGATCAGCTGATTATGATCTGTGGTCGGTACGAGGGAGTTGATGAGCGGGTGGCTGAGTATCTGGCTGACGAAGAGATCTCGATTGGTGAGTATGTCCTTTCCGGAGGAGAGCTTCCTGCGTTGGTGCTGATGGAAAGTGTCTCTCGTTTTCTCCCAGGATTTTTAGGTTCATACGAGTCATTAGAGGACGTGAAAGGGTATTATCCCGCCTATACGCGTCCACCAGAGGTAAAGATGAATGGCAAGGTACAGAAGGTTCCTTCGGTTCTCGTTTCTGGTAATCACGCCGCAATTAATGCCTGGCGGAAGCAATGGCCAAAAGCGAAGTAGTTTTCTCACTGAGCAGTTCTTTTCTTTTGGGCCTTGTGCTCGCCAGCTTCGGACTATCTTTCTGGTGGGTCCTGTTTTCATGGCTGGTCGGTGTTGGAGTAGTGCAATTTTTCTCTTTGGGTGTTTCAAAGAAGATACTTTTTGTTTTTCTCCTCGCGGGGACGTTAGGAGTTTTTTATTATCATGGGTTCGCTGTTTTTAGAGAGCGGTATGAGATTGTACCAAAAGGCCAACAGGAGTTTATGGCCATAGTTTCTGGAGAGCCAAGATTATCAGAGAAGTCTCAGGTGATTACCATTGAACTCCTTTCGCCCTATCGAGGGAGTCTCGATATGATTACTCAGCCACTAGTTGAATTTCAACATGGAGAAGAACTCAGAATAAAAGGAGTAGTTAAAAACAATGTCTGGCCTGTGCGGAATGCGATTGTCTTTCCGTCTATAGAACCAACTGGTCGGATTATCTGGTCACCGAAGTCTTCAGCTCTCGATATAAAACAGAGATTTATAAGTAGTTTTAAAAAAATTCTCTCGGCCGATGAAGCCGCCCTCATTAGTGGTTTAACGTTCGGTGTCCGTGCTGATTTTAGCGCCGAGTTCAAAGAGGCGATGGAGCGGAGTGGCACCATTCATCTCGTGGCACTCTCGGGTTATAACATCAGCATTCTTATTCTTGCCATAGAAAGGTTGCTACGATCTCGATTTTCGAAGCGTTTCTTTTTTATACTTACCACGTGTTGCATTGGATTATTCGTCTTGATGGTGGGCGCTGAGGCTTCAATTGTACGTGCTGCCATTATGGGCTGGCTTGTCCTCCTTGCGACGACGATCGGGCGACTCCATAGTTTTTGGTATGCCTTAGTCTATGCCGCTCTTGGAATGTCCCTTTGGAATCCATCACTACCGGGAAGTGATTTAGGTTTTCAGCTGTCGTTTCTCAGTTTACTTGGCATTGTCTTACTGCAACCAATTCTGGCCCACTGGTTGGGAGTGCAGAAGAAAGATATATCCCTCTTCCACTGGAAAGATAATTTAGCAACGACGATAGCTGCTCAGCTGGGAGTACTTCCGATACTCCTTATGAGTTTTGCTACTTTTTCTCTGGTGGGGGTTGTTTCTAATGTGCTCATACTCTGGCTCATACCTTCCGTTATGGCCCTGGGATTTCTTGTTGCTTTTTTGGGACTATTCCAAGTTTCTCTAGGGTTAATTTTCCAGCCTTTTCTTCACATTCTTCTTTCGTATATATTGATGATTATTAATATGTCAGCCCTTTTCCCCACACTGGAAATTCAATGGGGTATCTGGCAGACTCTCATATATTACGGAGTGCTTGGGTGGTTTGTATATGTCTATTTCCCTTATGAAAAATCATCAACGTAGCATTATACTCATCGGCCTACTTGTTCTTCTGGATGTCATCTTCTGGGGTCAGATTCTCATCGCATCTTCGACTCAGGCACAGTTTGTGATGCTTGATGTAGGACAAGGGGATAGTTCGTTGGTACAGTTTCCCAGTGGGGTGGTGGTGATGACCGATGCCGGTCCCTCTCGTGCGGCTACGCGTGCCTTGGATAAAGTTCCCCTTCCTTCTTCTAAATACGTCGACCTAGCTATTATCACGCATCCCCAGCTTGATCATTATGGCGGATTTATCGATCTTTTAGATCGTTATGATTTTGGTGCGTTTTTGATGACTGGCCGGACTCCTGATGATGATTCTTTGTCGTGGCAGACACTTGTCGATAAGATAAAAGAGAAGAATATTCCTATCATTTTTATTGGTCGTGGCGATCGGATTATTCAGGAGGATGCTATTATTGAGATTCTTTCTCCTGAGGTGACATTTCGGGAGAGTGGTGAACTGAATGACACTGGAGTGGTGGCGCATGTACGTATGGCCAGTACCTCCATCCTCCTTACGGCTGATATTGGAACTAATCTCGAAGAGTATTTAAGGAAGAGAGACACGCTACAGGCAGACATTCTGAAGGTTTCTCATCATGGTTCCAAGTATTCATCCAGTAATGAGTTTCTCAGTGCTGTGCGTCCCAAGATAGCTGTTATTGGAGTGGGGGAAAATCGCTATGGTCATCCAACCAAAGAGACACTTCAGCGTCTCGAAAATTTTGTGGGAAATACTATCTTTCGGACTGATAAAGATGGCACAATTACCATTGTAATCGAGAGTGGTCGATTAAAAGTATTCACCGAGAAGCGAAGGGAAAGCTGAGAATCTGATATTTGCGGGACACTGAGAGACTCTTTATACTTATATCGATGTCCAGTTTCATAGCCTGGTTTGATAGATTTTCCATACATTTTTTAAGACGGATCAGCGTTCCTCTGGCCCGGATAGCGTTATTTGTAGTCTATTTTTGGTTTGGTTTTCTGAAAGTCCTCGGCACCAGTCCAGCAAATCCTTTGGTGAGTGATCTACTTCAACAGACCCTTCCATTTATCACCTTTAATCAATTTATTGTTGCGTTGGGTTTATTTGAAATGCTTATTGGCCTTCTTTTTCTGTTGCCTGGATATGAGCGTTTGGCAGTTGCTTTTCTCATCCCGCATTTAGCGACCACCGTTGCCCCGCTTGTGCTTCTCCCATCGGTGACTTGGCAGAGCTTTCTCGTGCCGACGCTCGAGGGTCAGTATATTCTAAAAAACATCACTATCATCGCCTTGGCTTTTAGCCTAGCTTCACATCTAAGGCCGTTTTATAAACGGGAGGAGTACTAGATCGATTCGAGATCAAGGGTGTGATCAATACGAATCTGTTTTACAAATTCTGGTACGTGACTGACCAGGATCATAGCGCCTTCGTACTGATCAAGGGCTTTGGCAATGACGGGGATATGGCGGAAATTGATATGATTTGTTGGCTCGTCAAGGATAAGAAATCCTGGCTTTTGAAGTACTAAACGAGCAAATGATAAGAGTCCTTTCTGTCCTTCGGAAAGATCTCCGATTTTCGTTTTGAGAATTTGAGAGTTGAGGAGAAAGCCAGCTGCTACCGAACGCATTTCTTCCTCGCTCAAGTTTTTAGCAACATCAGAAAGAGACTCATAGGCGGTCTGCTCGAAATTTAAAGTTCTGAAATCTTGGCGATAGTAGCCAATAATCACCCCATCAGTCAGGGTCATCCCGTTGGCTGTGCCTTTGACGATTGATTCAAGGAGTGTGGTTTTTCCGATACCATTCGGACCGGTAAGAAGGAGATGCTCTTTCTTACGTAGTTCAAGAGCAACTTTCTTTTTTACCGGCTTATGACTTTTGAGCACTGTAATCGAATCGAACACCGCAATCTTTCCACCGATTTCTGGTTGGCAGGGGATAGAGAACTGTCGGATTGTTTTGTCTTCTTTTCGTGTATCCACCTTCTCCTCTTCAAGGTCTTCGATTTTATCGCGCATCTTCTTGGCTACGTCGCGAAGATGACCTCCTTTCTGAGCAAAGAAGTTAGCTTGTTCTTTGCGGTGAGAGATATCTTTCTCGAGACGGACGTTCTGCATCCGTTCGCGTTCGATACGCTTGGAGATTTCGGCCACCACTGAAAAATAGTTTCCAGTGTACTGTTCAATCTGGCGGGTGTAGAGATCGAGATACAGGACGCCCTGCGTGAAGGCATTCAAAAACGGGGCGTCATGAGAGATGACGATACAGGTTTTTTTGTAATCGATTAAAAATTGTTTGAGGTGGGCGATACCGTCTTTGTCCAGATTATTCGTTGGCTCATCAAGCAGGAGGAGGTCGGGGTCCTGAATCAAGGCGGAGGCCAGAAGTAAGCGCGCTTGCTGTCCGCCAGAGAAGGAACCGACTGTCCTTTCGAGTGGTGCTTTAAGGTGGACGACTTCAAGAATTTTTTCGATACGAGGATCGAGGTCGTAGACTTTCTGAGGAAAGACCTTGGCAAAGAACTCTTGGACAGTAAGCGTTAACTCTGAGTGAGGGATGATCTGTCGGGAGATAGCGATAGATAGTTTTGGGGCTAGGGCAATAGAGCCAGTCTCGGGTTTTGCGTTGCCAAGGATGAGTTGGAAGAGAGTGCTTTTACCTGCGCCATTCTGTCCCATGAGCGTAATCTTTGCGCCCCGGCGGACAGAAAAACTGGCCTCATGGAGAATGGGCTTGTTGTGGCCGTAGCCAAAGGATACTTCGTTAAATCGGAGGATGGTCTCGTCAGCCATAGATTACTTAGAATACTGGGAAGTAGGGGAATTGGCAATTTTTTAGGGCAGAAAGTCTTACTTGACAAATCAATATAAGTATCCTATAATGTGCAACTAGCACGCTCTGAGACACCCTAATCCGTAAGGAAGGGTAACCGATAAAGAGCCGAAATTTGAAGGAGAAACAAAGATGAAGACGACGAAGTTCGTCGGAGTGGTAGTTCTGCTGGCAGTTGCGGCAGGACTTCTCGAGTTGTGGTACTCGACCTACCTGATCGGCCAGTACTACGCAAACGCCGGCATCTTTCTCGCCATCATGGGGGCGCTCGCGCCTCTTGCGGTGATTGGAGGAGTGGGCTATTTGCTCAAGCTCATCGTTCAGTATAAGGGGGAGGTGCCGCATCACCATGCACACCACCTTCTCGTGCTGGGAGCTTTGCTCGCCGCCTGCACCCTGAATGCGTGTGCTCGCGGTGGCGCAAACGTCCAGACCTTGGTCAGCGACGATTGCGGCGTGAGCTGGACCCTCATTCCTCCGGGGCAGACCATTCCGTCACGCATCGGCCCCTGTGCCTACAAGGTGGCGATTCCGGATTACCCGATGCAAGGCGAGACCAAGTTCAAGACTTCGTTCAAGGATAGGGTCCTCGCCAGCGTCGAGATTGCTTACGAGTACTCGATCTTCGACGGCAAGGTCTTTATCGGCGAGGCGAAGTATCTCGGCAAGGCCAACACCGACGTCGATGACAGGGCAAACTCTTCGGGGCAGTACGAGTCCGCGGAGAACGCCGTCATCGACAAGCGCATCCGCGACGTCACGACTGAGATGCTGATCGGCGAAGACATCGTCGACTTCTCGCAAGGGGAATTCGAGGACAAACTCCTCGGGGCCGTGAACGAGCGTCTCAAGGACAAGGGCGTTCGCTTGAACTTCTTGTCCTTCGTCCCGACCCCCGAAGAGCAGACCCGACTCGCCATCGACATGATGACGGCGATGAAGGTCTACGATTCCAAGGGTCTGGCCGAGCTCGGCAAGGCCGTCGCCGTCGCGCGAGCCGGTGCGTCACACATCCAGATGAACGCGTGTGGCAATCCCGGCGAGAACAACTGATTCACTTCACGAGGAGATGAGAGACTCCTCTTAATAAAAAACTTCTCTCTCAGGCTCAGACAGCACTACGCTGCTCTGAGCCTTTTTATTTCTATAATTTCCAACCAGTTACCAAGTCTTCGATCTCCTCGATATTTTTCGCCTCCATGAGTTGTACGCGCAACTCTTTAGCCCCATCGAAACCACTGACATATGCCTTGTAGTGTTTTTTCATAACATTAAAATCTTTGAGTCCTTTGCCGGTTTTGGGATTAATCTTGTAAAGTTCGCAAAAAAGTTTTGTGTGTTCAAGCATAACCGACAATTTTTCACGGGGAGACACTGAAGGTAATCCCGATTCGCTAGACTCATCGGGATGCTGAATTCGGTCGTCGTTCTTGGCACGAACCGAATTCGCAAAGCACCAAGGGTTACCAAAGATACCGCGACCAATCATCACGCCATCAATGCCATACATTTTTACTTTTTCTTTAGCATCAAGAATATTTTCAACATCACCGTTGCCAAGAATCAGTGTTCGATTTCTACTCGAGTCGTATTTCTGAACGAGTTCCATTACTTCAGTCATCAGTTCCCAACGAGCCGGAACCTTGGACATTTCTTTTCTGGTACGGAGGTGAAAAGTGATAGCCGCTGGTTCGGTTTCAAGGAGAGCGGGGAGCCAGGTGTCTAGCTCGATCTTGTTGTAGCCAATGCGGGTTTTTATAGAAACCGGAAGTTTTCCGGCGCCACGTTGTGTCTCCTGAATAATCTTTTGCGCTAACTTCGGATTTTTCATTAAGGCCGCTCCGGCCCCTTGTTTTTCGACACCCTTGTCGGGACAGCCCATATTAATATCGATACCATCAAAACCAAGTTCCTGAGCTAGTTGAGCCGCTTGATACATCAGTTCTGGTTTAGCGCTAAAAAGCTGAGCCACAATTGGTCGTTCTTGTTTAGCAAACCAAAGATCCATCATAAGTTTTTCACGGCCTGGAGAGAATAAGCCATCGGCGGAAACAAACTCCGTCCAGGTGACATCAGGCTTTCCGTATTTCGCGATGATCCGCCGAAAAGCGGCATCAGTCACGTTGGCCATTGGAGCCAACACAAAAATCGGCTTTTTCAGTTTTTTCCAGAATCCTTCGACCATTCCTATTTTTGTTTCAGTTCCTTTAGCCAGTCGTACGTATTTTTCGCATCTCGGGTCCGCCAGGCGTGATTAATTTCAATTTGTTCAATAGCTTGATCAATTGCTCGAGCGGCGTTGGGTGCGGGGTGTTTTTTGAAAAAGGCTTTGATCTCGGGAATATATTTTTTATCAGTAAAGACTGCTAACTGGCCCAAGAGACGGGAGAGGGAGTGTCCGTGTCCATAGCGTTTCTGAATAATTTTCCAGTTTTTTTGTACAAACCTCCAAGTCAGTTCTCGGCCATGCGGGTTTGCCCAGAGTGCAGCCAAGAGACTAGGGGCGTCCTGATAACGCACTTCAAATGTAAGCGCGAACTCAAGAGAGCGGTTGATGAGTTTTGTACTGGGAAAACTTGCCAGGGCTCGCATCAAACGATTTTTTTCTTCGTGAAGTGGTTCTTTACGATAGAGCTTGAGGAAGGATTCATATTCTTTTTCTCCGCCGTTCTCTGCGGTCAGTCGGTAGACGATGCCACGGAGATTCGGTGAAATAGGTTTCCCTTGGAGATGCTCCTTGAATAATTTTTTCGCGTGCAGAATTACCGACTCATCTCCAAAAGAACCAGCTGCGCCTAAGACGAGTGGGCGTAAAAAAGTTTCGGTATGTCGTTCGCCTTTACGTTCGATCCAACCGACGTGACGACTGATTTTTGTATACAGGTTTCGGCCGTAATTTCGGAAGTTCTCATAAGCTTTTTCTCCAAAGAGTAGGCTTTCAAGTGTCATCAGATGAGACGTCAGGTCGACCCAGACAGTGTAGTCATGCTCGTTTTCGTAGGCTAAGGCCAGATCAAGGGCTTCGGTTGTTGGCATTTTGCCTGACTGCACCAAAGCAAATGCATCGCGAACTAAACCAAGACGATCAACCGCTTTTAGTTTTTTTGAGGCAATTGGAGATTTGAGGCGATGGAGGAGAGATGATTCATACTGCACCCGATAGAAGGCAGTCTCTCCTGGGTTCAGTTTCGTCCAAGATGTGGAGAGTGGAAGTTGGATCTGCTTCTTTTCGAGTAGTCCATAGTTCTGCTTCTTTGAGTTGTGTCGCATAAGAAGCGGTGTTGGCCAGACCGGAGAATCAGTAGTATTTATTTTTGGATGAGCATAGAAGCGCGACTGTCGAACTACAAGTTTTTTCTTTTCCTCGTATGCGGTAAGGAGGGGGTAGCCAGGCTCACGCGTCCAACTGCGCATTAGTTTACGAACCGGTTTTTTAGAGATGTGTTCTAGGGCTAACCATAGATCTTCGGTGCGGGCATTATCGTACTGATGAGTCTTTAGATAGTGACGAAGACCATTGCGGAAGTCAGTTTCACCGAGATAGGTGGCAAGCATACGAATCACGCTCGCACCTTTGGAGTAACTCACCGCGTCGAAAATCTCATCGATCTCCGAGGGGTGGTTCACTTCGATTTCGATAGCATGAGTTGTTTTTAATCCATCAAGTTCAAGGGCGCGTCCATGATCAAGGTAGACGAACTGGGTCCAGATATCCCATTCAGGGAAGAGATGATCGACAGCTAGATATTCTATATAAGAAGCAAAGCCCTCGTTGAGCCAGAGATGCGTCCACCACTCCATGGTCACTAGGTTGCCGAACCATTGATGGGCAAGCTCATGAGCAATCACCAAAGCGACCCACTGCTTATTTTGATTAGACGAGTGTTCAGGATCGACTAAAAGGGCTGACTCTCTATAGGTGACTGCTCCCCAGTTTTCCATAGCTCCAGACTCAAAGTCGGGAATGGCGATGAGGTCGAGGACGGGCAAGGGATAGGGAATCTGGAAATAGCGGTTATAAAAAGAGAGAGTCTTATCGGCAACCTCCAGAGCGAAATGAGCCTGTTCTTTTTTCCCAGGAGTAACGAAGACACGAATCAAAACCCCTTCTTTAGTTTTCTTTTCAATAAAATCGAATTCACCAACGATGAAGGCCAGGAGGTAGGTCGACATCTTCGGTGTTGGCGCAAACTGGACGAGTCGGAATCCAGAGTCGTGCTCCTCAATGCTTGAGGGGATCGTGTTTGAGATAGCCTGCATGTGGGTCGGTACGATAAGTGTCACATCAAAAATAGCTTTGCTGGCTGGTTCATCAACACAAGGGAAGGCACGACGTGCATCAGTGGCTTCGAACTGGGTGGTGGCTAAATAGTGCTCCTCGCCGTTTATGTGGTAGCGACTTCGATAAAATCCTCGCATCTCATCTTTAAGAATTCCTCTGAATTTGAGGTCTAACTCACCCTGGCCTTTAGGGAGCGGTTTGGAGAAGCTAAAAATAACCGTCTCTTTTTTTTCGTTGTAACTAATTTTCGCTTGATGATGATCTTTGGCGTGGCGATAGATCACTTCAGATACCTCTAAGTTTTTGGCATGGAGTTCAATTGTCCGGCTCGATTTCTGAAGATCGAAATAAATTGTTTCTTCACCTTCAAAAACAAAGGACTGAAAATTTGGTCGCAGGAGAAGGCGGTAGCGCTCTGGTTTGATATGGACTGGCAGGCGGACTGAGGATTTCAATTTGGTCATATTCGGGATTATATCATTGAGTTTTGGGTTTAAACAATTTTCGAATTCTTTATCTGGACGAGGTATACTAAGGACAAGTCTATGAGAGAGAATTATTCTTTTGAAGAGCTAAGGAGAGGTTTAGAAAATCAGAAAGAAAAAGAAGACCGACCTTCGCGCTCCGTGCGAGGTCATTTGGAGATGCTTTCTCGTCGGCTTCAAAACGAAGGAGATCACGAAGTTAATTCGATTGATGTAGTAGATGATATTGCAAGTACCGGCTTATTTCTTCGAGAGGTTGTTGAAGAAAAACTAAATCGAAATTCTGAGATACAGGAAGAACAAACACGAGCAAGCCTCCTTCAGGAGATGGTTTCTCCGCGCTTGATTGAAGGTTATAAAAGCATCTTGCATAGATTAAGAGATGCATCTCGGATTAGTGAGGGCCATCCAGTAAGAGAATGGATTGATATAGAGAGTGAAGACAATGTGCGCACCATTGAATCTTGGATTTCGGAACTTATTCATGAAGTTGGTCCACGATCGAAAAATTTTTCGGAGACAGACGATGAAGATTTAAGAGCTTCATCGTGGATGTTCTTTCAAGCTGTTGCTAACGTGTTGAACGCAAAAACAGTTGAAGCTGACATTGTGGCAGAAAAGAAAAGATTCGATGAAGAAGGGTGGAATCTTGATGACGAAGATAAGGCAATAAGTGAACGTCTTGCTGAACGATATCCCTTGTCTGTCGCAGAAATTCGAGCGTTTTTAGATCTTAGGGGTCATTCTTTCGAAGACTATAGTCCAAAGATTTTGTTGGATATTATTTCGCATCTTTGGAGGGAGCATGGAAGAAATATTTCTCGAAAAGATGCTGGTATGCTTGCGACTGGACACCTGACAGTTGCTCTTATGGAATCGTATGCTCCTGCTTTATGGGGGAAGATGATTCCGGGGGGCAATGATTTTGATATAAAGGTTTTTTTAGAATATTCAGCTCTTTCTCGTGGTCCAGAATGGATAGAGGCCTGGCTATCGCGACTTGTTGCTGATATGGAATTAAAAATTCGGAAAGAGATTAATGAGCGAATTGCAAACACTTTTTTCTTTCAGAATTTTGAATTCATGCAGGAGCAAACTCAAGGAGAGATTCTTTCTGTGCTTGAAGAGGGAAGAGAGGCAACTATAGCAATTATGAGGAATACGGTGACTCGTTTGGCGCCAGCGCTTTTTGCCACTGCTGGATCTCTTGCATTCTTAACTTCAGTTAATCCAATTCTTGGAGGAATCGGTTTAGCGGGAGTACCGGCGATGGTGCATATTGCCAAAAAGAGGGGAGGTCAGTTTTGGAAAATTCATAGCCGATCGAGGAAATTAAGGTCAAAATATCTTACTCGTATAAGTGCTACTCAGGAAGGATACGAACAGGTACGAATTTCTCCAGAGCTTCCAGAGGTTGCCCGAACATTTAAAGACGATCTTGATGCAGTGGATGAAATTATTACTGAACGACAAAAACTGCAAGCGTGGGCTCGCACTATTGATGTTTTGCCAAAAGATATCGCCGGTGTGATAGCAGGGGTAGTTGGTGCTTACTTGGTCCAAGAAGGAGTTATTCCCCCTGGCGCTGTTTTGTCCAATATCCAATACTCGGAACGCTTACAGAGACCAATCGAGGACCTCATGCGTCTTTATCTCCAGGAATTTCCTACAGATATTCAGAACGTTAGGAGGATGGAAAAGCTTTTCGGAGAGTATGAGGCATTGGATGTGCCAGACGGCGAAATGGACAAGGAGAGGATTTCTACGTCTCGTTTACCAAATTTCACATTGCGAATAGAAAATCTTTCTTATAAAGACATTTTACATAACATTAATCTTGAGATTCCAGAAGGACAGCTTGTGGTTATTCATGGTCGAAGTGGTACTGGAAAAACAACACTTATGAGGAATATGGTTGGGCTTTATGAACCAAGCGCAGGATCAGTTTCTTTCGGTGGTGTCGAGGTTGATAAGATTAAACGTTTCGGTCCAGAATCAATCTATGCCCATCTCGCATATAGTAATCAAAAGCCACAAATTTTCCCCGATATGACACTACGAGAGAATTTACTTCTGTGGACGCGACGAGAAGTCAGTGATGAGGAAATCGTTCAAACTCTTAGAAAGTTTAATCTCGCTAATCTATCTCACGATCTTGATAAGAAAAACGTTCACTATCTTTCTGGAGGAGAGCTTGTTCGAGTTGGTCTTGTTCGAGCAGTTCTCAAAAAACCAAGAATTATGTTCCTGGACGAACCAACATCTGGTCTAGACAGAGAGTCTCAGGTGGAAGTTAGGGAGTTACTACAGAAACTTCATCACGAAAATTCTCGTTTGACTATTGTATGTATTTCCCACGATGAAAAACTCGAAGAGCTGAGCGATAGGGGTATTAATCTTAAGGATCTGAGTCATGGGTGAGGGAAGGGATTGATAGTGTGTTGCTTGTCAGCAGCGGAGAGTATTGGGTCATTGAGTTTTTGACAGTTTAGATAAAAAATTGTTTTTTGTGTGGATAAAATAGACAAAAAATATTGGATATGATACTATGTACTCACTGTAAAGGTTGAAAAAATAAGACTAATAGCCCGATGAGCAATAAAGTAATAATCGGAATTGTGGTCGTTTTGGTTGTCATTTTGGCGATCTGGTTCTACATGCAGAACGGTACGCCTGCGACTACCACGACTGACGGTACAGTTACCGCCACCACTACCACCGATGGGACTATGACATCGTCCACCGAAGGCACCACCAGTGCTACCGATGCGATGACTGCCCCAGCTGCAACAAACTAACTAAGTAATTAGTTAGGGTTCGCTATCCTCGTGATAGTCAACCGAATAAATACCGTCCTATTCTTAGGGCGGTATTTATTTTTTAAGAAACAATGGTTTGACAGGCATTCTGAGGAGTATTAGAAATGAGACAGCATGGGAGGTTTTTTATGAGACAACAGTTGGCACTTTTTTCTGGTGCGCCACTTGAGTGGTGGTGGAATCCTTTGGGAGTACTGGCCGGTCGGGTGGTTGGCAGTCGATCCTGGGATCGGAGCCAGTTTCCTGGCTGGGGAGAAGCCGAGGATCTGGAAGCTGCCCTGCGAGCGATCCTCAGCACCACCTCAGAGGATGTTTCTGAAAAGCTCGTCTTTTCGCATGTTCCTAGCGAACTGTCAGTCGAGTGGTGTCCATGGCTGGAGTATCGAGGAGCAGTTGTCGCTCGGGATCAGTTGCCATCCGGCCATTCCACCGAGAGATTGGTGTTGAGGACGGAAACCTTCGAGGTGTTTTCGGGTGGTTCTCGTGTAGGGGAGTGTCTGATTCTGCCTCGAGGTAATCTTGGTTTCGCAGAAAATGGAGTCGCCCAATTTGCGAGTATCCTCAGTCATCTGATTTGGCTAGCGAATCAGACACTAGGCAGTTTCCATGAGGGCTACTCTTTTGCCGTGCGTATTGGCGCAGAGGGGCAGATCCGATATGCACTCTATTCCCCTCAGCTAGATCCCTTGGGTTCCCTGCGTTCTTCGATGCAGGGCATTGAAGGAGTGGCGTTACCGCTTTCCTGGCCTCACGAGGAAACAGCTCGTCGTCTTCGTTCAGTTTTGTAAATCTGGCGACTGTCTTATGGACAGCGCCTTTTTATATCCCAAGTGAAAAGAATCATAGAATTTGTTATAATTGGGTCAAAGATAACAAAATGAAAAACTCGCAAAAAATATCGCTTTTCGTTCTTCGGGTTACCCTAGGAGCAATGTATCTCTATGCTGGTTTCTCAAAAATAATTAATCCAGCGTGGTCAGCAGAAGGATATCTGAGAGGGGCGAAGATTGCCCCTGATTTTTATGCCTGGTTAGCTAGCCCGTCAGTTCTCCCGATCGTCAACATGGTGAATGAATGGGGTTTATTCCTTCTTGGCCTTTCTTTAATTTTTGGGCTTGGTGTGCGTCTTTCCTCGTTGCTTGGAATTGCGCTTATGCTTCTCTACTATATCCCGCTTGGTTTTCCTTATCCGAATCCTCATGCGTTCATCATTGATGAACATATTATCTATGCTGCGATTCTCTTTTCTTTGTATACCACAAGATCTGGTCGGGTCTGGGGGCTAGGAGCTTGGTCTTCAAAATCGAGTGCGTTGCAGGGTTGGTTTGATTAAGAAAGAAACTATGACTAAGAAGATATCTCATTATTACGGAGACACAGTACGCAAGCTGTTTGTGCTGGCCGCCTTGGTTATGATTGTCTCGCTCCCTTTCTTTACCAATGAGATCGGACAACCACTCATTATTTCTTTATTAGCAATTCTATTGGTGGGTATGGCTGCCGGATTGACTAGTCCGCGTCACGCTTGGACTGCAACTCTCAATGTGTTTGTTTCAGTGGGTGGCGTTCTTACTTTCGAAGACTATGCGGTTGACTGGTATAGTCGCTATGGCTCGGTGGGAAGCTTTTTTTGGACCAATCAACTTCTTGCCGTTATCTTTCTTCTTGCTCTTTACTTTAGTCTAAAAACGTTTCGTCGAGCTGGCAGGGTGAAGACTATAGAATCAATGAATGATGAGGATGACGATTCAGTATTTTTTGAGAACTCAGATGCCGGAGGTGATGGGAAGTAGCTAGTTTTTAGTTCTTATCAGAAACTATTCGGCCGTCTTTGAGGGTGACGATACGGTGAGCTCGTTTGGCGTATTCCTCTTCGTGAGTCACCATGACGATAGTCTGTCCTTGCTTGTGAAGTTCAGAAAAAGCGTCCATAACAATCCGGCCGTTTGCTGAATCAAGGTTCGCGGTTGGTTCGTCAGCGAAAAGAATATGAGGACTATGCGCAATTGCTCGAGCAATTGAGACGCGTTGTTGTTGTCCTCCGGATAGTTGACTGGGGAGATTCTGAAGTTTTTCGCCTAGACCAATGCGGGATAATGCTTCTTCGGCTTTCTCGATCGCTCCCGCGTGAGAGAGTCCTTGCATCAGCATTGGCAGAGCGACATTTTCTATGGCGGTTAGCTCCGGAAGAAGGGCATAGTCCTGGAAGACATATCCGAACTCGTGGAGGCGGAGTTTTGTTTTTTCGGCTTGACTAAGTTTGGAGGCATTGATGTGTCCGATATGAATCTCTCCGGAAGTCGGTTCGTCTAATAAAGAAATTTGATAGAGGAGCGTGGATTTACCTGCGCCTGAAGAACCAACTACCGCCACGAACTCCCCATCTTTAATCTCGAGAGTAATATCATCGAGAGCTGTTACTTCGAGTTCTCCGATTCCGTATTTTCTGGTTATGTTTTGTGCTTTGATCATATTTTATCGTCCGAGGATTGAGTCTAGGGTATTTTTCTTCACGATCGTCTTTGCGGGGATATAGCCAGCGAGAAGCGTGATGGTGAGAAGAATGGCTACGCGGATGGCTGCGCCGTCGGGGGTAGCGACAAGAATACCATCGGAGAAAGGGAAGTCGATTGGGTTAGCCATGAAGTAGGGACGGAGAAAACCAAAGGTAAGGAGAAGACCGATAGCTGAACCAGTGACGCCATAAAAGAAGGCTTGGAATATATAGGAGAGTTCGATGGCTAATGGACTAATGCCAATACCTTTCATAATGCCAATGAATTTTCTCTTCGTGACTGCATTGATGAAGACCACGATAAAGACGGTAATTGAAGCCACAACCAAGGCGATAGAAGATAAGGCGTTACCGAGGACGGCCATAGTGGTTTCGATATCTCGTAAGAAGGAAGGAATCGCTTCGTCGGAGGTCTGGATACGGGCGGCATTCGAACCCATGAAGGATTTTATCTGACGAACAAGTTCTGGGGCGTAGTTTGGGTCGGTAGTAGTGACGGCAATTTCCTGGACTAATTCTTTATTGCTCGGGAGGAGACGTTTGAGGTCGTTGGTTACGACAAAGAATCGGGTTGAGATATCATCAACCTTACTCTTCACAATGCCTTTAGCGATAAAATCTTTAATAATGGGATCACCATTTTCTCGCGAGATGACGACACGTACTCGGCTACCGACATCTACCTCGCCAAGAAAGTCGATGCCTGGAATATTGGCATCAGCAAAAGAAGAATATTTCTTAAGGAGGTTTGCGCCCATCAGAATATATCCTTCTTCACCCTCTCGAAGAGGTTCTCCATACTGCACGAAACGGGAGAAGCGAGTTACAGATTCCTCCTTTAGGGGATCGAGACCAACCAGTCGCGCGCCAATCTGGTTAGGACGTTCATTCTTGTTGGGGTTTCTGTTTAGAGTTCCAATGATTTGCACGCTTCTCGCATAGCGAGGAGAGACAGCTTTGACTGCCGGGTGGTTTTCAAGGAAAGAGACGAGGGCTGGTGAGTTTTCGATATAGTCTCGGCCGGCAGCAGCAGTGACGATGACATCTCCCGAGTAGCTTTCTCTAAACTGGACAAAGGAGCCCGTGATGAGTCCCACAAGAAGACCAGAAACAACCACAAGGTTCAGGAAGGTCAGAATCATAATAAAGACGATCAGACCAGTTGTTCCCTTGCTTGAGCGCTTCAGATGACGAAGTGCGAGAAACCAACCAACCCGGAGGGCGTTCAGGTATTCTTTGCGGTGGAGGATAATTTTTGGTTTCTTGAGTTGCATAATTCCTATAAAGAATCTGGAATACCCGCCTAGTTTATCATAAAAATCATCTTTTCCGTAGAGCTTTTAAGGTATAATAGGTTCATATATGAGAAAGTTTCCCGCTCAGAATCCAGAGTTTGAAGTCTTTCAAAGTCTCAACTCGCCAGCAAAAATTCAAGACTTTCTCAATGATCTCTTCGTGAATTTCGAAGATGATGGAGAGACGTGTCATTCGCCACTCGCAATTTTGAAAAGAAGAAAGGCACACTGCATGGAGGGAGCGATGCTCGGGGCGGCTATTTTTTGGTATCACGGAGAAAGACCGCTCCTCCTTGATCTAAAGACCGCAGAACCAGATATGGATCATGTAGTGGCTTTGTTTAGAGACCGAGGACGGTGGGGGGCGGTGAGTAAGACGAATCACGCAGTTTTACGGTATCGTGAACCGATTTTCAAAACCATACGAGAACTAGCTTTGTCTTATTTCCATGAATACTTCTTGGATGATGGGAGGAAGACTTTGCGGAGCTACTCTCGGCCGTTCAGTCTTCTGGCTTATGAAGATAGTTGGTTGACCTCCGAGGATAATCTCTGGGCTATCCCCGAGGATCTTGATGACTCGTTCCATTCTCCTATATTGCAGAAAAATCAAGAGAGAAAATTGCGACGCGCCGATCCAGTGGAGATTGAAGCCGGTAAAATGACCGAGTGGACGAGGGGAGGTTTAAAAAATAAATCAAAGAAATAAAAAGCCCGCCTACCAGAGTTGGTAAGACGGGCGAAGTGTCTCCATGTCACGGAGGTTCAATGGGGGCTGAAAGTCCCCATGATTTTGCGACTCATGGGATCGTCCCATGTCGTCGCGTTGGTAATCGCGAGCATCCCCAGGAGCGTTTTTCCGTCGTACACCCGGAATCCAAGGGGGAGCGGATCGTTGCCGATCAGCTGCTTCCCCTGGCCCGAATAGTATCGCCGGACGATTTCCAAGAGAAAGTCGTGCGTTACCTTCTCTCTCGTTCGGATCTCGAAATTTCCGGAGTGGCTTCCCGGAGAAACATGGGCATCCTCTAGGTGGGATGCAATCACTTCATGCAACATATCTTCTTCACCTCACAGATAAAGTAGGACTATATTTTTTATAACACATAGGAATAACCATGTCAATTAAAACCGGGTTTTCGAATTAGTTTTTTAAAGTATCGTGGCCATCGTTGCCACAGCCGAACCGACGATGACAATGAAGGTCAACCATAAGAAAGTCTTTGATAGTAGCCCACTTGCATGATGACCCATAATTTCTTTGTTCGAAGAAATTGAAATGATGAGGAAGATGAGCGGGATAGAGACAACGGCGTTAATTACCGCGGTGATGATTAATGCTTGGATTGGATCAATGCCAATAAAGTTCATGCATAGTCCCAGGAGCATAGAAAGAATAATTACTCCATAAAATCCGTGAGCCTCCCGAAGTTTTTTGTAGAGTCCTTCATGCCAGTTGAATGCTTCGGCGATCGCATAGGCGGCTGAGCCGGCGAGAATTGGTACAGAGAGAAGTCCAAGACCAATAATACCCACGGCAAAGATTAGCTGGGCAAGGAAGCCCGAACCGGGGAAGGTATTGACCAGCGGTTCTATCGCCCTTGCCGCATCGGCCGCACTGGTAATATTGGTGACCCCATTTTGGTGAAGCACGGTCCCAGTAACCACAATAATTGACCAGGTGACAAGTTGGGAGAAGAGCATGCCAAAGGCGTTATCGAATCGCATATCTTTTATAAACTGCGGACTGACTGAGGATTTCGAAATCTCACCACTCAAGATCTGATCCTCTACTTCTTCGGAGGCTTGCCAGAAAAACATGTATGGAGAGATAGTTGTGCCGATGATGCCGGTGAGCACAAAGAGGAAGGCGGGAGTGATCTCTATGTGAGGAATGAAAGTGGCTTGAATAATTTCTCCCCAGGGTTCATTTACAAGAAGCATGGTGATTGGGTAGACCAACATAATCACGACTAACCATTTGAGTAGTTTGATGTAGTTCCTGTAGGGAATGAAGATTTCGCTGATTAACATAATGGCAGTGAAAAGGAAGATGCCCACTGCAAAAGGAACTGGTATCACGAGCTCGAGAGAGGCTGCCATTGCGCCAATATCTGCACCGATATTGATGGTGTTGGCGATAAAAATTAAGCTGATGATGGCGTAAAGTATCGTTTTTGGATAATGATCTTTGGTTACCGCTGCGATACCTTTTTTCTTCACAGCACCAATACGTGCTGAGGCTTCCTGCACTGCGGTCATTAAGGGATAGAGGAGGGGGATCGCCCAGAGCAGACCATAACCAAACTGGGCACCTGCTTGGGAGTAGGTGGCGATACCAGAGGGGTCGTTGTCAGCGGCGCCAGTAACCACACCTGGGCCAAGAGCCTTGAGAAATCGAGGAGTCCATTGCCATCGTTTTTTGGGTAAATCCATTGTCACTTATTATACAACGAATTTCTTGCCTTATGACGAATGGCTTGCGTGACCCAGCCTAATTTCATATAAGTAGGGAAGCTTCTTGAGTAATCCATGAGGAAGGTGGGAAATGAAAGAGAGACTGCTTCGCAGAATTCGGCAGATGCCTCGTCGACTCCTGGAGAGGCTCATGCTCGTTCTTTCGCTCGTCTTCCGACGGGCGCACGAATGGAGGACGGAGGTTCCAGGAATCATTTCCGGGCTCCTGATTCTCGCACAACCCTTCCGAAGACAGACTGGCATTATCTTCTTGATGAATGCCTTGGCTGCTCTTTGGGACGCCATTCAGCCCCTCATCTTTAAATGGGGCGTGGATCAGTTTCCGGGAGCGTCGTTTTTCCAGGTTCTGGCACTAGTCATGATTTCCATCGTTATGATCGATGCTCCACACAGCATCATCGTACCGTTTTTTCGAGATCTCTACTTGGCCAGGAACTTTCGGCCTTATTTCGAAAAACATCTGAGCCTCCTTTGTTTGCAGGCAGGCTCAGATCGGGCAGATGGAGAGGTGAGTGGGCGAGAGGCACCAATTGCTCAAGAGGGTAGGTTGGTAGCCTTGAATCTCACGGAGATGCTTTTCCGCGACCCAGTATTTATTCTTAGAGGATTCGTCCTTATAGGAATACTTGGTTGGATGAGCCCAACCCTCTTACTGGTCGTTTTCTGTGGAATGGTGGCAGACCTCTTCGTGATCCTTCTTATGGACGAAGAACTGAAAAGGCCATACGCCTCAAAGAACGAAGCCATGTTCCAGATCCGAGAGCATGAGTTCTTGGTTTACGATCCAGCCCACTTTCAAAAGGAACGAACGATCGAAGATTGCCGATCGTGGTGGCAGAGGTATGTTCGAGCCACCAGAGAGGCCGAAACGTGGCGTCTCATCTACCAGCTTCCAGTTAGGGGAATTATTGCACTGACCTGGAAGGCGACTGCGATGATCATCATTGGTTCATGGGTAGCGAACGGCACGGCTACCGCTGGTGATTACGCCTGGTTCGTTTCGATGTGCTTAAAAGCCAGCGATCCCTTGGTTGTCATCTTCTCTGTTCAGCAGAGTGTGATGACTTCTCGGGAGTCGTTGCGACGCTTGGGCTTGTTGACCGGTATCGATTTTGGGGTCAGCCGTCCAACGAAAAAAAAGTTTATCAGCGCCAGCCTATAAGGTCGGCGCTTTTTTATTTTCTCAATAGATATTTTTTACTTACACCCGAGAACCGCACGACACTGAGCTTTGACTGTAGCATCTGGGGCTTGGTCGCATGCGCCACACTGAGCCTGAAGAGAGCTTGCAGTACTATTGTTTGCTTTTTGATTTATTGGAGAAGTCACTTGGTTCATCATCGAACTCATATCGTTGAATTGTATATCGATTGGCGGAGTGAGGAGTGTCGCATCTTCGACCCAGGGAGCGCAGGAATACCTGAGTGATTGGTTTAAATCAACACCTTGCTTCTGATCTGCTCCTGCAGCAGTCATTTTTTCAAGAGGAATTTTGAATCCTTGGTTTAACATATCGGTCCAGACGTAGCTCGTGTTTCCGTTAATAACCATATGGCTTTTAATAGTCTGTCCCTGAGCAGTGGAGATGAAGTCTCCGCGCATCTTGCCATAGGAGATATATACCTCACCGGTTGAATCTGCGAGGCCCGACTGACTGTCGAGGGTACATTTCTGTGACCCTTGAAAGGCGAGGAGGTTCTTCAGTGAACCTTCTGTTCCTAGATTCATTCCTGACGGTTTATTCGTGAGATAGAGGCCAGCTCCCGCGATTACAACCACCACGCCGACTACTGCAAATAATATATTTTTATTCATACTGAGTATTATAACGAATCAATTAGAGAATCTCTATGGTGAGTTCCATGGTCTTTCCGAAGGGTGTACCGTGCCACTGACCGAGGAGTTTTCGCATACGCTCCTGAACGCGAATGACAAATTCTTGAGTTAGCCAGGAGGGGAGAGGTTCCTGGGTAGCCTCTAACATATTTTCCATCATCAGAATAAAACGATCGGGTTGATTGCTTCCTTTGATGACGCTAGTAAGAGCTCCAACTACACGTTCGGTGACGGCGATCTCATGTGCTTGGAAACCTAAGATTTCTGGGGTCTCAGAAAGTGAGGCGTAGTTTTTGCTTTTTGCGAGTAATCCGTAAAAAGAGTTTTGAAGTTTCGCTTCTGTTTCTACTGCGAAGTGGAGGAGGTCGTGAAAGAGGAAGGTTTTAGTTTCCAACTCAAGAGACTCGCCCGCACCATTTTCTCCATGGTATTCGAATCGATGATGTGTGGGCGATATTTTTGTGAGGGCAATAGTGAGCCACATTTTTGCCTAGAGTCTCACTTCGGGCGTTCCTTCGAGAACTCCTTGTGTAAAGCCATATTTCTGTCCAAGATAAAATCCAAGCCAGAAGACACCAACAAAGAGAATAATAGCTAGAATTTTTGAGTACCAAGTTACTTCATTCCATTTAATACGCATTGTTGAATAGGAATGTTATTTTTCCATTCTCATACGCTCAACTTCAGCTCGGTGAGTGAGCGTACTGGCCACAGCCTGCGCCAGGTTGTAGTCCATCATTGAGATAATTTCTTGCTCAGAAAGATCTTTCCGTTCGCCAGGATGATCGAGGTCGGTAGTGGTGGAAATAACCAGATGGCCGATTCCAAAAATTCTTTGAACTGGATTTTGTTGGATTTCTACGCTCTGGATGCGCCGAAAGGGGAGAGCCATCTCATGCTTACTAATTAAGCCTCGAACGATACGGAGAGAGACGGTATCAAGCATCACTCGACATACTCCATACTGAAGCCAGGTCATAAAGAATGCTAGAAGTTGAGCGAGGATGGCTAATCCCAGGGCGATTTGGGTGAAGAAGTTGAGAAACGCTACCGTTATAAAAGGTAGCACAATAAAAATTCTTGCCAGTTGGAATGAGAGTGCGAGAAGCAGGAGAATAACCGTGCCACCGCTCCACTCCAAAAGCATCAACCAGTAGGTTCGTGGACCGAGTTCGTAGTATTTCCCGTTCTCTATTTCCATTTAAAGAGTTTCTCGGATGACAAAGCTTCCACGAGTTCCTGCATTTTCTGCAGTACCTTCGTCTAAATCGCCAACTCTAATCGATCGAACTCCATTTTCTTCAAAGACGCCAATTTCTTTACCAGCGCCTGCATGCCAACAGATGACGCCCGTTCTCTCATTTGGTAAGAGCTTCCAGGCCGACTGAGTAATTTCAGTACAACTACCCTGATATGTTCCCAGTTCATAGGTCTTACCTCCTGTTTGGAGACCCATCTTGGTCATTGGGATTCCTGTGGTTTTATCTTCTCCTAACTCAGTGAACATCCAGGAGTAGACTGTGTTTGAGACCATCGGGTTCGGGAGCGGTGAGTTCGCACCCTGCTGGTAGCTATAGATACCAAAACCAATTAAAAGCAGTACTAAAAGGAGGATGACTCCCTGAATGATTTTTTTCATACCTTCCATTCTATACCATTTTCAGCTATTGCCTAGTCTTCTCATTTTGGTCGGAAACAAGGATTATCTTCCCCTCTGGCCTGGTCCAGTCAGTAAAGCGCCACCAAGTCGGAGTGAAAAGAAACGGCACAAATTTCGGGTCCATGGACTTTTCTTTTTTCTTGGGGAATTTTTCCAGATACACTATTTCAAATTTTTGTTTATCCTCCGGTTGAATCAGGCGAACATTACCATCAAGCTGTAGAGTTTTCATGTTGTTTTCGTCACAACCAACAACCATTGAGGCCCGGGTGATTTCTCGGCCAAAAAGTGGTTCAGCTTTTCGGTAGTCGCGATAGGTTTCGAAAAAGAAAAGAAATGGATCTTCGGTGTGCGCAAAGTGAACTGTTGCTGCGTGGGGTGATCCATCAAGCATTTCCACCGAGAGCACGCAGATGTGTTGAGTTCTTAAATAGTCAAAAATATCTTGGGGAATCATTTTTCTATCCTATCTTCTTGGCAGATTTAATCAACTGTAGTTTCTTCTCTCGTTTCCAGGTTTTGATCTCGGCTTCACGCTTGAGGGCTAGGCTTCGAGTGGCAAGTTCTTCTTTATAGATCATTCGAACGGCAGAATGTCCTCGGGTATAGCCACCACCCTTTCCATCTTTATGTTCCTGGAGTCGTCGCTTCAGGTCAGTGGTGATTCCTGTATAGAGACTTTGATCAGCACACTGGAGAATATAAACAAAGTAGGGCACGCTAGGTAATTTCTACTACTTTCTTTTTCGATTTCAAGCCATTCACAATGCTAATTCTTGATTTCGGAATCTTTAAGTGTTTAGCCAAGGCGATGATGACCGCTGCATTCGCCTTACCTTCAGTTGCAGGGGAGTTGGTCCAGATCTCCAGATGTGTCTCGTCTATCTGATTAATCGTTTCTCTTTTCGAATTTGGTTTTACGGTAATAGATAGCTTCATGAGAAGGGGAAGACGAATTGTTACCGTGTAAATTCGGGCAGTTCGTCGGAGAAGTAAAAAGCACTTCCCAGTTCTCCATAAGTATACTGCTTCCCACCAACTGTAATAATCGCCCCACCAGTTTTTGGTTGGGGATTGGGATTTGATCCCTGAAACCCAATATTAAAGAGGGTGACGATCACTTCTGGTTTTTTACTCACGTCATATCCCGCTTTTTCCCACTGAGATTCGATTTCTTTGATATAAAGCGCGGTATAGAGATACGAGTAGTAGTGATTTTTCGAGTCGGTCAGGCGGTTGTAGAGTTCTGTATCGTGATTCGTAGTTGTTGCGGAGTATCGAATCAGTTCGGCCATACCTGTCCCAGGATAAAAAGGAGAAGTAGTGCTGGCCGCGTAGGCTTCTATCAGTCTCGCAGTTTCTTGTTTAATACCCGAAACGCCTAGAGAGAACTGAGAGAGGGAGCCGAGAATCTTTAGTGGTTCGAAATATCTTTTAAACTCTTCTCGTTCGGAAGTAAAAAAGCGGGTTTGCTCAGGCACCACTACGGCCACAATCATCCGTTCTGCAACTCCCGTTTCAGTGCTTACTCGAGAGATGATTGATTCATCTTTGAGGAGTCCGCCCTTAATCGCTTCCCATTCGGCAGTAGTGTTCCAGTCGCAGATTGTTCTTCCCTGGTCTGTGCAAGAGGGAGTATCTTTTGTGTTCTCGAAGAAAGAGTTTCGTTCACTAATCGAGCCTCGGACATTCAAAAGACCAAACTGCATGGCAATAAAAACCATCGTGAAGATGAAGCCGATAAGTGCGAACGCGCCAACGATCCAGATGACGATTTTTTTGGTGCTAGGAGACATTGGTTTTAGAGTATAAGACCTGTTTTTAAAGTCGACAAATTGACGGTACCTTTATGGGATGGTAAAAACAGCGTGGCACGAGGAGGTGCTTGTATGTTTGGAAAATCAGTAGTCGGCAGTCTGAAACCTCGGAAAATCATGGCCACTCATGGTCATCCTGGCCAGAGGAAGGCTTCCATTCGGAAGCGAGCCAATCAAGCTCGTCAACGCGAGGAAGACCGAGTCGATGCCGAGTGTCTTGGTATCTCGGTGATCGATCTTCGGATCAAGCGCAATAAGGAGGTTGCCGCTCGAGCGGCATATAGAGAACTTCAGCAAAAGGAACTCATCAGGGAAGCTACTGAACGCGCTCGTCGTTGGGTCCGTCGCTAGTAACCCTGAACTTCTATCAACCGCCCCTCATTTGTGAGGTGTGCGGTTTTTTATTACTTTACAGAAACTTCTTTAAGGTAAGAATCGGTGAAGACAAGATATCGACTAACGCCGATTGATGGACGAGTAGACATTGGTTCGTCTGGTTTTCGTTCAGCATAGTTGACCACCACCATGCCATCAGGCCTTACTTCGGTTGTCTGGGGGGCGATCCGGTCTCCTAAGAAAAAGGCTGACGATCCGACATAGCCAGTTTCTTTATTGAGCGCAACGACGGCATAGTAGAAAATACCACTACCTCCCGTTTCTTGAGTGATGAGATGCGCGGTGTCGAGTCGGCCATCCTGGTCGAAGTCATAGGTTGCCTCATTGCCAAAATATCGGGTGGTTATTTTTGAAGCTGATCCAGGCGCTGCTTCGATTTCAGAAACACCATCGGCTAACTGAATTACTTTTCCTTCTACAATATAAGTCGTATCTTGGGGCCTAAGCGCTGGCTTTTGGTCCCCCTGTTTTTCTTTGTAGATATAACTATTCAAGGCGAAGAATCCACCCACAAGCATGATGAGCGCCCCAGCAGCGTATATAAGTATTTTTTTCATATGAACTTTACTATACCACAGGAGTTAGGCCGACTTCTTTTTTGGGAAGTATTTTTTACCCCGCAACTTCTCTGGGAGGAGACTTTTCTCAGTATAGGCTTCATAGCCCTTTCCATAGCCAACACTTTTCATAAGTTTAGTAGGAGCATTCCGAATTTCCATTGGGATAGGTAGATTGCCATATTTTTTTACATCCTCAAGCACAGTGAAGTAGGCGCTGTAGGTACTTCTGTCTTTTAAGGCAACTGATAGATAGACCGTACCGTGTGCCAGATTGATCGCTGCTTCGGGCATTCCAATAGTATCGACAGCCTGAAAAACTTCATTGGCGACAACAAGCGCGGTGGGTTGGGCCATGCCAATATCTTCCGAAGCGAAAATAACCATTCGTCGCGCGATGAATTTTGGATCCTCGCCCGATTCCAGCATGCGAGCTAAATAATAAAGCGCGGCATCAGGTTGGCTCGCACGCATACTTTTAATGTACGCACTGATGACGTTGTAGTGCTCCTCGCCCTTCTTATCGAAACGAAGGAATTTATTTTGGATTGTGTTCTTGAGCGCTTCGAGGTCGATTTTCTTATACAGTTGTACCGCGTTTTCTAGTACGCCAATTGCCTGTCGAGCGTCACCATTGGCCATCGCGATGAGCCATTCTCTAGCTTTCTTATCAACTTTTATTTTTGTGCGGTCAATAATCTTTCGCATATCCTCGTCGGTCAGTTCGTTGAGGATAAAGACGCGACAACGAGAGAGAAGCGCCGGGATTACCTCGAAGCTTGGATTTTCGGTGGTGGCGCCAATCAAAACTAGACTACCGCGTTCCACATAGGGAAGAAGAAAATCCTGCTGGGCTTTATTAAAGCGATGAATCTCATCTAAGAAAAGAACTTTTGGTCCCGTGAAAAGTGTGTCCTTCTCTTCTACGATTTTTCTGATGTCGTCCTTACCCGCTGAAACCGCCGAGAGTTCATAGAGATGAGCATTCAGAGAGTTGGCGTAGATCTTAGCCAGTGTTGTCTTGCCAACTCCTGGTGGTCCCCACAAAAGGAATGAGAAAATGTGCTTCTCTTTAATTGCCAGGTAGAGAGGTTTGCCTGGTCCCACCAGGTGTTCCTGGCCGATAAACTCCTCGAGCTTCTCTGGGCGTATCTGGGAGGCGAGTGGTTCCATATCTTCCATTATACATATATCAACGAAGATGTGTTTTTCTTCGATTTCGAGTAGTAATCCTCACTAGACACCCCCACGATTTTCGTCGATTATGGAGGGATAGATGTCTTTATTTCTCGAGCGATACAAAAAACTGAACGACCGCCAAAAGGAGGTGGTTGATACTATCGAAGGCCCCGTTCTAGTGGTGGCTGGTCCGGGGAGCGGAAAAACGGAAGTCTTGAGTCTCCGGGTGGCGCACATTCTTAAAAACACCGATACCCATCCGAGTAATATTCTCTGTCTCACCTTCACCGACTTTGCGGCTTTGAATATGCGTCGTCGGTTGGCGGAGTTGATCGGACGAGACGCTTACCGTGTTCCTATTTATACGTTCCATAGTTTCAGTGTTGATGTCATCAATCGGTATCCCGAATATTTTTATGACGGCGCTTCTTTTCTACCCGCTGATGATCTGACTCAGACCGAAGTTCTTGAGGGCGTGATCCACAAACTTTCTCATGACAATCCATTGAAGAAGGTTCATCCGGAGCAAGGGTTTACTTATTTGAAGGCGATTAAGGACGGTATTAAACAGCTGAAACGTGCTGGTCTTAATCCCGAAGATTTTCAGGCGATTCTGAAAAATAACGAAGAAGCACTCGCAGAGATAGATAAGGGTATGTCCGTTTTTGATGAGCGGGTGAGCATGAAACTACTTCCGAAGATTAAAGAATTTGCTGAACGCGTGGTCGCGCAAAAGCCTTCACTACCGGTCGGTGTGTATCAGTCACTTTCCCAGGCGGTCGGGAGATCTCTTAATGACGCTATCTTGAGAACTGAAGAGGAGGGGAAGACCGCATCACTTTCTGCCTGGAAGGAGGCGTGGACGAAAAAGAATGATGAGGGACGTCGAGTGCTGAAGGATGCTATGTATCTGGAAAAGATGAAGGCGTTGGCCGAGGTTTATGAGCAGTATCTCAACCGTATGCATGAACGGGGGTATTTTGATTTTGATGACATGCTCCTTGATGTACTTCAGGCGCTTAAGAAAAATGATGCTTTGCGATATGAGCTTCAGGAACGTTTCCAGTACTTACTTGTTGATGAGTTCCAGGACACGAACGATGCACAGATGCAACTACTTCACTATCTGACCGACCTTGAGGTGCACGAGGGACGTCCCAACATTATGGCCGTGGGCGATGATGATCAGGCAATTTTTAAATTTCAGGGCGCGGAGATTTCAAATATTCTTGCCTTTGGTAAAAAATATCGCGAACCAAAAATTATCACGCTTACTCACAACTACCGTTCCCGTCAGGATATTTTAGACTTGGCGCGATATGTTATTCAGAAGGGGGGTGATCGTTTAGAGAATCGCATCGAAGGATTACGGAAGGATCTGGTGGCGGCTGGTGAGGGCTTAGAGGTGGGCGCTATTACAAATAAGAGTTTCTCTTCGAGTCCTCATCAGTATCACTGGATTGCCCAAGAAGTTCGCCGAATAATCGACAAGGGAGTGCCCGCTGATCAAATCGCCATCATCGCCAGACAACATAAAGATCTCGAAGCGCTCCTTCCGTTTTTTTCAGCGACGAAGATTCCAGTGGCCTACGAGCGACAGCGGAATGTCTTATTAGAGCCACATGTGCGTCAGATCATTCAGATGGGTCGTTTTCTTGAAGCTCTCGGGAGTAGCGATCCACGTACTGCTGATGTGTATTTATCAGAGATCATGAGCTACCCCTTCTGGGGAATTGATCGTCTAACTCTGTGGAATTTATCGAGTGGCGCTGCCAAGGAACATGCTCTGTGGCTCGATGGGATGGTGCGTCATAGTGATCCGAAGATACAGGCGATTGCTGAATTTTTCTTAGCACTTCGCAATCGAGCAAAGTATGAGCCAGTAGAATCGATTATTGATAGTTTGGTCGGTTCACACCTTTCCTTGCTTACTGAGTCAGAGGACGAGGATGAGGTTTTGCCAGTCACCGAAGATGGTAAGTTTACGAGCCCATTTCGTAACTACTATTTTAGTCCCGAGAAGCTACAGACGCGCAAGGCTGAGTATTTAAGTTTCCTTTCCAGTTTGCGAGTTTTTGTGCAGTCGCTTCGCGAGTATAAACAAGGACAGTTTTTGAAGATGAGTGATCTGGTCGAGTTTATTGATATCCATGAGAAAAACAATTTACCGATTACCGATCAGAGTCCATTTGTTGCCTCCACCGATGCTGTCCATCTTCTGACTGCACATAAAGCCAAGGGTTTGGAGTTTGAGGTGGTCTTCGTGGTGAACTGTCAGGACGAGATCTGGGCTCGTGCTCCGTTTGCCTCACTCCTGCCATTTCCTTCAAACCTGCCCATTGTTCCTGCGGGGGATACGCTTGATGATCAGTTGCGTCTTTTTTATGTGGCACTCACCAGGGCCAAGAAGTGGCTTTATCTTACCGCGTACGAACGGACAGAGAGTGGTAAGGAATCAATGCCGCTTCGATTTCTCACTTCAGCCGAAGATGAACACCTGTCCGAAAGTCTACAGTCAGCTCTCCTGGTTTCGTCTGAAGAGAAAGGAGCTATTGCCGATCCAGTCGAAATTCTTTCCGTTGATTGGTCGACATATAATCGCGGTCCTTATGTGCCAGACGAGTCAGCACTTCTCTCGGAGTTGGTGAAGGATTATCAGATGAGCGTTACTCACTTAAATAATTTTTTGAATGTCAGAGACGGTGGGCCGATGAAGTTTTTAGAGCAGAACTTGTTGCGATTTCCTCAGGCGAAGACTGTCTCTGGTTCTTTCGGTTCAGCAGTCCACGGCGCAGTAGAGGATTTCTATGCCGAGTTTAAGAATCAAAATCTTCTCCCTCCAGTCGAGCGCCTCTTGGAGTTGTATAACTACCGCATAGAGCGACAGCGTCTTTCCGAACGCGATCTGAAGGGGTGTCTTTCGAGAGGAGAGAAGGCGCTGACAACTTTTTATAAAGAAAAGCAGACCGAGTTTCGTGTTGATGATCGAATTGAGATGGACTTTCGTCATCAGGGAGTTGTCCTGGGCGAAGCGCATATTAATGGAAAGATCGATCGGATTGTGACGAAGGGTCCAAACGAGCTCATCGTCCGAGATCTAAAAACCGGTCACCCTGTCGAAGAATGGGAGTCGTCAGACGCCTACGAAAAAGTAAAACTTCACAACTATCGTCGTCAGTTAGTTTTCTATAAATTATTAGTCGAACACTCCCGAGATTTTGGAGGAAAGTATACCGTCAGCGAGGGAGTTTTGGATTTCGTGGAACCGTTGAAGGGGAGGATTATCGAACTCCCATTAGTCATTGAGCAATCAGAGGTTGATCGCCTCACTGCCTTGATTCAGATTGTTTTTAAAAAGGTAAAAAACCTAGAGTTTCCGGAAGTCGAGAAATACTCCAAAGATTTAAAGGGAGTTCTTGCCTTCGAGGAGGATCTTTTGGATGCGCGAGAGGGAAGGGTATCTTAAGGGATGTATATTGACGTTTTGATGGTGGCAAGTTTTAATAGGTTCAGCTTTTTCGGAGGTGTGTGCAGTGGTTTTCGGTCTTTTTGGCGCTTCCTTGTTAGGCGGCGCAAGTTTTCTAGTGACATGCTTCTTGCTCGGAGAGGATCTTCCAAGTAGTGGCTTTGTCGCAGTATTCATGGGTCTGATTGGTGGTTTCATTGCGTACCAACCACCAGTCTTACTGACTAAGGATGACGTTCTGCAAGCCTTGAGTCAAAGGCTATGGCGGACTTCTGAGGAGGCATTGAAAGTTCTGCTTGCTCAGAAGGGATTATCCGCAGAAGAGCGATTTTCACTCAGCCTGCCTTTCATCAGGCTCCTGCGAGAACTGGTCACCGAAGGTAGGGTGGAGTCTCGCCCAGGAATGCCTATGTTCTCTGGCCAGCCAGGAGAACCACCCCGTGAGTATCGACTTCCTCCTGTTTCTGATGATCTCGTCGTGAAACGGAGAAGCCACTCTCGTCGTTAGTCTATAAACGAACTAAGTCCTCGTTATCGCATATGGCAACGAGGCTTTTTTATTACCCCTAGAATGTTTTGGAGAATAGGTTGTTTTCATCTTCTGTCTCGGGGGCATAGGGTGATGACACTTTGGGCATTTTCCGTCCATTAATTTTTTCGTGAATAACCAAGGTTCTTGACCGACCCTTGAGTAGAAGTCGTGATAGATTTTGTAGGCGGACTCTTTTAATCAGTCCTTGTAGGCAGTTATGTATTAGTATTTTACTCATTGTTCCCAACACTTTGAAATCGTACCAAGGGATGAATCGCCAGCGGCCATCATTATTGAATACCCACTTGGAGAGATTAAGAAAGTCAGCATTGTGGAGAAAGTAGTTAATTTCTCTAAAGAAGTGTCGAACCGTTATGTCGGAGGTTTTCAGTGGTATATCTGGGCGCATTAGTTCGTATCGATCCATAAGATAGTTTTCGATAGCCAGAGAGAAATCCATACCTCCAAATTCTCCTAGACGAAACCATGATTGTGGACGGGGATCAGCTTCAATGAGGAAATGCTTCTCTCCAGTACGCATAAATGTCATATTATTGAAGCCATTAAAACCTACGACTTCTCCAATCTTGATTAAACTGTCTTCGATTTTCGGACATGAGGAGTAGCTTCGAGTTATCGAGGGGCTAAACTCCCCGTTAGTTGTCTGAATTACCTTGGAATAGGAGTAGGCTAATAACTTGCCATTTTTATAGAGTGCTTCGACGGCAATATTATCACCAGGAATATATTTCTGAAGAATAAGTCCTTTTCTTTCTTCGACAGAGAGATTTTTCATTTTATCGAGTGCCATCGGCTTGTCTTCGCATAAGAAAACTCCATTTCCACCCTCGCTCCGGTCCATCTTTAGGAGGGCAGGGAACAACTCCAATGGCGCATTCTCTATGTCAACGGAACTCTCACAGGAAATGTATTTGGGCGTGAGGATATTATTTTCATTGCAGATTCTTGAAAGACCAGCTTTCGAACCAAGCATATATCGATTCTCCAGCTTTGAGAGGGGGAGAATTTTTCTGGCCAGAAGATCATCTGAGATGCTTTCGTTTATGAGACGAATGGTCTGATCATTGGCTAGGATGATCCAATCGTATGAATTCTCAGTGACTACCTTTTGGAGTTTTTCGGAAAACTCTTTCGAAGAATATGGACTTTCAAGCCAGTTACTCCAGTATTTGTTTTTTAGCAGGAATGATTCTTTGGGACAAAAAACTTCGACGGTGCATCCAACTTTACTAAACAGATAAGGAATCTCCGTAACAATGTCGGAGATTATGAATTCAGCGATAAGTATTTTGTAAGGTTTTTTTGGAACTGTCACAAAGAGATTGTAATGTCCGTTTGAGAACAATACAATCTCAAGAATCGAAGGAATGCCTATACCTATTTCTTGGGCACAGGAGTTTTCTTCTTGTAACGACCCGGCCAGCAGATGGGACAAGTGGGATACTCACTACTTCTTTCGAATAGGTGTCCACGACTACAGGTTTTTGATTTCTTGGCCAGACTTACCTTCACTCGATACTGTGTAATCTTTTTTATTAAAGGAAGGGGGAGGGGTTTATCGAGCGGAAACTGAATCGCTCCTTTAGAAGTTCTATAAGAGGCAATCTCTTTCTTGAAAGCTTTTACTCCGGCTGCGCCAGGATAAAGACCAATATGATTTTTGAAAGCCGCAAAGTGAATCAAATTGCCATTCAGCTTGAAAGTCGGAATTCCATAACTAATCGCTTCTGTGGCTTGAGTCGCCACCTTTTTGATAGTCGCCCGAACGAGCTTCAACTTATCCGCAATCTCTTTGGGATATGAAATAATGTATGAGTCTGTAGTCTTAGTGGGTTTTCTAGGGGCGGTCATAAAATCACTGGGACTATATTACTTTATTTTTTGGAAGGTTAGCTTTCGTACTGGCAGAGAGAAATTATTGTTTGTTCGATGGGGAACTTATAAAAAACAATCCCTCCGAATATAAAAAGGATGGTAATAATTAAGAGATACATAAGGAGATCTTTGCTATCAGTAAGTTTTTTCCAGAGTTGGGGTTTGAACAGGCCATATGAAAGGATCGATATAATTAGAAAAACTTCCCCAAGAACAAAATTTCTTAGACTATTTCTTCCAAACTCGTTATAAACATAAGCGTACCCTGAAATTATATAAATCAAAAAGCTCGTCCAGAATATAGAGAATGTAGCTAGCATAAAGAAACCGGGAGAGGCATCTTCAAGTTTGGCATTAGGTTTCAGTCTATATTCGGGCAGCGCAAAATATAAGGGAATAAGGTTGATGACAACAAAGGGAGTAGTAAATGAAAGGGCTAGGAATAGTAGTTTTACCCAAGGTACATCAGGAGAAAAAAATGCTTCATTCGGGCCGCTTCTAAAAACAAACAAGAGAAAAATACCCGAACATGTTAGTAAAAGTAAATCGAATATACCGAGAATAAAGGCAGGGTTTTTAACTGCCTCCATAAGACTCTCGAATGTATTTTTTGATGGCGCTGTGCCAGCGGTGAATTCTTTTTTCTCTGGTTCCATAGTGCTTCAAGGATAACGATTTATGCCCTCATTCTAGTCCTCCCGATAGGGAAGTCAAAAGTATATAAACGAGGCAAAATGAGGTTTGTTCGGAATATTTGGAGCCTCAGAAAAGAAAGCGGTATACTACTAAGCAAATGGAACTAGAAGTCAAAAAGTGCCAGAGTTGTAAAGCTGATTTTCCGATTGAGCCGGAGGATTTTGATTTTTATACGAAGATCCAAGTGCCGCCGCCGACCCACTGTCCGTCGTGTCGTTTGCAACGACGACTGGCCTGGTTTAAGGGGTTGCGGCTATATAAGCGTAAGTGTGATCTCTGTCACGAGGAGAAGGTTTCGATGTACCGGCCGGAAGCGCCGTACACCGTCTACTGTGCCGAGTGTTGGTGGTCGGACAAGTGGGATCCGATGGAGTATGGCATAAAATACGACTCCTCGCGGCCATTTTTCGAGCAGTTCAACGAGCAGATGCATCGCGTGCCAATTCGAGGACTAGCAGTCACCAAAGAGATCACCGAGACTTCGCCGTTTACCAACCACTGCGATCACGCCAAGAACTGCTATCTAATTTTCTATTCCGACTACGACGAGGATTGTCAGTACGGATTCTTCCTAGCCCGAGATAAATCATTGCTCGACTGTAGTGTCCTTTGGGAGTGTGAGTACTGCTACGACAGCATGAACGGATTCCGCAACAACCGAGTCCACGGTTCTCGTGGTAACGTCCACAACTCCATCGACTGCCATTTCATTAAAGACTCTCGGAATGCGCAGGATTCTTTCGGCTCCTCCAATCTCTACAATAAAAAATATGTATTCTTCAACGAACAGTTGACCAAAGAAGAGTACGAAAAGAGACGAGGAGAGATAGATCTCGGTTCGTATAAGACGTATGAAGAGATGAAGGAGAAAGCCATGGCCGTCTGGAGGAACTCTATCCCTTGTTCTTACTATGATTATTTTTCTGAGAACTCAACCGGCAATTACGTGTTTTATTCCAAGAACTGCAAAGAGTGTTACGACTCTGGCTACTGCGAGAACTGCAAGTTTATGATGCTCATCAAAAATCCGAGCGTCAAAGATAGCTATGACTATACCGACTGGGGAGAGGGAGCGGAGCTGATATATGAGTGCATCACTGTCGGTAACGCCGTCTCGAATGTGCGGTTCAGTCAGGACGTCCACGCCAGTCATCATGTGGAGTACTCCAAGAGTTGTATGTCCGGCGCCAATCTTTTTGGCTGTAGCGCGCTTCGGGGAAAAGAGTACTGTGTTTTGAACACGCAATACTCGAAGGAAGAGTATCAGAAATTAACCGCAGAAATAATCGAGGATATGAAACGCAGGGGAGAGTATGGAGAGTTTTTCCCGATGACCACTCCACCCCATGAGTACAACGACACGTTTGCGCACATGTTCTTTCCGCTTGAGAAAGAAGTGGCACTGAAACAAGGTCTCTCCTGGGCTGAAAACGCCGCCAGTGATTATCAGATCACCAAGAAGTATGAAGAACTGCCCGATCACATAAAAGATGTGGGGGATGATATTTTGAAGGAAATCATTCAGTGCAAAACATGTTCGCGAGGCTATCGAATCACTAATCAAGAGTTGCAGTTTTTGCGTCAGCATAACTTTCCATTACCGCGACGCTGTCCCTTCTGTCGCATTGAAGAAAAAATAAAACAGTGGGTGAAGCAGATGACGTTGCATTCAAGAACCTGCGACAAGTGTCAGGCAGAGTTCCGCACTCCGTATACAAAAGAAGACGCGCCCAAGATCTACTGCAAGAAGTGCTACTGGGCAGAGTTTATGTAAAAAATATTTTGGCCATTTGATAAAAACTCCTTTGATTGCTAAGCTGTGGGCAGCAATTTTCTTTCGAGGAGGTAGTACGTGGCAATTACGGTTTCGGAGCTTTACTGCTATCCGGTGAAGTCCTGTCGGGGAGTCTCTCTGAGGATGGCGGAGATCAGAGAGATGGGAATCAGATACGACCGTCAGTGGATGGTCGTTGATGAGTCCGGAATGTTCGTCGCTCAACGAGGGGATAAGGGTCTCGGCATAGGAATCAAAAGCATGTGTCTCATCGAGACTAAGATTAGCGGGGACTGGCTCCATCTTTTCGCTCCGGATATGCCTCGGTTGTCCATACCGCTTTGTGGTCACGTCGGGGAATTTCTTGAGGTCCAGGTCTGGAAGAATCGTTGCCTGGCCGAGCATCAGGGACTGAAAGCAGCCCGCTGGTTCACAAAGTTTCTTTCACGAGAACGCCCGGGGAACTACTGCCTGGTTCGCATGTCAGATGATGGAGTGAGGGAAGGAAAATACAGTGGGACTCGGCTCGCTTTCGCTGATGCCGAACCGTTCCTCTTTATCTCGCAGGCATCTCTGAGGGACTTGAACGAGCGCATCGGAGGTGAAACTCCACTGCCAATGGATCGCTTCCGGCCGAACATCGTTCTCGTCGGTTGTGAGCCGTACGAAGAAGATTCTTTGAGCGAGCTCAGTATCGTGGGAGTTCACTTCGTGGGATCAGTTCCTTGTAAGCGGTGTCCAATCACGACCACTGACCAACTGACTGGTGAGCGTGGCAAGGAGCCTCTCCGAACCCTGGCCACTTATCGGAAGGTGGAGGGCGGAGTCATTTTCGGAATGAACTTCAGCCACCGCGGAAATGGCATCATCGCGGTGGGAGACAAGGTGAGGGTCATCTCCCGAAGTCACTAATCCAGAACCGTTTACAAGACGGTTCTTTTTATTTTTTTGTACGATGCTTTCCCTTCTTATTTTTCCGAAAGTTCTTTGAGGATGACTAGGGCTTTTGACCAGAGTTCTTTGAACATTGGTTCATGTTCTTCCTGTATGTCCATATCAATAGCCAAGACTGTGCCACCATCTTTCTCGGTGAATGTGTAGTTCTCATACGCTGGTGCCCATTTCTTGGCCTCTTCGCTTTCGGTGTCCTCGACACCATCCTTGATAATCCCTAAGTGTTCAATAGAGACGAACTCGTGGAGGTGGTTTTCTTTTATCCGACTAACCATTCCACCTTCGCTCCCGCCTTCTGGGTTGGGGCCGAGAAAGAGGATCTTGGATCCCTCCTCCCAACTGCCTTTATAGTATGAGCCAGGACTAAAGACTTTTGTCCATTCGCGGTATGTGGCATCGGCGAGCATGACATCCCAGACGTGGGCTCGAGGTGCGTTGATGAATATTTCTTGATGTAGTTTTTGCATGATTTGTGATGTGTGCGTTTTTTTGGATACACATAAAACCCCTTTGAGGGGTTTTATGTGTTTTTTACTTCTTGCTAGATGATTTCTTGGCGCGATGCGTCGCCGATCTCTTTTTGAGGAAGTAGGAAAGTATTGGTAGGCCAGAAAGGTTTTCAACGACGTCCCGAATGTCTTCTTTTACCTCATCCGAGGTCTCGCGAATATTGCGGGAGATCTTTTCCAGTTCCTGAATCATCCGCATAAAATGATAGATAACCAAAAAGATTAGTATACCAATGGCAATGACCGCGATCGAAACGGCGAAGTAGAAGATTGTCTGTCCAAGGATAAGAGCGTTTTCCATAGTATATTTTTATTGTACCACACTTCCTATCCGGATTATTCCAGAATAACTATTGATACTGTACGAAGCTTGGTTGTGGGCTGAGTTTCAGTACTTCACTCGGAGTCATCATATGGCCAGCCGCTACATCATTCTTGTAAAACAATTTAAACCCAGTGAACTGCACCGGTTCGGGAATAATCACATGAGAGTACGTCCCAATCTTTTTTGCGGGGAAACCGAAACCGTCCATGTCGATGACAATCTGTACCTCCGGCAGTGGCGTGATCTTTTTGTAGTTCGTAATCATCTCTTCAGTGAAGCGGTGGACAATTAGCACTTTTGGTGGGAGATTATTTTCTCTCACGATCTGTGCCAGATAGTGTGCGGTAAAGTTAATATCTTCCGCGTCCATAGTGCCAATAACCGTCCCCGGTCTTTCTTTACCTTTCATGGAAAATTCTGGATCAAGTGCGAGATGTACCTGGGGAAGTTTGAGATACTGAGCGAGGAGAGGAACTTCTGTCTGTACGTTACTGAAGCCAGGTTGAATTTCAAGGATAACGATAGCGTTAATCTGCGCAGCGAGATTGATGACTTTTTCGATTTCTGTTCCTGGCATGCGGGCGCGATACTTACCATCAGCTCCGCCACTAGCTTGGGCAGTGACTGCAATGTAATCAAGTGCCGGAATAGCCGGCGTCGTCGGATCAGCCGCTGTCCACTGTGCTGTAGTACTAGCAAGCATACGAAGCATGTCGGGAGCAGGATACTCTCCCAAGACACCCATTCCTTTGGAGTAGAGATTTCCATAATAGGCGACGATGCGGTTGAAGGGGAGAATAGCGCCTGGTCCAGGATATGGCGCGTTGCGTACTGGCCACGGTCCAGGTTTTTTGGTCATTGTGGAGCTGGCAGTGCTTGAGGTAATTTTTGGTGGAGGTAGATTTGCGAGTTGTAACATTTTTTGATCGTAGGCAAAGGTATCCACTGGCGTTACAGGGATGACAAATCTCGGAATGGTTGAGGTAGCGATAAAGGCGGAACTACTTGCATTCAGAGTGGTGCTGGAAGTGAGCGGAGGAGTGTTGGTTGCGTTTAGGGTTTCAGTAATTTCGGCCAAATCGTTTTCGGTAATTGCCACTATGCGAGGGCTATAAGAGAGAAAGGCAACTCCAGAAAGTAATAAAAAAAATCCACCAACAATAAGGAATAGTTTGAGGTGGGAGAATTTTGATTTTTCGGAACGCATCCATGCTATTCTACTAATCTTTCTCATTTAATGCACGGAGGGATTCGTTTTCTTCTCATCTTGCGTAATATAGTAATTTATGTTTTATTGCGGTCAGCTCATGGAAAGGAGAATCTATATGCCTGAGCTTAAAGACGTGATCGCGGTGGAGGGTCTCGTCATCCCTCCGCTGGCGCACCCCACTCTGGATCATCTCCAGTTTGGGAGCAAACATAAACGGCCTAATTTTCAGATCGTGGCCGATCATTCGCCGGAAGGGGCGGTGGTGTTGCAGATCGCTCGAGTGGTGATGGGGAACGAGGAAACCATCTCCGCCCAGACCTACCTCCGTCGGGTGAATGGTGAGCCAGCTCTTGGGCTTCAGCATGCCGAGTGGTTGAAGGAACATTTCCCGGAGTTTGCATCGTCCGTCCAGGAGGCGATCCTGGACATCTTGATCGGAAACAGTATCGATTTTTCCGGATTTCGCGTGAAGCGTGATGACGGATCGATCGGTGTGCCGGTCATCATGCAGACGCCGAAAAAGCACAAGATCGACGTGCATTTCATGTCGATCGATTTTGTCTGCCATCGGCGGGTTGCCTTGGGGCAATCAGTCGGCAGGTATCGAAGCGCCTAACTTCGGAAGTCATAAAAGCCCGTAGAGGAAACTCTCTCGGGCCTTTTTTATACCAATTTTTATTTTATTTTTTAAATCGTAGCGCCGTCCCCTAGATTCATCTGTTTCTTATACTCCTCGATGACTTCCGGATGTTTTCCCTCCTTACATTCTACCACGAACGTTTCGGCATTCTTTCCATCGGGGAAGGTCATATAGGCGAGCGCGTCTTCGCAGACAGCGTTGATATTGAGTTTCCCTTCGGTTGGTGTTGATTCAAGTAATCTAGTAATCGTAAAGACGCCTTTCATATTGTATTTGGCCCAATGATCTGAGCTGAGCGCTTCTCTGATAACAAGAAATCCTTCGGCGCGAACATGCGCACCACTTTGGAATAGTTGCATCGCATCTGCGGATTGTCCGAAGTTCACTGCATAGTAAGTACCGTCGTCAGCTTTGATTCCAAACGCGCACTCCATAGTTTGTGGTCCAGTTGTGTCTATGTGAGGCAGGCAGGTATAGGTTCCTGAGATAGTGATATTCTGTGGGGTTGCATCTAGAGGTTGGTTCTTCGAGGGATACAGAGGAACAAAGATTACTACGGAAAGAACAATAAGGAGCGTGATGAGAATAATAATTATGTTTTTCATAGAGAGATTATACCGTGAGCGTGTATATTTACTAGTTAGCCGTTTTTATGTCTTGAGGTGGAGAATTGGTTTTGTCATAAGAACGGCGACAAGAACGGCGGTTCCTAGGAGGGCGAGATAGAGTCCCATAATCTGCTCGTAGCCGTAAGGAATATTTTTCAACATGCCGAGAATCACTGTGGAGATCCAGGAAGTTACAGAGATTGCACCGCTCGCCATAAGGAGAGGCGCTCTTTTTACGAACGTGGGAGAGTCGGCAAACTTGAGACCAAGATGATTATGAATGTGGGGAATATGTATGAAGTGGAAGATGATGCCGTTTAAGACGATCACGCCAACGATAGAGATTTTGGCCAGGAATTTGCTTGAAGAAAGATATCCAGTGGGATCAGTGAGAACAAGAAGTATTCCTGAGACAAAAAGAACTGCGAGTCCCAGCCAAACAAGTCTGCCACCCAGTTTCATAAAACGGAGTTCGTGTTTCTGGATACGCCCGTCTTTTATGGTACTGAAAAACATTGTGTCGCTCGCGAAAGCACCGCCGGCGCCAAGTGCTACGCCGAAGATATGAGCGATGAGATAGATTGTTTTCTGATCAATAAATTCGAGGAACATAGATAAGTTATCGCCACCGTTCAAGTTGAGGATGCTCATGACCATGAGCCAAACGAGTTTGTAGATCGCTAATGTGATCTACTTTGATTGATCGTATCTCGGTTGCATCTTCAGCAAACCGACGAGCCAGCGAGGCACCGTGTGTTCCTCCGAGGAAGTGTGGAAGGATGACATAGTCAGCACCTGCTTCATAGAGTGCGAGTGCGTTGGAGATACTATGAGCCACCATCATCACAATAGGTCCCTGGCCATTCCGTTTTGCACAGGAAAGAATGACGAGATTGGTTTCGAGGTCGGGGATGGTCGAGACAACCAGTTTCGTTTTGTGAATTTTTAGTTCTTCGAGTAAATCAGGATCCTGCGCATCACCATACTCGTGCGCTATTTTTTCATGAGCGAGTTGGCCGATGACTTCTGGATCATGATCAAGAACCAAGAATCTTAGTTTTCTTTCCTTGAAGAGTTTAATGAAATCAAAACCAATACGATTACTTCCTATAAGGAGTGCGGCGTAGGCCTTGGTACGAGGAGAACGTTCAGCAGATAATCCTTTACGTTCGAAGATGCGGAGGTAGGGAGCGACGTAACGGTAGAGGATATCGGAATATAGAATGAGATAACTGGAGATGAAAATTGTGATGAGTCCAACGAGCGTTACCATCGAGAGAACGGCCGGTGCGACCTGACCAAGAGAAACACCGAGTGCAATGAGGATAAGCGAGAACTCGCTGATCTGCGCAGCCATCATTCCAGTTTGGAAACTTGTCTTTCGACGATATCCAAGAGCTCCCATAACAATTAACTGGAGCAAGGGATTCACGATAAGAACAAACGCAGAGAGGATGAGCGCCGGGACGAGGATCTCGCTGAAGTTTCCGACCACCATTCGTGTGCCGAGGAGAATGAAGAAAGCGACAATGAAGAAGTCGCGGAGTGGCGCCAGTCGAGCACTAATTTCATGGCGACTCGGGAGTGTGGAAAGAGCCACACCGGCAATCAAGGCACCACCTTCGAGAGAGAAGCCAACTTGTGCGAATAAGGCGGCGACGCCCATGCCCCAGGCGTTGGCAAATAAAAAGAGTAGTTCTTGTGAGCGGGTGAGGTAAGAATGAAGGTGGCGGATAATGTAATGAGCGAAGAGGAAGACTCCAAAACCAGTCGTCACTCCCAAGCCAATTGTTCGTATGAGTTCAAAGCCACTTCCTTGAGAGCCGGTAATAAAAGGAATAATAAACAGAAGAACAATAGCAATGATGTCTTGGAGGAGGAGTGAGCCGATCGAAAGTTTTACATAGAGCTTGTCCAGATCGCCCTTATCTGAAAGAAGTTTAAGGACGATAACGGTGCTCGAGAAAGCCAGGGCGACACCAACATACAGAGAAGTTATCCAGTTGAACCCTAGTAGGAGGCAGGCGATGATACCAACACTGCCGGTGAGAAGGACCTGACCGAACCCCGTAACGAGAGAGGCTTTGCCGTAATCGCGTAGTATTTTTGGATTCAGGGTGAGGCCAACGCTAAATAATAGGAAGGCGATACCGAGCTGACTAAAAAGTTCTAAGGTTTCGGTGCTATCAAAAAGTTCTAGGGCAAAACTACCAACGAGGAGTCCGGTAAAGATGTGTCCGATGATGAGTGGTTGTCGCAACAACCGCATCAAGAGAGAAACGAGGGTGGCGATGCTGATCAGTATTCCAATTTCGGCGAATACGCTGAGATTCATAGATTAAGTATACCGCAACTCAAGTCATATGAAATCTTTTATTTTCCGCACAGGTTATTTTTTAAGTATTTCGATGCGGACAACCTGCCCAACAACAAGGACGACGCATACCCGTCTGCATTTTAGAGAGCGCTTTTGCAATTCGTATATTTCGCGTTTCAGATTTTTTCCCCGAAGTCACCCAGCAGATCCATTCATTGCGAGCGAGCGGTGTGATATCTTCCCAAAGATTTTTTACTTTTTTATTCGACTGAATAGCTTTTTTGAGATCTGGAGGAAGGATGTGCATTTTGCTCATTTAACTAAATATACAATAACTTTAACACGTAGGATGGAAAATATTTCAGACTATTTCCAGAAAAGTATCCAAATTTATACAAGGATAAATTAGAGTGAGGGAGAAAACTCCGCGTCTTTCAGAATTGACAAATGTTTATTTGTGTATTATAAAATTAATTAGTAACTCTCAGGATCTGGGAGTGATTGAAAGGAGCTGTATGTCCGGTAAGCTTGTTCCTCGGTTCCTCAACCGAGAGGTTGCGGAGGTTGTCGTCGAGGAGGTTCTGAGGTTGGCCATGGGTACCGAGAGTCGACCCAGCCCCTTCGGTCCGAAACGGCAACACTGCCACGTTGTGATTCTTGTTCCCTCGATGGAAAATGATCGGGCTGGAGATTATCCGAAGTGGCCGAACTACGTCATCGAGCCGATGGCGCTTTACGAGCGCTCGTTCGGTAACCCGAAGGAGTGGGAGCACCCCTATAGCGATATCGCTCGTTGTAAGGCGCTTCAGCTCTGGCACGATCGGAATGACGACCGTACCGACGTCATGCCGCATCTCCTCTTCCCCGGCGACACACCTTTCTGGGGAGGGGTGAAGCGTAGTGGTTTGGTCGTCGCTTGTTCTGGCGTTCAGTCTTGGTATGACAAGATGATCGCTGGCATGGTTGTCGACGGTTGTGTCGCAGCTGCCTACGACGCTTGGATGACCAGCGAAGAGAAGGCTAGGGGAGGCGCCTTCCTTCTGTGAGTACAAAACAATTTATCCAATCCCACCAAAGGAAGAATCCGATGGTGGGATTTTTATTTGTGAGCTATTCGGGGGTGCGTTAAGATAGTTGCATATGAATCAAATACCTAAAAACACGATCTGTCTCTGGTTTGATAAGGATGCGGAAGCAGCGGCAAACTTTTACGCGGCGACTTTTCCTGATAGTAAGGTGAACGCTGTTTTTTATGCACCCAGTGATTTCCCGGATGGCAAGAAAGGCGACGCGCTCACGGTGGATTTCACGGTCTGTGGAATTCCCTGTATTGGTCTGAACGGCGGACCAGCGTTTAAACAAAGTGAAGCATTTTCTTTCCAGATCGCTACTGATAATCAGGAGGAAACAGATCGCTACTGGAATGCAATTGTTGGAAACGGTGGACAGGAGAGTGCGTGTGGGTGGTGTAAGGATCGTTGGGGAGTATCCTGGCAGATTACTCCACGAACGCTTATTGAAGCTCTCGCTGTTGGTGGCGCAGCAACAGAACGTGCATTTAAAGCGATGATGACAATGAAGAAGATTGACGTCGCTACCATAGACGCAGCCCGTCGGGGTTAGGAGATTAGGGAGAGAAGTTGCCCCATCTTGGCCGTTCAGTTTTATTTTCCAGTTAACAAGGAGGAGTCGTTTGCTTCAATAAAATAAATCTCCCCACTAGCTTTCACTCCATACTCTGCGTATATAGGTTCGTTCTCTCTTGGTTTTAGATGCCGGAAAAAATAGCGCAATGCTTTTAAGGCATAGTTCTGCATCTCGGGCAGATCACGAGCTTCTTCTGGCCCTTTCCAATTAAAGTGCATATGGAATTGATCGGGATCAAACTCGGCATGATACTTTGGAACATTTGTAGTATTCAGATAATGTGGACCATGCCACGTTTCAATTATTGTCCTGCCGTTTGGGGAGACAATGATCGTGCCAGCTGCAATACTTTTGACGAATTCTTTCACCTCGACATCCCAATATTCAAATCCACCAGGAAGTTTGTCTGCGAAGTCGCAAACTTCATCTAGGTTTGCGTCGATTAGTCTTTTGATCTCTCCATTTTTCTTTGAGGTGCATCATATAATAAATTTTTCTTCCTCTTGCGGTCTAATCTTTTTTCTTATTTGTTCGGTCGAAGTAAATTCTCCATAGTGTTTGAGCTGGGGCAACCTTCTCTCTTCCATCATTTTTTCCTTCGAATTATTTTTTTCGATGAACTCGTCATATTCCCTTTTACTAATAAGGTTGTTTTCGAGTAGGCTGGTAGCCCAGAAGTCTAACCCCTGAGAATCTTTTTGACGGGGGTTCATTTCTGCATCAGGGAATGATTTGGCAGTTTCTTTCATTCTTCCATTATAGTTTAGAAGAGCCCGTTCCCGAATAGAAGCACTGGAAACCTATCTCAAGGTGGCACATTCGGCCTACTAACCTCAGTACTCCTTCGCTCTCGCTCAGTTACTGTGTTCCTTGGTCTAGTACTGGGAACTTTCAATCAGTGTAAGGGTTTTTTGGGTAGGAACAGGGGAGTTGCTGACCCACCTTGGTCGGGTAAAAATGAGACAAACGAGACGGTTTTTGAGACTTGCAACGATATCGACACTGAGTGACTCTTTGTGTTTGACAGGAGAAAGTATTTCCTCTTAGATAGAGGCAGTTGTTCGATGAGAGGGGAGTTCATATGAAATGGGTTGCGGCGAGTCGTCTCATGCAGGAAGCTTTGGCACGAGCAGAACGTTTTGCTCAAACTGGTAGTGTCATACTGATTGGCGGAGAAACGGGCACAGGCAAGTCCGCACTGGCTCAGTTTATCCACGAAAAAAGTCCTCGAGGGCAAGAGCACAAATCACTGGCCGTGGTTGATGGAACATATATCCACCAAGAAGATCTCTGGCATTCCATGGCTTTTGGTCATACTCGAGGGTCGTTCACCGGAGCGTTAGAAAATAGGCCAGGAGTATTGATGACTGCTAATGGGGGTACGGTTTTGTTGGAAGAGATAGGGGAGTTGTCCTTGTCGCTTCAATCAAAGCTACTTCGCTTCCTAGATAATGGTGAGATTTTCGCCTTGGGCAGCGATCAGGCGCAGAAGACCGATGTTCGTATTATTGCAGCAACAAATCGGGATCTGTGGAAAATGGTCCGAGAACAAACGTTCCGAGAAGATCTCTTTTATCGTCTGAGCGTTCTCGATCTGACCATGCCTGCGTTGCGCGATCGTCCAGAAGATATTGAAGTCTTGATCAGGAACAGACTCGAGATCTATCGGAAGACTATCGCCAAGGATGCCTTGACTCATCTCCTGCGTTACAGCTGGCCCGGCAATGTTCGGGAGCTGCTGAACGTTATGGAGCGGGCAACCGTACTTTCTGAAAGGGAAGTTGGTCTTGAGCATATTCCGGATCGTGTTCGAGGAGGCTCTCCGGTTAAGAATCAACTTGCACCATCTCATACCCCGCGCCCGCTGGTTGATATCGAGAGAGAACACATCTTGGCAGCGCTTGAATACCATAAAGGCAATAAGCAAGCGGCATCAGCAAGCCTGGGAATTTCTTTGAAGACTCTTTATAACCGTTTGAGTGAGTATCAAAGTAGCGGTTCACCAGTTCAACTTCCGTCATAACCTTATGACGGATTTTTATTTTCAGTAATAAAAAACCCTCACGATGAGGGTTTTAGTCGTCTGATAGGGGGCTCAGAGGAACTGGATCTTCGGAGGTATCTAGATCTCTGAGTTTTCCGATAAAACTGAAAAACTGGTTACACCCGGAATTTTCGCGAGTTCCCTTGAGAAACCCCAGGAATTCTCGTTCTACCTGAGTATTCCCTGTGGCCGGTTCTCGATTCCACTGATCTCGAAAAACTCGTAAGGCTTCGAGGAGGAGTTCCGGTGAGCATCCCTTCCGCTTGAGACGTTCTTCGCTCAGGTAGGCAAGTCTACCTCCCCTGCGATCAAAGGAGACCAATCGAATTACTCCAGCGATTTTTTCGAAGGTGCTTTCGTCCGGGAGAGGTAACCATTTTTCCTGCGTCGGTTTCTTGGGCGGAGTTGTCGGCCGAGTAAGAGGGCTCGACTTGGCTTCTGACGCAGGCGAGAACGTTACTGTTGATGGTTTCTCGAGATCTTCGAGTCGAGCAGTCATTTGCCCGAAGGCAATTGCCATGGCACGAAGATTGAGTTGAAGGTTCGTTCTGCTCGTGCGTGAGTTCTTCATCCACGCCCGACGCTGTATCCCTGTGTCGTGTGCCAGAAGTGCATCGGCGAGTCTTCTCACACGATCACTCTGTTTGGCTAACAGGAAATACTCTCGAAACTCCGTTGGTTTCGGCTCACCTTTAACATATTTTGTCTTCCGTTTTGGCAAGACAACCCCGGGATCACGTCCATCGGCAAGGGCGTAGGCCATGGCGACGACGTCTCGGGTTTCAGCGTACTGATGTAAACCCAGCGCATAGCTTGGCGGCAATGTGCCGTTCTCCACCATTTGCTGAATTTCTTCCGGCAGTTCCAGAAGGCGCACCACGTTTTCCGATTTCTTTCGTTTGAATTTGAAAGTTCGGTCAATCTCGTGATACGACATCCCATACTCGTCGTGGCATCGTCTAAAGGCGCGCGCCTCTTCGATGGGGTTGAGACTTGCCCGGAGCATGTTCTCAACCATAGACATGACGAAGGGAATCCTATCGCCCTGCCGGACGATGCAAGGAAGAGTGCTTGACCCGGCTTTTTTCGAAGCACGGTATCGCCGTTCGCCACCGATCAGCATGAAGCGACCCGGATCAGTAGGTGATGGACGAACTACAACGGTTTGGAGTAAGCCCCCTACTGCCTCTATGTTCTCGGCCAGCGCATTTAGGGCTTCTTCGTCGAAGTCGGTGCGGGGTTGACGAGGATCTGGATCGATGAGATCAATGGGAATGTTTCGAAGATCCGCTTCCATTGGGGAAGCTCCAGCGTCTTGAACCGCAGTGTTTTCTTGTGCCATGAGTGTCCTCCCTAAGGTTTTGGAAAAGCTGGGGAAATTATGAGATATAAATGACATTAAGTCTAGTCATTCAAAACCTGAATACGCCGTTTTTTATAATGGGACTCCTCGGTCTCGGATATTTAAAAAGTGAGACCACCAAAGGGTTTTCTGAGGGTCGTAGTAGGGGAGTAACTGACCCGTCTCGGTCTAGCTGTTATAAGCTCCCTCCATAATCTCATCGAGCTCATCTCTCGCCCTGGAGCATTCTTCCGATTTTTTATTAATTAATGTTGGAGTGATTTTTGTTCTCTCGAAGCGAACAGCGCCTTCTCCCTCGTTGATGACGATACGAGTTCTAACTGTGCCATCCTTAGCCGCAGACATCCAATTGGCATGCAGAACTTTATTTCGAAATGCATTTAATTCTCGAAGCTTTTGAACGAGGCGATTAAATCGAGTTTTCTTTTTACTATTGCCCATGACCATATAAGCGCCAACCCATCTCGAAAATAAATCAATCTTATCTTTTGAGGATAAAAGTTCAATGACCTGATATCCTTGAAAGTGTGCTCTATCGTTAATTTGATCTGCAATTCGTAAATTTATTTCATGTTCCAGAGCGCTAAATTCAAGCACAAATAGGCCGATAGCTTCGATATAATCAGGGCTGGTTTCTCCAATAAATTCGTCATCGATATAATCGTATTGTTCAAGCTTCCCAAGATTTCTTTTGCGCATTTTAAGAATTTAGATACCCAAGAGATTTAAAAAGATTTATTGAGGGTGGTACGATATCAAATGATCCCAAACTATTTTTTGGTAGCCATTCAATTTTTTCAGCGCCTTTGGGTATCTTGGGTGTGCCGCCGAGATAATGACAAAGGAGGTTAACGTAGATAAAATTCTTGGTAATGCCATCGTGATCTTCTTTAATTTCAGTTCCAAAGGGAATCGATTTAGGATCAACTTCAACGTCGATGCCAACTTCTGATTTCAAATAATTCTTTATAGTGGTTGGATCATCCTGGCCGGGAATTCGATCGCATCCCAGCGAATACCAGGTTTCTACATACGGAGGAGATCCAGCTGGCTTTTTTCGCATTAATAAAGCGCTGTCTTTTTCCACTACGGCGATTATCAATTCTTTTTGTGGCAAATCCTGAGACATGCTCCCATTCTAATCTTTTTCAAGAATTAGCAAAATATGATCCGTCTCGGTCTCATACGATACCGCGCTGACTCGTGCTGGCCTCCTCGATCTCGGATATTTTAAAAGTGAGACCACCAGAGGTTTTTCTGAGGTTTCTTTATGCTACCGTTCCAATCCATCTCGAGCACTAGTCAAAGAAAGATCTCGCAGGTTCGGCAACTAACGCAGAAGCTTTCTTGCCGGTCTTTTTCAGGTATTCGCCCACAAGTTTAAAACCCATCGCATACCCTGCCCATCTGGGAATATTTCTTTTTTTCGAACCGAAGAACCAATCCGCGTGGTTGTATTCGCGACTATTCAATTCAGGGGTAGCAATTTCTTCAACTCTTTCTAGCTCAGTATCAGTTAGGGCAACAGACCAAGGTTTTGGTTTTCCACTGTTTACTTCTATATCAAAGTGATCGGCAAGTCCTTCGCTGATTATCGCGCCAAGCAGTGTATCTTCCTTCCAGTTGTAGGTCCTATTCCTGATTGCATGGTGGAATTCATGCGTTACCGTGCTCTTGATTTCCTCCCGAAAATTTTTCCTAAGATTTTTATTGTTGGAGTCGTAATAGACGCAGATGGTATGTGAGTCGGGAGTGGAGCCGCCTGCGCCGGTTTCAGGAATCACCTGGGAGGGATCTTCTTCGACTTGAGCTGAAACATCTTCCACGTTGAAAATGCGCTTTACTTTTGTTAATGATTCTTCGACTACAAGTTTAATTTCTGGTTCCATTAGCTTAAGTATATCGCTTCCGTTATTACGTTGTTCAAGGCCCATGGCCGTCTGGCCTCCTCGGTCTCGGATATTTAAAAAGTGAGACCACCAGAGGCTTTTCTTAAGTTTCTTTATCTTACCTTTTGACCCTCCTCGGACGGGTCATTTTCTAACGATTCCTGTATCAAACCACTGCTCTTGGAAATGGATTGCAAGCATAATCTGCTCATCTGTTAATTTAGTTCCTTTGGGAACGACAATCAGTTTGTCGTCGTCATTGTCTCTGCGATGGGCTATTGCAATACAAACTCCTTTTGCTTGTTGAAGAGGTGTTTGCACTCCCAGGTAGTAGGCGTCCAGATCTTCTCCGTCAGGAGCTTCTACTCCTTCAATAAAACCGTAGTTCGCTTCATATATAAAGCCATGCTTGGGATGTTTAGTTCCAAGCGGTCGGTCCATAGTCACCTCAACCTCTTTTCCGAGATACTGTTTTGCGAGTTGCAATGATATTGAATCTTCCATTTCTGATGCTCCTCGGACGGAATTCTAGCGTATCTTCTCTACTGCAATCTTTTTCACTGTAGCCAGTATTTTTTCGGGTCTTTCTTCGAGCGTTTTATCAAAAAATCTATAAGCTTTATTGATGTGACCATTGGTGGCTACGAAGAAGTATTCAAATGATTTTTCAATCTGCCCTTCGTTCATTTCCTCCTTTAGCATGTTGTGAATGATGAAATTTCTTGCGTCGTTGATGGCCTTTAAGCTATCTTCAATCTCATCACCATGAACGGAGGAAAATTTTTCTATCAGAGTGGAAATATGTCCAATTTTTTGAATTTTTAATACCTCATCTTCCGAATATATGGGGAAATGATTATTCTCGTCACGTTTGAGTGCCTCCATGCTGTTTGCAACCATCATCTCGGACATGATCATATGCTTAAGATTTATTTCAAACTCATAGAAAAAATACAAAAATGCCTCCTGAAACTTTTTGCTATCTTTGGCCTTTCTATAAAGATTATGCAGTGCGGTGCTATTTCCATTCATTATGGTCTCTCTGGCATGATACTCTTTCAGTTCTGCGGGGACGTCTTTTAAGCGTTCGCGCATGCGTTCTTTATGTAGTTCTCCGATAATACGTAGAAATAGTCGAGACTTCCAGCGCCTGAACTTTCCGATTGTTTTATCTTTTAGCCATTCAAACATATCTTTAATGCTCCTCGGACCCGAGGAACCTATCTCAAGGTGGCTGTGTTCCTCGGTCTAGTACCAGGAACTTTCAATCAGTATAAGGGTTCTTTGGGGGTCAGAATAGGGTAATAACTGACCCGTCTCGGTCTAGGGCTAAATGAGACAAATGAGACAGTTTTAACAGGATGTTGACATTATACCCTAGGGGGGTATAATGGGGTTATGAGAAAAGACATTAAAAATAAATTAACTTCTCGGTTGCATCGGATCGAGGGACAGGTACGGGGATTGGAGCGCATGGTCGATGAGGAGAAATATTGCATAGACATCATCACTCAGTCTTCGGCGATCAAAGAGGCCTTATCGAGTGTCGAAGATCTTTTATTAGAAAATCACCTCACGACTCATGTGGTTGAGCAGATGAAGAGTGGTAAGGAGGCACAGGCTATGAAGGAGATTATGACCGTCTATAAACGATCAAAGAAGAAATAAATTTTTAGATCTATGGACCACAATATACATAAGTTCAATAAGCACGCTGGGCATCATACGGAAGCCTTCAAAAAGAAATTCCTCGTATCTTTTGTATTAACGATTCCGGTATTACTTTACTCGGATATCGTCCCGATGCTTTTTAACTGGCAACCACCTTTGTTTCCTGGGTGGCAGTTTATTTCTCCGATACTTTCTTCAATCATCTTCTTGTATGGAGGGTGGGTATTTATAAAAAGCGCCCAGAACGAAATCAAGGCCAAACTGCCGGGAATGATGACCCTGATTTCTCTCGCGATTTCGGTAGCATATATCTATAGTCTTTACATTTTCTTAAGAGGAGAATCGCATACTCTTTTCTGGGAACTAGCAACTCTGATTACGATCATGCTTCTTGGACACTGGATCGAAATGCGAGCAGTCTCCGGTGCTCAAGGTGCTTTGAAGGAGCTTTCTAAACTTCTGCCGGATCAAGCCGAGGTTATTCGTGATGGTAAGACAGTGGTGATTCCTCTCGATCAACTCAAGGAAGGAGATATGGTTTTGGTCCGACCTGGAAGCACAATTCCTGCTGATGGTATGGTCCTAGAAGGAACCTCCGAAGTAAACGAGTCAGTAGCGACCGGAGAATCAAAGCCAGTCTCTAAAAAAGAAGGAGATGAGGTAATCGCTGGAACAGTAAATGGTGATGGCTCCCTCACCGTTAAAATAAATAAAATTGGTGAGCATACATTTTTAGCTGGAGTGATGCGGCTTGTTTCCGAAGCTCAAGCCTCGAAGTCTCGCTTGCAGATACTTTCAGATAGAGCCGCATATTACCTCACGATCATTGCTATCGCGACCGGCTTAGCTACTTTAATTGCTTGGCTTTTCTTTGCCGAGCCTTCGTTTGCGATCGAGCGGATGGTCGCGGTTTTGGTCATCGCTTGTCCCCATGCACTTGGTTTGGCCATTCCGTTAGTGGCTTCTATATCTACAACGAAAGCTGCTCAGAATGGATTTTTGGTAAAGCAACGTTTGGCGCTCGAAGCGGCCAGAAATATTGATACGGTTCTATTCGATAAGACAGGAACGCTCACTCGCGGTGAGTTCGGAGTTTCTAATATCATTCCCGCAGAAAGCAAGAGCGAGGAAGAAGTTCTCGCTTTGGCCGCCGCCGTTGATAGCCAGTCGGAGCATCCCATCGCCAAGTCAATCATTCGCGAAGCCGAGAAGAGAAACATTTCTTTGCCGCGAATCGAAGAATTTACTCGTTTACCCGGACAGGGATCGGCCGCGACAGTCGGCGGAAATAAAGTAGTGGTGGGGAGCGAGTCGTTGATTCTAGGTAAGCATATTGCAGGAGGAGAGGAGTTCAAGCGGAAAGTCGCCACGCTTTCCGAAGAAGGAAAAACTGTTGTGTATGTTATCCAAAATGATGCGCTTGTTGGTGCTATCGCTCTCGCCGATATTATTCGCGAAGAATCCCGGGATGCGGTCCGTGACCTTCAGAGCACAGGAGTAAAGGTGATGATGATTACGGGAGATGCTGAGGATGTCGCTCGCTGGGTGGCCAAAGAATTGAACCTTGATGACTACTTTGCCCGCGTTATGCCGAAAGATAAATCGGAAAAAGTGAAACTGCTTCAAGAACAGGGCAAAAAGGTCGCTATGGTGGGGGATGGGATCAATGACGCTCCGGCGCTCACACAAGCAGACTTGGGGATAGCAATTGGCGCAGGAACGAATGTGGCCATTGAATCAGCGGGAATAATTCTCGTCAGAAATGATCCGAGAGACATTGTGAAGATCATCAAACTTTCTCGTCTGACCTATCGGAAGATGATCCAGAATCTTTTCTGGGCTACGGGGTACAACGTGATTGCCATTCCGTTAGCTGCTGGAGTATTCGCGACGTGGGGATTGTTTCTTGAGCCAGCATTAGCAGCAGCACTCATGTCCCTCTCCACAGTAATTGTGGCGGTGAATGCTGTGCTACTGCGACAGAAAACTTTATAAATAATAAAAACATGACAAAAGAAAACATAATCGTTGGTTTAGGAGGAGTGTTAGTCGGCGTACTTCTTACGCCACTGCTCTTCGGTGGATGGGGAATGAGAGGAATGATGGGAGGTTTCTATCGAGGTTCAAGCGGATCAATGATGGGAAATATCGATCAGCATTTCATTGAGCAGATGATTCCGCATCACGACGGGGCGATCGCGATGGCCGAACTGGCGCTCAAAAAATCAAAACGGCCGGAGATACTTTCTTTGGCGAATGGAATTATTGAAGCACAACAGCGCGAGATCGTGAGTATGAAAGGATGGTACGAGAATTGGTTTGGCGCGCAGGTTCCGGCAACGAATCAAAGTATGGGTATGATGGGTGGCGGTATGATGCATATGGATAGTATGAGTGGAGATTTAGATGTTTTAAGTAGCGCCAAAGATTTTGACTTAGAGTTTATCCGACAGATGATTCCGCATCACGAGATGGCGGTGATGATGGCCCGGATGCTTGCCTCGACAACCGATCGGGCGGAGATGAAAGAATTGGCCGATCAGATTATCACCTCGCAGTCCAAAGAGATTGAGATGATGCGGAGTTGGGAAAAGGCTTGGTCCAAATAAAAATCACTCACTCATGAAAAAATATGCTACAAACAAAATCTTGTTTCTCGGAGCGGTGGTGGTGATCGGCGGTCTGGTTCTTATCGGTACCTTTACGAATAGTCAGGAGGCTCCAAAAACTGGTACTGTGGGATTAGCCCTTCAGGCGACCGTCTACAAAACTCCCACCTGCGGCTGTTGTCAGGTCTACGCTGAATATCTGAAGCACGAAGGCCTGTCGGTGAAAATAGAAAATCTTCCTGATCTTACTCCGATCAAAAACCAGTATGGTATTCCAGCCAATCTACAGAGCTGTCATACGACGGTGATCGGAGACTATGTGATCGAAGGCCATATTCCGCTTGAGATCATTAATAAACTACTGACCGAAAAGCCGGATATCAAGGGTATCGCTTTGCCCGGCATGCCTGCGGGATCACCTGGTATGCCTGGTCAGAAAACCGGAGAGTGGACTATCTTTGCCCTGGGAAAAGACGGTTCGATCGGTGAGTTCATGAAATACTAACTATGAAGAAATTTCTTTGGCTACCTCTATCGTTGTTGTTTTTCCCTAAGTTGGCTCTGGCCCACTGTCCCTTGTGTACAGCTGGAGCCGGCGTGCTCGCGGTTCTCGCGGTATCTCTGGGAATTTCTTCGGTGATTGTTGGCGTCATGATTGGGGCGTTCGCGTTAGCCTTGGGTATGTGGCTTGCTGGGCTGCCAAAGAAAAAGTATATTCCGGCGCAGTATTGTATCCTTTCCATTTTAATTTTCTTGGGCACGATTATCCCCATCATGCCATTGATCCGGGATTACGATCCGCTCTACATCAGTTGGTGGGGAAAATATGGAACGTTATTTCATAATACCTATACCATCGATCTTTTCTTGGTGGGGGTGGCGATTGGTGCGGTAATCATTCTGATCGCGCCGTACGTGAGCCGACTTGTAACCACTTTAAGAAAGGGAAAGTTCTTGCCGTATCAAGGAGTAAGCATTACCTTCGCGCTCTTGATCATAGTCTCAGCGCTCATCCAAATCTTCCTATGACCTTTGCCGTCGTCATTCTTATCGGTTTTTTTCTTCTGGGGTTACTTGCCCGAGAGATTGTTAGTAAAAAAATATGCGCCCTTTGTATTTCGGTTAGTTTGACGTGGCTCATTCTCCTCTATAATTACTGGTTTTACGAAGAGGGCGATCCGATTCTTCTTGGTATTCTCCTCGGGGGAAGCGCAGTCGGGGGAATGTACTATCTTTTTTCTAAGGCTTCCGAGAAGTATCAGATCTTCAAATTTCCGACACTCCTTACTTTCTTTGCGACTGCCTACTGGCTGATCGGAAAGCAAACGACGGATATAAATTTAACCATGCCTCTCCTTGTCGGGTTATGGATAATATTCGGTGGCATCTTTGTTTTATACGCGCATCCTCGTTGGCGGAGAATTGGTCAAAAAATTATTGAGTGCTGTAAAAACTGGTAAAACATGGACGACCAAAAAATAAAATTTGAAAGTAAGACCACGGCGTTATTTAATCGCATGGCTAGCCAGTACGACTCACGTATTTCCAGGTTTTATTTTGAACCTTTGTATAAGAAACTAATTGAAATAATCGAGGGGGAGCATTTGATTCACAGGCAGTCTCGCGTGCTTGATGTGGCTTGTGGTACGGGAGAGGTTCTTGCCCGTTTAGCAAGGGCATATCCAGAGAGTCAGTTTGTGGGAATCGACGCCTCGCCTCAGATGGTCGCCGAGGCAAAGAGGAAGACAGAGGGCACCGCCACTACTTCCTTCGTCCTGGGCGGTGTGGAGTCTATGCCCTTTGAAAAAGAATCATTCGATCTTGTTATTTCATCCGAGGCTTTTCACCACTTTTGGAATCCGGAGCAGACGCTTCGAGAAATATTTCGCGTATTACGAGGGGAGGGGAGATTTCTTTTGGCCGATCCCGGAGCCGATACTTTTTTGGGAAAACTTATTTTCCGATATCTGGGACCAATTTTCGAGATTCAAAAACATGTGTACGATCAAACTGAGTTGGGCAAGCTCTTAGAAGGGGCAGGATTTAATATAGAGAGAGTATTTTCTTATCGTTTAAATAATTTCATTGTGGCAAAAAAGAAAAAGCCTATATTTGGAAATCGGGTATAGGTTTTTTTATTTGTTTAGATGCTCGGAGTTGAACCAGTGATATAATAGGGGAATGGTTAAAGAGTTCATGCATCCCGAAACTCAACAAGGAGAAGTCTTCTTTACTAATACCGACTCAGAGAGTTTCGGAACCATGAACTTTCAAAGCAAAAGAAAAGGAAACGCAGCCTACGATGGAGAAGGTAGACCTACTTCTTCCGATAATTGGTTTCCGGTTTTTGTACAACAGTTTGAATTAGAAAAACAGAACCTCGACCTTGTATCTTTACGGAGAGAATGGCGTAAAGAGAGCCATCAATCCATCAGCCACGTCTAATGAAAGAATCCATTCCTAATCAGGAAACCATTAGTCAGGAGAAAGTCATTGAGACTCTTCGAAATAAGAAAATCGAAGACCTTGAAGCAAGGCAATTATTTGTCGACTACATCATCCAGCAAGAAAGAATTGCTGATGCAGTGAATACCAGCAGAGCAAACATCATTGTGAATATCGAACGAGCTTTTGTGCTTGCCTCGGCTGGCTACAAGGAAGAAGCATTGGAAACCTATGAAGAGACCAGACTCCAAGCTCATCAGGAAGGAGAGGAGGATCTTTATGGCTTGATTATGCAAGAAATGGACAGATTAGAAAATCAGAAATAGATATGGAATCCGAAATTGAGACTCTCGCCAAAAAGATTTGGGACTACCACCACATGAATCAGAAGCTCGAAAAAGCTGAATGTATTTTAGTCCTCGGGAGTCACGACGAACGAGTGGCGGAATATGCCAGCAAACTGCTTCTCGAAGACTGGGCACCGCTGATTATCTTCTCCGGTGGTCTAGGCAGACTAACCGAAGGATTATGGGATAAAACAGAAGGGGATAGGTTCGCAGAAATTGCAATCAAAATGGGAGTTCCCGAAGATAAGATCATCGTAGAAAACAAGTCTACGAATACCGGAGAGAATATTTTATTCACAAGGAAGCTCTTAGAAGAAAAAGGAATTGACCTACAAAAGTTTATTGTCGTCCAGAAACCGTACATGGAGCGACGATCGTATGCTACTTTCAGAAAACGATGGCCGGAGAAAGATGTCATTGTGACTTCGCCGCCGATATCATTCGAAGAGTATCCCGACCATCTTCGCTCCAAAGAAGATGTTATAAACATTATGGTTGGCGATCTTCAGCGAATCAAACTCTATGGCGAAAATGGATTCCAAATTGCTCAGGAAATTCCAGACGATATTTGGAAAGCTTATGAGCGACTTATCGAATTGGGATATACGGAACAGATGATATAATCGAGGCTATGTCACTGCACGGTGCCTTCTCCCGCAAACACAAGAAAGGATCACTATCCCAAGGGGTGCGGATCATTGCTTGGGCTCGTACGGCTCATTGGATTGGCTGGGGATTTGGCGAGTCTCTTATCCCGCTTTTTTTATTCCATTTTTCTCAGACATTCGCGGAAGCGGGGCTTTTTCGTTCCCTTATAGACATTACCGGTTTGCTATGTCTTCCTTTAGTCGGTGAGTGGGCCGACCGGAGTTCCGCCAAGAAAATAATCCTTTTTTCTTTACTCCTATATCCGTTGGTAGGTTTTGGTTATCTGCTTGCGGGGATGACTGGGATGGCAATCTTTGTGGTATTTGCTCGGGTAGTGAACGGCATAGGGTGGAGCATGAATAATATTGGGGTGGATACCTATTATCGCCGGAGTACCGATTCGACTGATGTGAACTCATCTTTTGGATACATGGATATGGTCGCTAACTTTGGTTGGATCGGCTCAGCCTTGATTGGTATGGCCCTAGTCAAATTTGTACCAATTTACTACTTACTTGGGGGAATTATTCCGTTTGCATTGCTGGCCTTCTTTATAGCCTTGAAAGCTCCAGACGATGTAGTACCTCCGGTTGCGGAATCCGGAAAAGCTTCAGTGCTCGCTTCCTATCGGATGGCCATTCAGGAATGGATCAGTTGGAATGGAGATCTGCGCCTTCTGGGTACCCTTATGTTCTTTTCTTCCCTTATTGGCACTTTGATCTCCTTCTTTATTCCGATCGATGCTTATATTGATGGTGCTCAACCGGCCATGGTGATTCTGTTGGGTATCGTAGGGACTATCCCATCACTATTTGGATATGCACTGGGAAAAGTTGCCGATCATCATAATAAATATCAGTTGATTGCTCTGGGCTTGGTAACCATTGTAGGAGTTACGATCGGTCTCGTGCTTTTTCCGGATTATGGGTTCAAGCTTCTGGCCAGCTTTATTTTGGGAATTGTTCTTGAGTGGTTCGCTATCATCCAGAAAGGTTTGGTAACATCATTCAGTTCACCGGCTACCTACGGCGAACGGGGGAGTGCCTTCGAAGGGATTATTAACCTTGGCGATCTGACTGCCCCACTTCTTCTTGGTATCCTGCTTGATATTATGGGTTTTTCTACTACTGCCCTTATCGTTGCGGGAGTAGGCACAATTCTTCTAGGACTATTTTGGAGAGCGGGAGTGAAGCGTCAGTGATCACTCTCGGTTCCGCAAGTTTCATGTTCTATTTCTTGCTTTTCTTTTACCCATTCCCAGGAACCATACGATAATCACATCATCAATAAACATCCAGATTGGGTAAACCACAACAGCAAAGGTAAATTTCTCTATCGCTAATATATTTACGAAATCTCCCAAGCTGGTGCCAACCCATGCCCAAAAGCTTTCTCCCTCGGGTCGTAGATATGATTTCTTCATCGTGGGAATCAACGCAAACTGATCTATTGCAAGATTTAATATAAGAGCGAGGACAGGATTTCCGGTAACAATCCAAAGTAAGATGCTGACTATCCCTCCACAGAGGCAAACTATATCTGTCTTATCCACCGTTCCTCCCTCTCCATATTTAATTGAGAGGAGCGCCGTTAAGAAAGGACCGATAAATTCAACTATCGGCGTCCAGATGGTGTTTTCTGCTCCAGAATAGTAGTAACTCAAAGCAAGAATCGCTCCCATAAATGTCCAGATCCACCAGGTAACGCGGTTAGGCTTTGACTCACCTTTTAGTATTGAGCGGAAATAAATAAGGTACGCACCAAATGAAATTACCCCCGCAATAATTCCTAAGTAAAATCTTATATCAATTTCCATGCCCTTATAGGACCATTCTAATAGCTTATTGTGTGGTCATACAACATATGATTGTGCGACACAGCTTGTCAGGAAGCCTTAAAGGAGTAGGATGAGGGCATGAAGAATAAGTTGTTTTTCGGCATGGCACTTGGCATGCTCTTAATCCCAGCAGCTTCCTCTCCGGTGCAGGCTAAGACTTCCATTCCCGTATATAAACAGCCGCGTATTACCGCCCAGTGTAAAGATGGAACGTACAGCACGAGTAAAACTCGCCAAGGAACTTGTTCTCATCACAAGGGGGTGAAACGGTGGTTCTAGCATCCAACACTTTGATGTCTACGAAAGAGCTCACCGAAGGCGTGGAAAAGCGATTCGAGGTTTCACTGACTATCGCGATGTTTTTTGCAGTCCTCATGCTCACTTATTTCGATATCGTCGGAGGTTCTCCAGAAGAAAAGAAGAATGCGTTTATATTTTCTCCATTAATCGGATTCTATATTGGGAGTTATGTTTGCTTCCAGATAGTGAAGTTGCTTCCACCACTTAAGTTGGTTTTACAGACACTGAATTGGTTATTGCTTCTTGGGATTGCAAGTTTTTGTATCCCGACGTTATTTACGCTAGTTGCGAAGGGCCCAATACCGATGTCTCAGTTTTCACTTCAGGTGAACACCGCCGCCTACGTTAATTCGATATGGATCATAATGATCCTACCGTCTTTCTTGTTTTATTTTTTAATTACCAGCGTCTTACTGGGACTCTTCACGTTAGCGTTTCCGAAGCTAGCCAGTAAGAAAGTTTGGTAAGAATCTACCGTCCTTCTTCCCAGTAGGTGATTACAGGGAAGATAGAATCTTTTATTTCTTTTGCATACTTATGGATTTGAGGGGAGACCGTCCAGACTGGTTTCTGTCCGCCGGTGAATTGTTCAATAACTCCGTTTCTTAACAAGCTACTCATAATGCCACCCATAATCCTGGCTAACCGATTAGGATCATCGGGAGTGAGGTAGTTCTGCATTTCTAGAGAGAAGTCGCCCGTCGTAAACCAAGTTCCCTTTTCTTTGTGGAATTTATTGAGGATGACCCATAAGCCAACTTGTTGTTTGGCCGGAAGACTCCGTATCTTAGCGGTAAGCTCAGAAAGCTTCATGGGATAAGAGTATCACGGGGGAGAGTTGTGCACAATAGCACTTGCCAGAACTATCTAGCACACTATAATAACCCTAAAGGTCGAATAAAAGTAACGTGAATCATAGAGCGCTTCCTTATCGGAAGAGCACGCGAGATAGCTTCTTTATATGCCTGCAGCGTAAAGGAGCATTGTACAGACAAAATAAATATGGAAAATGGAAAATTTATGTCTGGTAATGCTTTTTTACATTGCGGACATCTTCGTTGGTAGGTTGCTAATTAAAAAATTGAAAATGGTGTCTAGGTTGTTCTTTCAGTTGTAGATATCTGTCGGAAAAAAGTAATAGTTCATATAAACTTATGTACACAACACAAAGCAGCGATAAGCTGCAGGTTAGTTATGTTCCCTTGTCGTCCCTTCGACATCCGGAACGGAATCCACGAGTCTGGTCTAAGGAGGCCACGGCGCAGTTGAGGGAAAGTATCGAGCAGCATGGGTTAGTTGATCCTTTGATCGTCAACTCGGCCGAGGGTCGGGAGGGGGTGATCGTGGGCGGCAACTTCCGTTTCGAGGTTGCGAAGTCGATGGGCCTCGAGGAGATCCCCGTCGTTTATGTCCACATTGCTGATCTGAAGAAAGAAGAAGAGTTGATCATCCGGCTCAACAAGAATACCGGAGAGTTCGACCTCTCCTTGTTGGCCGAGTTCGATGAGTCGTTACTGAAGGACATTGGTTTCTCAAGTGAAGAGTTAGATGACATCTTTCCGGAAGAAGAAACGCCAGAAGTCTTTGATATCCAGAAAGAACTAGAGAAGTTGGATATCAACAGTATCGAGACCAAGCTTGGTGATGTTTATGATCTTGGCGGTTCGCGTCTCATGTGCGGGGACAGTATGGAGAGAGATGACGTCTTGAAGCTCATGGGGGAGGAACGAGCCGACATGTGTTTCACTGACCCACCGTACATTCTCGACTATCTGAAGGGCAAGAAGAAGCATGGTGAAGCAATCGAAGGCTTTGGCTTGAAGCGTGATCGTAGATATATTGGCACCGATACCTTGCCATCCAACTTCACTGAACTCTGGATGGCGAACATCGCCGAGATTGCCAAGCCGAACTTCCACATCATTGTCTACGAGAATTGGAAGAATCTCCGGATCATCTGGGGTGAGATGGAAAAGTACTGGAAGGTCAAAAACATGATCGTGTGGCACCTACCTAACCGTACCCAAGGGTTCGCGGCCAAGTACAAGTTCTTCTCTAAGCACGATATCGCTATGGTTGGAAGTTCAGAAGACAAAGAGAACATGCACATGGAACCAGAAGATCAGCTCCTCCAAGAAGAATATGAAACGGCCCTCTATGCCATCTCCGGGAAGCCCCAGTGGGAAGGCTACGAACATGGGAAGAAGATCCAGCCAACTGATTTCATAGGGTACAAGGCATCAGATGAGAAAAGCTCGGGACAGGGGATTATATTCGGGACAAAGCCATTGGAGATTCTTATTCCCTACATCAAAGTCCTTACCAAGCGTGGCGATCTGATCGTTGAACCCTTTGGAGGAAGTGGCAGTACGCTTATTGCCGCCACCCGGATGAAGCGACGATGCTATCTCATGGAGAAGCAGCCAATCTACGCCGAGGTGATCAAGAAAAGATGGGAAAAACTAACGGGAGAAAAAGCGGTAAAAATAGATGAAAAGCCATGCGGATAAAAAGAAGTTTCTGGAGGTCCTAGAGGAAACTGCCAATATCAGTATTGCTTCGAAGCGTGCCGGTATCTCGCGAGCGCATATTTACCGATGGAGAGATGGGGATTCTCGATTTGATAGGGAGATGGGCAAGGCCCTAGGACGTGGCAGGGATAATAAGAACGATCTCATGGAAGGGAATCTCTTAGTCATGGCTCAAAAAGGGAGTTTTCCCGCGACGAAGTATTATCTCGATAACAACCATCCTCGCTACATGAGATCCCGGGAGGAAAATAATTCGCAGATGAGAGAGGCAACTGAATTGTTCAAGAAACTTCTCGAAGATGTGGCGCGACTGGATAAGGATAGAGATGATCCTCCAATCTCTTAAGAAATTAGTCTCTCTCGAAAGCGATATCTGTTACTTCATATGAACCATGGGCGAAGGAAACGATGGCTACATAAGTCCCTTGTATACCTCGGGCATAGATCTCTGCCGAGAAGGTATTTTCGATATAGAATGTGGTCTTTTCTGGATTCTCGTTAATCGTCGGGAAAGATCCAAGCTTTATATTTAAGTATCCTTCTTTTCGAAGTAGATCTTTGGCGTAGCCCTCGGCTTCGGCGGCGGCCATAAATCTATTCCCTTGAAGTGAAGAGACTAGTGATGAATTACTCCCGCTTGTGAATATTCCGACTACGCATATGAGGATAATGACAAATCCAAATATCGCCCATTTCTTCTTGGTAGCATCATGTTCTGGTTTTTCTTCCTGTTGCTCTGGTTCACTGACTGGAGAAACTTCTTCTGCGTGGTGGGGTTTGGCGGTCCCACTAATGACATCCAGAATAGTTTCTCGGATCTTTTCTTTGTCGCTAGTGGTGATGGAAACTTTCTGATTACCCGTCATTTCCAAAATCACTTGAGGTAGCAAAGCAGAAAGATTTACGGAAACAATTTGCTTGGTAAGGATTGTTTGTTCTGGGTTGAGATAGGCGGATTTGTAGACGATCTTGTCCTCGTAGATTTTGAGAACTCCTCCCATGGACTGCGGTTCTTCGTAGATGAGACGCATAAAATTAATAAATAGTATTCACCCCGACAGAGGTGGTTTATGTCTTGCGGGGTGGAGAAACACTAAACCCCGCATCAGCTAGGTCTTACGACCCCATACCAGTTTCCCAGTATGGCCCTTGGAAGAGTCGCTGAACGCGGGGTTCAGTGTCTTCCAAGGGACTTCGTAGACCATGCCGCCGGATTGCTCCGAGGGTTTAGGTCTCTGCCTTACGGCTATTTAGTTGTAAAGGAATTGTACCGATTTTCGACCTTTCTTGTCCATTCCTAGCTTAGATCTGGGACCTTGCGAAGGGGGAGTTGTCGACAGCTCTTCGTCCAGTCTTTCAACTGGATATTGAGATGGGGTAGGAATATAATCACTCCAACCTATGAATATATACGCACGTATCCGGAAAATAGAAGATCCGATTGAGTTTAAAAGATTGGTAAATACTGTCTTAGGAGCTGAGTACGGAAAGAACTTTCAAAGTCTTAAAGAGTGGCATGATTCGGGAGTGGACGGTTACATTAAAAATGAGCAGATTGTTTGCGCAGTTTACTGTCCGATGTATCCCGAGCGTAAAGAACTTTCTCAGTATCGGAATAAAATAAGAGAAGATATCGGCAAGCTAGCTGAAGCTATAAGTCAAAAAAAGATTGGCCTACGAATTAAGGAGTGGATGTTCATCACTCCAGATGATTTGCCGGTTGAGGTCATTGATCTTATTCGAGAAGAAGCCGCTTCGTACAAGTGGAGCTCGGGGACTTTAACCGCTCAAGTGTTAGCTCCGTTATTTATGAAACACTCCCAGATTCACCCTGATTTTCCAGCTATTACGGCGGGATTGCAATTCGATCGGATTCCGAGTGTGGATGTTAGATTTGGTCTTAATCGTAGTTATAAGATGCTCGAACTTTTTAACGATGGGACTGAGGATATTAAGAATATCGAATTCAGTATTAGTGAAAATGGGACTCTTTGGAGGCTGATGACTCATAACTTTCTTTTTGAGTTCGATGACCCACTAAGAGCTTCATCTCATTCTCTCTACAATCTTAAAAAAGGGGAGAGACAGTATTGTAATCGCGTGCCTGGATTCGGAGAATTCCACTATAAACTAAGTGGCATTGGGGTAGAGTCTGGAAAAACATTTATAAAGGAAGGGTTTATTGAAAAGGTCGAAAATGGATTTGGGGAGTAGCGACTCCTATCCCCTCGGGCTATGAGAAATCCTTGGACGCATCTGCCTACAGTTCCGCCATTTATCTTTTCTGAAGATGAAAAGGCAATCGAAGTCTTCAATGATCGATGTCGTGATCCCAAAGGGAAGATATTATTAGATCAGCTGCCATCTCCTTATGTCGGTAATCCAGACGCGCCAATTATTCTCCTTAACCTCAATCCTGGATATGGATTAGAAACTGGGTCAGAAAAAGCCTGTGAATTATTCAGTAGTATTGCTCGATCAAACTTCTTACATCAGTTTGATGACTATCCTTTTTATCCCTTCAACCCGGCACTCGCTGAGGTATCGCAAGCCGGGCATGAGTGGTGGAAAGGAAGGGTTGGGCCGCTCATGCGTGCAGTGAATGTAGGGTGGGAAGAGCTATCCAAAAAGATATTTTGCGTTGAGTACTTTCCTTATCACTCGGTTAAGTATCAATGGAAAGGAGAGCTACTACCCTCGCAGCGTTACTCGGTGCATCTTGTTGGGAATGCCTTAAAAAGAAACCCAGTCGTCATCGTTATGCGCGGTGAACGGATTTGGAGAGAAGCTGTTCCTTTTTTAACCAAGATTCCATACGCCACATGCAATCCTCAAAAGCCATATATTAGCGAAGGAAATATTGGAGCAAATCAGTTTGCCGAATTAGTGAGGCTGATAAAGGGTTCTTGAGAGCCCTGGACTTCCTCGGAGGTCTGCGTCATCCATTGGGGTATGGATACAGAAATAGCTCAGGAGGTCCGTTACTGCCTCTATGCGAGGAAATCTAGCGAAGCAGAGGAGAAGCAGGCTCTTTCGATAGACTCTCAAACAAAGGAGATGTTGTTGGTGGCGCAGCGAGACAATCTGAACGTTACTGATATTTACAGAGAATCACACTCAGCTAAAGACTGTGGACAACGTCCAGTATTCAACAAGCTTCTTAACGACATTCGGGAGGATAAGTTCAATGGTATCCTAGTCTGGCATCCAGATCGACTGAGTCGCAACGCAGGCGATCTCGGAGCAATTGTTGACCTCTTTGATCAAAAGAAACTAGTTGAGATCAAGACTTACAGTCAGAGGTTCACTGATAATCCTAATGAGAAATTTCTCCTCATGATTCTTGGCTCCCAGGCAAAACTAGAGAATGACAATAAGAGCATAAATGTAAAAAGGGGATTGAAAACCAAGTGCGAGATGGGGCTTTGGCCATCGGTAGCGCCTACTGGCTATCTGAATTCAAAAAATGTCGACGAGAAGGGCCATATTTTCATTGATCCTGAGCGCGCTCCTATTGTAAAAGAAATGTTCGAGAAAGTTGCTTTAACGGGTTGGAGCGGCAGAAAAGTTTACGAATGGCTTCGTGAAATAAAATTTGTATCAAGAAATGGGAAACCATTTACGTTGAGTAATGTGTACATTCTTTTTAACAATACTTTCTACTACGGAAGATACGAATATCCTCGGGGGAGTGGAAGATGGTTTCAAGGAAAACACATTCCGATTATTACAAAAGAACTATTTGACTCAACACAGAAGCAATTGCAGCTTCAGCGGAAAGTCAGGACAAAGCATGGAGAGTTTGCATTCACTCGTCTTATGTCCTGCGGGCTTTGTGGTTCGGGGATATCGGCAGAGGAGAAGTATAAGAATCTTAAAGATGGAACAATAGCAAAATATATCTATTATGGCTGTACTCGGTTCAAAGATAGAAATTGCAAGGGCGGATATATTGAAGAAAAAGTCTTAATTGCCCAACTCTTGGAGCTTATGGATAAAATTGATCTCAATTCTATTGGCATAAGACAGAAGTTGGAAAAAGAGATGGAGCGGTTCGGTCACTTTCGAAATAAGGTGCTTGGCCTAGACGAGAAAGAAAGGTTAGAGCAAAACAAAACTGACTTGCGATCGTATGCGAAATACCTACTTAAAGATGGAATCTTAGAAGAGAAGCGAGAGTTGATGCAATCATTTAGAAGTAAGTTGATCTTAATAGACAAGAAGTTAACCCTAGAATAGTGAATCTAAATTTCGTAAGTGATACCGCTCTCTTTGGCCCAAGCACGTAATGCCGACATCACCTCTTCTTTTTCAAGAGAATTACTCTTGAAAACTCGTGCAAGCTCGGCTCTCAATTGGAAGAGCACATCTGTGAACGACCGATTCTCTACCAGAACTCCAGCTAGATAACTCGTCATATTTTCCTTCTCTTCGGGAGACATAGCATTTTCTTTATTCCAAATCTCTAAAAGAAACTCTGCGCTTACTGCCGCGGCTGATTTGGTATCAGCATCTCCTTCTTTAAGTTTTGCGAGGACGCTTGTGAGTGGCTCCCGGATCTTCCATGAGGCCTGAATTGCTGCTTCTACCATCACTTCCTTGCTAACACTTGTGTGTCGATATTTAGAGTTGAGTAGTTTAAGAATAGCTTGTGCGTACGCTTCTTTTGTAATGACATTCTTCTCTCGCATCTCCATCATCAAGAGTTGAGTCCAAACACCAGGAGTACAATTGTAGTCATTCCGAGCGAGCGCGCGAAGTCGTTCATCGTCAGAATATAAAAGGTTTCCAGGTTGAGCCGCAAGTAATATTGTTTCATAGGATTCTCTGCCTAGAATCTCTTCGTTCTTTTTTCGGATATCTCTGTCTATAGAGAGAGCGGGTTCACAAGGAAGTATGTCGCAATTATTCTCAATCCATTTCGCAATCGAATCGAGATACTGAATATGTTTTGTCATTTGCTCAGGAGTAACTTCGTTTCTAACGAACTTGTCTCCTTCCTTAGCGATGCTCATATAGCCGTCTGAGCCGAGACCTCCTTTCTCTGCAATAGCAACTCGAATGAGATCAACTGTTGAGGAAGTAACTATCGGTCGTCCAAATATCTTTATCAGACTATCGGCCATTCCCATACCGTGAATTGTCATAATAGAAACAGGATCAATAACTAGTTTCAATGGAGGGACGCGTCTTAGGAGTAGGGTGCTTTCTTTAAGTTCTTGAGGAGTTCCAAGAGAAGCTTGGATTCCAGAGCCTTGAGAAGAAATGATACCGCCCCAGACAGTCAATACATCTTTCCCAATTAACTTGCCGAATGCCCCAAGAGTGAGCCGACCCTTATTGTAATAATCCTCTACCTTATGGATGAAATTGTCATGCTTAGAAACTTGATCAAGTATTAGCTTTATCCCGTTAGGCGCCTCTCCCTCAGAGGAGTCTGTTGTAGTGCCTACTTTAATACCCCAAAGACCACCAGCCGTAGGGAATCTAGAACTGAAATTATTTAAACTATCGTGCAGGGCATAAACAAATTTATGTTTAATCTCTTGTATCTTTCTCTTGTCAGGGATTGGTCCCGTGTTTTGCACAATAATTTCATCACCAGTCTTCTTCCCAAGTAAAAGAGAAAATAGAGGATGATCGGGATTTATTTCTTTTTTATTTAAGTCAGAATCTTTTCGTTTTTCAAGTATAAACCAGTCGTTGGATAAGCCATCTCCCAAAAGGATCGCTGAATTCTCCTGTGCTTCCAAACAGTTAAGCTCTGGGTCGAGGACTTTCTCGCGCCGGAAAAAAACACCAACGTATTGAATATGTGCTTCGGGCATATTGAAGAACTTTCTTCGGGCTTCATATGCTGAAGCAATCGCACGTCCTACTCGTCCCCGAAATTCATATAGATTTATCAGTTGCATCCATAAATTAAAAGAGAAATCAGAAGTATCAATTTCCGAGTCGAGTAGTTCATCAAGTTCTTTTAGGTCTTCCGTGGTGCTACTCCTCAATAAGGCAGCGGCATATCGAATCTTAATCTCGTTGTCTTCGGGATTCTTTTTGAAGAATTCGAGGCATATTTCTTTCGCCTTTTGCCAGTTTCCAATCTCCTCATAAATTGAGGATTCCATTTCTACAAGATATTTATTGGAAGACACAGTTCCGGCCTTAAGAGCTTGGATCACTTTCAGAGCTTCCCCCAGTTTGCCGGCGCGGTAATAACTATTAAGTAGCTTTCGCGTGAGATCGGAGTCTGTGTTTTTATCAGCAACCAAAGTGAAGATATCACTTGCATCAGCAAATTTCTCAAATTTATATAAGGCATTGGCTAGTTCGATCAGCTCTCTTTTGGAAGAACTTTCATTTGCCCGAATTTTTGCTTGGTCAATATATTTTTGGACTCCGTCCGTATCTTTTATTGCTGAGTGAAGATTCGCTCGATCAATGTAATATCCAATATTATCAGGTTCCGCAATCATTATTTGGTCAGACAAGATTCTAGCATCCTCAAATTTGCCCACCGCTCCTAGTAAATCAACGAGCATCCGGTTTGCTTCGGCGATAGCTTTCTTGTCGTCAGTTTTATTTTTTAAACTATTAAGTATCTCGAGCGCCTCATCATAATGAGATGTGCTTGCAAGGAGCGCAGCGGCCGGGATAACCATCTCCGGTTTTGAGGTATCTTTGATTATATCCTTAATAAACACAAGAGCTTCATCTTTCCTTCCGCCTTCAAAGAGAAGAATCGCTTTTTGCTTAATCACACTCAGATCATCTGGTCTTAACTCAAGCGCCTCGTCTACTGTCCGAATTGCAATATCGTAGTTGCTCAATAATTTATTTACGAGACTGCGATTCAAAAGCCAGCTTGTTCTATATACTTTTATCTCTTTGTTGGACACTGTATTCCACGCTTTCTTAAATATGTCATCAATCTCGTTTAAGAGGTTTCGTGTTTTTTCAGTCAATTGTTGGCCGAACACAACAGACTGATCATCAATAATTGTCTGAAGTAATGTCTCAGCTAACGAAGTGCTCATCTCTATATCCGTAGGTGCCATATCGGCTGCTTGTCTGAACCATGGGATTGATTCCTCAAGTTCACCCCTAGCTCTTAAGACGAATCCAATGGCATAAGAAACAGGGGCAGACCTTAGGTTTATCGAAGGGATATTCTTTTGAAGTTCTTCGATAAATGCACCAGTAGGCGCAGCGTAAATCGTTAAAGAAAAAGCACGGTCGCTAGCTGGGTTTATCATCAATGCCTTCTGAATATATTTCCGTGCTTCTTCTTTATCTTCTTGAATAAGATAACCGGTTGCCGCATTGCATAAAGCCTTTTCGTCATTAGGATTGTATTGAAGAGCTTCGATGAAATGTTTCCCAGCGTCACTTTCTTTGCCTACCTTCGATTCTGAAGCGGCAATGTTAGTTAGAATTCTGAATTTCAATATACTATCTGCGGTTACCCAGTGATCCTTTTTGATCTGCTCCAATTCACGCAGGGCTGTTATGGGGATATTTTCATCGATGTAATTTCGAATTATATCGAGTTTGGCGTGGATCTCTTTCTTTTCGTCGGGGATAACAGTAACGGTCCCGCCATCTCCGATGGCGATGTTAATGGTGCCAGTTCCAGAGTTCGTGATATTGGTTTCCCGAAGATTTGCCTCATCTTCAAGAATCTTCTCGGTACCTTTCTTGATAGAAGAAGGAGCACTGCTCGGATTAGTTTGTGTCCCAGGACGTAAATGAGGCCAATAGATGTAAAGAAGCTCTCGATGTTCGAGAAGGTGCTCGCAAATATCTTCCCAAAACCAAAAGTGTACAGAAAAAAGTCCAAGAGAAAGATTCTTAGATGTAATATCTCGTGCGATAGCTTGAAGGGCTTGATCTCGTGGAAGAGTGGTTACAATGTAAAAACATTTCAGTGGGGGTGTGAATCCTTTAGCTTTTTCCACTTCTACTTCTACATCGCTCCTTGAGAGGGAGCCTGTTAAAGAATCCTTGTTCTTGCTCTGTAGTCCCCAATATTCTGCTCCCATGTTGTAACGGGCAATAACATCGAGCCCGTTCTGCTTCTGTCCTGATCGTCCAATGCGTCCAGCTGTAGGATCCTTCCAGACTTCTCGTACTAGTGCGCAACAGAAAGCTTCGAACTTATCCGGACTTCCGGGAGGATCTATTTCTTTGGGATTAAGCTGTAAGTCAGAAGCGTCAAACATTATGAGAACAAGAGTATAGTTTTCTTAATAACCCGTCCAGGTTATTGGGTGTCATTTATTACAGCTCCTGGTCCATCGATACTAAACTAGACTGCTGCCGGGCCTGGATTCGAACCAAGATAAACGGATTCAGAGTCCGTTGTCCTACCATTAGACGACCCGGCAAGTAAGAAAACACTATATTGCAAGAATATAGTGTAGCTTTCGTATGGTAGTAAGAAATTGGATATTTTTCAACCTTCGGACTATTTTTCGAGGAACCTTGAAGGGGATTAGTTCTCTGCTATACTGCGGGTAGATCATAGTCATTCCCATATGGGAGAAAGGGGTAGGGTATGAAAAGGTTGGTTTCAGCTTTTTTGTTCGGCTGGCTCCTTTGTGCGGGGTCTAACCGGGCGATAGCTGGAGAGGTCAAGGTTCTGGAAAATCTTTCTCGTCTCGAGGAGGTTTTGCAGGCGAGGAAACTCAGAGTTGTTGCTGAGGTGGGAACGCTGGAAGACAATGTTCCCGAGGAAGATCAGAAACAGCTCAAGGATCAGCAGGAGAAGCGAGTGCCTGCTCCGCAAGGAGTGAGTCTCTCTTCTTTCGATCTTCGGTTGGCGCATATCATCTGGTTGAATGAAGGGTCTTCGGGCGATACGCTCCGGAAACGGGAAGCATACATTCAGTTCGAAGTCCTGCTTCCACCCACCGCCCCCGGGAGCCCCTACCTTGGTTTCAGGCGAGTGTCTCCGGAAGGCAAGGAGTATATCGACCGAACAGGTCTCCATGATCACGGAGAGAGATCCTATCAGGTCGCCTTCAATTTATACGTGAAGACGCCAGTCGGTGTTTCTGAGCTTGTTTCCATTCTGAAACTTGGAGATGAGGAGATTCAGACTCTCCTGACTCCGAAGATCGAACCACTAATCACCGATTTCCCGTTTGTCATTGCTTCAATGACCGGCGGACTGTCGGCGCTCACTGTGCTCGGTTTCATTATGGTGAGGAGGAGAAAGCAGAGGCGAATTGTAAAACCAGCTCGACAGGTGTATCGACCACCTTCGCCTTCTTTGCCAAGACCAAAGAGACAGAGGATTCCTTTCGCGGGTCCTCCTTGCCCACATCCCGAACCTACGCCAGAGATTACTCCTGAGGAGATTCACTCTGAGTGTGAGGGCATCATCGAGGAATTGAGAAGACTCCTCTTTCTTGCACCCTCAGAGGAGTCTGAGGAGCAAATCCGTGGATACATCGCAGAGCTTGATCTTCCAGATACAATGCGACGACTGCGGAAAGCTCGACATCGTATTCTCGATGCCAGAAGTCTCGTCTGGCCAGACGAGATGCCGGAGGAACTCCCTCATTCTGATGCAGTCGAAGAAATCATCCACTCTTCCGAAGAACGGGTAAGGATCTTCGATCTCTTTGATGTCGCAGGCCTCTTGCCTGAGGATGTTGATGAGGGTCTAGCTAAGGAGATCATTCTCATTCTTCTTCGTCCCGGCCGTCACGAACCATATGTCGGGATGCGTCGAATTGGGGAACGAGATCTCTTGAAGGCGGCATCAGCTCATGGCTTAGAGCGGGAACCGACTCGGAAGACCATTCTCCGACTTGTCCAGCTCGGTGTTGTTCTGAAGAACGACAACGCGGGAACGGAAGGAGGACGCTACTCACTCCAACCTCACGCGAGGGATGCTTCAGAATCTGGCGCTGAGATTGTGCATCGGGCATTTGCTCTCCGACGCACAATCATCACGAAAAGGCTTTCTATCTAATAGGGCGATCTTTTTACAGAATCGCTCTTTTTATTTCTTCGATTCCAAGTGTTCGACAAGGGTAATCTCCAAGGGAATCAGCGCAAAAGGTGAGTATCGCATATCGGCATAGGCTCGAATGAGATTGCGTAGCAGAGCGATATGTTTTTCTCGATGAATAAGGCTGGCCAGGCTTTTCAGTTTTTTAATCTCCTCGTCGGTCATTTCTGACTGGAAATCTTTCTCTAATTCCGCGCTCACATTGAGGGCGATGACTTTGCGAAGATAGTGGATTAAATCTTTGGTAAATCGCACCAAGTCGTGTCCTTCTTCGTCAACTTTTTCCAGATATTCGACTACAGTTTTGGCGTCGTTTTTTAAGATCAGCTCCGAGAGACCGTGAATTTTTTTCATACCCACTCGGCCAGTAAGTTTTTCAACTAAGGCAACGGTCAGAAGATCCTCTTTCTTTTTAGCCAGTGCACCAGAGAAAGACGCCATCTGATCAAGGAGCGATTCGGCGTCGCGGAGACTGCCTTCGCCGAGCGCGGCGATGAGCTCTAAGGCGTCAGGCTCAATATTAATTTTTTCTTCATCAACGATGCGTTGAAGTTTTTCAATAATTTTTGGTTTGGTCAGTTTTTTAAAGAGGAAGCGTTGCGTGCGCGAGGTGATGGTCGGAGGGAGTTTTTCGTATTCAGTGGTGGCGAGGATAATAGTAGTGTGCGCCGGAGGTTCCTCGAGTGTTTTGAGGAGTGCGTTCGAAGCCTCACGAGTGAGCATGTGCGCTTCATCTATAATGTAGACCTTGTACTTACTTGAGGTGGGAGCAGTGCGAATATTCTCTTTGAGATTTCGAATCTCGTCGATACCACGATTTGAAGCGGCGTCGATTTCAATAAGGTCGATGGCATTGGCCGAATCAATCTCTAAGCATGACTGACACTCGCCACAAGGCTCGCCGAGTTTGGCAAACTTCGGATCGCTGACGCGTTTCTCGCAGTTGAGGAGTTTTGCCACCAAGCGTGCGGTGGTGGTTTTGCCTGTGCCACGTGAACCATAAAAAAGGTAGGCCTGACCAAGACGATCTTCTTTGGCGGCGTTTCTGAGAATCTCAATATTTTCTTCCTGTCCGACGAGTTCGTCGAGTTTTTTCGGTCGATACTTACGGTGATATGCGAGAGCCATAAAAAGGATTATAGGGGTATTTCAAAGACGAGACAAATTATTTCATTTTTTCTTTGATTTCATTGGCATTTTTTCCTATAATGCCACTAACGTATGACGCCACTATCTCCCTACGAATTACGCCTCGGAGAGTTTTCCGGACCACTGGATAAACTCCTGCAACTTATCGAATCTGAAAAACTTGATGTCAGTCGTCTGAGTCTGGCCAAGGTCACTGACGACTTCTTGCGTCATATCGAAAAACTGGAACACACTCCGCCGGCCCTTCTGGCTGATTTTATTGTTGTGGGTAGTCAGTTGATTCTCCTCAAATCAAAATCCCTTTTACCCGAACTACCGCTCACTTCCGAAGAGGAGGGGAGTTTAGATCAACTAGAAGAGAGACTGAAAGCCTATCGAGAGTTTAAGGAGGCCAGTAAGCTCGTGCAGAAACTCTGGCAGAAAGATGCCTATGAGGCCAGCCGTCCTTACTTTCTTTCTATTGCAAAAAATTTACCAAGAGAAGCAGAACAGAAACTTTTTTATCCTGGCCAGACCTTATCTCTGGAAAATTTATTAACTGGCCTCGGGCGACTGGCGCAATCTCTAGAAAAAATTATTTTAGAAGAGGAGACGATGCGCGAAGCCGTCGTTACCCTCGAAGAGCAGATGCACACTATTTTGGGGCGTTTGCGACAGATCGAAAACACAACTTTCTCAGAACTTTCCGCCACCGCTGATCGTTCGGAAATAGTCGTTTCTTTTTTGGCTATTCTCCACTTGGCTCGTGAGCAGGCGATTACCCTTGAACAATCTGAACATTTTTCTGATATAATCATTACGCGTAATTCTCAAAATCTATGAGCTCAAGAAATTTACTCGCCGAATGCGAGGCCCTTCTTTTTTTACACGGTGAACCACTCTCTCTGAAAAAGATGAGCGAGGTTTTAAACTTGCCACTTGAAGAATGTGAGACGCTTCTTGATCAGTTTGAAGAAGAGTTAAAACGCGCCGAGCGTGGTGTGCGACTGATTCGTCATGAGGGCAAGGTCCAGTTGGTAACCAAGCCAGAATTCCATAAACTTCTCGAGGTGTTTATGAAAAAAGAGTTGAGCGAAGATCTGACTCCTGCCAGCCTTGAGACGCTTTCTATTATTCTTTATCTTGGACCAATCTCTCGAACACGAATTGAGTATCTGCGCGGAGTGAACTCTATGTTCATCCTTCGTTCACTTTTAGTGCGAGGACTGGTTGAGCGTTCTTCGGATCCTAGCCGAGCGAATTCTTTTGTATATCAGGCCAGTTTTGATACGCTGAAACATCTAGGACTTGAGAAACAAGTGCAACTTCCTGAGTATGAAAAATTCCGAGAACTTCTTGCTTCATTTTCCGGGTAGCCTTATCGCTCATGATTATCACTCATAAAAAAATTGCTTTGCTCGTCGTAATGGTTCTTGTTGCTTTTTGGGCTAACACGGTCCCTCAAAAAGGTAAGACGATCACTGCTAATGATAAGTTACAAACTAATCCAGGAGTCGCCTCTCTATCATCTCTTCAGAGTCAGGCTGCCGCTATCCCTACACTCGAAACGTCTGACAAAGAGATGGCTGTGGGTATTCATAGCAACCGACTCAAGGATGGTGGTAATACGGAGGCACTGATGGTTGGTGCCTTGGCTGCGTCAACGAATGCGTTTACATCACCATTCATCCAGCGTGCTGAAATCTACCCACCAGAAATACAGGCAGGGATTGCTTTGGTTGGTGATCTGAATAGCGGTACGCACTATCTTGAGAAGGGAATTAGTCGGCACTGGCCGATTGCTTCTATCACGAAGTTGATGACTGCAGTCATCGCCAGTAAGGTTCTATCGCCAGAGACAGTCATCACGATAAGTCCAGAGAATTTTCCAAAAGAAGAAGGTTCGAGTACGCGAGCACTCAAGGCAGGGGATGAGTTCACTGTTCGCGATCTCATGGAAATTATGCTTATCGCCTCAGACAATGCTGCAGCCGAGGCCCTCGCTCAGGCATATGGACGAGAGGATTTTCTTTCAAAGATGAATGATCAGGCAAAGATCTGGGGAATGACACAGACCTACTATTATGATCCTTCTGGCCTTTCTCCAGTGAATCAGTCGTCAGTTACCGACTTGGAGAAGTTGGCCTTCCAGTTGGTGAGTCACCATGAAGATATCTTGGATATTACACATCAGTCTGGTGTTCGAGTGGTTGAGCAAAAATCAAAACGGGAACGAAGTATCTTACCCATTAATGTCTTTGCAGGCCGATCTGATTTTATTGGTGGCAAGACCGGGTTTATTGACGAAGCTGGAGGTAATCTCCTTTCTATTTTTTCAGTGAAAAGACGGCCGGTGTTGATTGTAGTTTTGAATAGTTCTAATCGTTTTGATGACACCTCAACGCTTCTTGATTGGTTTAAGCAAAACTATGAATAAATAAAAAAATGAGTCCTGAGAATTTTACTGGTATCACTCGTTTACTCATTCCTCTTGAATCCATTCGGATCATTGGACTTATGGCAGTGGCTTTTATCGTTACTCTTTTTATAACTCCAGCTTGGTTTAAGATTCTGAATAAATATCATATTGGGAAGCAGATTCGACCTCCGGAAAATGCTCCTGTGTTTCACGGGCTTCATCAGAAAAAGGCGGGTACGCCAACCGCTGGTGGAGTGGTCATCTGGGGAACAGTCATCTCTTTGGCACTTATTTTTGCGGTACTAGACATTTTGTTTGGACATTTATGGCCACAATTTTCTTTTATTAATTTTATCGATCGAGGAGAAACTTATCTTCCTCTCGCCACTTTATTCATCGCTGCGGTGCTGGGACTTATTGATGATGGCCTTGGTGTGATGAGAATTGGCACAGATGGTGGCGGAGTAAAAATTCGCTATAAACTTGTGCTTTATGCAGTCATCGCGCTTGTGGGGGCTTGGTGGTTTTATGTGCGTTTAGGGATTAGTCAGATTGCGATTCCTTTGTTTGGCACCTTCGAGATTGGTCCTTGGTATATCCCACTTTTTATTTTCATTATTATTGCTTCAGCTTTTTCAGCGAACGAGACGGATGGTCTTGATGGTCTCCTGGGCGGTGTTTCTTTGTTTGCGTTCGGTGCCTTAACGACAGTTGCCTTTGTGCTTGGTCGGTATCACCTCGCAGCATTCGGTGGGGTAATGATGGGAAGCCTATTGGCATTTCTTTGGCACAACATTTTTCCGGCAAAGTTGTTTATGGGAGACACTGGCTCGATGTCGCTGGGTATCACCTTAGGAGTGATTGCCATGCTAACTAACACTACGTTACTTCTTCCACTTTTCATGTTTATTCCTGTCGTTGAGTCGATTTCGGTATTAGTGCAGATCGCCAGTAAAAAGCTATTTAAGAAAAAGATTTTTATATCCACGCCACTCCATCATCACTTTGAGGCAGTCGGTTGGCATGAGTCGAAGATTACTATGCGTTTTTGGATTATTTCAGCCTTGGCTTGTGGTTTGGGACTGGTCGTATTTTTCCTTGATAAGTTTCTTTTGCTGTAGTTTGGTATGAAGCAACTTTTAATTGCCACGCGGAATCAGGGAAAATTTCCAGAGATTGTGGCGCTTTTAAAAGATCTCCCTTTCGAATTTTTAAGTTTAAATAATATTTCCGGCCTCCCTCCCGGCTATGAAGTGGAAGAACCCGGCATGACCTTTGAAGGAAACGCCATTGTTAAAGCTATGACCATTGGAAAAAAGACTGGCCTTTTAACTCTGGCCGAAGATGCTGGTTTGGAAGTCGATGCGTTGAATGGTCGGCCCGGAGTCTATACTGCTCGGTACGCTCCAGGCACAGACGAGGATCGTTACAGAAAACTTTTAGAAGAACTGAAAGATATCCCAGATGAAAAAAGGACAGCGCGTTTTCGAGCAGTGGTAGCGATCTATAATCCAGAAAACGATAAAGTGAGGACTTGTGAGGGTTCGTACGAAGGGGTCATCGTCAGAGAACCAGTTGGCATAAATGGCTTTGGCTATGACCCGGTGTTTTATAGTAGTGTCTTAAAAAAGACAGGGGCTCAGGCTACTTTTGAAGAGAAGAATAGTGTGAGTCATCGTGGTCAGGCATTGCGAAGAGCGAGGGAGATTCTACTCAGAGATTTCTCCTAACTTCTCCTATTACGAGGAAATCAGTTTTTGCCAAGCCTAGCCTCGCGTGATACCCTAGTATTCATGCGACAGTCCACACTTTTTTCAAAAACAGAACGACAGGCTCCGAAGGATGAGTTGGCTTTAAATGCGCAGTTATTGATGCGCGCTGGTTTCGTCGATAAGTTGATGGCTGGTGTCTACACTTTTTTACCATTAGGTTTGAGGACTTTAAGAAATATTGAAAATATTGTTCGCACAGAAATTGAGGCAGTCGGAGGCCAGGAAATTTTGATGCCGGCATTGCAGTCAAAAACGAACTGGGAGACAACTGGACGATGGGAAACTTATGACACGTTATTCCGGTTCACGAGTCACTACTCACAAAGCGAGTATGCGCTTGGACCGACTCACGAAGAAATTGTCTCGCCACTGGGTAAACGAAGTATTCTTTCTTATCAGGATTTACCAAAATACGTCTTTCAGGTACAGACTAAGTTCCGCGATGAGAAGCGTGCCAAGTCTGGATTGCTTCGTGGTCGTGAATTCTTAATGAAAGACCTCTATTCTTTCCATACGAACGAAACCGATCTCGATGAGTATTATGAAAAAGTGAGAGAGGCGTATACTCGCATCTATGAAGCGGTGGGCCTAGGAGAGTCGACATATTTTACCTTTGCATCAGGAGGCACTTTTGCCAAATACTCTCACGAGTTCCAGACACTCACTTCGGCCGGTGAGGATACTATCTATATCTGTCAGTCCTGCAAGATCGCAATCAACAAAGAAATTATCGAAGAGCAATCAACCTGTCCTTCATGCGGAACGACTGACTTAAAAGAAGATGTGGCCGCCGAAGTGGGGAATATCTTCAAACTAAAAACTAAGTACTCGGCACCGTTTAATCTCACCTACAAAGACCAGGATGGTTCAGAAAAAGAAGTGATTATGGGTTGCTATGGTATTGGTATCTCCCGATTAATGGGTGTGATTGTGGAGAAGTGGCACGATGAGAAGGGCATTATCTGGCCAGAATCGGTGGCTCCATTTAAGGTGCATATTCTCGCGCTTGGCGGGGCTTCGGGAGAGGATTTTTATGCAGATTTACAAGCTGCGAGCGTTGAAGTACTCTATGACGACAGAGAGGTCAGTGCGGGAGAAAAGTTCGCCGATGCCGATCTTATTGGTCTACCCTGGCGAGCAGTCGTCAGTCCGAAACTGGGAGATAAAGTGGAACTAAAAAAACGGAATAGCGAGGAGGTGCAAATTGTTTCGTACGAAGAAGCTTTAAAATTGATTAAGGGAGAGTAGTCTTGGTTTCTCAAAAGAATATGTCTCGGAATTATTTAAACTATTTTTTCACCGATATAGGTATCGATCTTGGCACCGCGAACGTCGTGATCTACGTGAAGGGAAGAGGTGTGGTGGTGAACGAACCATCGGTCACGGCGATTAATCGAAAAGCAAATCAGATTGTGGCGGTTGGCGATGATGCCAAAAAGATGCTGGCGCGAACTCCGGGACATATCGAAGTCATCCGACCACTAGTGAATGGCGTGATTTCTGATTTTGAGATGACTCAGGAACTTTTGCGTCATTTTTTCAAACGATTTAGTCAGGGATTTTCTTTTGGATTTCGTCGTGCAGTGCTCGCCATTCCCGACGGACTGACTGAAGTAGAACGAAAGTCCGTAGAGGATGCCGCCTTAAACTCTGGTTGCTCTCGGGTATATCTAGTAGATTCGCCAGTCGCCGCCGCACTTGGGGCAAATCTTCCTATCTACTCACCAACCGCCAGTCTGATAGTTGATATCGGTGGAGGCACCACCGATATCGCTGTTATTTCTATGGGCGGTATGGTTATCTCGAAGACTTTGAAGACTGCGGGGGATAAGTTCAACGATGATATTATTCGTTTTGTTCGAGACGAGTTTAAGTTGATTATTGGTGAACCAACTGCTGAGTTGGCAAAAATGATGGTTGGTTCGGCTCTTCCAGGAGAGCATCGGCCCGGAGGACAACACGAGCTTTCTATTAAGGGACGAGATGTTTCAACTGGTCTTCCTCGGGAGGTGGTAATGAAAAGTTCTCAGGTGAGAACAGCTCTCCAACGTTCCTTGAAAACCATCGTTGAGAGCGTCGAGGAAGTGATTGAGTCAACTCCTCCGGAACTGGCCGGCGATCTCTTAGAGCGTGGTATCCACCTTTGTGGTGGCGGGGCACTTCTGTGGGGTCTGGATCGACTGATTGAGAAAGAGACGTCAGTGAAAACGGTAGTTGTTGAGGATCCATTGTTGTGTGTGGCTCGTGGTTTGGGTCAGTTAATCGAGGATATCGATCAAAATCGTCCACTTTTCGATAACCCTCAAAGAGCGTTAGAAATTCGCGTTTCATGAGAGAATACGGCTGGCTTCCAGGAGCCTTTCTCATTCTCCTTGTTATTCTCGTTGCCTGGTCTCCAAATACGCTCTGGCGGTTTCATAGTTTTGGCCAACAACTGAGTCCAGTGCAGGACGAGATTGATCTGCTACGAGGCGAGAACGCCTATCTTAAGAATCAGTTAATGAAAAATGACGATCGCGTCTCAGGTGTCGAGGGTATTGTTGCGAATGTATACTCGCACTATCCGCTTAACTTTAAGCACGAGTTAATTATCGACAAAGGTACTCGTGGTGGCGTGAAAGAGGGAGCGGCTGTTATGGCGTTTTTAAGCGGAACTGAAAGAAAACCATCTTCATCGGGTATATTTTTTGTTGGTACGATTTCAAAGACAACCGCTACGAAAAGTTTTGTAAAGACAGTCTTCGATCATAATTTTAAAAGTGCAGTTCGAATTGGTAATCAAAAAACATCAGGGTTATTCGTTGGGGGGCTCAGTCCAATAATTACCACTCTCCCAAAAGAATCGAAAGTATCTCCCGGCGATATTATTGTGAGCGCTGCTCCTGAAATGCCATATGGCGCCGTCATCGGGCGCCTTAGAGAGGTTCGCCTTTCTTCCGATCAACTTTTCAGGGAAGCTGATATCGAATTTCCGTATGATATTAATAACCTACTGAAGGTTGTCGTTGAATCTGAGATATGAAGAAAGGCTTTATATTACTTTTCCTCACCATTCTCCTCGCACTCCTTCAGTTGAAGATGGTTCTCTGGTCTGGTTATGCGCCCGATCTTTTACTCATGGGCCTGATTGCTCTTTCGGGGGGGATTCCAATTATCAATCTATTAATTCTTACACTTTGTGGATTTCTTGTAGTGGCCGGTCCTGTCATCTCTGTGGAGTTGATTACAATCTTAGTGATAGTCTCTTTTAGTCACTTTTTGCGACTATTTGTGTTAGGGCATTCTCCCTTACTTTCTCCTTTGCTCGCCAGCCTAGGGGTGAGCCTATTTTATCTTGGAACTGTAGGGATAGCATTTTTCACGGCCCCTCTTTTTCTTTTTGAGATTCTTGTAATGAGTCTATTAGTCAGTATTTGCGTACACGGCTTCCTGGTATACATTTAATGCTGAGCCATATGAAGCGTTTTTCTAGAAAATCAGATTTTGATTTTGCTTTTGAAGACCTCTCCGCGACTGAGTCGCTGGGGAGTTTTGGACTCGTTGAAGTGCCACTTCGCAATCGAGTTTTTGTTGTTCTTGGTTTTTGGGTAGTGTTAGTGCTTACTATTGTGGTAGGGCGGGTGATATTTTTAGGACCATTCTCTTATGAAGATTATTCAGTACGGGCAAAATCTAATTTGGAAGCAAGGAAAATTGATCCTGCTCCTCGGGGAGTGATTACTGATCGGAATGGCGTAGTCTTAGTTGATAACGCGCCCAGTTTTCTTGCCTTTTTGCGAGTGAAAGATTTTCTGGCGCCAACTTCTGATCAGCAGGCTATTCTCGAGGGGATTAGTGGAATAATTAATCTTCCCATCGCAGAAATTGAAAATCAGATTGTGGAAGGACTGGAAAAAGAAAAAGATCAGATCTTACTTTCCGAAGCATTAGATGAAGCACAGATTGTTGCCTTCGAAACTCATCCGAACTTGCCCGTGACTGTGCAGTCTGGATTTAAGCGTCATTATGTTGGTGGCCCCATCTTTTCTTCTATTGTTGGCTATACTGGCCGGGTTGATGCCGTGAGCTTAGAAAAAAATCCGAAGCTGAAGAATGAGTTCTTGGTTGGTAAGGTAGGTATTGAAGCTTACTATGACGACTATCTCAGAGGAGTGAATGGATATCGGGCTGAGCGTCGGGATGCTCGGGGGACTGCTTTGAACCAGGCCGAGTCAGTACCGCCCGTTTCTGGAAAGACACTTAGGCTCACTATTGATAGCGATCTACAGCGGTATTTTTATAATCGGATGGTGAGCGGTTTACAGTCTCTTGGTCGGCAGTCTGGCGCTGGCCTCATTATGAATCCTCAAAATGGAGAGATCTTAGCTATGGTCAGTCTTCCAACATATGATAACAATATCCTCTCCTCTCCTGGGAGAAACAAAGAGAAACAAGAAATATTCAATTCGCCTTTCCATCCTTTTTTTAACCGAGTCATTTCTGGATTCTATAGTCCTGGTTCAACTATAAAGCCGTTGGTGGCCGTTGCGGCCTTAAAGGAGAAGGTGATTACGCCTCAGAGAACTATCTACTCTCCTGGATATCTCGATATTCCTAACCCCTATAATCCTTCTAAGCCTTCTCGGTTCTTAGACTGGCGACCTCAAGGGTATGTGAATGTAATGTCGGCCATTGCTCAGTCTTCGAATGTTTATTTCTATGAGGTGGGCGGTGGTTTCGGTGATATCAAAGGTTTGGGTATTGGGCACCTGCTTGCGTGGTGGGATGTTTTCGGATTAGGTAAATTAACCGGCGTTGATTTTGTGGGTGAGGCCAAGGGCAAGCTTCCCGAACCAGATGAGTCGCAGGCTCGTCGGAACCGACCGTGGACTTTGGGTGATACGTATAATGTGAGTATCGGCCAGGGAGATCTTCAGGTCACCCCAATTCAACTTCTGAATTATATTGCCGCCATGGCGAATGGTGGGACGCTCTACCGTCCTCATTTTTCAGCTGAGCTGGAACCTGAAGTGATGAAAGATCTAACGTATCTTGGTCCGGAGATTCGCTGGGCCCAGAAAGGAATGGAGTTAGCGGTGACTTCGCCCATAGGATCAAGTTACAGTTTGGTGAAGTTGCCTATAAAAGTTGCAGGAAAAACGGGAACGGCTCAGATTAATAACAATCGCGCCGAGAACGCTTTCTTTGTGGGGTATGCTCCGATAGAGAAACCGGAAATAGCTATTCTGGTGCTGGTAGAGAATGCGAAACAGGGGAGCTTGAACGCCCTGCCAATCGCCAAAGATGTTTTCGAGTGGTACTATCTACATAAGATGGGGAAAGAAACAGTCAGACCCCCGAAAGATTGATTCATCTAGATTTTTTATCCTAACTATTCATGAGTGAATTTCGACAAGATCCTGTTTCTGGAGACTGGATACTCATGTCTCCAGAGCGAGCTGCTCGACCTTCTGAGTTTGGTAAGGGGAAGGAAAAGCGTAAGCCGGCTTCTCGTGATACCTGTCCTTTCGAAGAGAAGAGATTATCTCTGGCTTCTAACTGGCCACCGATTTTAAGTTTGCCAAAATCTAGGAAATGGCGAGTGATTGTTATCCCGAATCGTTTTCCCGCCTTGAACCATATTGAGCAGTGTTCAGAGGTTTTTAAGGATGGACCGTATGCGGCGAGGACGGGGATTGGGCATCACGATCTCATTATTACACGTGATCACAATAAAAATATTTCGATGCTTACTCCGGCACATGCTCGAGAAGTACTAGAAATACTGCAGATGCGCTATCAGCAACTTGTTGACGATCCTTGCATTGTATATACCTCTGCCTTTTTTAACTGGGGTCCGAAGGCTGGGGCTTCCGTCTATCATCCGCATTATCAGATTCTTTCGCTACCGATTGTGCCACCAGACATTCATCACTCACTGAGTGGTTCAGAGCGATACTATGAAAAGAATAAGGCCTGTATCCACTGCGAAATGTTGACTTATGAAAAGAAGATCGGAAAGAGAATCATTTTAGAAAACGAAGAGGCAATTGTAATGGCTCCCTATGTGTCTCGTCGATCATACGAGATAAGGCTTTTCCCTAAGAAACATTTATCATATTTCGAACGTTCTTCGCCTCAAGTATTAGCTGGAGTGACCGACTTGCTACAGAAAAGTCTCGCTATTATTAGGAAAAAGCTCCATGACCCAGATCTGAATTTTTTCATTCACACTTCACCACTCAAAAATCAGGATAAATATCACTACTACCACTGGCATATGGAGATATTCCCTCAGCTCTCGACGTCGGCAGGTTTTGAGTTGTCCACGGGCGTAGATATTAATACTGCCGATCCGGATGCGGTAGCAGCTTTTCTCAAGTCTTCACGATGATCAAACAAAAAAAACGACTGAGTGACTTTGCGAAAAAAGCTCAGGGGTATCCTTTGATTAATATGCTTTGTGGTTCAGCCTTTGCGTTAATTCTCCTTGCGCAGGGGTTGGCTTTTTTCTTCCTTCGGGGCGAGAGTGATCCTTTGGTCCTTCATTTCACGAAGAGTGGCATCGATCAGTTCGGAAGTCTCTGGCAGTTAGAGGGGTATGGCTTGATTGGTTTAGTAATTGTTATAAGTAACTATTTCATTGCCATAGAACTGGAGGATAGGGACTGGTTTTGGGGGAAGTTCGTGGCTGCGGTTACTTTAGGCCTGGCCATCTTGCTTTTTGTCGCCTTTCGGGCTATTATCACTGTCAATTGATATGGCACAATTTGCAATTATTGAGACTGGGGGCAAGCAGTATAAGATTGTCTCTGGCGAAAAACTGAAGATCGAGAAGCTCGAAACCACTACTGGCGGCGAGGTTTCTTTTGATAAAGTACTGCTGGTGGCGGATGGCGACAAGGTTGAGGTGGGCACTCCATACCTCAAAACAACCGTTGCCGCAAAGGTAGTCTCTGAAGGCCGGGGAGTAAAGAAGCTTATTTTCAAATATCACTCAAAGACTCGCTTGCGTCGTCGCAAGGGTCATCGCCAACCATTCACCGAAGTAGAAATTACAAAAATACCAGCCTAACCGCTGGTATTTTTTTGACACGTACTCCCTAGCTGAATATAATTCAGTCAGATTCTGAAAGGAGGATCTATGAATTGGGCAGACTATTATGTCGTGCTACCAATTGGGTTCGCTGGAGCTGGGGTACTCCTACTCGAAAAGATCGGTATCTTGAGCAAGGATTCGAAGCTAGTTTCGATGACCTACGTGGCTATTGGTGGTAGCTTCATGCTCAAAGGCTATGTGAGTAGCATGTTTTTTCTCGGAGCTGTCGGCGCACTCGTGAGTCTGAACGGGATTTCCATGCTCTGGCCGTCCCAAGATTCCGGGAGCGCAGGTTCGCCCGAACAATTTTAGTCCCACATCGTAAGATGTAGGGACTTTTTATTTCTTACTTGCTGCTTTCACGAAGTCCAAAAACATTGGATGAGGAGTCAGTGGCCGAGATTTTAACTCAGGGTGGAACTGGCTGGCCATAAAGAACGGGTGGTTTTTGATCTCGATAATCTCCACTAAGTTTTTCTCTGGATTAATTCCAGAAATCGTCAGGCCTTTTTTCTCGATCAAGTCGCGATACTGATTATTCACTTCATAGCGATGGCGATGTCGTTCAGTGATCAACTCCTGGCCGTACGCCTTGAAAGCCTTGGTATTCTTTTTAATCTCGCAAGGATAGGCGCCCAGTCTCATTGAGCCCCCAAGATTATGTTTCTGTAGATTCTCTAACTGTTCAGGGAGGATATGAATCACTGGATAAGGAGTTTTTGGATCCACTTCGGTGGTGTGGGCATTTTTCAGCCCAGCCACATTACGAGCAAATTCTACGACGGCTAACTGGAGGCCATAACACAGCCCCAGGAATGGAATCTTTTTCTCTCTGGCATACTGAATGGCTAGAATCTTTCCTTCGATGCCGCGCGTGCCGAAGCCTCCCGGAACAATCAAACCATCATACTGAGATAATTGTTTTAAATTGGCTTTTGATTTTTCAAAAACCCCCGTATCGATCCAGTGAATCTCTGGTTTTCGGCCGACGCGCCAGGCCGCGTGTTTGATGGCTTCGATAACTGAAAGATAAGAGTCGCTCAGAGTGAAGTTCCCTGTAGTAAAGTACTTTCCTGCGATAGCAATTTTTAGTGGTTTTTTAGCGCGATGAATAGACTCTGTGAAAGTCTTCCACTCATGACCATTTATCTTTTTCGGTTTGAGGCCAAACTTTTTAAGGATACGATTACTAATTCCTTCTTTTTCAAAGTTCAGAGGAATGTCGTAGATAAAATCGACATCGGGGGCAGAGATGATATCTTCTGCCGAGACGTTACAAAAGATGGCAATTTTTTTCTTACGGGGTTCATCAATGGGTTCCGTTGAACGAGCGAGGATGATATCTGGCTGAATACCCGCACCGTTCAGGTTGCGAACTGCGTGCTGGGTTGGCTTGGTCTTCATCTCTCCAATCTTCGAGGGGATTGGGAGATAACTCACAAGGACAAACATCACCGCCTCGGGGTTCTGCAACTTGAGCATGCGTGCCGCCTCGAGGAAGAGAAGGTTCTCATATTCACCAACCGTGCCACCAATTTCGATTAGTACAAAATCAGCTTTCTGTTTTTGGCCAACGATTTTCAGTCGGCGAATCACTTCGTCAGGGATAGCCGGAACAACCTGAACGCACTGTCCGTTGTATCCCAGGCTTCGTTCGCGGTTGATAACAGTTTGATAGACCAGGCCAGTGGTCATGTAGTTGTCGCGAAAAATATTGGTACCAAGAAATCGTTCGTAGTTACCAATATCCTGATCACACTCTAAACCATCCTCGGTAACAAAAACCTCTCCGTGTTCGAGAGGGTTCATTGTACCGGCATCGACGTTTACATAGGGATCAATCTTTACCGCTGTCGTCTTGAAACCTTTGTCTTGTAAGAGGCGGGCGATAGAGGCTGTGGAGACTCCCTTTCCAATCCCCGACATGACGCCACCAGTTACGAAAATATAACGAGTCATTGTATACTATAATAACAACATGGCTGAACAATTACTACCAGAATTTGAACACCAGGCGCTTGAAGATGATCTCACCCATCTAGCCCGTGAAGTAGGGAAGCATCAGGAGGCACCAGAAACAAGACATCTCACTGGAGAAGCGCTTTTAAAGAAGTCTATTCAGTCTTTTACGGATACGAACAATGGTCCAGTGGTCACCCCAACCGACCTACAGAATCCTTTGCCTCAGTATGTGGATAACGCCTCAGCAGAAACGAAGCTTCAGGTGGAATACTTACTCGATATCGCTTTTCATCAAGGCATTCTGAAAGCTGATCGTGAAGCCAGAAAGGCCAACCCCTTTGTCCTTGATGCCTTCCATGATGCGTTAGTGAAGAAACTATATCCACACCTAGAAGAGCGGGGAGTGTTGTAGTTCGAGGCTCTCATCATGATTGAAATAATTCTCATTTTACTCATCGGTCTCATTCTTGTTGCGGGGGGATACTTTATCTTTCGTCGAGTGCAGACTCAGGCCCTCCTCTCCTCCCTTTCTCTCGAACTTTTCTTAATTAGAATCCCCCGTGAACCAAAAAAAGAAGGCGGGCCATCTGACGACTTCAAGCGAGAAATTAATAAAACCGAACAACTTTTTGCTTCCCTTGCTTCTTTCCGTGCTCCATTTGTTTTCGAAGTAGCGGTGCCTCATATTGGCGAAGAGATTCATTTTCATATGGCGATTCCTCGAGAGTTGAGCGAGGCGGCGATTAAACAGGTCCAGGGAGTTTGGACGAATGCCAGCGTGGTGCCTTTGCCGGACGACTACAATGTATTCAATGCTCAGGGAATTACTACCGCCGCCTTCTTTGAGCAAAAGGAATCTTTTGCGCTTCCCATTCGAACGTACGAGGAGATTGGCGCCGATGCGTTCGATGGCATTTTGAACGGCTTCGCAAAAATCCAGGAGCTTGGCGAGGGAGCTGCCTTGCAGGTGATTATTCAGCCAGCGCCGAGCGACTCTCGTCGACTGGTTGAAAATTATATTAAAGAGATGAAACGAGGAGAGTCCTTAAGTAAAGTGTTTCATCAGAAGACGCCATGGAACGTAAAAGAAATCAAACACGCGCTCGATGCCGAAGGACGGGAGCGTAGGAAAAATGAACGTCTTGTCGACGAGGAGGGGTTGAAAATGCTGGAACAAAAAATTGAAAAAGCTTTATTTATGGTAAACGTGCGGATTATCGCTTCGGCCCCGAATACCCGTGTGGCTGATGAAATTATTGATGGCATCGCTACTCCCTTTAGTCAGTTCACCAGTCCACGACGGAATAGTTTTCGTATTGTAAAACCGCGTAATGTCCAAGCGCTTTTGCACCAGTATGTCTTCCGAAAATTTGATAAAGAAAAAGCTATGATTCTGAATGCCGAAGAACTGGCCAGCCTCTACCATCTTCCCATTTCCACAACCGAGACACCAAAAGTGAAGTGGTTGAAATCAAAAGAGGCTCCACCGCCTGCTGATTTGCCAAAGTCAGGACTTTTAATGGGCCAGACCAATTTTCGAGGACAGGAGCATCCTGTCTACATTATGGAGGAAGATCGTCGACGTCATGTCTATGTTGTTGGTCAGACTGGAACTGGTAAGACAACTCTTTTGGCTAGTATGCTCATTGAGGATATTAAGGCTGGTCGGGGAGTTTCGATCATCGATCCTCACGGTGATGTGGCGGAGAATGTGATTGAGCATATTCCCAAAGAACGTTTAGACGATCTTATCTACTTCAACCCTGGTGATCTGGCACGACCATTAGGATTAAATATGATCGACTACAACTTTGATCGTCCAGAGGAGAAGACGTTTATTGTAAACGAGATGCAAAGCATTTTTAATAAATTATTCGTGGCCGAAACAATGGGTCCGATGTTTGAACAGTATATGAGGAATGCCTTGTTGCTTTTAATGGAAGATATGCCGAATGAGCCCGCGACCCTGGTTGAGGTGCCACGAATTTTTACAGATACCGAATTTCGAAAACGAAAATTACAGCGTATTCAAAATCCTGTGGTTGTTGATTTTTGGGAGAAGGAAGCCGCCAAGGCTGGTGGTGAGGCGTCATTAGCAAACATGACTCCGTATATCACTTCTAAATTTAACAACTTCATTGCCAATGATTATATGCGTCCAATCATTGGTCAGCCGAAGTCAGCTTTTAATTTCAGAGAAGTAATGGATTCTGGAAAGATTCTGATTATTAATCTTTCGAAAGGAAAGATTGGTGATATTAATGCTAGTTTGTTAGGTATGATTTTCACCGGAAAGATTCTGATGGCCGCACTTTCGCGTGGTGACATTCCTGATATGAATAAGCGTCGTGATTTCTATCTTTACATTGACGAGTTTCAGAACTTCACGACCGATTCGATCTCCACCATTCTTTCGGAGGCCAGAAAGTACCGTCTCAATTTAACAGTGGCCCACCAGTTTATCGCCCAGCTCGAGGAGAAGATTCGAGATTCAATATTCGGAAACGTCGGTTCCCAGGTGGCCATGCGAGTTGGCGTCCAGGACGCTGAGTTCTTGGCAAAACAATTCGCTCCTGTTTTTGATGAAAATGACCTTATTAATATCGACAACTTAAATGCCCATGTGAAACTTTTGATTAATGGTCAGACGGCCAGACCATTCAATATGAAAGTCTCCACCACCTCCTGGCGGGGAGGGGATGTTGATCTTGCCACCAAGATGAAAGAGTATTCACGTTTGAAGTATGGTGCCGATCGGGCAGTTGTCGAATCAGAGATTCACCGTCGTTTAAGAGCGTAGAAGGTCTTACTCTCTATCCTAGCTTGTCGTTTTTCATAAAAACGAGGAGTCCTTTAATCCAGACACGAAAGGCTTTTGATTTCGGCATAATCGAAGTGAGATAATAGAACTCGACAAGTCCTTTAAATATCCAGCCGAAGATTCCGGCAAGGACAATAGGACCAATTTTTGCAATAACGTACTTACCGCCGACTGGAATGACGTAAGGATAGTCGGCTGGAATATACGTTCGGCGAATAGTTTGGGGCAGACCTTCTGCTTTTCTAATATCCTGCATAATGTTGTGCGCGGCCACGCCTGCTTGTGCGATAGCTGCCGGAGCAACCGCCGGAACTGGTTTATTGGTGCGAGGATCATAAGAACAGACATTGTCGCCAATACCGTAAACCATACAGCCTAGCTCTAGATCTGGGGTTTGCGGAAGACAGGCCATAGTCTCGTGGGTTTCGATTCTACCACGAGTCTCAGTTTTTAAAGGGAGGTTGAGGAGGAGGTCGGGAGTTTTTACGCCACCACTCCACACGAAAAGATCAAACGGTATTTTTTCACCATTTCCCAGTTCCACTTCCTTAGTAGATAGTTGAAGAATTTTTGCCTGAGTTTTTATATGTACCCCAAGATCGCGGAGGCGTCTTTCTGCTCGGCCAGCAATATTGGAAGGAAAGCCGAAAAGAATATTCGGCTGGGCTTCAATGAGTGTGACATGGAGCTGGCAGCCAAGTGAGCGTGAACACCAGTTAGTGAGTTCTCCAGCCAGCTCAACTCCTGTCGGTCCTGCCCCACCCACCACTATTTCAATGACTGATTTGTTTTCGGCCAGATTGACGATAGCGTCTCGAAGATGGATGGCGTCGAAAAATGATTTCAGTGTCAGGGAATACTCTTTGAGTCCAGGAATATTGAAGTAGTTCACTTCTGAGCCTAAGGCCAGGACAATGTATTCAGCTTTCATAGTGCCGTTTTTCTTCAGGGTGATGAGGCCCTCTTTGGGAGAGATTCTTTGTACCTCATCCTGAATGAAACGGATTGATGAGTGTGTGGTTAGTTCAGTCAGGTTGTGGGTGACCAGGTCATGAAGGTGAATAAGATTTGCTGTCTCTTTGGCCGTAGTTGCCACCTCATATAAGAGGGGAATAAAGGTGTGATGTTCGTTCCGATCAATAAGGACGAGTTCATATGAGTCGAGGAGTCGGAGGCTGTGGAGTTCTTTCGATATGGAAAAAGCGGTCGTGAGACCGCCGAACCCCCCTCCCAGAATGACTATCCGCTTTCTTTCCATACCTTTTCATTATATAGAAAACCTCGAGTATAATAAACCGTAATGATTAAATATCTGAAGCAAGCCAGTCCGGAGAAACTAGGAGGGACTGCGCTGCTTCGCTTAGATTTCAATACCGAAGACGAATGGCGTATGGAGGCGACAATACCAACTATTCATTTTCTTCTGAAGCAGGCTTCGAAGATTGTAATTGTGAGCCATCGCGGTCGTCCACGGGAGGTTGATGAAAAATTTAGTTTAAAGAAAGACGCTAAGAATCTAGAGAAACTTTTGAAGAAAAAAGTTTCTTTTATTCCACATTTTCGTTTTGCTGAAATCAAAAAAGAGATAGAGAGATCCCCAAGAGGAAGTATATTCCTACTGGAGAATCTTAGGTTTTTAAAAGGAGAGGAGAAGGATGATATCAAGTTGGCTAAGCAACTGGGCTCGCTGGCAGATTATTACGTTAATGATGCTTTTGCTGTTTCACACCGAGCCAACGCTTCGGTATCTGCGATTACAAAAATTTTACCAAGTTTTGGTGGTCTGGAATTAGAGTCAGAAATTGGACATCTTTCCTATGTAATGAGGCGTGCCCAGAAGCCACTGGTTATTATTTTTGGAGGCGGAAAAGCACACGACAAGCTACCGGTTATTAAGTATTTTAAAACGAGAGCCGACACCTTTATTCTCGGTGGAGCAGTAGCCAATACAATTCTTCGAGAACGGGGAGTTGATATTGAGGGATCAGTGGCCGATGAAGATCCCGGAGCAGTGGTTAAAGAAATTGCACGTTATAAAAATCTCTTACTGCCTATAGATTTTATTTGGGAAAAAGAAAGAATTCTCGACTCCGGGCCTCAATCGGTAAAATCGTTTATCCCGAAAATTAAGACTGCGGGGACGATTATCTGGAACGGTCCGTTCGGCTTTATCGAAAAAAAGAAGTTTTCGTATGGGACCTGTGCTCTGATAAAAGAAATCGCTAAAAATAAAAAAGCCTTTCGATTGGCCGGTGGTGGAGAGACGGTGATGTTCATTAAGGAGAATAAGCTTGATAAGGCGTTTAATTTTGTTTCCACTGGTGGAGGTGCGATGTTAGCTTATTTGGCTGGTGAGAAGTTGCCGGGTATTGAGGCTCTAAAACGACCATGGCCGAAAAAGAAGTAAAAAACTGTCAGAACTGTAAACAAGAATTTACGATAGAGTCAGTCGATTTTGATTTCTACAAAAAAATGCAGGTGCCACCACCGACTTTTTGTCCGGACTGTCGTTTGATGCGCCGTTTAACCTGGAGGAATGAGAGGAATCTCTATAAGCGAAAATGTGATGCTCCGGGTCATGGGGAATCCATTATTACTATGTATCCGCCAGAGCTCGCTATTCCTGTATACGATACAAAATACTGGTGGAGCGACGAGTGGGATCCTATGCAGTATGGGCGTGAGTATGATTTCTCGAGGCCTTTTTTTGAGCAATGGAAAGAGCTTCTAAACTCAGTCCCGCTTATCTCACTCATTAACATTAGCGATGTTCAAAGCGATTATTGCAACTTTACCTATGAATCAAAAAACTGCTATCTGAATTTTGCGAGTGACATGAACGAAGACACGGCGTATCTCTACCACTCAATCGAAAACAAAGATTGTTTTGATATGCTTGGTTCTAGGAAAAATGAACACTGTTACCAACTGGTTGATTCGGAGGCTTGCTACGAGAGTGATCACCTCATTCTTTCTGAGGGATGTATCAATTCAAAATATTGCTATGACTGCCGTAATTCTCAGGATTGTATTGGTTGTGTAGGGTTAAGAAACGCCAAACATTCAATTTTCAATCAGCAGTTTTCTCCTGAAGAATACAAGGAAAAAGTTAAAGAACTTCGTCTAGACACTAAAACAGGTCGGGCTATCGTGGAGAAGCGTTTCCGAGAATTATTACTTACTCGGCCTAGAAAGTTCTCTAACTCTCGTCGAGCCGTCAACTCTACTGGAGATTACCTGAATGGCGTGAAAGACTGTAAGGATTGTTTCGATGTGGAAGGTCCTGCTGAGAACTCGCGCTTTCTAGTCTATGGTGTGACTGAGATGAGAGATCTCTATGACGCTTACGCCGTAGGTCTCGTTGAATCAAGTTACGACATTATGGATACCGGACTTAAGGTTCATAATGTCGCTTTTTGCGGTAATGTTTGGGAAAGCTACGATACTCAGTATTGTTATTTTGTGCGAAATTCTCCGCATTGTTTTGGGTCCGTAGGTATTCGGAATAAACAGTACTGCATTCTGAATAAGCAGTATTCCAAAGAAGAATATGAAGCTATTCTGCCAAAGATCAAAGAACATATGATGGCTATGCCATATGTTGATTCACACAAGAAAGAATATCGTTACGGTGAATTTTTCCCTATGGAGATGTCTTTTTTTGCCTACAACGAAACCATCGCTCAAGAATATTTTCCGTTAGATAAGGAGGAGGCGGTTAAGAGAGGATATATATGGCGTGAGGCAAAGGATAAGTCGAATACTTTTACGATGAAGTTTTCACAGATCCCTACATCAATCCAAGAGGTGGACCAGGGTATTCTTCAGGAACTGATTCAGTGTCGACATGAAGGAGTTTGTAATCATCAATGCACCAAGGTATTTCGTCTAATCGCTCCAGAGCTTCAATTGTTAAAGAAGCTTGGTGTCCCCATTCCTGAACTATGCGTCAATTGCCGCCACTACGAGCGTCTTGGAGAGCGGAATAAATTCAAGCTTTGTAGTCGTCAGTGCGTATGTGATGGCAAAGTTTTTAGGAATTCTAAAGAGCACACCTCTCATGTCGGTGGACGATGCCTGAATAAATTTGAAACGACCTACACCCCAGATCGCCCAGAGATAGTGTATTGCGAGCAGTGTTATAATGCCGAAATCGTATAAGAGCTATGAACCATCTCGTTATTAAAGTATACGGCAAGGTCCAGGATGTTTTCTTTAGGGACACAACGAAGAAGATGGCAGAAGTTATTGGCGTGTTTGGTTATGTAAAGAATATGCCAGACGGTTCAGTTTTGGCCGAAGTTGAAGGAGATGATGATCAGTTGGATTTGTTTATTGCTTGGTGTAAGAAAGGCCCGCGAGAGGCGCGAGTCGAGAAGATTGAAGTCGAAAATGCTGAGCATAAGCATTATAAAGATTTCCAAATTCTATGAACTTAGAAACACGCAGCTGTCAGAATTGCAAATTAGATTTTGTAATCGAACCCGCCGATTTTGATTTCTATAAGAAAATTGAGGTTCCACCGCCGACCTGGTGTTGGCGGTGCCGCGCGATGCGACGAATGTCATTTCGGAATATGCGCACATTGCATGAACGTGTGTGTGACGCCACTGGTAAAAAAATATTCTCACTAATTCCCGAGGACGCGCCGATGCCTGTCTATGATCGGCAGTACTGGATCAGTGATGCGTGGGATTCTTTAGAATATGGCGTTGACTATGATTTTTCTCGACCATTTTTTGCGCAGTTTAAAGAGCTCTACTTCAAAGTTCCGACGATGAGCGTATTTAATACGAACAGTGTGAATAGCGAGTATGGTCAAGGATTAGACATGAAAAACTCGTATATGTGTTTTGATTCAGGTGAGTGTGAGGATAGTGCCTATAACGTGACTTTGCAGAAGGCAAAGAACTGCTTTGATACCATTAATACCAAATATTCAGAGCTTTGTTACTACTCTATCAACCTTACGCAATGCTATAAGACTTTCTATTCCCGAAACTGTAACTCGTGCAGTGATGTGTGGCTGAGTCAGGATTGTGTTGGTTGTTCTAACTGTTTTGGTTGCAGTGGTCTTCGAAATAAAAATTATTATATTTTCAACCAGCCTTATTCAAAAGAAGGGTATGTTAAGAAGCTAGAGGAGTTCGACTTGAAATCTCGAGAGGGAGTACATCAAGCTCGAAAACAAGCGGAAGAGTTTTGGATAAAAAATCCGGTTCGTTTCCGACATGGCGTAAAGGATGCGGGGTGTAAGGGGGATTACATTTATAACTCCTCCGAGCTCAAGAACTGTTATTTTGCAAACGAAGCTCAAAATTGCGCATACTCCCAGAGTATCATCTTTGACCCTATCAAGGACTGCATGGATATAACATCAACTGGAGTTGATGCGGAGCTTGCTTATGAAACTTCCTGTTCGGGACTTGGTCTTCATCGATCTTTTTTTACTGTGAACTGTGAGACGGCAACAGACTCCCAGTATATCATGGACTGCAAAAGTGTGAGCAACGTCTTTGGTTCTGTTGGCTTAAAAAGTAAGCAGTACTGCGTTCTTAATAAGCAGTATTCTAAAGAAGAATACGAAGAGCTTGTGCCGAGAATTATCAAGCATATGAGTGAGATGCCCTACGTCGATTCGAAAGGAAGAACGTATAAGTATGGCGAGTTTTTTCCGCTCGATATAAATCCCATAGGATATAACGAAAGCCAGGGGCAAGAATATTTTCCCCTCACACAAAAAGAAGTCGAAGAACAAGGCTATCGCTGGCAAGCTTCTAAAAAAAGAGAGTATCAGATAACGAAAGAATCAAAAGACCTACCTGAAACTATTTCCGGGGTGGATGACTCGATAGTGAAAGAGATTATTCATTGCATGCACGATGAAATAAATAATCACTCTGGTATGTGTGGTTCTAACTGCACTACGGCTTTTCGTATCACGCCTGAAGAACTCGCATTTTATCGTCAGATGCAACTACCGCTGCCACGACTTTGTTTTAACTGTCGTCATGTGGACCGGATCAGCTGGAGAAATCCATTGGCGCTTTATTCACGACAGTGTCAGTGTAGTGGCTCCTGGTCTTCAAACGGTGCCTTCGCGAATACCTCGCCTCATTTTCACGGAGATGCCCAATGTCTGAACACTTTCCAGACTTCTTACGCGCCAGATCGCCCCGAGATTATCTACTGTGAGCAATGCTATAATAGCGAAGTTACATGAACTCAGAGACTAAAAACTGTCAGAACTGCAAACAGTCGTTCACGATTGAATCGGCTGATTTCGAGTTCTATAAGAAGATGGATGTGCCTCCGCCAACCTTCTGTTTTGAGTGTCGGCTTGTGCGTCGAATGACTTTCCGTAATGAAAGGACGCTCTACCGAAGAAAATGTGATGCTCCAGGTCACACCGAGGAAGTGATTTCAATTTTTTCTCCTGACAACTCTCAGAAAGTGTACGATCACAAGGAGTGGTGGAGCGATTCTTGGGATGCCGCTACTTTTTTTAGGGAGTACGATTTCAATCGTCCATTTTTTACTCAACTACAGGAACTTTGGGGAGAGGTTCCTGATATAGCCCTTCTAAATATTAATCCAGTGAATAGTGACTATTGCAGCATTACTGAAGGGAACAAGAATTGTTATTTGGTTATTGGTGGCGATTTTAATGAAAATACAAACTACTCTGCATTTATTTTTCAGAGTAAAGAATGTTCCGACTGTTACTGGGATACGAAATGTGAATGGAACTACAGTACGATCGACTGTATTAACTGCTCGAAACTTCTCTATAGTCGGTACTGTGAGGGTTGTTATAATTCTGCTTTTCTTCTGAACTGTAGAAACTGCCATGATTGTTTTGGGTGCGTCAATCTTTCGAATCAATCCTACTGCATTTTTAATGTTCAGTATTCAAAGGAGGAGTATGAAAAGAAGATCAAGGAGTTCGATTTAGGAAACTATGAGGCTGTTCAAAAACTGAAAGCCGAGTTTAAGCTCCATGCCCAGAAGTATCCTCGAAAATTTGCGCGGATATTAAGAGGGATCAACTCTCTCGGTGATAATCTCGAGGAGACCAAGAATTGTTTTATGACGTTCGATGTTTTTGGTGGTGCCGAAGATTGCCGTTATTTATGGTTGGCCTATTCGAGTGTGAAGGATTGTGTTGATTGTGATCACTTTGGTTTGAAATCAGAACTCTCGTATGAGATTTCGACAATCTATCCAGGCAGCAAGTCCGTTTTCTCTCGATTTATTTTTAACTGCCACAACGTACAGTACTCATACAACTGCCACAACTCCTCCTATCTTTTTGGGTGTGTTGGGTTACGGAATAAACAGTACTGTATTTTGAATAAACAATACTCAAAAGAGGAGTATGAAGCTCTGGTTCCGAAGATTATCGAACACATGAATACGATGCCGTATGTAGATCAGGGTGGTCGTATGTATAAGTACGGAGAGTTTTTCCCTGCGCAGATTTCTCCTTTTGCGTACAACGAAACAGTGGCTCAGGAGTTGCGACCATTAAGCCAGGAGCAGGCCAAACTCGGTTCTGTGAAGTGGAAGGGAGCAACAGAGAAAAACTACCAAGCAACCGTCCAATCAAAGAACCTCCCGAATACTATTACCGAGATTGATGACTCTATTCTCGAACAGACAGTCTCATGTGAACACGCAGGTCAGTGCAATCATCAGTGCGGAACGGTATTTAAGATTATTCCTACTGAGTTGGCGTTTTATCGGCAGATGAATATACCAGCTCCTCATCTCTGTTCGAACTGTCGACACTACGAACGCTTAGCCGAAAGAAATCCGATTAAACTATGGCCACGGACTTGTCAGTGTTCCGGGAAGTGTTCAGACGGAGGAGTGTATCTTAATTTGGCAGTGCATCCTCATGGAGAAGCGCAGTGTTCTAATGTTTTTCAGACCTCCTATAGCCCTGATCGACCGGAGATTGTATACTGCGAAGCGTGCTACCAGGCGGAAGTTGCCTAATTCTATGCCAGAAGAAACTGATATCATCCAGCCAGAATACGAGCCCCTCATCCATGATCGCGATTTGGTGTTTTTTGATTGTGAGTTTACTGGTCTTCGATTTGATCACGAGATCACCGAGATTGGTCTTGTTAAGGCCAAGGCCGGTAGTTTTGAGATTCTGAATGAGAGAGACATTAAGCTTAAACCAGAGCATATCGAGAACGCTGATCCGAGTGGTTTAGAGATTAGTGGTTACGACGAGGAGGAGTGGAAGCGGGAAGGAGTAGAGATGAAGGCCGGGCTTGAAGAGTTTCTGCGGTACACCAAGGACGCGATCCTTGTTGGCCACAATGTTTCTGTTGATATGCTTCATCTCGAAAAAGCACTTTGGGATCACGACCTGGAAGGAAACTATTTTTATAAACCGCTAGATACGTTTGCGTTGGCCTGGTTGCAGTTGCGGGACGATCCGTCGTTAGTGAGGTTTTCTTTGCGAGAGTTAGCAAATTATTTTGGTGTTGATCGTGGCCGAGCGCACCGGGCGATTGATGATGCACGGACAACATATCAGGTTTTCTTACGATTAATTGGCAAATGAGTTCACTTTTTCCAACAGAAAATAAATTTCTTATCTATACCGATGGGGGATCGCGAGGTAATCCTGGGCCAGCGGCTTTGGGCGCGGTAGTTGGTGGAAAAGAATACGGAGAGTACTTAGGAATTATGACGAATAACCAAGCTGAGTACTTGGCATTGGTTTTCGCGTTAAAGAAAGCCAAGGCACTTCTTGGGAAAACAAAAGCAAAACAAACAGATGTTGAAGTCAGAATGGATAGTGAGTTGATCGTGAAGCAGATGAATGCAATTTATAAAATCGAAGATGAGAAACTCCAGCCCTATTTTATGCAGATCTGGAACTTGCGACTAGACTTTAAGAGCGTGACGTTCAAACACATTCCCCGAGAGCTGAATAAAGCTGCTGATCGGATGGTCAATAAGGCCTTAGACGAGGCCAGGGGATAGTCTTTTCTGGACTCGGGTGTCCCCTTGTTGACAGGTTTATTATTGTTGTTTATAATTATTAACAATTATAAATTTAGTTATTGTATAATAAGAACACTATGAACCTCGACGGCGTTTTGCGAAAAGCAGGTTTTTCCGAGAAAGAAGCGGAGGTCTATACCGCGCTTTTAAAGCTTGGTTCCTCGATTGTGAGCGATATCTCCAAAAAAGCGGGCATCAATCGTAGCACCACCTATGTTATTTTAGACGCCCTATCAAAGCGTGGATTGGTGAGCATTACCGAACGACGTGGCGTGAAGGTCTACAATTCGATTTCTCCCGAACAACTCGTCCAGTATCTCGAAGGGAGCGCTAAAGAATATACCGAACTGGCCAGTGTGGCTCGAGAACTTTTGCCAAAACTGAAACTCGAAGCCGGCAAGGAGAACTCCTTGATGCCTAAGGTACAACTCTTCGAAGGCGTCGAAGGAATGAAAACGGTGTATGAAGATGCGCTGAGCTCACTGGAAACAATTCGTGCCTATGCCGCGAAAGATGAAGGAGGAACTGTCCCAGAAAAATACTACGATCGTCTCGCCAAGAAAAATGTCAAAGTGAAGATGTTGTTTCCAGAGACGGCGACCATGCATGAGTTCGCGAAAGTTAGTAAAGATAGCGCTCCATTAAAAGTTTCTCCAGAGATTAGCGTCTATGACAATAAGATTGTGTTTATGTCGCCAGTTAACAAATTCGCGTTAGTGATTGAGAGTCAGGAGATGGCCGAAGCCCTGAAAAAAGCTTTTGATCTTTCTTGGGAGGACGCTAAAAAAGCACACAAGAAGCCATTCTTTGGTTCTGGTTCCGTTGCATTCGGCGGAGCGTAGTAAACCATAGAAACCTTTGATGGTTATCACCTCTACATCGATTGCCTTCACCCTCCTTTTTGTTGGTTTAAGTATTTGTAGTTTTTGGTTCTTCCAAGCTTTCCGTAGATCCACCGAGAACCAACAAAGTAGTTATATCGGTTTGGTCATTAGCGTATTCATTTTTTTATCAGCCTTACAAAATGGGATTCTAGGCTTTGGTTCATTACTTTTCTCCGGCAGTCAGGTCGGTCTTTTTTATGTATTGCTTCTCACGAATGTAGCTCTAGTGTTACATGCAACTCTCGGAGTTTATTCAGTTTATTATATCTTTTTCCCCAGATTTCCTTTTCACTTTGGTCCGATAGCGACCGGCTTATTAGGATTTTTATTAATTCTAGTTACCCTAATCTTTGCGCCTCGGGGAGTAATAACTCCGGAGGGCGGCCTCTACTGGGACATTAGCTATAGGGTATCCCTATTAACTTTTCTACTTCTAGCTGCCAGTATAGGATCTTTCATCTACATTTTTTCTCAGCTTGCTCAGAAGGGGAAAACTCGTGAAGTAAAAATTCTATCTAGATTTCTTGTTGTTGGTGGTTTGCTTGGTTTTTTTGATGTATTTTTGAGATTTGTTTTATTGTATTCAGAATCAAGAGGTGATCACTTATACGGCTTGGATCTGATAATCGGAGTAGTGGGCTTAATTTTCTTAGCCTTTCTTTCGAGCCCTATTATACTCAAGCCTTTCCTGGTTGATTCTAGTAGGATATAGATTCCTGCTTACCAATCTTATGAGTTGTGGTACAATTGGTCGATATGACTGAGTACTCTGCTCAGCAGATTGTCTCTTTTTTAGAAAATAAGGGTGAGTTATTTTGGAAGAAGCAAGGAGAAGAGAAGGCGCTTTCTTTATTCCATCAAGCGGCTCGACGAGTACCTGCGTATAAGGACTTCTTGAAGCGTCATAAAGTTTCTCCCGAGAAGATCAAGCATTTCAAAGATTTTCAGTATATTCCTCCTGTAAGCAAGAAGAACTATCTCCAGCAGTATCCTCTTCAGAAATTGTGCTGGGATGGCTCTCTTAATAAACCATTTGTTTTTACATCGACATCAGGTTCAACTGGGGAGCCTTTTTATTTCTTGCGTTCCAATGATTTGGATTGGGAGTCTTCTATCTTCCATGAATTCTTTCTGAAGGCAACTTCAGAAAGAATGAATAAGTCGACACTGGTGATTGTGGGTTTTGGTATGGGTGTCTGGATTGCCGGACTCATCACATACAAAGCATTCGAGCTGGCTAGTCAGCGAGGAAACTATCCAGTTTCCATTATTACCACAGGTATCAATAAGGCGGAGATTATTAAGGCTTTGCGTCGCCTGTCGCCTTCATTCCATCAAACAGTACTCGTTGGTTACCCACCGTTTATTAAAGATGTTCTCGATGAGGCAGAGGCTTCTGGGATGAATCTGAAGAAACTAAATCTCAGACTGCTTTTTGCAGCCGAGGCTTTTACTGAGAATTTTCGTGACTATGTGGCCAAGAAGGCTCATGTGAAAGACCCATATTTTGATACGTTGAATATTTATGGATCTGCCGATATTGGGACAATGGGATACGAAACTCCAACCTCCATCCTCATCCGTCGTCTCGCTCTGAAGGAGAGGAATGTCTTTGAAGATATTTTTTCGAAAATAAAGAAGACTCCGACACTTGCTCAGTACAATCCACTATTTATCAAGTTTGAAGCTCCTAATGGAGAAATTTTGCTGACTGGTGATAGTGCGGTGCCATTGGTCAGATATTCTATTGGAGATCATGGGGGAATCTATGAGTTTAGTGAGATAATGGACAAGTTCAAAATTCATGGCATTGATTTCGAGAAAGAGGCAAAAAAGGCGAAGATTAGTGATCACCTGCAGAAACTTCCGTTTGTGTATATCTATGAGCGGATGGATTTTTCTATCACCATATATGGATTACAGATATATCCGGAGGTGGTAAAAGAGGCATTACTGAGGAAATCCATCAATCAATATTTAACAGGCAAGTTGACTATGTTCACTCGTTTTGATCGTTCGCAAGATCAGTACTGGGAACTCAACTTAGAACTTCGACCTGGGAAGAAGCTAACTAAGCAACTTGAGAAGAAGATTCTAACGGTTATTATTGAAGATATGAAAGATAAGAACTCGGAGTTCAGAGAGTTATATCGACATGTTGGAGAGCGGGCCTTGCCTCATCTCGTTTTCTGGCCAGCCGAACATAGTCGTTATTTCAAGCCAGGTATTAAACAAAAATGGGTAGAAAAAGCATGAAGCCAATTATTATCAACATAGAAGAACAGTCGCTGGAGCAATTTAGGAAATCTCACGAAGTTTCTCAGGTTTTCGATGCATACAGGGAACTTCTCGAGGAACTGTTTTTGATTAGGAATCCTCGTTTTAAGTTTGATAAAGACTATCAGGCTGATTTCGAAATCTTTTTAGCAGAACAATCGGCGGGTAGGCCCTTAGAACAATTAGGTGTTTGGTTCTATTTTCCTTGGAACAAAATTATTGTGCATTATCTACCAGAAGAGATGCATCAAGAGCTCCGAACAGCGCGCAACCGGAATATCATTCTCGCCGAAGAACAAAAGAAGTTTTATGAATTCAAGATTGGAGTTGCCGGCTTGAGTGTGGGCAGTCACGCTGCTTTGACCCTGGCTATGATGGGTGCTGGAAAACACATGCGCTTGGCTGATCCGGATGTGATTTCTGGTTCGAATTTAAATCGTCTTCGGTATGATTTTACGTTTGTGAATAAGAATAAATGCGATGTCGTTACTGAGCAGGTGTATCAGATGAATCCATATGCTGATCTACGCGTATATCCCGAGGGAGTGACGGATCAGAATATCGGTGAATTTCTTGATGGTTTAGATGTACTTGTTGAAGAGCTTGATAATTTAGAACTAAAAATTAGATTGAGGATAGAGGCCAAGAAGCGCGGTATCCCAGTAGTGATGGCTACGGATAATGGTGACAATATTATTTTCGATATTGAGCGATACGATCTTGATCCGAATCTTGAAATCTTTAATGGTGTAGCCGGTCATTTAACGTTGGAGGAGTTTCAGAAGATGGCACCGCAAGAACTGCCTCGTTTAGCGACAAAAATCGCCGGGAAGCACTTCGTAACGACCCGGATGCAGCAGTCGCTTTTAGAAGTGGGCCGAACTTTATACTCTTGGCCACAACTAGGGGATGCCGCCACTCTGTCTGGCGTGGCGGTGGCTTATGTGGTGAAGCGTCTAGCTCTTGGAGAAAAGCTGAAAAATGGGAAGATGGAAGTGAATCTTGATGAAGTTTTCGATCCTGAATACCATTTGCCCGAGACAGAAAAAGATAGAGAGGAACAGAGGAGGAATTTTTTGGGGATTATTGGACTTGAGGATTAGATCGGGTATCCTTCCTCCATATTGGGATGGAAGTTGTTATTTGTTATTCAAAGAGTATATAATTGAGCTCATGTCAAACTTCTTTGATGCAGAAGATAAGAGTTTGCAAGATATACTTTTTGGGAAAGAGAAATATAGAATTCCTCGCTACCAGAGGCCATATTCTTGGACTAAGGATCATGTGTCTGATCTTTGGAATGATTTAAAAGAAGAAGAAACCTCTTTTTTAGGTTCCTTTGTTTTTAATTACGAGTTTATAGAGAAGGAAAACTTTATAGAGGTCATTGATGGTCAGCAACGTTTAATTACCTTTACGATATTGAGCGCAGTATTAAGAGATCTGTATCGGGAATTAAAAGATGAGAAGAAGGCTGATCTGACACAGACAAGCATAATAGAATTCAGAGATCCCATTAGTGGTGAACCCACTTATCGGTTGAAATGCGGGGATACCCTGGTAAAGTTTTTTGAAAAGAATATACAGTCTGTAGATGCACAAATTCTATCAAGCAGTCCAAAGCGCAATGAAGAGAAGAGAGTTAAAGAAAATTATGAATACTTAAGAGAACAAATATCCAACGAGCTAGAACAGATAGATGAAAGAGTGAGGAAAATAAATTACCTTGATTCGATCAAGAAAAAACTTGCCAATCTTAGAATTATATGGATAAGGATCAATAGGGACGATGATGCTTACTCTATCTTCGAAACCGTTAATGCTCGAGGAGCTGATCTAACAGCTGCTGACTTGTTGAAAAATCACCTTTTCTCCAAGATTCACAATAGAACAGAAGAAGGTATTGATTCTGCAAAGGAGGCTTGGATTGATATTGAAAACAATATCGAGAGTGCAAAATCTCTGAGCGTGTCTAAATTCATTCGATATCACTGGCTGTCGAAGTACTCATTCGTTTCAGAAAGAAATCTCTACAGGGAAATAAAGAGGAATATTGCAGATCCAGAATCTTTCTTGAAGGAGCTAGAATATTCTTCCGATCTATATTTCAAAATAGCAAGTGATAATCTTAAAGTTTGGCAAGATGAAGTTGGCGATCGTAGGAGTGGTTCTAAAATATTTGAAGCCTTACAAGGGCTTAAAGTAATGGGTATCACACAGAACTTCCCTCTCTTATTATGTTTACTAGCAAATCGGGAGAAGATTGGTATGGATTTGAGCGGAATATTTAAAACTATCGAGAATTATCATTTTGTTTATTCTGCCGTTTGCAAGCAACCAGGAAATAGAGTTGAGAAATTATATTTCCAGACTGCCAGAAAAATTCAAGAATCTTTACAGCTTAGAAGCCAGGGGCGAATTCTTGCGGGTGTGAATAGTGCAGTCAGCGAGTTTAAAAACAGACTAGAAGTTCCTAATAGAGAATTCTTCATCGAAAAGTTTATGGATATTGAGTATAAAAACTACGCTCTCGTTGTTTATATTCTGGCTAATATAGAGAGAGCTAAGGGCGGCGATGAACAAGTAATTAATTTTTCTAAGGTCAATATAGAGCATATCTTACCAAAAGACCCTACTGAGTGGGGATTGCTCAAGAAGGATACCAAAGACTACGTTGATAGTTTAGGAAATTTAACTTTGATTTCTGAAAAAATTAATGGCTCAATGGGAAATCAATCGCTTATCAAGAAGGTTGAGTGGTACAAACAATCAAAATTACATATCAACAAAGAACTCGTTGAGAGGATCGTGAAGATTGATTCCTGGACAGAAGAACAAATCAAAAATCGTCAACGAGAAATGGCGGAGTTTGCCCATGATGTCGTCTGGAAAATTTAGGGTAGACTGGAGCCTGATAAAATGGTCTCAGTATCTGATATAAAAAAAATTCTCGAAATAGCCGTGGATGCTCCCTCGGGAAGCAACTCTCAGCCATGGCGATTTGAGTTTAAGGAAAGTAAATTGAAAATATTCGCCTTGCCTGAGAAGGATCATCCGATTTTGAATTACAGAAATCGGGGAACGTGGGTAGCCCTCGGTGCTCTCTTGGAGAATTTATCCATTGCCTCTGAGGGGTGTGGATATCAAGCTAAAATCTTAATCCTCCCAGATTTTTCCGAAAGTAAGTGTGTTTCAGAAATTCTTTTCTCATCTATCAAAGAAAGAGAGAGCATCTTCGCGCGCGCGATTTCCAAGAGAATAACTAATCGAAAAATCTATAGGGATCAACCTCTTTCCGAAGATCAGAAAAACTTTTTATTCAAGGATATCCCGCTAGAAAGGATTGCTTTCACAGAGAGTACTGAGGGTAAGGGAAACATTGGTAAGGCTCTGAGTATGAATGAGGTTGTCATGTTGGGCGATCAAAAATTGCATCAACTTTTTTTTGATGAAATAGTCTGGTCCGAAAAAGAGGAGTTGGAAAGAAAATCAGGGCTGTACTTAAAGACGATGGAGTTAAAGCCTCCGCAGGAAAAATTATTAAGGCTACTCAAGAATTGGAAGATCATGTCTGTCTTGAACAGAATAGGATTTCCTTATGTTATCGCTCGAGATAATGCCAAAGTTTATTCCTCTGGATCTTTATTGGTTTCAGTTATTGTCGATGATAATGATGTGGATTTTATCGAAGCAGGGAGATTAATGGAGAGGATTTGGCTCCGCGCTGTTTCTTTGGGTTTAAGTGGCCAGATAGTCAGCGGAATCCCTTTCCTGTGGCAGAGATTGGTATTGGGGAATGACAATCAGTTTCTGTCGACACAACACCAAGCTCTTGTTCGTGAGGCGTATGATGTTTTAATCAAGAATTTTGCTATAAAAAATGGTATTATATCTTTAGTTTTGAGACTTGGGTTTGCTGACCCTCCAAGCACTCGATCCTCTCGGTTGATACCCAATATAAGATTTTTAGATGAATCTTCTGGCTAATTTGGATTTGTTTCTTGTTGGTAATGCTGTGGCAGGCATTGCTATTTTGGGCTTTATTGTATTTTTCAGTAACTATAAAAGTGCAACTAGTAAAGCATTTTTGATTTTTTGTTTAATCACTGTTTTTTGGAGTATTGCGAATTATTTTCAATATAGAATTGTTTCCACAGAGATTTCTTTCATCCTGGTTAAGCTTGTTGTATTTTTTGGAGTTTGGCATTCTTTCTCCTTTTTCCAGCTGGCGTATGTTTTTCCAAACGACAAAGTGATATTTCCTGATTGGTATAAATGGGGAGTTCTGCCATTAGTTTTTCTCACTTCGATTCTTACACTTACCCCCGCAGTTTTTACGCAAATCTCGGAAGTAGATATGGCTGGCAAGATTTTAAAGATTGAGAATGGTCCGGGAATAGCTGTCTTCGGTTTGGTTGTTCTATCTCTTGTGATCGCGAGTTTGTTCTTATTCATAAAGAAGACAGTCCGAGCATCCGGGATTCAGAGAACTCAATTTAAATATGTTCTTTTTGGTATGTTCCTTACTTTTGTATTACTTATGACCTTTAATTTTATCTTCCCAGCGTTTTTGAATGATCCTTCTTACATTCCTTATGGATCTATATTTCTTTTTCCTTTTGCTGCGTTTACAACTTATGCGATTCTTCGTCATCACCTTCTAAACATCAAAGTCATTGCCACGGAGGTTTTGACTTTCGTGTTGGCTATCGTTTCGTTCTTTGAGGTGGTTATCGCGAGCGATCCAGTCGTACTTATTTTCCGGAGCGTGGTTCTAGCCCTAACCCTAGCTTTTGGAATCCTCCTTATTCGTAGTGTTCGGCAGGAAGTCGAATTGCGAGAAAGGGCGGAACAGTTGACTAAGGAGTTGGCCGCGGCTAATGCGAAGCTCGAAGACTTGAGTCGGTTCAAAACCCAGCTACTTTCCCTGGCTTCACATCAGATCAAGTCGCCAATGGCTGCGATTAAAGGATTTATTTCTATCATGCTTCAGGGGTTGTATGGCCCGATTGAACCGAAGATTCGGGAGACGTTGGAAAAGATGAAGCGTTCAACCGATGAACTCATTGATCTTATTAACAGCGTTCTTGATCTCCGAAAAGTTGAAGAGGGCAGGATGGAGTATTCTTTTGAGCGTGTGAGCCTCACGGCCATGACTAAAGGGGTTATAGAAGAGATTCAACCACTAGCTACTGCTAAAGGCTTGAAACTAGAAAGCGTTCTCCCGGAGAAAGAAATATTTGTGCAGGCGGATAAGACGAAACTAAAGCAGGTGATTCAGAACCTGATTGATAACTCTATTAAGTACACACCGAGTGGATTTGTGCGAGTGGAACTGGCCGAGCAGAATGCTCCTGGTGGAAAGAGCGTTGTTTTCTCAGTAAGCGATTCCGGTTTGGGGATGTCGGCGGAACTTCTTCCGCATCTTTTTGGTGAGTTTGTGCGCGATGAACGGGTGAAGAAAGAAATTCGTGGTACTGGTTTTGGGCTGTATATTGCAAAGAGTATTATCGAAGCCCATGGCGGAACGATTTGGGCGGAGAGTCCCGGCGAGGGAAAGGGTTCGACATTTTTAGTCCGGCTAAAGATAGCTATCTAAAAGCGAAATAAAAAAGCCGAGCTCGAGAGTTCGAGTCGGCTGCTTACTTTTTCGGAAGGAGTGCCCAGAGATACATTGCCTCTTCTCCGGGCATAGCGAGGATATACGTCCTGATGCGATTCCTACGCACCAGGGTCTCGAGGAGACCATAGCCTTGCCTCGGAGTGATTCCGAGACCGAGCACGAGCATGTCGACATCCCCCAGTGGATTTTTGTCGATAAAGTCTTCTACGCGACCACAGTTTTCGATGAACCTGCGGTCTGCCCCAGGGACCCAGTCGATGGGTTTCTTCGCCTGGTCCTCTCGTCGGGCCCTTCCCCAGCTACTGCTGAGCATTTGAGATACCTCCTCACCACGAGTTGATCTGAGAACAATTTAATTGATTTTTAGAATGTTTGTCAATACGATCGGATGCCATTCCTTCGTGGTTTGAAGGAGAAGAGGATTGACATTTATGAGCCTTTTGCATACAATTCTCCCCACATATGCCAACTGTTACCCAGCTTGTAAAAAAGGGAAGAACATCAGCCCGGGCTAAATCAAAGTCACCGGCACTTTCTCGTTACTTCAATACTATTCAGAATCGACCAGTGTATTCTGCTTCGCCATTTAAGCGCGGTGTGTGTCTCAAAGTTTTCACCACCACTCCAAAGAAACCAAACTCGGCGTTACGTAAAGTGGCTCGTGTCCGTCTCACGAATGGTATGGAAGTCTCTGCCTACATTCCAGGTATCGGCCACAACTTGCAGGAACACTCTGTTGTTGTCATTCGCGGTGGCCGAGTAAAGGACTTGCCAGGTGTGCGTTATCATATCGTGCGTGGTGTCCTTGATACTGCCGGCGTGGAGAAGCGTTTACAGCAACGTTCGAAATATGGTGCCAAGCGGCCAAAAGCAAAAGCTTAAACATTTATGAGAAAGAAACGAGTTTACAAAAAACATTTTCATCCTGATCCAGAGTTTGGTCGGATTGATGTCAGTCGGTTTATCAACTATGTCATGCAGGACGGCAAGCGAAGCACGGCCGAGAAGGTTTTTTATGATGCCTTGAAGGAAGCCGAGAAACAGACCAAGGAAAAGGGTATCGAAGTATTCGATAAAGCCTTGGAAAATGCGGCGCCGATCTTGGAGGTTGTTTCCCGTCGTGTTGGTGGTGCGAACTACCAGGTACCGATGGAGGTCACTCCAGAGAGAAAGTTTGTCTTGGCTAGTCGTTGGTTGATTGGTGCGGCACGTGCCAAAAAAGGAAAGCCAATGGCCAGAAAGTTAGCTGAAGAGTTTATTGCCGCCAATAAGAATGAAGGTACGGCAATCAAGAAGAAGCAAGATACTCATCGCATGGCCGAAGCGAACCGAGCCTTTGCGCACTTTGCCCGTCGCGCAACCCCTAAGTCGTAGGATCGCGATGTGTTTTTAGTGATTTTTTTATTAACCTCATAATCTAGGTCATTTTTTATTTATGTCCCGCAAATATCCTGCAGAAAGAACCAGAAATATCGGAATTATCGCTCACATCGACGCCGGAAAAACTACCGTCAGTGAGCGCGTGCTTTTCTATACTGGTGTGTCTCATAAGATCGGTGAAGTGCATGAAGGAGATACTGTTATGGACTGGATGGAGCAGGAGCGTGAGCGTGGTATCACCATTACTTCGGCAGCAACGACGGCGTTCTGGACACCGACTTATAAAGCGGGAGACAAGAATTTTGAGTATCAGATCAACTTGATCGATACCCCAGGACACATCGACTTCACCGTTGAGGTGAAACGTTCGATGCGCGTCTTGGATGGTGCGGTGGTGGTCTTTGACGGTGTAGCGGGTGTTGAGCCACAGTCTGAAACGAACTGGCACTATGCTGACGACTACCGTGTGCCACGAGTTTGTTTTATTAATAAATTAGATCGTATGGGTGCCAGCTTTGAAAAGAGCTTTGGTTCTATTCGTGATCGACTGACCCAGAATGCGATTCCGATGCAGTTGCCAATTGGTGCCGAAGGTGATTTCTCTGGAGTTGTAAATCTCTTAGAGATGAAGGCCTATGAGTTCCAGGGTGATCATGGAGAAAAGATTATTGAGATTCCTGTTCCGGAAGCTTTGCAGGAAGAGGCCAAGAAGCGTCACCATGAGCTTATCGAGAAAATCGTCGAAAATGACGATCAGATGATGGAGAAGTATTTGGGTGGTGAGGAGAATTTCCCTTTGACAGATCTCCAGCGAGTATTACGCAAGGCAGTTATCGATAACAAGATTATCCCAGTGTACTGTGGTTCGGCTTTAAAGAACAAAGGTGTGCAGTTTGTACTGAATGCCGTTGTTGAGTATCTGCCATCACCAATCGATCGACCAATCGTTGAGGGTAAGGTTCCAGATACCTTGGAAGAGATGACTCGCCCAGTGGGTGACGATCAGCCGTTCGCTGGTCTGGCTTTCAAGATCGCCACTGATCCTTTTATTGGTACGTTGGCCTACTTCCGTAACTACACTGGTGTTTTGAAGAAGGGTTCTTATGTCTTGAATGTTACGAAAAATGTCCAGGAGCGCGTTGGTCGTTTGGTCCGTATGCATGCCAATAAGCGCGAAGAAGTAGAGGAGATCTATGCTGGTGAGATTGCTGCTATTGTTGGTTTGAAGAGTACGACAACTGGTGACTCTTTGGCTGCCCCGGAAGCGCCAATGATTTTAGAGAGTATTAGTTTCCCAGAACCAGTTATTGGTGTCCGTATCGAACCAAAAACCAAGGCTGACCAGGAAAAAATGGGTATCGCGTTGCATCGTTTGGCCGAAGAAGATCCAACCTTCCGTGTGCAGGGTGATATTGAGACTGGTGAGACGATTATCTCTGGTATGGGTGAACTCCATTTGGAAATTATCGTTGATCGTATGAAGCGCGAGTTTAACGTGGAAGCCAACGTCGGCCGACCGCAGGTGGCTTATAAAGAAACAATCAATGCCGAGGTGGAAGCCGAGGGTAAGTACATCAAACAGTCTGGTGGTCGTGGTCAGTATGGTCACGTGAAGATCAAGATGAAGCCATTGGAGCGTGGTGCTGGCTTCGAGTTTATCGATGCGACCAAAGGTGGTTCGGTGCCTCGTGAGTACATTCCAGCTACCGAAAAGGGTATCAAGGAAGCGCTCGCCAAGGGTATTCAGGCGAACTACCAGGTTGTCGATGTCTCGGTCACTTTGTACGATGGTTCTTTCCACGAAGTGGACTCTTCGGAAATGGCTTTCAAGATTGCTGGTTCAATGGCCTTCCAGGATGGTGCGAAGCGTGCCAAGCCAGTGATTCTTGAGCCAATTATGACTATTCAGGTGATTGTGCCACTGGAGTTTTTGGGCGAGGTAACTGGTGATCTCAACTCGAAGATGGGCCGAATCGATGCCATCAACGACCGTCCAAACGTCAAAGTTATTGATGCTAAGGTACCGTTAGCTGCGATGTTCGGTTATGCCACTCAGCTTCGCTCGATGACTCAGGGTCGTGGCTCCTTCACTATGGAGTTCGATCGTTACGAAATTGTCCCACAGAACATTGCCACTCAGATCATCGAAGGCAAAAGGAGATAGTCGTCATTTGTCTGGATAGCTCGGATTTTATTTAATGAAAACCCCTCATTTCGAGGGGTTTTCGATTGTGGTAAAATAAGTTTTATGAAATCACTTAAAGAAGTCCTCGAGGAAGCAAAAACTAAACACATCGCCCTTGGTCATTTTAATATCTCCGATCTCACCGCTCTACAGGCGATTTTCGAATCGGCCCGAGAGCTATCTTTGCCAATTTTAATAGGCGTTTCCGAAGGAGAAGAAAAGTTTATTGGCCGAAAGACCGTCGTGTCTTTGATTCGTAGTTTGCGGGAAGAGTACGACTATCCAATTTTCTTGAATGCTGACCACTCGCACTCATTTGATCGAGTAAAAGAAGTTGTCGAGGCCGGTTTTGATTCGGTGATTTTTGATGCCAGTAAGTTAGGTTTTGAGGAGAATGTGCGACAGACAAAAGAAGTGGTGGACTGGGTGAAGGCTAATTATCCCCATTTGCTTATAGAAGGTGAGTTGGGTTACATCGGTTCAGCTTCTGAGGTGCAAAAAGAGATTCCGGCCGGCGCCGCACTTGAAGAAAAAGATCTGACCTCACCTGAGCAGGCCAAAGAATTCGTGGAAAAAACTGGTGTGGATATGCTCGCTCCGGCGGTGGGGAATATTCACGGCATTATTGTGGCCGAAGGCTTCGAGGAACGACTGAACGTGGCACGAGTAAAAGCTATTCGCGAAGCAGTTTCCGTCCCCCTCGTTCTTCACGGTGCCTCTGGTCTTCCCGCTCAGGATTTCAGGGATGGCGTGACCGCGGGCATAAACCTTATCCATATTAACACGGAAATTCGTGTTGCCTGGAGAAGAGGAGTTGAGGCCGGACTGAGAGAGAATCTCGACGAAGTAGCTCCGTACAAGATTTTACCGATGGCTAAAGAAGAAATAAAGAAAGTAGTTTCGGAAAAGTTGAAATTGTTTTCAGGCAAATAGTTTTTTTATGAAAGAGAAAGTTCCAGTATTCGATCCAAGCGAAGAAGTCAGAAAACTTCACTCATTGAGTGGTGAAGAGAGGCGAACTAAACATGCTGAGTTTCGGGAGAAGTATGCAGAGCAACAGGAATCTTTGGCTCGGATTCAGGAATCAATCGTGAGTCGAGTTCGCGAGAATCCGAACCTCACCGCCGGGGAGCTAAGAGCTCTCGTGAGAGAAGAGACTAAAGCCATTGGATTTCCAGAAGAATGGGAAGATATAGCGCTCGAAATAGGTGATCGGTATATTGAGAGGCATGAGATGATTAATTCGATTCGGAAGGAGTATCCTGAGGATACAGACCTCTTTTTCGCTTTATTTAATCATCGTCCAGAGGGAAGAGTTGAAATCTCGGAGCGTCCCTTAATGCTTGGAGTGCGTTGTCAAAATCTCAGAGACTACCAATACATTATCGAGCACTTCGCGCAAAGTTCCCATGCCAGTTCGAGCGATTTAGAAAGGAGGTCTGCAGCTATAGTCCTCCGAAATTGCATGATTCCTGAACTTGATGGGATGGTGGCTGTCGAAAAGCAAAACGTTTTCTTTGCGGATAAACGGAAGCGTGAATCTTCTTTTGATCATGAGGAACGGCATATTCTTAATAGTTTTTTCTCAGAGGGATTTCAAGAATTTCTCTTTTCTCCGCGACTATCCCTAGATTTACGTGAAATAGGAAAAGAGCTTGATAGAGACCTTAAGTTATTTCTCTATTACTATGAGGTTCATATAAAAGATGAGCTTCTTGCCTATCTCGAATCGGACGGAGCAACCGTTGAGGTCTATCGAATTTTAACCCAAGAAGATGGCTTGTATGATTACTCGGCGAGGTTGCGGAGATTCATCAGAGAGGAGGCTGAACAAGGACAATTTAATGTGAAGGCGATTACTGCAGCTGTTGAAAAATACCTAGTGAAACAGTATCAAGAAGACGTCTGGGTGGGCATTGAGGTTATACGAAAATTGCTCTCTCTTGGATGGTCTTCCGAGAAGATCTCTTCGTATCTCATTCGAGAGCCATTACGTAAATGGTCAAAAGTGGTGAAACGGCTTGGAGTTTAAGGGGTAGAGGATAGCCTATCGAAGAATTGTCCGACGAGTTGCCAAAACTCAAGGTTTCTGATATCCTCCTGTGGTATTAGAAATACCTACTATATTATGGAAATAACTGCACAGGTTCGCGAAAAATTAGATAAAGGAAGCAATCGAGAGTCTCGAGTGGCTGGTTTGGTGCCAGCTGAGCTCTATGGTCACGGTATTCCTAACATTCACCTTCTGGTAAATGCGAAGGAGTTCACAAAGGCTTTGAAGGAAGCGGGAGAGAGCACTATTGTTCAGATTGTGTTGGGCAAGGAAAAACATCCAGTACTTATCCACGACGTACAGACAAACCCTTTAACTCAGGCAATCCGTCACATAGATTTTTACCAGGTGCGTATGGACGAGAAGACGACTTCTAATGTTCCGTTGCGATTTACTGGAGAATCTCCAGCAGTGAAAGAAAAGAAGGGAACCTTGAATAAGGCCATCGACGAAGTAGAAGTGGAAGCTTTGCCAGCTGATCTGCCTCACGATATTGAAGTGTCTTTTGACTCTTTGACCGAAGTAGGAATGAGTATTCACGTCCAGGACTTAAAAGTATCTACGAAAGTAAAAATCCTTGCTGAATCAGAAGCGGTTGTCGTAACCGTAGTCCCATTAGCCGAAGAAGAAGTGGTAGCTACTGGTCCAGCAACGATTGATGAGGTGAAGGTTGAATCTGAACTGAAGAAAGCAGAGCGAGAGAAAGAGAAGACAGAAAAAGAATAGCAGGGGTGGGGAAAGGTTGTTCGACCTTTGAGCGCTCTTCCGGTATAATCTAAGAAACCGAGTCTTTTCGGTTTGTTTTCCGCATGACTGACCTTAATAAGAAGCCACGAATAATGATCGACGTGCAGTCCACTTCGGGCCAGTACGCCGAATCCTTACCGTCACGAGTTAATCTTTTTCAATCAAAGACTGTCACCTTGCCACTTTCTCAGCTGATGAAAGTAGCTATGAGCGTGGTTGCTTTTTCGGTGTTTTTATTAGGATCGGTTTCTGCGCCAACTCTCGCCACAACGACTCCAAATAACCCACCTACCTCACAAGAGGAACGGGCAGCATTAGAGGCCCAGCTAAAAGAGTTGGAAAAAGAGATCGATTTATACGAAGATCAAATCTCGGCATACCAAAAGCAAGGAAAAAATTTAAAGGGAGAGATTGGTACGTTGAATGCTAAGGTGTCCAAGCTCAATAGTCAGATCAAAGTGGTTACTTTGCAGTTATCTGACCTTGATAAAAAAATTGCCCAAGCAGAGAGTCAGATTGTGCTTACTGGAGAACAGATTGTCGATAGCAAGCAAGCACTGGCGATTCTGATGCGTGATATGTATCGCGAGGAGCAAGCAAATACCGTTGAGATTTTTCTTAGTCACCCGAAAATTTCTGATTTTTTTTCCAATCTTTCCAATCTTGCGCTTGCGCAAAACAACTTGCGAGTAACACTGAATCAGATTTCTGATCTGAAGAAAAACTTGGAAATTCAGAAGGAAGAGTTATCGCTTACTCGAGCAGACGCCATAACGGCGAAGGCATATCAGGACAGGCAAAAAAAGGAGGCGGAGTTGGCTAAAAAGGAAAAAGCCTCACTTCTGCAAGTTACTCAGGGTCAGGAGTCCAAATATCAAACATTACTCAAGGATAGGAAAAAGTTGGCCGCTGAAATTCGTAGTCGTATCTTCCAACTGCTTGGTGGTGGTGAGCTTAGTTTCGGTGAGGCTTATAAGTTTGCACAAGTAGCTGCTTCGGCTACGGGTGTGCGAGCAGCTTTCATTCTTGCAGTGCTTGATCGTGAGTCAGCTCTGGGACAGAATGTCGGCCGATGTAACTACAAGACGGCTATGCATCCAACTCGAGATATTCCTATTTTCCTAGAAATTACTAAAGAGTTAAACATTAACCCAGATAGCGTCAACGTTTCTTGTGCGAATAAGGACGGAGCTTATGGGGGAGCGATGGGGCCATCGCAGTTCATTCCATCTACCTGGAAGATGTATAAAAATAGGATTGCACAAATCACTGGTCATAATCCACCATCTCCTTGGGATAATGCCGATGCATTTACCGGTACGGCATTGTATATGAAGGATGCGGGTGCAGCGGGGGCAACGGTCAGTCAGGAGCGACAAGCAGCAGCGAAATATTATGCTGGTTCACGGTGGCGGAGTTATCTCTGGACATACGGCGAAGCAGTGGTGAGTCGGGCAGCTCGTTTCCAGCAGGATATCGATACGATTTCGAATTAGATAACGTCATCACTTCGATTTTCTATTGCAATTGCCTTGGGTGAACGCTAAAATGAGGCTAGATGAAGAAAATTCTCCTCTCTAATGGACTCCGATTAATTCTTGCTCCAGAGAAAGCAGGCACGACCGCAACCGTGCTTATTTTGGTTGAAGCAGGTTCTGAATATGAAAAAAAAGAACAAAATGGCATCTCCCACTTTCTAGAACATTTAGTTTTTAAAGGAACGACAAAACGTCCCACCGCGAAGGTGATTGCCAGCGAGCTAGATGGTATGGGTGCTGTCTATAATGCTTTTACGGGGCAAGAATACACAGGCTACTGGGCAAAAATCCAAAGTGGGAAAGTTGGAGAGATTCTCGATATTGTTTCCGACTTATATCTGAATCCGCTTTTTAATGCAGAAGAGATTCAGAAGGAACGTGGAGTAATTATTGAAGAAATAAATATGATCGAGGATACGCCTATGCGACGAGTGCACGATCTTTTTGGGGCATTGCTTTATGGCGACCAACCGGCAGGTTGGCAAATTAGCGGAGAAAAGGAAGTTGTCCTTGCATTGCAGAGAGAGGATTTCATCCATTATCGAACCAAGCACTATATCGCACCAGCCACTACGGTAGTGATTGCTGGTAGTTTTGATGAGAAGAAGGTCTTGGCGGAAGTGAAGAAAACATTTGGTCATCTGCCGAAGAGCAAGAAGGTTAAGAAAATGAAAACTCGTGAGTCTCAAAAGAATCCTCAGGTATCTTTGAAGTTTAAGGATTCAGATCAAACCCATCTTGTGCTGGGAGTACGAGCATTTTCAATTTTTGATTCTCGTCGTCATGCACTACAGGTTCTGGCTAATTATTTAGGAGGTGGCATGAGTTCGCGATTGTTTCAGAGAGTGCGCGAAGAACTGGGAGCAGCTTACTATGTGCATGCCAGTTCAGATCTCTCCCTCGACCATGGTTATTTCGCTATCTCAGCTGGGGTAGACCATCGGAAGATTGATCAGGTGATTCGGGCAATTACTGAGGAGTGCGCACGTATGACCAAGGAGTTAATCTCTCCGCAGGATCTAAAAAGGACCAAAGATCATCTTCTCGGAAGTTTCTTGGTCGGTTTGGATACTTCCGATGAGGTAGCTAACTTTTATGGTGGTCAGGAAATTATGACGGGTGAGGTGCTTGCTCCCGAGCAGATAATGAAGAAAATTAAGGCAGTGACTGCCGAAGAGGTGCGAAGGGTTGCGAAGAGCGTCTTCAAAAACGAAAAACTAAATCTCGCAGTTATCGGACCCTTAAAGGACGAAGAAATGTTGCGTATATTATTAAGATTTTAATCGATGGATCGACGGAGTATTGAAATATCGTGGGCGAGCTTATGGCGAGTGTTTTTCTTTGCCTTTTTCATCCTCATCCTTTATCTCAGCCGAGAAGTCTTCTTGGGGCTTTTTTTGGCGCTTATTATCTCCTCTGGGCTCGATCCTATCGTTGATAGCCTAGAACGACTCAAAATCCCTCGGACTGTTTCGGTAATCTCTATTTTCTTTTTATTCTGTTTTTCCTTAGTAGTGATTCTCTATGCGCTTGTCCCTCGACTGATTATCGATATCAATAGTGCTTTAATTAATCTCCATTCAAAACCAACTAGTCAGGGGTGGTTTGCGCCTTTCGTCGACTTAGCCACCACGCGCTCCTTGTCTGATACAGTTGGCAAAATTTCGCGTCAGGTGTTGGCAGGGGAGGCATCGCCAATCGGATTCTTTACACAAGCGATTGGAAGTATTGCACTCATCCTGACGATTGTGATTAGTTCTTTCTATTTAAGCTTGAGTCGGGACGGGGTAGAACGTTTTATTCGAGTAGTTTTTCCTCGTGACTACGAAGAAACAGCCTTGCGTCTCTATGCACGTTCTCGCAAACAAGTTGCGGCTTGGTTTCGGACGCAGATATTTTTAAGTGTCCTCGTTGGTTTTTTGGTTTGGATTTCAATGCTTATTTTAGGCGTTCCTCATGCGCTCATCCTTGGATTGTTGGCGGCTATGTTGGAAATTGTGCCATTTGTCGGACCAATGATTGCTGGTGGTGCTGCGGTGGCGGTAGCTTTCACGCAGTCTCCTAACTTGGCCCTGGTTACATTGATTGTTTTTGTAGCGATTCAGCAACTTGAAGGTCATTTCTTTGTGCCACTTCTCATGAAACGATCAGTTGGACTCCATCCCGTAATTGTCATATTATCTTTGATCATCGGCGGACAACTAGAAGGCGTACTCGGAGTTTTGATCGCCGTCCCGGCCGCTGCCGTGTTTCAGGAGATAGTTGAAGATTGGTCTAATCAACGACGAGTTGCTGGAAAATAGTATTATGGAAAAGTTTTATCTCACCACAACGCTCCCTTATGTGAATGCGGCACCGCATCTTGGTTTTGCATTAGAGATTGTACAGGCTGATATTGTGGCACGATACGAGAGGATGCTTGGCAAAGAGGTCATTTTTAATACTGGGACAGATGAACATGGTTTAAAAATCTATCGTAAAGCCGAGGAGGAGGGAGTGGCTGTTCAGGAGTATGTCGATCGCAAAGCAGGAGATTTCGAAAAATTGAGAAGTGCGTTAGGTCTCAGTTACACTCATTTTACAAGAACAACCGACCCCCATCATATTGTCGCTGCGCAGGAGTTTTGGCGACGATGTGAAAAGGATATTGAGAAACGAACCTATCAGACGAAGTACTGTGTGGGATGCGAGCTGGAGAAAACAGATTCCGAGCTTGATCATGGTCGTTGCTTACTGCATCCAAATACTGAAATCGAACTAATCGAGGAGGAGAATTATTTTTTCCTCTTTTCGCGATACTCCGAAGCACTCCTTGCGTTATATGACGCACACCCAGAGTTTGTGTTGCCACACACTCGTCTTGAAGAGATTACTTCTTTCGTGAAAAAAGGACTGAAAGATTTCAGCATCTCCCGACTCAAGTCAAAGATGCCTTGGGGTGTACCGGTCCCTGGTGATTCTGATCAGGTGATGTATGTCTGGTTCGATGCGCTGGTTAACTATATTTCGATGTTGGGGTGGCCAGAAGATGAGGCTCGTTTTAGTGGTTTTTGGCCAGGGGTACAGTTTGCGGGCAAGGATAACCTTCGACAGCAGTCAGCAATGTGGCAGGCCATGCTTCTTTCTGCGGGCCTACAGCCATCCAAGCAGATCATTATCCATGGGTTTATTACGAGTGGTGGTCAGAAGATGAGCAAGAGCGTCGGGAACGTTATCGATCCGCTGGAAGTGGTGGAGCGCTATGGAACCGACGCCTTGCGCTACTGGTTGAGTCGTGAGGCGAACCCTTTTGAGGATAGTGATTTCACCTGGGAAAAGTTCCATGAGAGTTATACGGGGAATCTGGTAAATGGGCTCGGGAATGTTGTTTCACGTACGATTGGTATGGCCCATCTTTACTCTATAGACACCCGACAGGCTCAACCAACTGAAACTGAAGGGGCGTTACAGGTGAGTCTTGATGGCTACGAGATTAAAAGAGCCGCTGATGTTATCTGGGAGGAGTTGAATGCACTCGATAGGTATATCCAGGAGACGGTGCCGTTTAAGACGATAAAAACAGATCCAGACAAGGCAAAATCTGACGTTCTTTACTTACTAAAAGAGCTCTGGAAAATTGCCATTCGTCTCCAGCCATTCCTTCCCACAACCAGTGAAAAGATTCTCACTGCCTTAAAAGAAAATCAGCCAGTTGAACCACTGTTCCCGCGAGTAGAATTCAAGGGCTAACTTATATGTATAAATATTTCGATGCCCATACTCACGTTCAGTTCGCTGCTTTTAAGACCGAATGGCGAGAGGTGATTGAGCGTGCTCAAAAAGCGAGTGTAGCGATGATTAATGTCGGTACGCAACGGGACACTTCAGAAGGAGCTATTAAAACTGCCGAGGCTTTCCCCGACGGAGTCTACGCAGCGGTTGGCTTGCATCCGATTCACACCGAAAAATCCCACCACGACATAAAAGAACTTGGCACTGAGGAGAAGGCGATGGAGTTTACGAGTCGAGGTGAGGAGTTTGATTATGAGGAGTATAAGAAATTAGCACTTCATCCCAAGGTAGTGGCGATTGGTGAGTTTGGTTTAGATTACTACCGCCTCAGTGATGAGACAAAAATAAAGCAAAAAGAAATATTCTTACAACAACTCGAACTCGCACACGAGGTGAAAAACCCCTTAATGATTCACTGTCGCCAGGCCTTTCCCGATCTCATTGAACTACTCGAGGTCAATAAAAACCTCCTTCTTCCCAACGCTGGTGTCATTCATTTTTTCACCGGCAACCTTGAAGATACGAAAGCGCTTCTGGCTTTGGGATTTAGTTTCACATTCGGAGGAGTAGTTACTTTTACACGGGATTATGATGCCGTTCTGGAGTATCTGCCCATCGACCGAATCCTCAGCGAAACCGACGCACCCTATGTTGCGCCAGTGCCATATCGAGGAAAGACCAACGAACCAGCGTATGTCGTCGAGACAGTGAAGAAATTAGCTGAACTAAAGAAAATATCAGTAGACGAGATGGCCGAGCAGATTAGAAAAAATGCCAGCCGAGTGTTTCGTATTCGTCTTGATTAACTCCACCTAAAGTCGCTACAGAGTATCGAATTTAGGCAGGGCTCCGTCAAAGTTTCAGGCTTTGACGGAGAAAAAATGGAGCCAGCGTGGGATCTACTGGGCATCCGAGATTCGCTCTAGCTCGGGCGAACGCGAATGAGGGCGGAGTGGCGGGAAGTGAGGAGCTTCGCTGCTTCTCTCGAGGCGTGATCGGCTCTATCTAGAAAGCAGAACGTCACTACCTCATGCCACCCCATGTCATCGACCTCGGTACAGGGGAGGCAGGCGTACCGGCGTTCCATGGGGGGACTGTCCCTTTCGGTGCGCTCTTTTCGAGCATATTCCAGGGCATCTCGGAGCTCTGAGTCGGTAACCCTCTCGATGCTCCCGGAGCAGATGAAGCTCTGAATGGCCCAGTCTACTTCCCGCATCTGGAGGAGGTTCACCTCTCCGTTCCATGGAATGATTTCCCGTCCCACTTCCTCTTTTTGGCCTTCCATAAAGAGAATGACCTGTCGGTGACTTTCTTCATTCTGACCTCCAGGCTTAACCAGGAATCTCATTACCTTTTCCACGCAACTTTCCTTTCTGGTTCTGTACGAACCTGACTAAGATGATCTGAAATTATTATAATATATTAATAAATATTAGTCAATATCAGTGTATTTTTGCAATCCGAGGCTTAAAACCTTATGATTATTTGATATATGGCTAAGTATAATTTCAAGAAAATCGAGGCAAAATGGAATAAGGAGTGGGCAAAAAAGAAGGTCTATGAACCGAAGTTAAAAACGGCGAAAAAGCCGTTTTATAACTTAATGATGTTCCCATACCCTTCGGCGGAAGGGCTGCATATTGGCGGAGCACGCACATTCACTGGCGTAGATATCTATGGTCGTCTGAAGCGAATGCAGGGATATGATGTCTTGCAACCGATTGGTCTTGATGGTTTTGGTATCAATTCGGAAAACTATGCCCTAAAGGTGGGCAAACACCCAACAAAACATGCCAAAGACTCAGAGAAAAACTTCTATCGTCAGTTACGGATGTTGGGTGATGGATTTTCGTGGGAAGAAAAATTAGAGACCTATGATCCTGAGTACTATCGCTGGACACAGTGGATTTTTGTACAGATGTTCAAGCAGGGATTGGCCTATCGGAAAAGACAGGCAGTGAACTGGTGTCCATCCTGTAAGACCGTCCTTTCTGACGAGCAGGCTGAAGGAGGTACGTGTGAACGATGTAGTTCTGAGGTAGAGAAGAAAAACTTAGAGCAGTGGTCATTTCGAATTACTGATTATGCTGAGCGGTTACTTAATAATCTTTCTGGCTTGGATTGGACAGAAAAAATTAAGATCGCACAGAGGAACTGGATAGGAAAGTCCGAAGGTGCGCTGGTGCGATTTCCCCTGGAGATAAAAACGAATTACGTATTTTTGCATGGCCTGGCTTCTTCTCCAGAAAGGAATTTCTGGCCCTGGTTGAAGATGAAGATGGAAAGAGAGGGGCATACTGTTCAGGCCCCATTTTTACCGAAGGCGGGTACTTTAGAAATTGAAGAGAAGACACAGGCGGTACTTTCTGGAGTGAATTTTTCCGAAGACACTGTGATTGTTGCTCATAGTCTTGGATGTATTGTTGCCTTGAGCGTGCTTTCCGAGCTAAAAACTTCGGTGAGAAAGTTGATCCTTGTTGCTCCGCCTTTTCCTGGAAATTTAGAAAAAGAAAATATTATCGACCGCGACTCTCTCTGGGGTAAGTTGGAGATTCAGAAGATTCTGAAAAAAGTTGGTGAGATAGTAGTTCTCGCTGATCTTGAGGACAATGTCGTGCCAGTAGCTGAGCAGGAAGCGACTGCCCGACTTCTTAAAGCCAGGTTGATTCAAAGTATTCCTCAGGCCAGGCATTTTGTGGGAAAGGAGGCCGAGGAGGTTTTTGTGGAAGCAACCGTCAGTTTACCGGTCTTTACGACACGTCCCGATACTCTTTTTGGCGCTACTTATTTGGTAGTTGCTCCAGAGCATCCCCTTATTCAGTCCCAAAAAAGTTTGATTGCCAATTATAAGGAGGTGGTGGCTTATGTTCGTCAGGCAACAAAGAGGAAGGAGGAGGATAGAGTGGCAGAAGGAAAAGAAAAAACTGGAATAGAGTTGAAAGGCCTCCACGCCTTGCATCCAATTACCAAAGAGCATCTTCCGATCTGGGTAGCTGACTATGTACTGGGTGGATATGGTACGGGAGCAATTATGGCAGTACCAGCTCATGATACGAGAGATTTTTCTTTTGCGAAGAAGTTTAATCTGCCGATTAAAACTGTCATTAGTCCGAATGGTCAGATTTTTAGCGTGGAGACTATGGATGGTCCCTATGAAGTTGAAGGGTGGTTAGTAAATTCCGGTCAGTTCAATGGGCTATCGTCCGATGATGCGAAGAGAAAAATTGTTAATTTAATTGGAGGGAAGATGGAGACGCGTTATCGGCTTCGTGACTGGCTGGTGTCTCGTCAGCGATACTGGGGACCGCCAATTCCGATGATCTTCTGTGAGGCGTGTGCTACCGTTGGTCAGGGTGAGCGTGCGGAGATGCCTGGTTGGTACTCTGTGCCAGAGACTCAGTTGCCAGTGAAGTTACCATTTCTGAAAGACTTCCGTCCAACAGGAACTGGTCTTTCACCACTAGCTTCACAGCCTTCTTTCTATAAGGCTCGTTGTCCAAAATGTGGCGTGATGGCTCGTCGAGAGACTGACGTGTCGGATACCTTCTTGGATTCAGCCTGGTACTTTTTAAGATACCCTTCAGTTCACTCGAGGAAAATAGCCTGGGATAAAAAAATTACCAAGAACTGGTTGCCAGTCAATATGTATATTGGTGGCGCCGAACATGCTGTTCTTCATTTGTTGTACGCACGTTTTCTGACCATGGTGTTCTCGGATATGAAGCTTTTGGATTTTGAGGAACCATTTCGAACGTTTCGGGCGCATGGTCTCATCACAAAGGATGGCGCGAAGATGTCTAAGTCTAAAGGGAATGTAGTTAGCCCCGATGAGTACTTCGAGAAATTTGGTGCAGACGTGATGCGCTTGTATCTTGGTTTTCTTGCACCATTTGAGCAGGGTGGTGATTTTCGTGATGAGGGAATCGCCGGTATCACGCGGTTTTTGGATAGAATCTCTAAGCTACATCAGGAAGTGGTCAGCTCTCGAGTTCGCACTACCGAGGGTAAGGCCTTAGTGGCTATTCATAAAGCGATTAAAAAAGTGGGAGAAGATATCGAGGCGCTTCGTTATAACACGGCCATCAGTACGTTGATGATCTGCTTGAATGAGATTGAAACTGCAAAACTGAACGTGCGTGAGTGGAAGATATTCCTTCAGTTACTTGCGCCATTTGCTCCGTATATTTCTGAAGAACTATGGACTTCACTCAGGGAGAAAAAATCAATCCACACTTCTCTTTGGCCAAAGTATCAGGAGTCATACTTGATGAGCGAGATAGCAACCATCGTTATCCAAGTTAATGGAAAGGTGCGCGACAGTTTTGAGATAAAGAAAGATAGCGCTCAGAAAGATGTTGAACGCATAGCGCTGGGGCGAGAGAAGATTAAGAGTAGTTTAGTTAATCAGGTGCCCAAGAAGATCATTTATATTCCCAACCGACTTATCAATATCGTTATCTAAGGTATACTAAAGAAGATATGAATGGCCAGATTTTAGGTATTCTTCTGATTATCGTAATTATTGCGTTCGGTGCTTTTTTTATTCAGTCCGGTCAGTCAGGTTCTCTTAGCTTCGGGAAGATCAGTTTTGGGGTACCTCTTAATTCACTGAGCAGTGATCCTATTATCAGGTATAACGCCGGAGGAGGCTCTGAGGATGGTAGCGTTGGACAAACAGTCAGCTCAGGCGGTTCTGAGACTCCACTACGTCCAGGTACCGGCAGGGGATCAGCTACTACGGTTACCCCCCCTCCGCAATCTGGGGCACTTCCTCCACTGCCGACGGGTGTTTCTTCTTTGCGTCTCTCGAGTTACTACGGGAGAGTAAAGCTTGGGACTGTGCGAGCAGGGAGTCCGACGAGTCAGGGGCAGGTTTCGATTAAGGCAAATTTCTCAAGCGGAGAAAAGATTAATGTAACAGGGTGGTATCTAAAAGCAAGAAATGGCGGTTGGTATGTTCCTAAGGCAGTTAATGTTTATGATCCAACGGGCTTAGCTGAACCAGGGGATATTCTTTTAGGCAGAGGAGAGGTGGTGAATATGTATACCAACACCAGTCCCATTGGAGTGAATCTTCGACTAAATACCTGTACAGGATATTTAAATAATACTAATAAGTTCAATCCAGCATTACCAAAACAGTGTCCTGGCGCCGATGCTGCAACGTTAAAAAACTTTTCGAGTCAGTGCCAGGATTATGTTCCTTCGGCAGTCAGTTCCTGTAAGGTTCCAAAGTCAAATCCACCACTTCCTTATTTTGACGATGGCTGTCGAGAGTATCTACAGAATTTCAACTATAAGGGTTGTTTCGGACTATATCGAAGTGAACCAAACTTCTTAAAAGGAGAGTGGCGAGTATGGATGGGCAGCACCTTTTTGAATGGCCGACACGACAGGGTTTTCCTTCTCGACAAAGATGAGAACGTAGTTGATTGGAAGGAGTGGTAAGGTACCGGCATTATCTATTTTTTCCATATCCAGAAGGCATAATGGAAAAAAGGATAGATAATTACTAAATGAGGGGTTTATTTTCGCTCAGTCAACTTCACTTTTACTGTGAGTTTCCGATTTCTTCTTTGTACGGAAAGAACCACCGTCTCTCCGGCTGAGGAATCAGCGAGAAAGTCCTGAATCGTTTTCTCTTTGGTCACGGGTTGGCCATTGAACTCCAGGATAATATCTCTATCTTCCAGCCCCGCGCGCTCTGCGGGACTGCCTGGAACCACCCCATCCTCTTTGCCCTCCTGGATGATGTAGGCACCGTAAGATACAGGAAGATTCATTCGTTCTCGATACTGATCGTCGATAGTGATATAACGAACGCCGAGAAGCGGCCTGACGATTTTCCCATAATTATGAAGATCTTCTAGATCTTTTTTCAGAGGATTGACGGGAATAGCAAAACCGATGCCATCGGCACCAGAAACCGTTGCGGTATTAATGCCCACTGCTTTGCCTTCCAAGGTGACGAGTGGTCCTCCGGAATTTCCTAGATTTATGGCCGCGTCTGTTTGGATGAGGCCACGCATTTCTTGTGGCGGTGTGCTTTCGTCTCCCTCGGCCACGATTGAACGAGAAAGACCAGAGATAATGCCCTGGGAGACAGTATTTTTAAAAAGGCCGAGAGCATTTCCAATAGCCAAAACAGGTTCGCCAAGTTGGAGTGTATGGGCATCACCTAACTCAATCATAGGAAGATCAGAGCCTGATATTTTGAGGATGGCAATATCATTAATCGGGTCAACGCAGACAATCTCAGCTGGAAATTTACGGTTGTCATTGAGAATCACAGTACGCTCGGCCTGAGTGTCGCTGACGACATGTTTATTGGTAACAATGAGGCCGTTGTGATTCACCAGGAATCCCGAACCACCGCCAATCTTTACCATACCGTGGTTATCAATGAGAGACGGCGGGATATCAAGTTTTCTATTCTTCTTGCCCTTAAAGAGATGAGCCATCTCGTGGGGAACTTCTTTTTCTAGTTCGGAAAGACTTTTCGTAATAACAATGGCCACAACGGCGGGCATCACGCGACGAACAATAGTAGTAGTGCTGTGCATCATATCTTTACATAGTAACTTTTTTGAACGAGAAAACCTATGTTTATATCTGGGATATGCATTATATCGTATGGATCACTTGTAGTAGTTCCCAATGAGGCCTCGTTTTATTCTCATTCGATTGGTATGATTAAATAAATACCCCCTATCTCTATTTATGAAATTTAAAAGAATTGGTAAGTTTTTTGGAACCATTTGGAAGTTTGCCTTAAAGCAGAAATTCTTAACTTTTGTTATCCTTGTTGTTTCTGGTGGATTGGTCTACTGGGGTATGAGTATCTGGAGTGGGAACCAAAACGAAACTCGTTATGTTTTGGCGGCAGTTACTAAGGATACAATCGTTGTCTCGGTCACCGGTAGTGGCCAGGTGTCTGGTTCGAATCAAATCGATCTCAAAACAAAAGTTTCAGGAGATGTGGTTTCTGTGCCTGTGCAGGTCGGGCAGACGGTTAAGTCTGGCGCTTTGATAGCTCAGTTAGATGCCCGAGAAGCACAAAAAGCAGTGAGAGATGCAGCAGCCAATTTAGAAAGTGCCAAGTTATCTTTACAAAAACTTCAACAACCAGCAGATAATCTTTCACTGATTCAGGCAGAGAATACCCTCGCTAAAGCAAAAGAAACGAAAGCCACTGCTGAAGCCGATCTTCTAAAAGCCTATGATGATGGTTTTAATACCGTTTCAAATGTGTATCTTGATCTTCCTGCAATCATGACCGGTTTACGAGATATTTTGTACTCATCGAGTCCAAGCTTGGGGAATTCCCAGTGGAATATCGATTACTACGCCAACGCGATTGCTCAGTATGATCGTAAAGTTTTTATATATCGGGATGATGCTGAACAGAAATACACCAAGGCAAGAGAGCAGTATGATAAAAACTTTAGTGACTACAAAGGAGTGAGTCGTTCTTCAGCCACATCGACAATCGAGAAATCAATTACAGATACTTATGAAACAACTAAGGCGATCGCTGAGGCGGTAAAGAGCGCGAATAATCTTATTCAATTTTACAAAGACAAACTGATTGAAAGAAATCTTTCTTATCCCGCCATAGTGACGACTCATCTTGCCAGCTTAAACACCTATACTGGCCAGACAAATGAACATCTTCTCGATTTGTCGACTACTAGGAATTCGATTCAGGGAGAGAAGGATACGATTAGAAACTCCGAGAGGACAATTGTCGAGAATACTGAATCTTTGGTGAAACTGAGAGCGGGGGCTGAGGCAGTGGACATTGAATCATCCGAGTTAACTGTTCGTCAGAGGAATAATGCGCTCATTGATGCACAGGAGAAGCTTGCTGATTACTACATTAGAGCACCGTTCGATGGGGTGGTCGGAAAGATTAGCGTCAAACGTTCTGATTCTGCAGGCAGTGGTAGCGCGGTGGCTACGCTACTGACGATACAAAAAGTAGCAGAGATCTCCTTGAACGAGGTTGATGCCGCGAAGATTAAGGTAGGGCAGAAATCGACACTTACTTTTGATGCCATCGAAGGACTAAGTCTCACTGGTAAGGTGGTGGAAGTTGATGCCATTGGGACGGTGAATCAAGGGGTGGTGACCTACAATGTAAAAATTGCTTTTGATACTCAGGATGATCGTGTGAAGTCTGGAATGACAGTCAATGCCGCAGTAATCACCGACGTTCGTCAGAATGTGCTGGCCGTGCCGAGTAGCGCGGTGAAGAGTCAGGGAGATAGTCGATATGTGCAGATTATTGATAATCCTGTTGCCGGCAGTTCCGATGTTCAAGGAGTGACTTCAGAGACACCTCCACGAGAGCAGACCGTACAGGTCGGTCTCTCTAATGATACGATGATCGAGATTATGTCTGGTCTCGAAGAAGGTGCTCAGGTGGTTGTGCGGACAATTACTGCATCGACAAAAACAACGACCAGTCAGGCGCCGAGCTTATTTGGAGCACCAGGCGGACGAACTACCACTGGTGGCGCGGTGCGCGCTACTGGGAGATAACTATGATTGAAATTCGAGATGTCACAAAGACATATAGTGGTGGCGACGGTGGATTTCAGGCCTTGCGTGGTGTAAGTTTTGATATTCATGATGGTGAGTTTATCGCTATTATGGGTCCTTCTGGTTCTGGGAAGTCAACGTTGATGCATATTCTTGGGGCACTTGATACGCCAACAAGCGGGACTTATTTTCTAGATGGTAAGGATGTTTCTGTCTTGACCGATGATGAGCTGGCGGAGATTCGTTGTGACAAGATCGGATTTGTTTTCCAGTCTTTTAATCTCTTACCGAGAACCACTGTCTTGCGGAATGTCATGTTGCCTTTGGTTTACGCAGGAGTAGCTGAAGGAAGGCGGGAGAAGCAGGCTGCCACTGCGTTACGGGCGGCAGGTCTCGATGATCAGTATTTTGATCATCTGTCGAATCAACTTTCGGGTGGACAGATTCAGCGAGTGGCTATTGCTCGAGCGTTGGTAAATAGCCCTAGTCTAATTCTTGCAGACGAACCAACGGGAAACTTAGATACAAAAACTGGTGAGATTGTTTTAGGTACTTTTCAGAGTTTGAATACCGAGCAGGGGAGGACAATTGTCCTTATTACTCACGAAGCAGACGTTGCTGAACATGCCGATCGGATTATTCATATTCGTGACGGATTGATTTTAAGTGATTCCAAGGCCCATACTCGTCGTAAAGCTCATCATACACACACCTCATGAAATTCAGCGATATTCTTCAGGAAACATATACTGCGCTTTCAGCGAATAAAGCCAGATCAAGTCTGACTATTTTGGGTATCGTAATTGGTATCAGTTCGGTTATTGCGATGGTGTCGATCGGTCAGGGAGCTCAGGGTTCGATTCAAGCTAGTATTCAATCGATTGGTTCTAATCTGATTATCGTAATGCCTGGGGCGCAACGTGGGCCAGGCATTCAGGTGAGCTCCGGTCGTGGATCGGCGAGAACCCTCACTCAGAGTGATGTTGAAGTGATTACAAAAGAAGTTACTACCGCCCTCGCTGTCGCCCCAGAACTTTCCGGTCGTTATCAGATTACGAGCAAGGGTAAAAATACAAATACTTCGGTTGTGGGAACAAATGGCGCTTATCCAGAAGTGAGGAATGTCGAAATAGATTTAGGAACTTTCATCTCGGACGAGAATCTTCGCGGACTCTCTAAGGTGGCGGTTATTGGTCCAACCACTCGAGACGATCTCTTTGGCGAAGGCGCTGAGGTGGTTGGTCAGACTATTCGTATCAAGGGAATTGAATTCAAAATCATTGGTGTCACCAAGTCAAAAGGGGGCAGTGGTTTTGGAAGTCAGGATGATATGATTTTTATTCCACTTACCTCAGCGCAACGCTTTTTAGCTGGTGATTCCTATGTGACTACAATCAGTGTCAAAGCCCCCGATGCCGAATCGATGACTGCCATTCAGGAGCAGATCACCACACTTCTCCTTGCGAATCATAAGATCTCCGATCCTCAGCTGGCCGATTTTAGCACCTTGAATCAACAGGATATCGTAGCCACTGCTTCGAGTATCACGCAGACCTTCACTATCCTTTTGGGTGCGGTTGCTGGAATATCTTTGGTGGTTGGTGGTATTGGTATTATGAATATGATGCTTACCACGGTCACCGAGCGTACCCGAGAGATTGGTCTTCGGAAGGCGATTGGTGCCAAGCGAAGAGATATCAATCTTCAGTTTTTAACCGAGGCGGTAGCGCTCACATTTATCGGTGGACTGATCGGAGTGGCATTTGGTTGGAGTATCTCCTTTGCTGTCACATATTTTGGCATCCTACAGACTCAGGTTTCTCTGTCTTCTGTACTTCTGGCTTTTGGTGTTTCGGCAGCTATCGGTATCGTTTTCGGCTACTATCCCGCCCGTCGTGCAGCGGCCTTAAACCCTATCGATGCCTTACGATATGAATAAAAATAGTCGAAGATAAAAAATAATAAATAAAAATGAATACAAAAACAATTGTAGGTGTACTGGCGGTGGTGGTGTTAGTCGGAGGAGTTTCTTTCTATGAGGGTATGCAGCATGGGAAGGGTAGCAATCCACGAGGAAATGGTGGTTTCGTCGGACAGGAAGGTCAGTTTGGTCGAGGGATGGACAGAGGAATGATGCGGGGTAATCGGACTGGTGGTGGTCCGATGGCCGGAGAGATTATCGCCAAAGACGATAAAAGCTTAACGATAAAGTCCCTCGATGGCAGTTCGAGGATTATTTTCTATAGCGAAGAGACTCAGGCGACCAAGAGTGTTTCTAGTTCGGTCAGTGCATTAGTCGTAGGCGAACAGATTACCGTTCTTGGTTCTGCGAATAGTGATGGCAGTCTCACTGCGCAGTCTATCCAGGTCCGTCCAGTAGGCATCCGTGGTATTTCGAGCGCAACAAGTACGAGGAACTAAGTTCAGAAACCCTTTTCGAAAAGTTGCGGTGGGGGTGAGATTCGAACTCACGGTGCCATTTCTGACACAGCAGTTTTCAAGACTGCCGCCTTAAACCACTCGGCCACCCCACCAATGGGCTTCATAATAGGCCAAGGTTGCGCTAAAATCAATTTGCTCTAAGCTTTACTCATTATATGAAGGCCAAACCCTGTCTTGATTGTGGTGCTGCCCCTGCCATTCACTCCGTTGAGTGGACGGTAGCTTTATTCGACGCAATTTTCTCTTTTCTTTCTCGACCAATTGAGATTCTCTGGCGACGGGTGGGGAGGGTGTTCACTGGCTTCTCACACAAGGGATTTATCCTCCCACTTTTCCATTTTCTGGCCTGGTGTGGCCTCGCAAAGATTGTCGAAAAACCAGATCAGTTTTTATCTATGAGAACCAAGGTTCTCTGGGATGAGGCGGACCGGCGGGGCATAAAGATGTATGAACTAAGACTCCTGGGAATGGCTCGTGATTTTTGTGTCGCCGAGTTTGAGGGAGAGCGTATTAGTTTTGAAGGATTGCCTCGACCAAAAGGACCAGATTCGGAGTCTTTGGGTTGGATGGATAACAAATCTGTGATGAAAAAGAAGTTTCGAGAGGCCGAGATTCCGGTGGCCAGGGGACGAGCCTGTTTTTCTGAGCGGTCGGCACTGCAAGCTTTTCATGAAGTCGGTGCTCCGGCCATCGTCAAACCTCACATTGGCTCGCGCAGTCGTCACACCTTTATCCATATTATGGATGATCAGTCTCTTTTGAGGGCTTTTCGGAGTGCCAAGCAGCTATCATTCTTGGCGATGATTGAGGAGGAGCTTCAGGGATTTGTTTTTCGTATCACTATCGTGAATAAAAAAGTTGTCGCGGTAATGCGACGAGAACCTCCTCATGTGAGGGGTGATGGCGTTTATACTGTCAAAGAGCTTGCAGATGCAGAAAACAAAAATCCCTTGCGCGAAGGTCCGATGTTTCATCATCTTGATCTGGGAGCTGATGCCGAAGAGGAGTTGCGTCGTCAGAAATTAACCTGGACAAGTGTGCCAGAAAAAGGCGAGTGGGTAGTTTTGAATCAAAAGGTGGGACGAGGCAGCGGCGCTTCGAATGCCGATGTAACAAACGAAGTCCACCCAGATAATATTGCGCTCTTCGAGAGGATCGGCCAAGTCCTCGATGACGATCTCGTAGGAGTCGATTTCATTATGAATGATATGAGTCAGCCCTGGCAGGACCAGATGCCGTGTGGGGTGATTGAGTGCAATAGTCTGCCGTTTATCGATTTGCACTACTTCCCATTTACTGGCCAGGTTCAGCCAGTAGCTGGAAAGATCTGGGATCTTATCTTCCCGAAGAGTCGTCCTCAAAATTAAAAATCCCCGTCAGAGGATCTTTAGTTTATCCACCCTTTTAGTATTTGAGAAAATAACTCTCGACCGTCTCTCATATCCTTTTCTTTTAAGTGATGGATAGGATGACATTCTGGAGTGTATTCGTAGTGTCCGCGAATCTGACCATCTTTGAAAATACGTATGTGATACTGGTACTCAAAATTTTCCAGGAGTCGTAAGCTAGAGATCTCTCCTTCATCAACCCAGGCGATAAAGTGATTACCAAATCCCTTTTGGACAAGATAGGCGAGCAAATCTTCTACTTTCCGATCTTCTCGAAGAGTGCCGAGGAGGTAGTCTTGTCTGTCGACAGTATGACGAATTAGTCCGAGCATTAGAAGAAGATCCCTCCAGAAGGGGTGCATCGGATTGTAGATCTTAAATATATAGTATTTTAGCCTATTTATTAGCTGATCCGGGTAGATCATTTTAGAGATAGGGAGACCGGCCGCATAGGCAGAATTATAGGTCCTTTCTCTAGTCATTATAGGGACATTATACAGAAGAAATCGAGAAGAGGCCAGGGTTTCCTCTGGCTGGAGGATAACGAAACTATTGACACATATTTATAAATATGTCACATTGGAAAGATGCGTCAGAAAACTTTTGTAGAAAAAATAACTACCTGGGTAGGATCAGCTTCCTCTCTGGTTTTCCATACCTTTATATTTGGGATCTCATTCTTTTTGGCTGCTTCAGGTGAAGTTGCCTGGGATGAGATGCTCTTGTTTGTGACTACGATTGTTTCTTTAGAAGCTATCTATCTTTCTATACTTATCCAGATGACAGTTAATCGGCAGGCTGAGGAGTTGGCCGAGGTCAGTGAAGATGTTGAAGATATTCAGGAAGATATCCAAGAGATTAGTCAGGACGTGGACGAAATTCAGAAAGACGTAGACGAAATTCAGGAGGACGTGGATGAAATTCAAGAAGATGTCGAAGAAATCACTGAGGAGGATACCTCTGTTGAACAGCATGAAAAACGGCAGGTTATCGCCATCGAGCAGATCTCTCAGGACGTTCGTCGTCTTTTAGCCGATATCGAGCAACTCAAGAAGAGTTAGTTGAGAGGGGAAATTCAATCGGGTGGACCCAACCGGGCTCGAACCGGTCACCTCCACATTGCAAATGTGGCGCTCTACCAGATGAGCTATGGGCCCGGTAAAGTCTTCTTATTCTAAGGAAGACTGGGCTCGAAGTAAAGTGGAGACCTCTTGAAGGCTGGTGATTCGTAGGTGGGGAGAGGGACGCCCTGCGTACTGGTCATTCCGGTCTAGAAATATGGTTTTCACCCTCTCCTCGTGAGGTATTTTCTTCCTTACTTCATCGAGCTCTGAGATGTGATTATCGATATAGATAAGCGAATCATGAGATTCCTTATGGAGTGAGTGGAGAGCCAACCCCTTGTCATTTCGTTTATGAGTGACAATGAGTTTTTCTGGTTTGAGTCCAAGAAGTTCGATTTTTTGTTTTTGGAATCCAGGATCCCCGAAGCTTACAATCACAAAAGACAGAGATCTGTTTTCTTTAAGAAAGGGGAGTACGTCATCATAGAGGACTAGCGATTTTTTGAGAAAGGACTGGAATTCTTTTTCAACTGATTCCAGGTGAATCTTCACAGCATATTTTTCTTTAAGAAAGATGCTTAGTTTTTCGATGCTGAAGCCGCTTTCAAGGATTTTTTCATATCCTTTCTTCGTTTGCGTCTCACTAATTCCATATTTCTCAAAAATTTTGAATATCTGGCTGTAGCCATTTTTGTAATGGCAGAGTGTTCCATCGAGATCGCACGCGATAGTGGTAATCATGAAGTGGCAATTTCAAATATAATTTGGGCAACCCTTGAAGGGTTATGACGAATCAGGTTTCTTACATGAAGGTCGTGTTTTGGAGTCGGGATGATTTTCTTATGGAGGAGATCCCCACCAATGTAAACAGTTTTGGTTTTTTTAAGAGAGGGAAGTTCGTGCGAGACTGGATGTTCTCCTGCCCGGGCATATTTTTGGATGAGTACTTTAGCTGGTTGATGGTCGTTGTAAATTACAAAATCGAGACGAGTACCAATTCTTTTTTCTATAGCTTGGGCGAAATCGTTCACCGAGAACCCCGCGGTGTGTCCCTCTTTGGTCATAAGATTACATACATATGACTTTTTCGCCTTACTTTTTTTAATCGCTTGAGGGATGCCTGGAATCAAAAGAGCTGGAATGAGGCTCGAATAAAAATCTCCAGGTCCAATGACGATGACGTCCGCCTTCTGAATAGTTTCTAGGGCTTTTGGATTTGCTTTTGGTGTTGGCTGGAGACTGATTGTTTTTAGGTTTCTTAAATCGGATGTATGGATTTTGTTTTGCCCAATAATTTTTGAGTTATTCTTGAGTACCGCTTGGAGCTTCACCTTATCCAAGGTGGCGGGAATAACTTCGCCTTCGAGGCGTAATATCTCTGAGCATTTTTCTACGGCCTTGTCGAAACTCCCAGTAATCTTTTCGAGGGCCGAGAGAAGAAGATTGCCGAAACTATGACCCTCGAACTGACCATTCGGGAAGCGATAGTTCATAAGTGTTCTCATTAGCCGATCAGACGAAGAAAGTGCGACCAGACACTGTCGGACGTCGCCTGGAGGGAGGACGCCGAGTTCATCACGAAGAATACCAGTTGAACCACCATCGTCAGCCATAGAGACAACCGCCGAGAGATGAAGAGGATATTTTTTCAGGCCAGAGAGGACGGTAAACGTGCCCGTACCACCTCCGAGGACCACGATTCGTGGTTTATGCATAGGATTATAGTATGGCTTTGAACCCTCTCTGGCAACCAGTTAGCTTGAGAATAAAAAATCCCCGATTAGACATCGGGGGTAAGGCTATTTATAAAGGCAAGTTCTTCGGGAGTATTTACTCCTAAGGCTTCGTAATTCCTTTTTTCGGGAAGATGATATCCGTGGATCCACCGACCTTGCTGAGCAGCCATCTGCACAAGGGGTGGCAAGTATTTTTCTGCCGGATGCCCGTCGCCCCGTTCTTTCGGCTGAATATACGGAATCATCCGCATCAGCCAGAGAATATTCCAGATCCAAAGGCATGGATTGACCAATGGAAACGCCAGCTCTTCTGGTGTGGCGTCGATTGGCTCAACGACCTTACGGATTTGGCCACTCGAGATGACTCGACCATAACGATCGAGAATCCTCGAGTGATTAGTAAGTCGGGAGGCGGTCGTCATCGTGCCAACGGGAGGACGTTTCTTTTCGTGCTCTTGAATGAGGCCACGAATCGTTTCCGCACTCCAGAGTGGCATGTCGCCAAAGGTGATGAGTACTTGATCGAGTTTCTCACCGAGAATAATCGGCAAGGCTCGTTCAGCCGCATCTGCGGCGCCCAATCGATCTGGCTGAACAACATAATGAAGTTCAGAAAATCCAGATTTTCGAAGATCTCGTCGGATAGATTCTTCAAACTGCGGATTTACGACAATGGCAATTCTCGTAATTCCAGAGTTATAAAGAGTACCGACGATTCTCCCAAGGATTGATCGTCCACCAAAGTCCTCGAGGACTTTGGGGAATTTCATATTTCCGAAATTTCGGAAACTGCCGTAGCCAGCGGCCACGACAATAGCTCCAAGATCCATGAGTGGCCTCCGTTATGAACTGCCGAGATAATAGCCCTAGTGGAGATTTCTGGCAACTTCGAGTTGCTCAGGGGTATTCACCCCAATACTTTCGATGGGTGAGGCCTGGACTGAAACAATCGGATGGCCTTCCTGAATCGCTATTTTGACTAGGTCGGTGAGATAGTACTCAGACTGAGCGTTATTGTTTTTTAGTTGTTTCAAGTGCTCCCAAAGCCAAGTCGCCTCGAAGGAAAAAAAGGAGGGATTCACCTCCTTGATTTCCCGTTCTTCGGGAGTTGCATCTTTTGTTTCGACGACCGACTGGATATCTCCTTCCTGATTTCGTTTGACTCGACCGAAATCTTTAAATAATGATCGCCAGTCTTCAAAGTCATCAACGCAGGTGGTCATCATCGCCAGAGGCCCTCCCTTAGCTTCGTGTAAGTCGTGGAGCTTCTTAATTGTTTCTGGTTGTAAAAAAGGGTGATCGCCATAGAGAACTATAACCGATTCAGCAGAGGGAGAGAGAAGGGGCTCTGTTGAAAGTACTGCATGACCGGTGCCCAGTTGCTCCTCCTGGATGACATAGTCGTACTCTTCGCCCAGAGTTTTTTTGATGAGATCTCCATCCTTTCCAATGACAACCACTGGCCTATCATCAACTCCAGATTTTTTAATAGTTTCTAAGAGGTGCTGAACAAGCGGTTTTCCGTTAAAGGGGATCAAGACCTTTGGGACTTCCGCGCCCATTCGTTTACCCTTGCCGGCCGCTAAAACTACAACGCGAGTTTTCATAGTTCAAGAATGTAGATTACGAGGACTAACAGTATCATCAGTTTTATGTTTTGCCAAAAGAAGAGAGCCTAGCTCCTCTCGAACAACCTGCCTATCGTCCCAAGGAATCGTTTTTCCATCGATGGTAATTGACTGTTCAGCTCCCTTGCCAGTAATGAGTACGATATCAGAATCAGAGGCTAAGGAGAGGGCTTTCCGGATACCCAATCTTCGGTCTTCGATTACAAATAAATCTTTATCTCGGACTTTGGAAAATTGTTCAGCACTGCGAGCGATGTCTTCGAGAATTTCTTTGGGATCATCTTCGTAGGGATCGACATTGCTTACGATGACATAGTCTGCCATCTTCCCAGTCAGTTCGCCCATGATTGGTCTTTTTGCCTTATCGCGACCGCCACCTTCTGCGCCGAGAAGGATAATTGTTTTACCGCTATTTTTGCTGATAGCACGGGCCGTCTTAAGAACGTTAGTGACACTTTCTTTTTCATGGGCGTAGTCAACAATCACCGAGAAATTCTGACCAGCGTTTATCTCTTCCATGCGACCAGGAATGACGCTTAGAGAGGTGAGTCCTTCGGCAATTTTTGTTGAACTAATGCCAGCGATTTTAGAGATGATAATTGCTGGCAGGGCATTGTAAACATTAAATTTCCCCAAAATGTCGATTCGAAATTTATCTTCGCCAACGTTAAAACGAACGCCGTCCGGAAACTCTTCGATTTCTTGTGCCACACAGTCTGCCACCCCCTGAATGCTAAATGTCAGTTTTTTGTCCGCGGGGAAGCTAAGGAAGTAGTCGGCGTGTTCGTTGTCTTTGTTGGCAATAATAATCTTATCGATCTTTTGTCCATTAATAACTTTCGCATACTGAGTGAGCGAGGCAAACATCCTTCCTTTCGTTTCTTTGTATTTCTGGAAACTTCCGCCATGAGAAGGGAGGTGCTCCGGCGAGAGATTGGTAAAGACGCCAATGTCATAGTAGACGCCGGTATGGCGGTACTGTTTTAGCCCCTCCGAGGTTGTTTCTACTACGCAGTATGTGCAACCCTCTTTGACCATCTGAGCCATTAGTTTCTGAATAGTAAACCGCCCGGGCATAGTCATATGATATGTATTGAGCGATTCTTCCTGGCCAATTCGGATATTCGCCGTACTGATAATGCCAGTTTTAAAACCGCCGGCACTGAGACACGACCAGATAAAGTTTGCCGTTGAGGTCTTTCCTTTTGTCCCGGTAATGCCGATGACGATCATCTTTTTTCCGGGATATCGATAATAAACTGCCGCCAGCATAGCGATGACGCGGTGGTAGCTGAGAAAGAGTGATTCAGGGAGAAGATTCTTCAGAATTTTTTTCATGCGCGCATTTTTTTGAGTCGTTTTCTCAGATTATAGAGATAATACCAAAATGGACTAACCACCACATCAAAAAAGTTCGAGTGGACGATTTCTCTTCCGCCAAACTTCTTTTTGAAAGTAGAAAGTTTATCCCAGCCCGTGTAGGTTGCATCTCCGGTGGCCACTCCTCCGAAGTTATAATCCAGACAGCCAATTGTTTTGGCGTGACGAATAGCTTTCCATTTGGCGGCGTAGGAAGGGCAGAGACTACGATGCTCATTGCTTGAGCCTCCGAATACATAGTGAGCCTTTTTTGCAAAAACGATGATCAGATCAATGGCTAAAATTTTATCACCCAATTTGGCAATCGAGAGATACGATCCTGTTTTTTGAAGATTCTGAAAAACATTTTCGTAGTATTTCTTTTGATGGAGTCCAAAGCCATTTCGTTTCGCGGTTTCTTCCATCAATTTATAAAAATCTTCGAAGTGTTCTTGAAAATCTTTGGTGATGATTTCTGCCACAACACCTTTTCTTTCAGCTAAGCGTATAGAGTAGCGGTGGTTTTCGTGCATCCCAGCCAAGATTTGATCTTCTGTTTTTTCTAAACCAAGCACCCATTCGTGTCGAGGCTGAAAGTAGGCTGAGTGGTAGGTGTATAACGGAGCCTTAGTAAAAAAGTGAGAGAATGTAGTATCAGGAAGTGGAGGCGTAAAGTCGAGGCGTACAAAAACTGCTTGTTCATCTCGAGCAATTTTCTCTAACGCGTTCTTGAGATAAACAAGGAGGTCTTCCGATTGTTTTTTAAGAAGCGGTCCATAAGGTGCATAAAGATAACTCTTTCCGAGAAGGAGAGGATATTTGATTAACTGGAAATAAGCGACAATTTCTCCATTCTCAGAGATGAGAAATCTTTTCACTATTCTTCCTAAGTTTTCTTGCCACTCGCCATAAAGACTGGCTTGGGTAAAGGGGATATCCTCAAAGAGAGTACTGAGATCAAAATCTTCTTTGTTGTCGATTTCTCGAATCTCAAAGGTAGTCATTTTTATAAGTCAGTGTGCCGAGAGAGGGAGTTGAACCCTCATGACCTTGCGATCGCAGGATTTTGAGTCCTGTGCGTCTGCCAGTTCCGCCATCTCGGCAATGCGATACTGGCTTATTAAATCAGTTTTCGTTGCCGAAATCAAGAAAAAATCATAAAATGTCTATACGATGCAGGTGTCTATTATTACGTCCAACGCGTTCCATATCTTTTTGAAAAATGGCTAGAGTTATTGCTGTCTGTAACGCCAAAGGGGGAGTAGGCAAGACGACAACTGCCGTGAATTTAGCGGCTTATTTAACGCACCACGGTAAGAGGGTTTTAGTTATTGATTTCGATCCTCAGGCCAATGCCAGTTCAGCCCTGGGAGTGCGCCCAGCCAGCCTCACAGAAAGTGTGTATCATGGCGTGCTCGGTCATGCAGATCCAGAGTCGTTGGTACATCGTTCAGCGATTGATCATCTTCATTTAATTCCTGCCGCCCCGCATCTTGCTGGTCTGATGGTTGAGTTGGTCAATCTCCCTGAGCGAGAGTACTACCTGCGAAGATTCGTTCATCGTTTTCGTCATATGTATGACTATATCTTGATCGATCTCCCTCCGAGCATGAGTCTTCTGACCGTGAACGGACTGATCGCTGCCAATGAGGTGGTTATTCCGGTGCAAGCACAGTATTATAGTTTAGAAGGGCTTGGACAGCTTTTGGAAACGATTGAGCTGATTCGTAATAATATGAGTCACTCAATTTCTGTAGCGGGAGCGGTGATCACGATGTTTGATGAAAATGATACGTTGAGTCGAGATATCGTGAAGGAGATGGAAGCACATTTTCCTCATCGTATTTTTAAATCAAAAATTCCTCGGAGTATTCCGTTGGCCGAAGCCCCAAGTTTTTCTCAGCCGATTTCTGTCTATCGTCCAGATTCTTTTGGCGCACAAGCGTATGAGAACTTAGCCAGAGAGGTAGTCTCTCAGGAGATCGCTTTTCTTACTCCGCCAAACGAGTTTGTGAGTGATAACTTTGGAAATTTTAATATTATCTAAATCTATGCTTGGTCAAGGACTAGAATCTCTCATTCCCCCACAGAAATCCCAAACCCCTGGAGTTCCTCAGCCACCCAGTGATTCGCCAGCTTCACCGACTGTCTCAGATCATCCATTCACACCACCAGCCCGTGAAGAGAGTTTTCAATCACCAGCAATTTCTTCTTTACCAGAAACTCCCCGAGAGCCAGTTTCTCATCCATCCACTAATTCTGACCCCATTTCTCAGGAATCCCAGATATTCTTACCAGAAGAAGTAGAAGAAAAAATGCTTCCTGTTCCACCGCCAGTAATGCTCCATGAGGAACCGGTTTCTGCTCAGCCAGTTGTTCATCAAGTGCCTGTAGAAAAACCGCTCGATGCAGTATCACCAACTCCCACGATGACGTCTCCAATAAGCGTTCCGGTGACTCACGAGCGGGAGGATGTTGTAACTCCTGCATTTAGTCAGTCGACTTCTCATGTTTTTCGTCCAGAACTAAAAAAACCATCGATGGGTGAGTCGGTTTTTTTGGTAGAAGTTGATGCCATTAAACCAAATCCACACCAACCGCGACGTCATTTTGATGAGGAGGCTTTAAAAGATCTGGCCGGTTCAATTCGTGAGCATGGCATTATCCAGCCACTAGTGGTCACTAAAATCGAGAAAGAAACTCCTACGGGAACTTCTGTGGAGTATGAGTTGATTGCCGGTGAGCGTCGCTTAATGGCTTCAAAGTTAGTTGGCCTAGAGCGAGTGCCGGTCATTGTTCGTTCTTTAGATCGCGGAGCGAACCAGTCGTTGGAACTGGCTATTATTGAAAATCTCCAGCGTGAAAATCTGAATCCAATTGAAATGGCTCGCGCTTTTGCGCGTTTGCAGGATGAGTTTCGTATGACGCAGCGTGAGATTGCTACTCGACTTGGTAAGAGTCGTGAGACGGTAGCGAACACGCTTCGCTTGCTAGATCTTCCGTTTGATGTGCAGGAGGCGATTGGCACTGGGAAAATTAGTGAGAGTCACGGACGACTTTTACTTTCCCTTAAGAATCCAGCTATTCAGGAAAAACTTTTTCGTGATTTGGTGAATAAGAGTCTTACTACGAGAGAGTTACGCGCCCAGGTTGAGGCTGGTGGTGAGGTGCATCACCGAGAAAAGAAAGCCACTCCAGAACTCCAGATGTTTCAGGATAAGTTAGCCAGTTTTTTGGGAACACCGGTGAAGATTAATCAGACAGGAGATTCTGGGAGAATCACTATCAATTTTTATTCGCACGAAGAGTTAGAGAACATTCTCGAACACCTTTCAAGAATCGTTGGTCAGGAGGAGAGTCGCGGGATTTAAGAAACTCCGCCCTAAATTAGGATCGAAGAGATCTCGCGAACGCCTTTTATTTTTTTGAGTTTCAGAGATAACTTGGAAATCTTTTCTTTGTCGGTGGTCTGACACTGAATTTTTAATACGGGGAACTGATTACCAGCCTGATGTACTGTTTGGAGATGTCGAATATTGATATGAGAACGAGTGACGGTATCGGTTACTTCCTTGAGGAGTCCGAACCGATCCTGAACAGTGAGTTTCAACTCCACCATACTAGGGAGTCGGCGAGTGCTGAGCGATGTTTTCTTTTGAGCTAAGGCAGTTCGTATTTTTTCTTTCGCTCCAGAAGTTTGCACGAAGGTGAGCCAGTCTTCGGAAGGCATTTTATTTTTCTGAACAAGGATTTCCACAATGTCGCCAGACCGCAACTTCCGATCAAGTGGCACAAAAGAAGCATTCACCTTCGCACCGACACAGGTATTGCCGATAGTGGTGTGTACCTGATAAGCAAAATCAACTGGTGTTGAGCCGACAGGTAGATCAAAGACATCTCCTTTTGGACTAATTACAAAGATGCGGTCCTTGAAAAAATCTACCTTCATAGCATTCAGATAGGCTTCTGGGTCAGTTGCATTTTCCTCATATTTCTCCTGCCAGTTACGAAGTTGTTCTACCCAGTGTAATTCTTTGTTGAGATCGCCAGTTTGTTTCTGTGTCTCTGGAGCACCTTTTTTTCTTTGCTCGTAGAGCCAGTGTGCAGCAATACCGTTTTCGTTTTCTCGATGCATCTCTTCGGTTCGAATCTGAAACTCAATAAACTTATTGGCGTCGGCAATCACTGTGGTGTGCAAACTCCGGTAGCCATTTGGTTTGGGCATGGCAATATAATCCTTGATTCGGCCAGGAAGAGGTGGAAAGAGTTTGTGGATAATGCCCAGAGCGGCATAACAATCGCCGATACTCTTCACAATGATTCGCATCGCGATCAGGTCATAGATTTTTTCGATATCCATTTCATGACGAAGTAGCTTGTGATAAAGACTGCTGTAGCGTTTCGCACGGAAATCTATCTCCGGAGATTTAATATCACCCTCCTCAAGAGCAGTTTTTATTTTGGGTAGGAGTTTTTCAAGATATTTTTTCCTCTCTTCGAATTTTTCCGGCACATGCTTAATGAGCCATTCGTTTTCTTTGGGATAGAGATAGGGGAAGGCCAGATCATGAAGTTCGCCACTGAGATTTTGCATACCTAAGCGGTAGGCAATCGTGGCATAAATATCCTCGGTTTCTAAAGCGATTCGTTTTTGTTTGATTGGTGGCAGTGCACCCAACGTCTTCATGTTGTGGAGTCGGTCGGCAAGCTTAATGAAGATAACTCGTAGGTCTTCACTGAGCGCCAGGATCATCTTCCGCAGGTTCTCGATTTTTGTATGAGCTGATATTTTGCTGGCTACCCCACGATACTTAATCTTGCCGAGTTTGCTGACGCCATCAACAAGGAAAACAATATTTTCCCCGAACTGTTTGGTTAGTTCTTCTTTGCTGGTTGGTGTGTCTTCGATGATGTCGTGGAGGAGGCCAGCCACAACGGTTTCCTCGTCCATATTCCAACTCACCAAGATGTCAGCTACCGCCAAAGGATGAATGAAAAAAGGCTCGCCAGTTTTTCTTTTCTGGCCGGCATGAGCCTTTTGAGAGAGTTTATAAGCCTGCGCAATCAAGCCTTCCGGATCCTTCTTGATGATTTCTTTGACAGTCAGGGGCATGGTTCTAGTGTATCACGCTTCCTCTTCGTTTGTTTTCTCAGAGACAGGTTCTTCGTCGGTTGTTGCCTTCTCTTTATTAGGGTTTTCCCACACCGCATAATCACAGGCGGGATACCGACTGCAACCCCAGAACATTTTTCCCCGCGCTCGTCCCTTGCTCACGCGACGCTCAATGAGTTCGCCCTCTCCACACTTTTCGCACTTAATACCGCTTGATTTCGGAGGTTCTTTGGTAAGAGGCTTGGTCGTTTTACACTCTGGATACCCCGAGCAGGCGATAAATTTCCCGAAGCGTCCAAACTTTACGGCCATCGGTTTTCCACAGACCGGACAAATCTCGTCGGTCGTTTCCGTAATAAATTCTTCTTTCGAAACCTCCTCGTATTTTACTTCTAGGTTTTTGGCAAAAGGATTGTAGAATTCTTTGATAATTTCTTTCCAGTTTGTTTTTCCTTCGGCAATATCGTCGAGATTGTTTTCCATCTTCGCGGTGAACTCAATGTCCACTATCTCTGGAAAATTTGAACTGATCACTTTGTTGGCCAGAGTACCGATCTCGGTCGGTACAAAATGACCCTTTTCTTTGATTACATAGTTTCTGGCTTGAATGACAGAGATAATCGGGGCGTAGGTTGAAGGTCGACCAATACCATGTTTTTCTAACGTTTTGATTAAGCTGGCTTCGGTAAATCGTGAAGGAGGTTCAGTCAGGTGCTGAAGGTTTTGGATATCTTTGAGTGTCAGGGGATCATCATTTTTTAACTCAGGAAGATAGCTGGCTTCGAAAGAGGTTGGCCAGATTTTTAAGAAACCATCAAATTGTATCTGGCTCGAAGTTGCTCCGAAGGTGGCCAACGATTCTTTTCCGTCGAATCCTTCAATAGTAATCTTTCGATTCTCAAAAACTGCCGGTGGCAACTGGGAAGCCATAAAACGTTTCCAGATGAGGTCGTAGAGCTTGATCTGATCTTTTTCAAGAGAAGCCAGACTGTTTGGTTCTCTGAAGGCATCTGTTGGACGGATAGCTTCGTGAGCCTCCTGGGCAAGACGAGATTTTGACTTGTATCGTCGTGGAGCGCCTTCTAAATACGCCACGCCAAGATTTTTCTCGATCCAACTTCCAGCAGCCTTCAGTGCTTCTTCGGAAAGGTTCAGGGAGTCGGTTCTCATATACGTAATAAAACCCAGTTCGTAGAGGCTTTGTGCCAGATACATTGTTTTCTTGGCTGAAAAACGAAGTCTCTGTGCACCGGCTTGCTGAAGCGTGCTAGTGATAAACGGCGTTGGCGGATTCTTTCTTAGTTCTTTATTCTCAGCCTCTGTGACTCGAAATTCCGCTTTTTTTAACTGAGCCAGAAGTTCTTCTATTTCTTTCTTATTTTTGAGGCCGGGATCTTCAATCTCCTGACCGCGGACTTTTACGAGAGAGGCTTCGAATGATTCTTCTTTTTTTGTTTCAAATGTACCGTGGACGGTGTAGTAGGTCTCTGGTTGAAAAGCTTTGATCTCTTCTTCTTTTTCGGCAATCAAGCGAAGGGCCACCGATTGTACACGACCAGCTGAGAGTCCTCGAACCACTTTTTTCCACAAGAATGGGGAGAGTTTGTAGCCAACCAAACGATCGAGGACGCGTCGAGCCTGCTGGGCGTCAACCATATGACCATCTACCGTTCGTGGATGAGCCATGGCATTTTTAATGGCCTCCTCGGTAATTTCATGAAAGACGATACGCTCTGAAGGAATACCTTTTTTTTCTAACTCCAAGGCACTGGCCAGATGCCAGGCGATTGCTTCTCCTTCGCGGTCTTCATCAGTCGCGAGAATGACACCGCTTGATTTGGCCGCTAGTTTTTTGAGAGCGGTAACTACCTTCTGATTTTTTCGGGGAGTAATATAGTGAGGTTCAAAATCATGTTCGGTATCAATACCCAGGGTGCTCTTAGGGAGATCACGGACATGACCATACGAAGACTGCACGTCAAAACCACTACCCAAGAACTTGCCAATAGTTTTTGCTTTGGTTGGCGACTCAACGATAATTAGTTTTTTAGCCTTGGTTCTTGGTTTGGCTTTCGCTTTTGTTGTTTTTGTTTTGGTGTCAGTCATTTTTCTATAATAGTAGTGTAGCCCGAATCTGTTTCTTGCACCAAACCTTTGATTAATAAAAGGCTGATGAGTTGGTTGACTACTGGAGGTTGAAGATGCGACATCTCGATGATTTTGTCAACGAAAAGAGCTTCAGTTGCGTTTTGTAGTATATCCATAATGATTGTTTCTTCAGCGGTGAGATCGGCTATTTCTTTTTTTGGTTTCGGTACAATATCAAACGCAACGAGGACGTCTGTTGGGATGGTCACCAGGCTTGCACCCTGTTTGATGAGCTCATGAGATCCGGCAAAGTTTGGATGCCTGGCTGGTCCGGGAATGACGAAGATGTCTCGATTGCTCTCTAAAGCGAAGCGGGCGGTGGCAATCGTACCAGAACGATGGGGCGCTTCTATTATAACGATGCCCTTAGACAGTCCACTGATGATTCTATTCCTTTCTAAAAATCGATATGGTAAGGAAGGACTACCGAGTGGATACTCGGAGATCAGCGCTCCGTTTTGCCGAATGATTTCCTCACCGAGTCCAGTATTTGTTGAGGGGTAGATATGATCAAGCCCATTGGCCAAAACAGCAATGGTGATTCCTTTTGCTTCAAGGGCGCCACGGTGGCCCATGCTATCGATACCAAGTGCCAGGCCGCTCACGATGACGCACCCCGCGGTCGCCAGTTCTTTGCCGAATTCACGAGCTAACTCCTTGCCTTCCGAGGTGGCTTTTCGCGTGCCGACAATTCCAATAGGAATTCCACTGTTTGGTAATAGTCCTTTGATGTATATGCCGAATGGTGGAAAAGGAATCTCTTTGAGTAGCGGGGGATATGACTTCTCTTCAAGAAGAACGAGGTCGATACCCAGAGGCTCTAGTTTTTTAAATTCTTTTTGTGGGTCAATCTTGATTTCCTTAGTCTCGGAGACCTCCTCCCAGGCCTTTTCCCAAGAACTATATTTTTCTCTGAGTTTTTTCAACTCTTTATACTGTGTCTGAACGGCAATATTTACTGCGTTATAGAAAACCTTCTCGTTATCCATTTCCTTAGGGTAAGCGATTTTTACTTGTTTTGTAAAATCCTACCAACAAAATTCGTTTTTTTCCTTTGACAAAAGATTCGTTGCTTCTATATTAGTACGAGCGTTATAGGAGGCGCGGAATGGCTGAAGGTGAAGGAAAAGACAGCAAGAAGAGACACAACTCCTTAGTGGGGAGGCTCCAGCGGAGGCTAACCAGCGAAGACATCTTCGCTGTCTGCCATCGAGTTTCTCTCGATGATCTAGTCGACCAACCGGCAGACGAGTCCCTGTCGCCGGAAAGTTTCATCGCTTTGGCGGGGTTGCAGTTGTCTGTTCGTAGGATTCTGAGGACGCTGACTCCGCGAGAGGAACGAATTCTCCGGGAGCGCGCGCTGGCTTCAACTGGGGAGGTTCGTCAGTCAGCTGGTCCTCCTTCGGGAGAGGTTATTCCCTTGAGAGGTAGAAGGCGGAAGAAGAAGTAAGCGTTTATTCCAAACCGGATGAACGCTTTTTTTTATTTTATTTCTTCGAAATTAAAAACCGCCTCATGGGCGGTTTTTAAAAAGTTATTTCTTGGTAGTCTGCTTTTTTGGTCGAGCCTTCTTTTCTTTCTTTGGGGCTGCCGCTTTGGCCGTTCGAGCCTTGAAGCGTTCCACCTTTCCAGCGGTATCGATCAGGGTCTTTGCGCCAGTATAAAATGGATGACACTTGGAACAGATTTCAACTTTGATTTCTTCACGAGTTGAACCGATCACAAAACTATTGCCACAGGCACAGGTGATTTTGCTCTTTGGGAAATATGCGGGATGCGTTTCTTTCTTCATATAGGTAGGCATTCTAAATTATATTTTAATTCTTGGCAAGGACTCAGAGTCCATTCTATCCCAAAGGCATAACGGCCAGGAGAATGGACTCTTCGTTGTGGTTTAAGAGGGAAGAAAATAAAAAGGCACAGCTGTGATTTACAGTGTGCCTATGTTTTGCGTCGATTCTGGAAGAGTCTTTCGAGGTCTCCCGGTTGGGGAGTGAACCCAGGACTCCTCCTTCGGAAGGTTAGATATATCTGAGGAGTTATTCTGTCAACTTTGGTTGCTGGTAAAGAGTTAGCATATCCTAATGGACAGGCGATCTCGAGACCAGTTTGATGTTCCCCGTCGAGCTGTGTTACCGGAAGTATCCAGGTGTCTCCGAAAACATCGATACCAACAACCAAGCTCTCCTGGATAGTCCAGTATCCTCGGCAGTTTCTTCGTCGAGGAAACGGTCTTGTCTCGGCCCCGTTCTTTTGAGGCAGCCCCGTGGTTCTGATGAATTGCAATGCTTCCATGAGGCTCCACAACTCCTGCTTTTTCATTGTTTTCCTTTCTTTCGTGTGCCGTAGGGGTTCTAACACTTATGGTAATTTTGGTCAAACAAGAGATCGGATAAAGGATTCTCATTAAGGGAGATCCTTGGATATCCCCAGGCCAGTCATTCCTTGACTTTTGGAGTCGCCTCTATATAATGTACCTCGCACTCTTAATGACTGCTTTTTGATAACTGCATAGCATTGTAAATAGAGTTTTTTAGTTGTCCCAATTATATTCCTTTCGAAACGTTCGTGATCTTTTGATCACGAGTGAAGGCGAAAGAAAATTTGAGATTACGTAAACGACGTGTAGCGCTTGGACACTTTTGTTCTCTAAGCGCTACGTGACTGTTTCGTAATTTTTTTACAGAGGATTTGATCCTGGTCCAGGATGAACGCTGGCGGCGTGGATAAGGCATGCAA